>NZ_JAKUEN010000062.1:0-217 GCF_022662915.1 Bacillus cereus group sp. BfR-BA-01453 | reverse complement strand
AGGTTCGAGGTGGAAGCATGGTGACATGTGGAGCTGACGAATACTAATAGATCGAGGACTTAACCATATAATATGAAGCAATGTTATCTAGTTTTGAAAGAATATAAAAAAACTTGTTGACTTTCAAAGTTAAATAAGTTATAATAATTCTTGTCTTAAATGAATACAGTCTGGTAATGATGGCAGAGAGGTCACACCCGTTCCCATACCGAACACG
>NZ_JAKUEN010000061.1:0-218 GCF_022662915.1 Bacillus cereus group sp. BfR-BA-01453 | reverse complement strand
CTTATCAATTCTCCATAGAAAGGAGGTGATCCAGCCGCACCTTCCGATACGGCTACCTTGTTACGACTTCACCCCAATCATCTGTCCCACCTTAGGCGGCTGGCTCCAAAAGGTTACCCCACCGACTTCGGGTGTTACAAACTCTCGTGGTGTGACGGGCGGTGTGTACAAGGCCCGGGAACGTATTCACCGCGGCATGCTGATCCGCGATTACTAGC
>NZ_JAKUEN010000060.1:0-219 GCF_022662915.1 Bacillus cereus group sp. BfR-BA-01453 | reverse complement strand
CTTATCAATTCTCCATAGAAAGGAGGTGATCCAGCCGCACCTTCCGATACGGCTACCTTGTTACGACTTCACCCCAATCATCTGTCCCACCTTAGGCGGCTGGCTCCAAAAAGGTTACCCCACCGACTTCGGGTGTTACAAACTCTCGTGGTGTGACGGGCGGTGTGTACAAGGCCCGGGAACGTATTCACCGCGGCATGCTGATCCGCGATTACTAGC
>NZ_JAKUEN010000059.1:0-221 GCF_022662915.1 Bacillus cereus group sp. BfR-BA-01453 | reverse complement strand
TGATAGGTTCGAGGTGGAAGCATGGTGACATGTGGAGCTGACGAATACTAATAGATCGAGGACTTAACCATATAATATGTAGCAAATGTTATCTAGTTTTGAAGGAATATAAAAAACTTGTTGACTTTCAAAGTTAAATAAGTTATAATAATTCTTGTCTTAAATGAATACAGTCTGGTAATGATGGCAGAGAGGTCACACCCGTTCCCATACCGAACACG
>NZ_JAKUEN010000058.1:0-224 GCF_022662915.1 Bacillus cereus group sp. BfR-BA-01453 | reverse complement strand
TCAGTTGCTCTACCAATTGAGCTAAGTCGGCTAAATGGTGGAGGATGACGGGATCGAACCGCCGACCCCCTGCTTGTAAGGCAGGTGCTCTCCCAGCTGAGCTAATCCTCCGGATTGCCTGGCAACGTCCTACTCTCACAGGGACAAGGTCCCAACTACCATCGGCGCTAGAGAGCTTAACTTCCGTGTTCGGTATGGGAACGGGTGTGACCTCTCTGCCATCA
>NZ_JAKUEN010000057.1:0-228 GCF_022662915.1 Bacillus cereus group sp. BfR-BA-01453 | reverse complement strand
ATGTTAACCACTACACCACGGGACCATTTGGTTGCGGGGACAGGATTTGAACCTGCGACCTTCGGGTTATGAGCCCGACGAGCTACCGTGCTGCTCCACCCCGCGATGATATAAATAGCTTGGCGACGTCCTACTCTCACAGGGACAAGGTCCCAACTACCATCGGCGCTAGAGAGCTTAACTTCCGTGTTCGGTATGGGAACGGGTGTGACCTCTCTGCCATCATCA
>NZ_JAKUEN010000056.1:0-233 GCF_022662915.1 Bacillus cereus group sp. BfR-BA-01453 | reverse complement strand
AACGACAAGTGGTTGGTTAAAAATTATTTCTTATGAGGGAGAGAAATGGATCAATCCAAATGGTGAGAAGAAATATGTAGAAAAATCATTCTATACGTACAATGAGCCATCATTTGTATCTTCAAAAGGAGGTCAAGGGCAAGTCTTTTCAGCACAAGAGTTACTGGTTATTGATGGAACGACAAGTGGCTGGTTAAAAATTATTTCTTATGAGGGAGAGAAATGGATCAATC
>NZ_JAKUEN010000055.1:0-240 GCF_022662915.1 Bacillus cereus group sp. BfR-BA-01453 | reverse complement strand
GGGTTCGAATCCCGTACGGGTCACCACTTTTGGAGGATTAGCTCAGCTGGGAGAGCACCTGCCTTACAAGCAGGGGGTCGGCGGTTCGATCCCGTCATCCTCCACCATATAAACTATATGAATAATATTATCGCGGGGTGGAGCAGCACGGTAGCTCGTCGGGCTCATAACCCGAAGGTCGCAGGTTCAAATCCTGTCCCCGCAACCAAATGGTCCCGTGGTGTAGTGGTTAACATGCCT
>NZ_JAKUEN010000054.1:0-248 GCF_022662915.1 Bacillus cereus group sp. BfR-BA-01453 | reverse complement strand
TGGTTAAAAATTATTTCTTATGAGGGAGAGAAATGGATCAATCCAAATGGTGAGAAGAAATATGTAGAAAAATCATTCTATACGTACAATGAGCCATCTTTTGTATCTTCAAAAGGAGGTCAAGGGCAAGTCTTTTTAGCACAAGAGTTACTGGTTATTGATGGAACGACAAGTGGCTGGTTAAAAATTATTTCTTATGAGGGAGAGAAATGGATCAATCCAAATGGTGAGAAGAAATATGTAGAAAA
>NZ_JAKUEN010000053.1:0-252 GCF_022662915.1 Bacillus cereus group sp. BfR-BA-01453 | reverse complement strand
AGGTTCGAGGTGGAAGCATGGTGACATGTGGAGCTGACGAATACTAATAGATCGAGGACTTAACCATATAATATGAAGCAATGTTATCTAGTTTTGAAAGAATATAAAAAACTTGTTGACTTTCAAAGTTAAATGAGTTACAATAATTCTTGTCTTAAATGAATACAGTCTGGTAATGATGGCAGAGAGGTCACACCCGTTCCCATACCGAACACGGAAGTTAAGCTCTCTAGCGCCGATGGTAGTTGGGAC
>NZ_JAKUEN010000052.1:0-258 GCF_022662915.1 Bacillus cereus group sp. BfR-BA-01453 | reverse complement strand
CCTTCATCGACTCCTAGTGTCAAGGCATCCACCGTGCGCCCTTTCTAACTTAACCAAACTAAAAATTAAAAAATATGAGCTACACTGTTATCTAGTTTTCAAAGAACATACATTTATATATGAGAGATAGTTCTCTCAAAACTGAACAAAACGAAACACGGAAACTTATATTGATAAGCAGCGCTTATCAATTCTCCATAGAAAGGAGGTGATCCAGCCGCACCTTCCGATACGGCTACCTTGTTACGACTTCACCCC
>NZ_JAKUEN010000051.1:0-277 GCF_022662915.1 Bacillus cereus group sp. BfR-BA-01453 | reverse complement strand
CGCGCCCGAGAGGAGTCGAACCCCTAACCTCTTGATCCGTAGTCAAACGCTCTATCCAATTGAGCTACGGGCGCATATGGTGCCGAGGGCGGGGGTCGAACCCGCACGGTGGTCACCCACCGCAGGATTTTAAGTCCTGTGCGTCTGCCTGTTCCGCCACCCCGGCATGTCATATTGAAAATTGGAGCGGAAGACGGGATTCGAACCCGCGACCCCAACCTTGGCAAGGTTGTATTCTACCACTGAACTACTTCCGCAAGACATGTATGAGTTATTT
>NZ_JAKUEN010000050.1:0-286 GCF_022662915.1 Bacillus cereus group sp. BfR-BA-01453 | reverse complement strand
AAGTGGAGCCTAGCGGGATCGAACCGCTGACCTCCTGCGTGCAAGGCAGGCGCTCTCCCAGCTGAGCTAAGGCCCCATGTTTTTGGGAATATCGGGAAGACAGGATTTGAACCTGCGACCCCCTGGTCCCAAACCAGGTGCTCTACCAAGCTGAGCCACTTCCCGTTATTAAAAGCGCGCCCGAGAGGAGTCGAACCCCTAACCTCTTGATCCGTAGTCAAACGCTCTATCCAATTGAGCTACGGGCGCATATGGTGCCGAGGGCGGGGGTCGAACCCGCACGGTG
>NZ_JAKUEN010000049.1:0-291 GCF_022662915.1 Bacillus cereus group sp. BfR-BA-01453 | reverse complement strand
ATGATCAGGTTGATAGGTTCGAGGTGGAAGCATGGTGACATGTGGAGCTGACGAATACTAATAGATCGAGGACTTAACCATATAATATGTAGCAATGTTATCTAGTTTTGAGAGAACATAAAAAACTTGTTGACTTTTAAAGAAAATAAGTTATAATAATGATTGTCTCAAAAGAATAATGTCTGGTAATGATGGCAGAGAGGTCACACCCGTTCCCATACCGAACACGGAAGTTAAGCTCTCTAGCGCCGATGGTAGTTGGGACCTTGTCCCTGTGAGAGTAGGACGTTG
>NZ_JAKUEN010000048.1:0-393 GCF_022662915.1 Bacillus cereus group sp. BfR-BA-01453 | reverse complement strand
AGCGTTCATCCTGAGCCAGGATCAAACTCTCCAATAAAGTTAGTTTGTCTAGCATCTAAAATAAAAATTGACGTTTCACGTTGTTTGTTTCGTTCAGTTTTCAAAGAACTTTTTTTGGTGGAGCCTAGCGGGATCGAACCGCTGACCTCCTGCGTGCAAGGCAGGCGCTCTCCCAGCTGAGCTAAGGCCCCAAACAAGTATCGGGAAGACAGGATTTGAACCTGCGACCCCCTGGTCCCAAACCAGGTGCTCTACCAAGCTGAGCCACTTCCCGAAAGAAAACGCGCCCGAGAGGAGTCGAACCCCTAACCTCTTGATCCGTAGTCAAACGCTCTATCCAATTGAGCTACGGGCGCATATGGTGCCGAGGGCGGGGGTCGAACCCGCACGGTG
>NZ_JAKUEN010000047.1:0-410 GCF_022662915.1 Bacillus cereus group sp. BfR-BA-01453 | reverse complement strand
TGATGGCAGAGAGGTCACACCCGTTCCCATACCGAACACGGAAGTTAAGCTCTCTAGCGCCGATGGTAGTTGGGACCTTGTCCCTGTGAGAGTAGGACGTTGCCAGGCAATATTATTCCGCAGTAGCTCAGCGGTAGAGCTATCGGCTGTTAACCGATCGGTCGTAGGTTCGATTCCTACCTGCGGAGCCATTGGAGAGCTGTCCGAGTTGGCCGAAGGAGCACGATTGGAAATCGTGTATACGTCACAAGCGTATCAAGGGTTCGAATCCCTTGCTCTCCGCCATAGGATTTATAATATTTGGCCCGTTGGTCAAGTGGTTAAGACACCGCCCTTTCACGGCGGTAACACGGGTTCGAATCCCGTACGGGTCACCACTTTTGGAGGATTAGCTCAGCTGGGAGAGCACC
>NZ_JAKUEN010000046.1:0-425 GCF_022662915.1 Bacillus cereus group sp. BfR-BA-01453 | reverse complement strand
GCCACCCCGGCATGTCATATTGAAAATTGGAGCGGAAGACGGGATTCGAACCCGCGACCCCAACCTTGGCAAGGTTGTATTCTACCACTGAACTACTTCCGCAAGACATGTTTGAGTTATTTCATTAAAAGTGCGGGTGAAGGGAGTCGAACCCCCACGCCAAAGGCGCTAGATCCTAAGTCTAGTGCGTCTGCCAATTCCGCCACACCCGCATATTCATTAAAAATGGTGAGCCATGAAGGACTCGAACCTTCGACCCTCTGATTAAAAGTCAGATGCTCTACCAACTGAGCTAATGGCTCTTACAATAAAAACTGGTGCCGACTAGAGGACTTGAACCCCCAACCTACTGATTACAAGTCAGTTGCTCTACCAATTGAGCTAAGTCGGCTAAATGGTGGAGGATGACGGGATCGAACCGCCGA
>NZ_JAKUEN010000045.1:0-485 GCF_022662915.1 Bacillus cereus group sp. BfR-BA-01453 | reverse complement strand
CCTTCATCGACTCCTAGTGTCAAGGCATCCACCGTGCGCCCTTTCTAACTTAACCAAACTAAAAATTAAAAAATATGAGCTACACTGTTATCTAGTTTTCAAAGAACATACCATTTGCTATTTAAAATAGCTTTTTGGTGGAGCCTAGCGGGATCGAACCGCTGACCTCCTGCGTGCAAGGCAGGCGCTCTCCCAGCTGAGCTAAGGCCCCAAGTTGTATGGTGGGCCTAAATGGACTCGAACCATCGACCTCACGCTTATCAGGCGTGCGCTCTAACCAGCTGAGCTATAGGCCCATACAAATTGCAGGATTTATTTATATCATATCCTCATTTAAGAGTCAATACTTTTTATTGAACTCTCAAAACTAAACGAAAACGAAACACGGAAACTTATATTGATAAGCAGCGCTTATCAATTCTCCATAGAAAGGAGGTGATCCAGCCGCACCTTCCGATACGGCTACCTTGTTACGACTTCACCCC
>NZ_JAKUEN010000044.1:0-502 GCF_022662915.1 Bacillus cereus group sp. BfR-BA-01453 | reverse complement strand
ATTATTCACGTTTTGTTCTTGAACTACTGCTGATTGATTTACTGCGTCTTTTGAACCTTCAATTCCTGGTGTTGGCTCTTTTGACTCTTCTTTCGGACCTTCAACTTCTTTGGCTGGTTCTTTTGACTCTTCTTTCGGACCTTCAACTTCTTTGGCTGGTTCTTTTGACTCTTCTTTCGGACCTTCAACTTCTTTGGCTGGTTCTTTTGACTCTTCTTTCGGTTCTTCAACTTCTTTTGTTGGCTCTTTTACTTCTTCTTTTGGTTCTTCAACTTCTTTTCCTGGTTCTTTTACTTCTTCTTTTGATTCTTCAACTTCTTTTGTTGGTTCTTTTGGCTCTTCCTTTGATTCTTCAACTTCTTTTGTTGGTTCTTTTACTTCTTCTTTCGTTTCTTCAACTTCTTTTGTTGGTTCTTTTACTTCTTCTTTCGGTTCTTCAACTTCTTTTGTTGGTTCTTTTACCTCTTCTTTTGATTCTTCAACTTCTTTTGTTGGTTCTTTT
>NZ_JAKUEN010000043.1:0-576 GCF_022662915.1 Bacillus cereus group sp. BfR-BA-01453 | reverse complement strand
TGATGGCAGAGAGGTCACACCCGTTCCCATACCGAACACGGAAGTTAAGCTCTCTAGCGCCGATGGTAGTTGGGACCTTGTCCCTGTGAGAGTAGGACGTTGCCAGGCAAATGGAGGATTAGCTCAGCTGGGAGAGCACCTGCCTTACAAGCAGGGGGTCGGCGGTTCGATCCCGTCATCCTCCACCATTTAGCCGACTTAGCTCAATTGGTAGAGCAACTGACTTGTAATCAGTAGGTTGGGGGTTCAAGTCCTCTAGTCGGCACCAGAAATCATGGCGGTTGTGGCGAAGTGGTTAACGCACCGGATTGTGGCTCCGGCATTCGTGGGTTCGATTCCCATCAGTCGCCCCATTTTTCTTAAATAAATTAATATGCGGGTGTGGCGGAATTGGCAGACGCACCAGACTTAGGATCTGGCGCCTTTGGCGTGGGGGTTCGACTCCCTTCACCCGCACTTTTAATTAAATAACTCATACATGTCTTGCGGAAGTAGTTCAGTGGTAGAATACAACCTTGCCAAGGTTGGGGTCGCGGGTTCGAATCCCGTCTTCCGCTCCAATTTTCAATATGACAT
>NZ_JAKUEN010000042.1:0-663 GCF_022662915.1 Bacillus cereus group sp. BfR-BA-01453 | reverse complement strand
ATGATGGCAGAGAGGTCACACCCGTTCCCATACCGAACACGGAAGTTAAGCTCTCTAGCGCCGATGGTAGTTGGGACCTTGTCCCTGTGAGAGTAGGACGTTGCCAGGCAAAATGGAGGATTAGCTCAGCTGGGAGAGCACCTGCCTTACAAGCAGGGGGTCGGCGGTTCGATCCCGTCATCCTCCACCATGTATGTCGGAGGGGTAGCGAAGTGGCTAAACGCGGCGGACTGTAAATCCGCTCCTTCGGGTTCGGCAGTTCGAATCTGCCCCCCTCCACCATTCTTAATTAATGGGCTATAGCCAAGCGGTAAGGCAACGGACTTTGACTCCGTCATGCGCTGGTTCGAATCCAGCTAGCCCAGCCATTAAGAGCCATTAGCTCAGTTGGTAGAGCATCTGACTTTTAATCAGAGGGTCGAAGGTTCGAGTCCTTCATGGCTCACCATTTTAACAAAATATGCGGGTGTGGCGGAATTGGCAGACGCACTAGACTTAGGATCTAGCGCCTTTGGCGTGGGGGTTCGACTCCCTTCACCCGCACTTTTAATAAAATAACTCATACATGTCTTGCGGAAGTAGTTCAGTGGTAGAATACAACCTTGCCAAGGTTGGGGTCGCGGGTTCGAATCCCGTCTTCCGCTCCAATTTTCAATATGACAT
>NZ_JAKUEN010000041.1:0-1423 GCF_022662915.1 Bacillus cereus group sp. BfR-BA-01453 | reverse complement strand
GATGATGTATAAAAGTATGTGTAAACATTTTTAGGCAAAAAATAAGGCAAAGTACCCCCTAGGTTTATCCAGAACCTAAAATGAAAGGAGACTTTGCCTCATGCCTAATAATAGTATACCCAATTTAGACTTAGGTAAACAAATTGAAGCTATGGTAAAAGACTTTGTACAAGATAAATTAGAAATGATTCTTAGAGAGGAAATTCAAAACTTCCTAAAGACAGAACCTCAAGACGAACCTAATTCTAAAAATGGTTATTATCAAAGAATGTTGGATACAAAGTTTGGACGAATAGAAGATTTGTCTGTCCCAAGAGATCGGAACGGTGACTTTCAAACCTCCTTATTTCAACCGTATCAACGTCGTGACGGTTGGTTAGAGGAAGCGGTTCTAAGTCTATATCAAAGCGGTGTAAGCACACGACAAGTCGGGAAGTTTGTAGAACGTTTATTAGATGGTAATCCTTACTCAGCTACTACTGTATCTAATATTACCGAAAAGATTAGGAATGATATCGAAAGTTGGCAATCCCGTACATTAGAGTCGAATTACACCGCACTCTATTTAGATTGCTTATTTTTCAGTGTGCGCCGCGATACGGTTGAAAAAGAGGCGATTTATATTGCCTTAGGCATTACGTTGGAAGGGAAGCGTGAGATCTTAGGGTTTTACGTTGGTGGGCGAGAATCGGCAAGTGGTTGGCGAGAGATTCTAGAAAATTTACATGAGCGAGGCGTAAAGAACGTCTTACTAGGTATTTTCGATGGATTAACTGGCTTAGAAACAGCGTTTCTAAGTGTATATCCGAAAGCGGATGTTCAACGTTGTGTTGTCCATAAAATGAGGAATGTATTGTCTAAAGTAAGAAAATCCGATCAGAAAGAAGTCTCAAGTGATTTTAAACAAGTGTATAGAGCTGCAGATTTACCAAGTGCGGAAGAAGCGTTTCAAATGGTCAAAGAGAAATGGGGCAAGAAATACAAAAAAGAAGTGGATTCATGGGAAAAAGATTTACCTGTTCTTCTTACTTTTTATAAATATCCAAAAGAGATTCGATCTTATATTTACACAACGAATATGATTGAGCGAACTATTAAAGAAGTCAGAAAGCGTTTAAAGACAATGAATAGCCTTCCAAGTATAGAATCCGTGGAGAAAATCGTATATTTAGTATCAAATAATTATAACAATAGTTGGACCACTAAACGGACAGCTGGATTTGGTCTAGCCCATGAAAAAATCTATAAACTATTTAAAGAAAGATATGGAGAAACAGAGTTATCGGAGTAAAATACCGTTTAAAAAATGGTATGTGAAAAGTGAAGCTAGCTTCACTTTTCACATACCAAATCATTATAAATTCATACTGGATAAACCAATGTATTGGGCCTTATCAAATTACACAGACTTCTTGACGGAACC
>NZ_JAKUEN010000040.1:0-1497 GCF_022662915.1 Bacillus cereus group sp. BfR-BA-01453 | reverse complement strand
TGAACTGTACCCCGAATCATGGACACTAAAAAAAAGCCCCATGATTCGGGGTTTTTGTGTATTTTTATCAAAAAACCTCGTTATAATGGAATCAACGATAGAAATGAGGTACGGAGAATGAGTAAAATTATTTTTAACGAGATTCAAATGAAACAGCTAGAAAAAAATAAAAATGTATTAAAAGCGTCGGAACGTTCGATTAGCTATTGTCCTGATTTCAAAATAAGAGCGGTAAAAGAAAATCAACAAGGAAAAGGTCCTAGCCAAATCTTTTTAGAGAATGGGTTTGACTTAGCTGTGATTGGTGAGAAGAAACCAAAACAATGCTTGAAACGCTGGCGAAGAACCTTTGAACAATTTGATGAAGAGGGCTTTTATACAGAACGCCGCGGGAAAGGAAGCACGGGACGCCCTTCGGAAAAAGCTCTCTCTTCTGATGAAAAATTAAAAAAAGCGGAAGCACGTATTGCGTTTTTAGAAGCGGAATTGACATTCCTAAAAAAGTTAGACGAACTCGAAAGGCAGGCGTTACAGAAGAAGCGTTAACACCACGAGAAACATACGCACTGATTGAACAAACCATACGTCGCTTCCAATTCCCACGTATGGTGCGTTACCTTTGTACACTGGCTGGGGTAAGTCGGAGTGGATACTATGCGTGGCTTCATCAGTCAGATAAACATCTAGAAAAAGAACGTAATGATGAAACAGATTATGAATGGATCCAAGAAATTTTTAATCGAAAAGGAAAAATATGTGGTGGTCGTTCTATCAAAATGGTGTTGGAAAAGACAAAAGGAATTTGTATGAATCTCAAGCGTATTTACCGTATTATGCGTAAATATAATCTTGTGACAAAGATTCGCCGAGCAAACCCTTATAAACACATCGCAAAAGCGACACAAGAACATAAAACATGTCCGAACCTTTTAAATCGCCAATTCAATCAAGAAGAGCCTGAAAAAAGTATGTTAACCGATATTACCTATTTATTTTATGGACAAGGAAAGAAGGCTTATTTATCATGTGTAAAAGACAGTACAACACGAGAGATTTTAGCCTATCATGTCTCCTCTTCTTTACAAATGGATATCGTCTATCAAACATTAGATAACTTGAAAGAGAGATTAGGAGAAGTCATCCATCCTGAAGCGCTTCTACATTCAGACCAAGGTATTCATTATACACACCCTGAATTTCAGAAACGTGTAAGAGAAATGGGGATCAAACAATCTATGTCCCGTAGGGGCAATTGTTTAGACAACGCACCAATGGAATCCTTCTTTGGTCATATGAAAGATGAATTAGATTACAAAGATTGTCAAACCTTTGAATCCCTTGAGCTCAACATAAAGGATTATATGGAGGAGTATAATTATAATCGTTATCAGTGGACATTAAAAAAGATGGCTCCGATCGAATATCGGAACCATCTTTTAAGTGCTTGATTTTTCAGGGCTTTTTTATTAAACTGTCCATTTTATAGGGTACAGTTCA
>NZ_JAKUEN010000039.1:0-1804 GCF_022662915.1 Bacillus cereus group sp. BfR-BA-01453 | reverse complement strand
GAGGTTGTCCCAAAAGGTCGTTAAAAACGAACTTTTGGAGACAACTTCTTTTATTTTTCCTGTATATGGATAAAAACCCCAATCATAAGTAGAAAAACAATGGGTTTTCTACTTATGATTGAGGTTTTTCGCTTTTAATTGGGCTGTTGTTGTCCATTTCCGTAAATTATGGGCAACACAAATAAGACCCCATTCTAGTCGATTTTTAGAAAGGCCTCGCAAGGAAAAACGTTGGAAGAAACGATTGTATTTAATATGACCAAATACAGGTTCCACCTCTATTTTTCGCTTTCCATATAATTCTTTACCTTCTTTTGTACGTAAACGTTCTCGTACTTCTTTTCGCTGTTTTTGATTTTTGACAGAGACACTGATAGATTTGGTTTCTTTTCCTTTGGCACATGTTTCTTGAAATGGACAGCCCAAACATTCTGTACAACGATACGTTCTTTTGATAGAAGTATAACCATTGCTTGTTTGTTGTTTGCTTTCATGTGAAAAAATAAGGCGTTTTTCATTGGCGCAAATCCATTCATCCAGCTCTTCATCATAAGACATATTTTCTACGCGACCGATTTGTTTCGTCCAAGCTTTCGTTTGTTCTTTTTCAAACGTATTGTATTTCACATATGCTTTCATATTTTTCTCTTCGCAGAATGCATAGTTTTCTTCGCTTCCATAACCAGAATCAGCAACCACATTTTTAGGTTTTACACGATTGTACTTCTCAAACATTTCAAAATGAGGAATGAAACAAGTTGTATCTCCCGCTTTTTGATGAATACTAAACCCTGTAATAAATTGATCCTCAGTTCCAACTTGTAGATTGTATCCTGGTTTAAGCTGACCGTTTTTCATATGGTCTTCTTTCATCCGCATAAAGGTCGCGTCTGTATCTGTTTTTGAAAAGCTATTTCTTTCTTGAAAGGTTTCTTTATGAGCTTCGTACTTTATTTTGCGTGGAAGAAGATCCTTTTCCAACTGACGCTTCGCTTTTTTCATCGTTTTATTTTTCGGTTCATCTTGTAGGCGTTTTTCTAAGGTTTGAATAGTTTGTTTAATTTTTTCAGAAGTGACAGGACAAGCATCTTTCATTTGTTCTTCTTCTAATTCCGCTTTCTGATCGTCTTCACTTGCTTGTTCAATTGTCGCGACAATCTTTTGGTACTTCTCATCTAGCTTTTGATCATATTTTTCGGTGGATTTTCTCCATACAAACGTATATCGATTGGCATTTGCCTCTATTTTTGTTCCATCTAGAAAATAATCTTCGAGTTTGACAAGTCCTTCTTGTTTCAATAGGTCGATAAGAGAGAAGAAAGTTTCATAAATCACGTCTTTCATACGCTCTGATCGAAAACGATTGATTGTACGAAAGTCTGGTGTTTTTTCGTCAGAAAGCCACATGAAATGGATATTTTCATGGAGTTGTTCCTCGATTTTTCGAGAAGAATAGATTCCTTTTGTGTAGGCATATAATAAGACTTTCAACATCATTTTTGGGTGATAAGGTGGTCTGCCACCACCTGGATAACGTGATAAGAGGATAGAGAGGTCCATCGCTTCTACAGCTGTATGAACCACACGTGAAAGATGATGTTCAGGAATATAAACCTCAACATCTAATGGAAAAGTGAGTTGTTTTTTGTTATAATCTATAAACATAAGAGAATCGTTCCTTTCTTTTGATGATTTGGTTGTGGTGACTTAATTATATCAAAGATGGACGATTCTTTTTTATATTTTCTGTAAAGAAAGAGGTTGCCCAAAAGTAGCTATTCAGCTACTTTTGGGACAACCTCTT
>NZ_JAKUEN010000038.1:0-2313 GCF_022662915.1 Bacillus cereus group sp. BfR-BA-01453 | reverse complement strand
CGCCAAGCAAAAACCTAAGTCGTTTCGACTTAGGTTTTTTTGTGTTTATTTATATATATCAAATGTCATAATCCGTAAATTTAGTAATCTTAATGAGAGAAAAGAATGAAATAGAGACGTTTTAAAGTCAACTACCCCCACTGATTAAAGTTTCAATTTATACAATGTCTTTTCACTTTTAAAGGATTTTATTCATCAAAAAATCTATAATTAAGATAATTAATATATATTATTGATGGGTGTGGGGGATTATGAAAGAAATATGCATGTTATTAGTGGCTGTTATATTATGGGGGACAGCCATTGCGCCAACAAAGTGGGCGTTAGAATCTATTCAGCCATTTACTTTGTTATTTATTCGCCTTTTCTTCGCTGGTGGAATTTGTTTGCTATTTTCATTTAAACAATTAAAAAAATCGGTTGTACATAAACAAGTGCCGTGGAAAAGAATGAGTTTACTATCTTTTACTGGTGTAGCTGGTTACTTTATGTTCACATCCTACGGTATTTCTTTAACAAGTGGATTACATGTTAGTATTATTGATGCTGCTTTACCGTTAGTTACAATTCTTTTTTCAGCGATCTTTTTGAAAGAAAAAATTCAGCTTAATTATTGGATCGGTATTGTATTGGGAGCTGCTGGAGTACTTCTTATTACCATCCCATCTAGTAACGGTAATCAAGAAGTATCTTTAATAGGAGATACCCTTATTTTATTAAGCACTTTCTTATTTGCTTTCTATACAGTATTGTTGAAAAGACCAAAACAAGAACAGTATTTATCAAACAAGGTTTTTACAACATTAACTTTAATTATTGGAGCTGTTATTTTATTACCATTTGCAATGGTAGAAACTTTTTACTATGGTTTCCCAGAAATCGAAACATGGAAGACTGGATTTAGTGTAATGTATCTTGTTATAGGCGCAACAATTTTAGCCTATTGGTTTTGGAATAGAGCATTAGAGACAGTCTCGGCATCAGTAAGTGGATTATATTTAAATGCCTTACCGTTAATAAGTATTGTTGCTTCAATTGCTTTATTAGATGAGTCTTTAACTTGGAAGATAGTAATAGGAGGAAGTTTAGTCTTAATAGGAGTAGGATGGGCAGATAGACAAAAGATAAGTAAGTTATTAAAGAAGAATAACTTGAATAGTAAGGAATGCTAAGTAACATATTGTATATAGTTTAAATATAAAAAAACACCTTATATATATTAGGTGTTTTTTTATTTGGCAAAGATAATAGATTGAAATCAGTATAGGTATTCTTTACTATATTTATACGTATTGAAATCATTTTGAAATATTGTTTGAACGAGTTGTATACATTCGGTATCATAAAAACTTTCGAAAGTGGGGTAGCGAGGAAATAAAGGGTCAGTAATATCGGCTTCGCTAAAATTCCCTTTATAAATCATGGCGGGAGTTTGATGATGCCATGATATTGAGAACTCATTTATTGGTGCAGTTTTTAATTTGAAACGCTTTTCTAATGCTCTCATATCCTGATCGAAGTTTTCTAAGTATATATAATTGGTCACATATTCTTCTTCACCAGCGATATATTGTTGTGTGAAATGCGGGTTAATATCATTTCCTTGAGCATCATTAATGAATAGATAGTATAGAAATTGTTTAAATGAGAGGCCTTTGGAGGAGTTTTCATCTTGATATAAAAACTTTCGGATGGGCTTCCATTCGGGATTTTCTATATAGGGAGGTGCGATTAAGGATACGAAAGAGCTCACTGCTCGTCTATAAGGGTTACGAACAAGCTTAAAAGTTTCTTTTTGTTTTTCGCGTAATGCTATACCTAGTCGGACACTATAGGCAGGTGTACTTTTGTATATGTCATATTCATAATTATGAATGAAAGGACTATAATTTAGAGCTGTCTGTAATAAGTCAATCTGATAAAAAAACCACTTAGCAAGAGAAGTACAACCACTTTTTTGGCTCCAAAATAGAATGATAGGAAAATTCTTATGATAATGTGGGTTTCTTGAATGGGCGTTGATGATATGTAATAAGGGAGGATCGAACAATCTCTACACCCCTTTCAGGTATTTTAATTATATGTATGAAAAATAAAGAGGAATATGAGTAGCTGTTTCATCTTTTCTAAAAAAGTGAACGATTAATATTGACTATTATTGAATAGGGGTGTAATATAGAACAAGTCGCCGATGACAACAATGTCGAAAGCGACAAACGAAATAAAAAACTTAGTTGACATTGAAAGATAGAAATGTTAACATAAGGAAGTCGCAAATGAGCGACCAAGTAGTTCTTTGAAAACTGAACGAAA
>NZ_JAKUEN010000037.1:0-2548 GCF_022662915.1 Bacillus cereus group sp. BfR-BA-01453 | reverse complement strand
GTTCATCCTGAGCCAGGATCAAACTCTCCAATAAAGTTAGTTTGTCTAGCATCTAAAATAAAAATTGACGTTTCACGTTGTTTGTTTCGTTCAGTTTTCAAAGAACTGCTTAGTCGCTCATTTGCGACTTCCTTATGTTAACATCTTCGTTAGTTAATGTCAACTAAGTTTTTCATTTCGTTTGTCGCTCTCGACGTTATTGTCATCGGCGACTTGTTCTATATTACACCTCTAATCTCTAATCGTCAATACGTTTTTTAAAAAAACTTCATTTTTTTTAAACCCTATTTACATACCTCTTCTATCAGAATATATACGCAACCCATATACTACTCTATGGGTTGCTTTCCATCATAAAAACTATTGTTCTTTTGAAGGTACCGAACAGCTTTCATCTGTACAAGACATATCGCTTCCACCTTCTGAAGAAAGCTCTTGTAACGTAGGTACAGGATTCTCTTCTTCCCACACTTGCTGAAGTGCACCAACAAAAGTTTCAAGTGGTTGTGCACCTGAAATAGCATACTTTTGATTAATAATAAAATAAGGCACTCCTGAAATTTGATATTGCTGAGCGATCGCTTCATCAACTCTAACATCATTTGCATATGCGCTTTTATCATTAATAACCTGTAAAGCTTCTTGTTTATCTAAACCTGAAGCTTCAGCTATAGTAACAAGCGTATCCACATCACTTAAATTTTTCGATTCAGTGAAATATGCAAAAAGTAGATTTTCCGTAATCTCTTTTTCTTTCCCTTGATCCTTTGCAAATTTCGCAAGACGATGCGCATCAAAAGTGTTCGTCGGCTTCATCTCATCAAAATTAAAACTTAAACCCATACTAGCTGCATGATTACCTAGCTGCACGTTATTACGTTTCGCTTCTTCAATACTAATCCCATACTTTGATGCAAGTACTTCATTAATACTTGTTCCAGAATAGATTGGAGCATTTTGGTCTAATTCAAAACTTTTAAACTCAACTTCAACATCCTTCTTATGAGGAAATTGCTCTAAAGCTACTTCTAATCTACGTTTCCCAATGTAGCAAAACGGGCATACAAAATCTGACCATACTTCAATTTTCATAGAAACACCTCATTAACATGTAGTTTTCAATCATTGTAGCACTGGCACTAAGGAATTCAAAAATTTATGCTTCAAGCCTTATATACTACAACCTAAAATAAATCTATAAATAGAAAAACGATAATCAAAAGTATTACCTTCTGATTATCGCATATATAAATCTAATTATGCTTGAATATATCTTTCCACGAACCTCCATACGGTATTCCAATACGTATTTGAATCTATCTTCTCAGCTTCTCCATGTCCAGCACCTGGAACAATTAATTTCTCTTTTTCTACTTTTGCAGCATTATATACTTCATCTAACATTTCAAAAGGAACGAATGTATCCGCATCCCCATGAATGAATAGCATCGGTGTTTTACTTTTTGCAACTTGTTTAATAGCTGAAGCTTCTTCTAAATCATATCCAGCTCTTAATTTTGTAACTGTATTTGCCGCATTCATAACAGGAAACTTCGGCAAGTGGAATAGATCTTTTAATTGATACGTAAATTCATCAACAACAGTTGAGTACCCACAATCTTCAATAATAACTTTAACGTTAGAAGGTAAATCCTCACCCGAAGTCATCATTACAGTTGCACCACCCATTGAAACACCAAAGAGCCCTATTTCAGCATTAGGATCTTTCTTTACAATTTGTTGAATCCAAATCAAAATGTCTTTACGATCATGCCAGCCCATACCAACATAATCCCCTTCACTATTCCCGTGCCCACGAAGATCTGGTGCTATCACATTATAGCCTTGTTCATAAAAGTTACGAATATATTTCGTCATTTTCGATGCCCTACTATCATATCCATGAACTACAATTGCCCATTTATGACTAGATTGTTCATTCATATATTCATAACCCGTTAATTTCAAGTTATCGAAAGAATTTATGTGTAGTGTATTAGGTTTATGATTTGATACAAAGTTCGCATCCTTTTCTTCATTTGTAGCCAACACATCTCCTGATGCATTCACTGTTTCTACTAAGTGAGGGTTATCCTCTAAAAACTCTTTCTCTTGTTTCGCATTCAACGCATAATTATAAAAATAATTCCCAACTAACATATAAGTAATCGCTAGAAGGACTAAAACTACTATAGTAATTACACCTATCTTTTTCATATTATCTCCTTTTTCAAAATTAAGTCTTCTTATATTCAAATACTCAAAAAACAACTGCACTATTTTAACACACCGACAGATTACTTCTACAAAAAATAAAATAGAAAATCTTATACTACATATCAAAAATAATGAAAGAAAATAAATATAAGAGGATTAAAAAATAAGGATTAGGAGTTAGAAACATAAAAAAGACGAGTCATTCTGACTCGTCTTAAGCTTGCTTGGCGACGTCCTACTCTCACAGGGACAAGGTCCCAACTACCATCGGCGCTAGAGAGCTTAACTTCCGTGTTCGGTATGGGAACGGGTGTGACCTCTCTGCCATCAT
>NZ_JAKUEN010000036.1:0-3894 GCF_022662915.1 Bacillus cereus group sp. BfR-BA-01453 | reverse complement strand
AAAACCCATTGTTTTTCTACTTATGATTGGGGTTTTTATCCATATACAGGAAAAATAAAAGAAGTTGTCTCCAAAAGTTCGTTTTTAACGACCTTTTGGGACAACCTCTTTCGTTTAAATATCAGGTGTTTCTGTAGAAGTATTTATTTTTCTACGAGAGCGTCTTTTTCTTCCGATTTTATCTAATAGTTCATACATTACAGGAACGACTACTAATGTAAGGACAGTTGAGACTGCTAAACCGCCGATGACAACGACTGCCAAACTTTTCGATACCATACTTCCTGCTTGTGATTGACCAAATAGGAGTGGTAGCATAGCGACGATTGTTGTAATAGCTGTCATAATAATTGGGCGTAATCTAGTGGAACCTGCTTCAAGTAAGGCCTCTCTCGTTTCCATACCGTGTTCTCGGTTTTGTTGTACTCTTTCTATTAATACGATAGCGTTTGTAACGACAATCCCGATTAACATTAATGCGCCGATCAAGGAATTTACATCAACGGGTGTTCCTGAAATGATTAATCCTAAAATACCGCCGACAGCAGCTAATGGCAAGGAGAACAAGATTGCAAAAGGAGCACGTGCCTGCCCAAAGGTAATAACCATAATTAAATATACAATCCCGATTGCAATCCCCATAATCTTGAATAAATCTGTGAAGTTCTCTTGCATAGATTCAGTGGCGCCTGCGATATTTACTTTGGCTCCGTTAGGTAAATCTAAGTCGGCTATCGCTTTGTTCACTTCTGTGCTTACCTTACTTAAATCTTCATTTGAAGCTTCTGCGGTAATTTGGATCGTTTCTTTTCCATCTTTATGGAAAACTTCTGTTTGAAGTTGCTTTTCTGAAATAGTTGCAATGTCTTTTAAAGGAATTGGTCCATTAATAGGTGATAGTATGTTTGTGTTTAAAATGTCTTCTTGTTTAGTAATACTTTCTTTTTTATGTTCTATCATAATAGTAGTTTTTTCGTTATTGATTGAAACTTCACCAATAGGTGATTTCTTCATAAGGAATGCCACTTGTTGAGCTGCTAATTCTGGTGTTAATCCTAGTTGTTCGGCCTTTGTTTGATCAACATGGATTTGCCATTCTTTCTTAGAGTCTTCTAAATTCGTTTTTACTTTAGAAAGATCATCCATATCTTTTAGTTTTGTTTCGACGATAGTAGCAGCCTCTTTTAAATTCGTTTCGTTAGTGGCTGTTACGTTGAATTGCAAATTATTGCCGCTGCCAGAGCTTGAATAACTCATTTTTATATAATCAAGTTCCGCGGGTTCAAAAGTTTTATGTTCTTTCTTTAACTCTTTAATATACTGATCAATATCAGAACCTTTTTTAAAGACTACCAATATACTTGCGAGATTATTTTTCGTCGTTTGCCCCCATTGTGCATCTTCTGCGCTAGATCCCATTCGTAAAATAACATCCGTTACATCTGAATTAGAAAGTAGTTTCTTTTCGAAATCAAAAGCTTTTTGTTTTTGGGTTTCAGGAGCGTAATCAGCCGGAAAAGTCATATTAATAGATAACATTGTGTCGTCTTCAGATTTTATATTCGCTTTCGGTAGTAATACATAGGCAGCAATCGATCCTGCGAATAATAAAAAAGAAGTAAGTAGAATAATGAATTTATGCGAAAGAGCCCACTTTAATGTAGCCACATATCGTGGTGAAGAACTTGGCTTTTTGTGTTTTGTTTTTTTGAGTAGTAAAAAAGCCATAAGTGGAACAACTGTTAGTGCAACGATTAAGGATGATAGTATAGAATATACGACTGCTAATACCATAGGTAACATTAATTTTCCGATTACTCCTGATACGAGGCCAATAGGTAAAAAAACAGCGACCGTTGTTAAAGTAGAAGAAGTAATTGCGACGGCGACCTCTTTCGTTGCATCGAGAATAATATCTTTAGAGAAAGATTCTTTTTGTAAACGTCGGAAAATATTCTCAATGACAACGATGCTATCATCGACGAGACGTCCAACTGCAACGGCTAAACCACCAAGTGTTAGAGTGTTAAGTGTGATGTTAGATTGGTGTAGTAAAAAGAGTGTTAATAAAATAGATAATGGAATACTGACAACAGCAATGAGTGTCGTTCGGAAGTTACGTAAAAAGATTAAGATAATTAGAGTTGCCGCAAGTGCTCCAAGGATTACTTCTTTTCCCATACTAGTAACAGCATTTTCAACTTGCTCATGAGTTGATGCTAAAAGTTTAATAGAAAACTGATCTTTATATTGTTTACTTATATCTTTAATTTTTTTATCAATTTCTTTTCCGGTTGCAACTGCATTTTTACTTGGCTCTTTCATGATGATTAATCCAGTGCCTTCTTCGCCGTTTATATGTGAGATTGTATCGTAGTGTTGTTTAAGTTCAATTCGAGAAACATCTTGTAATTTAACTTGAGGTGCAACAGTGATGTTTTTAATGTCATCTACATTTTTTATATCCCCGATGACACGAAGGTTATATTCTTCTTTATTAACGGTAACAGCTCCAGCTGGAGTGGAAGTTTCTTTTCCTTGTAAAACTTTTAATATTTGTTCCGTTGTTACGTTTTTATCTTTTAATTGGTTTGGGTCTAGTATAATAGATAATTCGGAAGTTGATTTTCCAAAAAACATAACGTTGGCAACGCCATCAATGCTTTCGAGTTGTGGTACGATTTCCTTTTCGATTTGTTTTTCATCTGCTTTTGAAAATCCGTTTTGTTTTTGGATTGCAATTTGAGCGAGTGGAATCATAGAAGTATTTAATTGGCTAACTATCGGTTTCGTTGCATCTTTAGGTAATTTAATTGTATTAATGGCCTTTTCAACTTCACGTGTGGCATCTTTCATATTTGCTTTGGATGTATACGCGATATCGATGCGTGATAATCCTTCGTGAGTAGAAGAGGTGATGTTGTCAATGTGTTCTAAGTTGCGAAATTGTTTTTCAAGGGGGTCGGTTACTTCTTTTGTCATTGCTTCGGCGTCGAGTCCTGGAGATAAGGTTGTGACGGTGACTGCGGGATTATCGATGCTAGGTAAAAATTCCATAGGTAATTTAGAGCCGGAATAAACACCGAGTATGGAAATGAGAAAAACCATGATGATAACAGCGGCGCGGTTTTTTAATGAAAACTTTGTTAACTTATCCATAAAGTAATTCCTCCATTGGGTTATTTATAGTTGAGTACGTCCTTTCTTACTATATAACAAAAAATGGATATTTTTCATTAATTAAATGTAAAAAAATTCTAACAATAATCTTAAGTTGATGTTTCGTTGGAATTTCGTTATCTATCCCGCCGTTGGTCGGACGATAAAATTCTCACCTCGAATTCGGTTGGGGTAGAGCTATCTGCCAACAACCGGTTCTTTCAATTAGTAATGATTTGTGTGGAGGGACAAAAAATCAACATGTGCGCATTATTAGGAAGTGGCGAAGCTATTTTCTTTTTAAATGTGGACTTTAATGTAGAAGAGAATGAAAAGGTGATAGGGATTATGAAAGGCAGTTTGGTTAATTAGAGTGTATTGGTATACAATCAAAATACTTATTTTCAGTAGAGAGAATAAAAGGTTTTACTATAGAAGAAAGTAGGATAGATATTTTTTTTATTTTTTATAAAAAACACTTGTTATTTAAAAACCATGATGGTATATTAATAAACGTCGCTGATGCGGAAACGTAGAAAACGACAAAAAAGAAATTTTAAAACTTAGTTGACATCGAAAAATGAAGATGTTAATATGATGAAGTCGCTTCTGAAGCGATGGACAAGTTCTTTGAAAACTGAACGAAACAAACAACGTGAAACGTCAATTTTTATTTTAGATGCTAGACAAACTAACTTTATTGGAGAGTTTGATCCTGGCTCAGGATGAACGCTG
>NZ_JAKUEN010000035.1:0-5276 GCF_022662915.1 Bacillus cereus group sp. BfR-BA-01453 | reverse complement strand
CGAACACGGAAGTTAAGCTCTCTAGCGCCGATGGTAGTTGGGACCTTGTCCCTGTGAGAGTAGGACGTCGCCAAGCAACTAAAAACACAAGTCTTTTGACTTGTGTTTTTTCGTGTTTAATAAAGCGTGAGCTTTTCGTGAAATCGTTATTAATTATAGCTTCATTTTGTTTTTTATATTGATAAGTTCGCAACTATAGGTATGAGATCGCCCTCAGCGATAGCGAGTCTTTTTATTATTTCATTCAATGGCATTATAGTTACCTCTATTGTTTTAATAATAGCTACAGGTTCATTCTGACTATCGCTTAGTTGTTAGTAGTGGTTCATTTTCTAATTCATAAAAAATATGGCCAAAGCATGTTGCTATTTTTATGTCATCATTTATTAACTGTGCGAGATAATTAGGGGAATTAACAAATTGCCAAGCTGTAACAGATGCTGGTTTTTCACCATTTCCACTAGACCTTACTGAAATAAGTTATACTAGAGGTGAAAGAGAGAAAAACCGATACTTCAACTTGAATATCGGTTCAATAATATGTGACATATACGAATCTATAGTAATACGAAGACTGTAAATAAGATAGCCAGCAAAATACGATAATATGCAAAAGGTTTTAAACCTATCTTCTCTAAAAGCTTCAGAAAAGTTACTACTGCTAACATTGCGACTATGAAAGAAGTGATGAATCCTACCGCAAACATAGGGATATCGTCGACACTTAAATACGTCCAGCTTTTTAATAAGTCTAAGCCTGTAGCCCCAACCATTACAGGAAGGGCAATGAGAAAAGAGAATTCAGATGCAGTCTTATAATTTACTTTTGCTAATAGACCTCCAGAGATAGTAGAGCCGGCTCTAGAGAAGCCAGGGTATACCGCTAAGCACTGAAATAATCCGATTGTTAAAGCTTGGCGGTATGTTAAATCGTCCAGTGAATAGGCTGCTGCCTCTTTCTTTTTTACTTCTGCAAAGATCATAAGAATTGCTCCTGCTACAAGTCCAATCACAACAGTGTATGGCTGAAATAAGTAAGTTTTAATAATATCATGTAGTAACAAACCAGCGACTACTGCCGGAAATACACCAAGAAATACATGGAATGCGTTGAATTTTTTCTCTTTGCGTAGAAGTGGCTTAATATTACATAAAGAAACGAGACGTTTATGATATAAAATTGCAATAGCTAAAATTGCGCCTAGCTGAATAACAATTTCGAACGTTTTTGCTCTTTCTCCTTCAAATCCTAATAAATGCCCGACTAATATAAGGTGACCAGTAGAAGAGATAGGTAAAAATTCAGCTAACCCCTCTACTATACCGAGTATGAAGGCAATAATGATATCGCTCATAGTTTCACTCCTGAAAATTAATGAATGTCTACTCTCTTAAAATAGAATAGTGTTGCGATAAATCCGAAAATCGTTGTTGCTGCAATGATCATATAAGAATACTCTGGTGGATATGTGGGTTGTAATTCATTATTTGCGATATCTAAAGTGGCGGTCCAGGGAAATAAATCTTTATGTTTGGAATTTACGAGCATAAGATTAGTCATTGTAATAATGACTGTTAATATAATAGGCGGTACATAGCTCTTCATTATAAGAGTTAATAGAACAATAGGTGAAGACAATAGAAAAAGAAGTCCACCACAGGTTAAAAATTTTAGGAAAGAACCTAAAAGTAAAGCAGTGTTAAAACCAGGGAAGTTCCCCAATAGCCCTAATATTAAAGTAAGCGACCAAGCAACTAAAGTTAGCATCATGATCCAAAGGAAAAGAATGATGAACTTACTTATAATAAAACTAATGCGTGACACGGGGATAGTTAGTAAATTTTTTAATGTGTCTTCTGCATATTCACGGGTAAACAGATAAGCAACTACTACTCCATATAAGGGGAATCCTATAACTAAAGTAGTGTATAAGTTAACTTCAGTGAATAATTGATGGAACCAAATAGTCGGAGTTGGCTGCTTTGTTTTTATATGTATATAAGAAGCTACTACGACTAAGAAAGGCGCGACACCAGCCCCAATAATACTAATTAAAAACATATTAGAGCGTTTTAGTTTTAATAGTTCTGTATAGAGTAGGTTAACCAATTGTTCCACCTCCAACTAGCTTGGTGAAATAATCTTCTAATCTGTCTTCGCTCATCATCATTTTTAATACTTCAATATCATTTAGAACGAACGTTCTATTGATGTATCCTTGTTGCCCGAAATGAGAGTAAATGCGAATATTCCCTTCATCATGTACCTCATAATCGAAAATTTGAAATTGATTTTCTAATAGCATCGTAGCCTTACTGTCATTATTCACCTGAAATTCTATGTATTTACGGTTTGCTTTGCGTAGCGTATCAAGAGAAACTTCTTCTAGTAACTTTCCTTCGTGAATAATTCCGATACGATCAACTAACTGTTCTACCTCGGCTAATATGTGACTAGAAATGAGTATCGTTATATTCCTTTCTTGAGCTAAAGAATGAATAAGTTTTCGCATTTCTTTAATCCCGATGGGGTCTAGTCCGTTAGTTGGTTCATCTAATATGAGTAGTTCGGGATAATGGAGAAGGGCGCGTGCAATTCCTAAACGCTGCTTCATCCCTAAAGAATACTTTCCTACTAACTTTTTTGTTTCATGTTGCAAACCTACTATTTCTAACGCTTCTTCAATAGCATTCTTTTTGTGAACCCCAATTATCTTTGCGTTAATTAATAAGTTTTCTTTTGCAGTTAAGTTTTCATAAAAACCTGGAACTTCAACGATAGAACCAATTCTGCTTAAAATATCTTTTTGATTTTGAAACAAGTCCTCTCCGAATATTTCGATATTTCCACTTGTAGGCTTTAT
The DNA here is from genome assembly GCF_022662915.1 of Bacillus cereus group sp. BfR-BA-01453. NCBI lineage: Bacteria > Bacillati > Bacillota > Bacilli > Caryophanales > Bacillaceae > Bacillus > Bacillus cereus group sp. BfR-BA-01453. The sequence goes on along the minus strand of NZ_JAKUEN010000035.1, from coordinate 2,412 downwards.
AAGACTGAGTAGCATACGAATGGTTGTTGTTTTACCAGCACCGTTACGTCCTATGAATCCATAAATTTCTCCCTGTTGAACGTTAATATTTAGATTATCTACGGATTTTTGATTGCCATATACTTTAGTAAGATTAGTTGTTTTTATAATTGTATTTATAGGAGACACCTACTTTCTATAAGTTCTTACTTACATGATAAGAAGGAAGGCTTAACTGCATATTAATCATTTCTTAACTATTTCTTAAAAGTATTGTGTTTTGGAATGGAAAAGCCAAAAGTGGTTCGTTCCCATGGATTACTTTCAACCCATATATGCCCGCCATTCTTTTCAACGAGCGCTTTAGAAATAGAAAGTCCGAGACCGCTACCACCAAAAGAGGAGTTTCTTGATTGTTCGCTTCGATACATTCGCTCAAATATGTTTTGCAAATCATGTTTTGGAATACCAGGGCCTTTGTCCCAAATAAGAAGTTCATATTCTGTATCGGTTTCTAATAGTTCGACTCCTACTGTTTTCCCATCCTTTCCGTAATAAATGGCATTTTTCATTAAATTACCTATAATTCGTATAAGGCTAAGTTGATCTGCTATGATAGGAAAAGTAGATTCTGGTATGAGAACTTGTAGTTCAATATTATGTTTTGAGAGCTCAGGTAAAAATTCAATCAAAACTTCTCTAGTAACTTCAGAAAAATCGAGTTCTTCTTCTTTTAGTGGAAATTCATTAGCATCTAGCTTCGCCATATTGAATATCTCATCAACTAGGTGCTTTAAGTTATTTGATTTCATATAAAGTATTTTAAGATATTCTTGCTTTTCTATTTCAGAAGCAGCAACCTCATCTTTTAAGGCATCGATATAGCCAATAATGGAGGTAAGTGGTGTTCGTATATCGTGCGAGATACTAGACAGAAGTTTTTTTCTAGATTCCTCAGACCTCTTTGCTTCAATCCGAACCTTTTCTAATTCAGCTATTAGTTCGTTTATTGAAAAAACGATATTATGTAATGAACGATCATTGCTTGTAAATAATCTCGCTTGTAAATTACCTTTTAGTACACGACTTAATTTAGTATCTATTGATTTGCGATGCCGAATGAATTGTATTCTTGAAAAGAAGAGATACATTGTAATTAAGATAAGGGTAATAAATAAAGACATTTTTACCCCTGGGTCCATTTGTATATTTAAAAGTCCGCAAATGATAAGTTGTAATGAAATAAGGAAAAGTGTTTTATCAGTCTTCAAGTTGTTCACCTACAAACTTATAACCAATTCCCCATACAGTTTGAATGAATTTTGGGTTGGAAGGATCGACTTCTATTTTCTTTCTAAGTTTTCGAATATGTACCATAACGGTATTGTCATCTTCTATATAATTATCATCCCATACATTTCGGAAGAGCTGTGTTTTTGTAAATACTTGCCCTGGATTTGAAGTGAAGAATTTTAATAGTTCCAGTTCTTTTCCGGTTAAGTTAATTTCTTCTTTGTTTGTATGAACTGTATATGTATTTAAATCAATCAATAGGCCTTTAAAAGTTAGAATTGTTCTCTCTTGTATATTAGTGTCACTTCCAAGAACTAAAAAACGCCGCATAAGAGCTTTTACACGTGCAATGACTTCATGAATACTGAAAGGCTTTGTAATGTAATCATCAGCACCAATGCTTAAACCTAAAATTTTATCAACTTCATGATCTTTAGCGGTTAGCATTAATATCGGTACGTTCGTTTTATCTCTAAGCTTTCTACATACTTCGATACCATCTACTTTCGGCATCATAAGGTCTAATATAACGAGGTTATAGTTGTTTTGATTAAATAACTGTAAGGCTTCATCGCCATTAATCGCAGTATCTACCATATATAATTCTCGTTCCAAATATATTTTTAATAAATTTCGGATTTCTTTATCATCGTCTGCTATAAGGATACGTATATCTTTCATATCTTCACCTGCTTCTAATAGAGTTCATTGATAGTACAATAACCTCCTAATTATATAATATTATTTGTTAAAATAAGGTTAATAGTTTTGTTGGAGGGAAATGTCCACATAAATTAAATTGAATATGTGTTGCAAGAATGAACTAATGAGCAGCAGAAGGTAGTTTCCGATAATGAATTTTTGCGGGGATGTATCTAGCTAAAAGAGCATAAAAGCATGTAATTAAATATCTTTATAAAAAGGTGTTGACGATTAGAGATTAGAGGTGTAATATAGAACAAGTCGCCGATGACATTAACGTCGAAAGCGACAAACGAAATAAAAAACTTAGTTGACATTGAAAGATAGAAATGTTAACATAAGGAAGTCGCAAATGAGCGACCAAGTAGTTCTTTGAAAACTGAACGAAACAAACAACGTGAAACGTCAATTTTTATTTTAGATGCTAGACAAACTAAC
>NZ_JAKUEN010000034.1:0-6819 GCF_022662915.1 Bacillus cereus group sp. BfR-BA-01453 | reverse complement strand
TGTGAAAAGTGAAGCTAGCTTCACTTTTCACATACCAAATCATTATAAATTCATACTGGATAAACCAATGTATTGGGCCTTATCAAATTACACAGACTTCTTGACGGAACCTTTATATCAGCGATTATTTCAATATATCGACGATTCGACAAGGAATATCGACTTATCAACAAATTACGACAAAAGAAATTCTTCATATACCCTGTAACATTTTATATGAAAGGGGACCGACTGGAAGTAAGGCAAAGATACTGACAAATCCACTGGTGAATCCAATTGAAAAAAGACCTGCGAATCTCCTGTTGAACTTTCTGACAAATCCCCGCTCTACCAACTAATCCCCAGACTGGAAAAAGTAAAGTTTCTCATATGAAAAGGGCAATCTTTTGCTTTTTCTCACAATGCGAGTACAATGTAAAATAGCAAGAAAAGACGAAAAGTATTTACAGGATTATTGCGTGCGCATAGCGTAAATGGCAGTAAGGAACTGAGAGGAGGTTTTTTCTCTGAATATAAATAAAGAAACAATTATCCACCTTTATCATACAAACGATATACATAGTCATTTTGAAAATTGGCCGCAAATTTCTCGGTTTGTACAAGGAGAGAAAAAGCGAAGACAGGAAGCGGGAGAGACTGTTTTGACTGTAGATATCGGCGATCATGTGGATCGTTTTCATAGTATTTCGGAAGCGACGAATGGGCTTGGCAATACGAAGCTTTTAAATGAGGCGTTATATGATTATGTAACGATCGGAAACAATGAAGGAATTACGTTAGCGAAGGAGCATTTGAATCGTCTATATGATGATGCTGGATTTGAGGTGCTTGTCGCGAATTTATTTGAAAAAGAAGGGGTACGTCCAGAGTGGGCAAAGCCTTATAAATTACATACAACGACAGATGGGATTACGATTGCTTTTATCGGATTAACGGTTGCGTATCCAGAGTTTTATCAAATGTTAGCTTGGCATATTGAAGATCCAATCGAGCATTTAGAGTCTATTTTAGAAGAAGTGAGAGATGAGGCTCATATAACGGTTGTCCTTTCTCACCTTGGAAAAAGTATGGATGAGCATATGGCGGAGCAGTATGATATAGATGTTATTTTAGGGGCACATACGCATCATTTATTTGAGCGTGGTGTTCTTATGAATAATACGTTACTTTGCTGTTGTGAAAAGTGGGGACGTTACGTTGGGCACGTTCAGCTTACTGTGGATAAAGAGACGAAGAAGCTGTTGAAAAAGGATGGTAGAGCGATTAAGACTGAACGTTTAGGTGCTTATAACAAACCATTATCCACAATTGAGGCGCTGCAGGAAGAAAGTAAACATATTATGGAAGAGCCTGTCGTTCATTTAAAGGAATCATTACCGGTTGATTGGTTTCATGAGACAGCATTTTCGCACATGTTAGCAAATGCGTTGAAAACGTGGTGCGGTGCAGAGATTGGCATGGTAAACGCCGGTGTACTTCTTGAAGGATTAGAAGAAGGCGTTGTGACGCGCGGAGATATTCACAGAATTTGTCCACATCCAATTAATCCATGCCTATTAAAAGTGCCGGGGAAAACGTTAAGAGAAGTGATCTTGAAAGCACGTCGCCCGAATATGGAGAACCTTGAGGTAAAAGGGTTTGGATTTCGGGGGAAAGTAATGGGGAAAATGATTTACGCTGGTGTAGAAGTCATTCCAGATACGATTCCCGGGAATAAAATTTTACTCGAAGATGTATTAATTAACGGGGAATCGCTGGAATTAGATCGTATATATACAGTAGGAACGATTGATATGTTTACATTCGGCTACTTATACCCAGAGCTATCCACACTTTCTAACAAACAATATTATATGCCAGAACTACTTAGAGATGTGTTAACAGACATGTTAATAACTTATACATCTTCCGTCAAACTATAGGCTAGTTAACTTGTAACACTCATTTTTCTCTTGTCATACAGATAAGAAAGAGAGGAGTGTGAACTATGGTTAATGTGGAGCCAATTATAATCGATAATTATACGTTTATTGCGGTTAGCGTCAAACTTCCAAAGACAAATTTGCTAGCTGTAATGAGCGATAAAGGATATATTATGTGCGGTGCATTAGATGTAGGTCTTTTAAATGAGAAGTTAGGGGATCGAGGTATTATTGCCGGCCGCGCGGTTGGTGTAAGAACGATTGAACAACTTCTTGAAGCGCCGCTAGAATCAGTAACGATTGAAGCTGAAGCTTTAGGTATTACGGCTGGCACAATCGGAAAAGAAGCATTATTAAAAATGAGATAAGCATATATCGTCCCTCCTTCTTGCATAGAAATGATATAAGAAGGAGGGTTTTGTATGAGTATATTTCGTTCGAAAAATTCGCGGTTTCGAAGGGGACCTATTTCCTTTCGGCACATACTGCTTATGTCGTTTATTCTTTTTGTCATATTACTCGTGCAAGGATTATGGATTGTGAATAGCAGCATTCAGCCGACATTAATGAAATATGGAGAAGTAGAGACACATAAAATGGCGACAGCGGTTATGACGAAGGCGGTAAAAGATAGGATCGATGAGGGATTCGATGTCGATTCATTAATGAAAGTACAAAATGATAAAAACGGGAAAGTATCCACAATTAATTTAAATACGAAGCAAGTAAATGAAATCGTAACGTCAACGACCACATACATAGAAAAGTATTTACAGCAAGTAGAAGAAGGGAATTTGAAGGGACTAGGTATTTCTGAAAAAAATGGGGCAACGATGGCAGTTCCGTTTGGCCGTGTAACAAATAATGCGCTTCTTGGAAATATCGGACCCGACATTCCAATTGATTTCACAACGATTGGTCATGTAAATACGGATATTAAACAAAAAATTGAGCCGCACGGAATCAATACGACAGCGATTCAAATTATTATGGAGATGGAAGTAACGTTGCAAGTCATTATTCCATTTCATACGAAGGAAATAAGGGTAAAACAAAATGTTCCAATTGCGACGCGCATTGTTCAAGGGGAAGTGCCTACGTATTATGGAAGCGGAAGTGTTGTTGTACCTAATAAAAAGAAAACGGATAGTTAGTTGAAAAATAACCGTAGCAATGTGCTACGGTTATCGTTTTGTATTCGCGCGTTCTTTGCGCTCCCAAAGACTTAAGTGCATGTAGGGGTCGAAAGCCCATTCTGTATAACCATTGTCTTTATACATGCCGAAATGTAGGTGGGGCGGGAATTTTCCAGCTGTGCCGGGAGGGCCGTAACCGGTGCTACCAACAAATCCGATTACTTTTCCAGGCTCGACAATTTGTCCAAGCTGTATTTCTTTTGAGAATCCGCCTAAGTGAGCGTAATAATGATAATTGTTATGAAGGTCACGAATACCGATGCGCCATCCGCCAAGGCGGTTCCAGCCTTTTGTTTCAATAATGCCATAGCAAGTGGATCTTACTGGTACGCCATAGCCTGCGAATATATCGGTTCCTTCATGAACCCTTCTTCCCCCAAAACTTCTTCCAGCGCCAAAAGTACTACGGTAGCTATGGTCACTGCGAATCGGAAGAGGGAACGCATTTCCTTCTAAATTAATACGTCCGTAATGTTTATAAATTTGGGCGTATTCGGTAATTAAATCAACTGTTTTTGCACGTCTATAATATTCCCAGAGCATGATTTTAATGCGTTCTTCTGACGTTCCTTGTTTCTTTAAAATCGTTGCTGCTGTATGCAAAAGATCACGGTCGTTATTTGCATTTGCAAATCCATCTTTGTCACCATCTAAACCTAACCCGCCAAATAGAGCAATTGTATGGGGAAGAGTGTCGTTACCATTAACAGGTCCAGCCCATATTTCTGGTTTGAAATAGAGGGAGATGATGGCATCTGGTTTTTTCGGAATATCTTTTCTTACGCTCCGTATATTTCTTTCATATTGATCCATTGCAGCTAAGTAATACCACGGAATGCCTGAAGATTGCTCGGTTTCTTTATATAGTGCCATGCGCTTTTCATATATGCTTTGCTGATTATCTTCACCGTAAGCAATGTTTTGGTGGAGAAGAAAGCAAATCGAAAGCAAAAGAGAAATTTTTCGAAGCATGAAATAGACTCCTTTCACAACATCACTCTTTTTAGTGTGGGATATACGGAGTATTTCATTATAGGGAACGATTGGAAAAAATCTTAGAATCTTCATTTGAGCAAATCGCTTTCATACGTTAGAATAGATATGTTACATTGAAAGAAGCGAACACGGTAAACTATTTCATATTGTGCGGAGTTGATAACCATGACAAAACAAACAGAATATAAGCGCAAGCCCGAATGGTTGAAAATTAAGTTAAACACGAATGAAAACTATACAGGCTTAAAGAAAATGATGCGTTCTAAAAATCTTCATACAGTTTGTGAAGAAGCGAAATGTCCGAATATTCATGAATGCTGGGCTGTAAGAAAAACAGCAACATTTATGATTTTAGGTGCAGTATGTACACGTGCTTGTCGTTTCTGTGCGGTTAAAACAGGCTTACCAACTGAGCTTGATTTACAAGAGCCAGAACGCGTAGCAGATTCTGTAGTACAAATGGGCTTAAAGCACGTTGTTATAACAGCGGTTGCACGTGATGATTTAAAAGATGGTGGAGCAGCTGTTTTTGCTGAAACAGTACGTGCTGTTCGTCGTAAAAATCCATTTACGTCAATTGAAGTATTACCATCTGATATGGGTGGAGTAGAAGAAAACTTAAAAATGTTAATGGATGCAAAACCAGATATTTTAAACCATAACATTGAAACAGTACGTCGATTATCTGACCGAGTTCGCGCTAGAGCAAAATATGACCGTTCATTAGAGTTTTTACGTCGAGCGAAAGAAATGCAGCCTGATATTCCAACTAAATCGAGCATTATGGTGGGCTTAGGTGAAACGAGAGAAGATTTAATTGAAGCAATGGATGACTTACGTGCAAACAATGTGGATATTTTAACTCTTGGACAATACCTACAACCATCTAAGAAGCATTTACCAGTTCTTAAATATTACCCACCAGCAGAATTTGCAGAGCTAAAAGAAATTGCACTTAGCAAAGGCTTTAGCCACTGTGAAGCTGGCCCACTTGTGCGTTCTTCTTACCATGCGGACGAGCAAGTTCGTTCTGCAAAAGAAAAAACAGCAGAAGCAAAATAATGAAAAAAGAGAGCTAATGATTAGCTCTCTTTTTGTTTATACTCTAAAACAGTATTTGAACATGTTAATAAAATCTTTTTTAATTCTTCTGTGGATAATTCAATTGTAAATTCAGGTACACCAGGTGTAATTAAAATTTTATCGTACGTATAAATAGCGTTATCCACAATAATTGTTACATCGTGTGAATACCCGAAAGGAGCTACACATCCTGGCGTACAACCAGTTTTGTCTCGCAGTTCATCAGCGGAACAGAGAGATAAGCGTTCTCCTGTTAGCTCTTTCATCTCTCCGCGGTTAAGCCTTGTGCCCTCTAACGTGAAAAATACGTAATAATCTCCAGCCTTTGATTTTAAAAATAAGCTTTTACTTGGAGTACCTTGTAAGCCAAGCCTCTCGCGTACAATCCGATCTGTCTCATAATCGAGAACCGGTTCGTGTTCGAATTTTTCATAAGAAACATTTGTTTTATGTAGTAAAGCAAGTACATCTTCGTACATATGGAGTGATACCCCTTTCTATTATTAGTACAGTTTCTTCTCGTGGCGTCAACTGAATGTGTTGGAAAGAGATATTACTTGGACGGTGCTTTCCATAATCGTTTTAGGCTACATTGTTCATCAATTGTAATTTCGTACATATCAGGATTCGTTAAAGCTCTCCATTCATGAAAGCCGATCGTATGATCAAAGTGCTTTAAAATGAGCGTAAGTAAGTTTCCGTGTGTAACGAGTAATATTGTAGTATGGTTTAATTTTAAAACGTCTTCGATAAGCGATATAGCACGGTCCGTTGCTTGTTTTGTTGACTCTCCGCCTGAAAAGGCAATATCTATATTTGTAAAAGTAGATTCTAGTTTTTGCATCCAATCGTCCATTGAAACGTCGCTTAATATGCGTTCAGCTAATCGTTCATCTTCTCGGATAGACAAATTAGCTTGGAGTGCATAGGGCCGAATAGAATCGATAGCTCGCACAAATGGGCTTGAAATAATATGATCTATTTGTAGTTGGTTTTCTAAAAGGAATGTAGCAAGGGTGTTTGCTTGTTTTTTTCCATCGGTCGTTAATTCGGCATGACGTTCTTGTCCAGCGGCTGAACAATGTCGTATTACAATGATTTTCTTCATAATTCATCCCCATCTTTCAAGTTGACGCTATATACTTCGACAAATGCGGAAAAAATTCCTTTTTATTGGAAACGGCATATTGATTTATAGATGTGGAAAAGTAATGTGGATAATAGAAAATTGAAGTGCCATTATGAAAAGAATGATATGTATCGTATTCATGATTTGTTTTCTTACGCAAATGTCCACAACATATGCACAATCCAATCAAAAGTTAGATTATCCGAGCAATCGAAATAAGTCATTTGTAAGTGGGGATGTGTTTTACGAACAGTTAGATAAGAAAATGTATAAAGAATACAAAAATGCAGCGCATAGTGTTCGGAAAAAGATTTTATTTAAAGAAGTACCCGACGAAGAATTTTCCTTTCTACAAAAAACAGCCGCGGGTTGTCGGGGTGAAGTGAACTGTACCCTATAAAATGGACAGTTTAATAAAAAAGCCCTGAAAAATCAAGCACTTAAAAGATGGTTCCGATATTCGATCGGAGCCATCTTTTTTAATGTCCACTGA
>NZ_JAKUEN010000033.1:0-8521 GCF_022662915.1 Bacillus cereus group sp. BfR-BA-01453 | reverse complement strand
TCAAACTCTCCAATAAAGTTAGTTTGTCTAGCATCTAAAATAAAAATTGACGTTTCACGTTGTTTGTTTCGTTCAGTTTTCAAAGAACTACTTGGTCGCTCATTTGCGACTTCCTTATGTTAACATTTTCATCTTTCAATGTCAACTAAGTTTTTCATTTCGTTTGTCGCTTTCGACGTTAATGTCATCGGCGACTTGTTCTATATTACACTTCTGTACTCTAATCGTCAATACTTTTTATCCTTTTTATTTTATAAATTATAAAGTTTTTTATACTCCTTCCCTAAAGATTAATAAACTAGTGTAGTCATTTTTATAATCGACAGTTTCTACTTTATAAAGAATGAATATCAAGCCACACAAATATATATTAAAAGTAGCTTTTTTATTTCGGTTACATTCACAATTATCTCCTACCACTTCTCTCTAGGAATTATAAATACATCGTACATTTACTAAAATCTAATTACATTAGGAGGCGTTATGAAATGCATGCTAATAAGAAAATCATTTATGTATCCCATGATGCCCATTTCCACGGAGCACAGCTGCTTTCTTTACATACTATTAAAGCCCTTAAAGAAAATTTTCATTACTCCGTCGCAATTATTTCTATTGGAACCGGTATTTTAATCCACGATTTTCAAAAGTATGGTCCTGTTTATTGCCTAGAGGAAGACTACCCAACGGAAGAAAAAGTCGAATTATTAATAAAGAAGTTATTATTAAAAGACTATACCATCGCCATATGTAGTACCGTCATAAGTGGTGATATAGTTGCATTACTAGCTAAACATAATATTAAAGTTATTTCATTAATACATGAATTGCCGCATTTAATACAACAGTACTCTGCTGAGGGAAAAGCAAGAAACATTGCCCAATCTGCTCACAAAATTGTCTTCCCTTCACAATACGTGTATGAAAAATTCCGTACAATCACCCAATTAGATCATCAAAAATGCCACATTCTCCCTCAGGGCTTGTTCAACCATAATCCTTATAAGAAAAATATTGCACAAGCGAGAAGCGATTTACGAAAAAAGCACAATCTGCCTCTCGGTAGCAAAATCATCTTGGGGGTAGGTTTCGCCGATCATCGAAAAGGAATAGATTTATTCTCACTTATTGCTTACTCAGTAAGAAAGATGCATACGAATATTCATTTTATCTGGGTTGGGAAAACAGATGTTCATTTTTTTAATACAATCTCCCCAAGATATACAGCACATTTCACATTAGTGGACCCAACTCCAGATATCGGTTTATATAACGCCGGTGCTGATTTATATTTATTAACTTCAAGAGAAGATCCTTTTCCAAACGTAGTTTTAGAAGCATTAGATACAAAAGTCCCTGTTATAGGGTTCAAAAACGCTGGAGGTTTTGAAGATGTTGTTACGGAACAAACCGGCGCATTAGTAGACTATTTAAACTTACCTATGATGCTGGAAAGAATATATGAACTTATCGGGAATGAAGATTTACGATTACAAAAAGGGACCTTTGGCCAAGAACTTATTGAAAGAGATTTCAACTTTCTTGATTACGTTTATCAATTATTAAACTTGCTTGAGCATAATTATAAAAAAATAAGCGTCATTGTACCGAACTATAATTACGAAAAATACTTACCGGAACGAGTTAAATCAATATTAAATCAAACCTATCCCCTTTACGAACTAATTTTCCTAGACGATGCCTCTACTGACAATAGCGTATCTATATTTGAAAAGCTGCTCTCAAATGAAAATAAACACCACCTGAAAGTTCAGCAGATTATTAATGATAAAAATTCTGGTTCTGTATTTAAACAATGGATAAAAGGTGTCTCTGCAGCAACCGGTGATTATATTTGGATTGCTGAGGCCGATGACTTATGTGATCAGACATTTTTAGAAGAAGTAATACAAGGGTTTCATATAGATAGTAATGTTGCCTTAAGTTACACACAATCAAAACAAATAGATGAACAAGGAAATATCTTGGCCAATCATTATTTGGATTACACAAATGATATTGATAAAGAAAAATGGCAGAGTTCTTATATCCGAAAAGGGATAGATGAAATACAAGATACGTTACTTATCAAAAACACCATACCTAATGTCTCAAGTGTAGTTTTTAAAAACATAGATATAAAAACAATAGCAAAACAATTGGAAAAGTTTAAAATAGCTGGTGATTGGTTTTTCTATGTTTCTCTCCTTAAAGAGGGGAACATTTATTTTAATCCAAAACCTCTAAACTATCATAGACGACATACAAATAGCGTAACAAGAACAGAAGATTCATATTCCCATTACAGTGAAGTTGTACAAATGCAGAATTTCATTAAAGACACCTTTACTATCGACGACATTTCAAAAAAGAAAATGTATGCATATAGAAAGTACCTTGAAACATATTTGAAGGTTTAATTATATATTTTCTTTATCATCAGTATCTCTTGTAAGACATTACTATTATTTAAGGGGTGTTACTCTTTGAAAGAATTTATAGAGGCAAATAAACATTTGATTTCTCAAATTGCACAAAAATACAATGTAAGTGCAAATATCCACCCAGAGGATCATATCTTTCAATTCCTTATCACAAATCCAGTCTTTCCATCTAAAAAAGAAGCAATAGATTATTATTTTAAAGATGGAAGAAAATCAGCAGAAACACTCTTGGATTTAATTACTTCCTTTTATCCTCCTGTAGACACTCCAATTCAACTATTAGAATTCGCATCCGGATATGGCTGCGTAACACGTCATTTATTAAATCAGCAAACGAACTTAAGTATAACTACTTGCGATATACACGAAGAGGCTATTACTTTTATTGAAAACACATTACATACTTCATCTCTATTATCTCACCCTGAACCAGAACAAGTAAAATTAGCCTCGTCTACGTATGATATCGTTTTTTGTCTATCCTTTTTTTCTCATATGCCTGATACAACTTGGTTTCGTTGGCTTCAGACATTGTATAACGCTGTTTCCCCTGGCGGCTTATTCATTTTCACAACTCATGGATATCAAAGTAAAAAGTACTTCAGCTTTCCCGCTTTAAATGAACGGGGTTATTGGTTTCTTCCCTCTAGCGAACAACTCGATTTAGATGTTCATCAATACGGGCAAACGATCGTTAGCCCCTCTTACGTATGTGACAAAATTAAATTATTACCTTATAATCCTATTATCAAAAAATACACTGAAGGTTTTTGGTGGGAACATCAAGATCTTTGGGTAATAAAAAAAGAAATAAAATAATAAACCACGCTCTACTTATACAGAAGTAGGGCATGGCTTATTATTTTTTACTATATAAGAACTCTTCAATCCATAGCTTATTTAATCTAATTCCACTTTTGAAATCCACTTTCGGTTCCCAATTACATTCTCGTCTTACTCTATCTATATTTAAAATGATTTTTTGAACGTGTTCTTGCTTTTGTTTATAGCAGATAAAGTCCACTTTTCTTTCCGTTAATTTCTCCAATTCTACTATAATTCGTTTTAAAGAGAGCCCCTTTCCGCTGCCTATATTATACACACAAAATTTCAAGTGATTTAATTGCGATAGTTGTATAGTAACTTCCACTAAATCATCGATATAAATATAATCTCGAATAATCTCTTGTGGATTCCCATATATATTAATCTTTTCATTACTGAGATGCTGATACAAAAAACAATTTATTGCTCCAACTTTCTTTAACGGGTTTTGATATTTTCCATACGGATTAGAATATCTACATACAACATAGTCCATTCCATATTTTTTCTTATAAAAGTACAAATAATTTTCAAGCGACACCTTTGTTATTCCATAAGGAGAAAGTGGTTTTAATGGATGTTCCTCATCAATAGGCAGATATTCCGGTTCACCATAAACTGTGCCTCCAGAAGATGCTAATACGATTTTTTTAATGGGGAAATTTTTAGCACTTTCCATGAAATTAAGAAAAAAAAGGCTACTGTTTATATCTCCGAAAACATCTTCAATTGAAGTTGTTACATTAGACGTTGCAGCTAAATAAATAATAATATCCACATTCACTAAGGCTTTATATATATCTTCAACATTTGCTAAATCACCTTTAATAAATTCAACCTCACTTATAATATTTTGAGGAAAATTATTTATATGTCTGGAAAATACTTTTACATTTTGGCCTTTTTTCAATAAACCTAATGCGAGGTTAATACCAATGAAACTATTTCCACCTACTATTAAATAATTATTCTTCCGCATAATATCCTCTCTAGTAATAAGATTTTTGCTTATCACACCTAGAAATACAAATAAATAAACTTAGTCAATTCTATTATTGAGTCTCTTATAATTGTATGCCCCTTATAAATTTTCATTATCTTTATTTTATATTTTCCCTTTAGAATCACTACCTTATTTAAACCGTCCGAAAAAACATTCATAATATTTACTCATTCCTATGAATATATTGGATTAGTAAAAGCTTTCCCCTTCTCCATAAATAAAACTTTCAAAAAGGAGCACTACATGTATGAAGAATGTAAATCAAGAGCTTTTAAATCATGTAATTCTACATAAAGATCGAATCCCACATTTCCATAAAGACTTTCCCCTTATACTATTCTGGAGCCATAGAAGCGGATGCACTACTTTAGCTAATTGGTTCTTTTTTCAAATCGGATTGTTTAATGAAGCAAAGAAATACCATGACTTTATTCATTACTATGAATTCTGGGTATATAAAAACAACACCAACTACATACCAGAGTTACAAAATGGGCTTCTAACGGCAGAAAAAGCTGTTTGTAAACTTGTACGAAATCCCTATACAAGGGCCGTCAGCTCATTTTTATTACTTGCTGACAATCCATATGCAATTCCTCAATGGGAAAGTATCCGACAGTATTTATATAATGACAAATATAGTAACCGAGGAATATCATTTAAACAATTTTTATATTACGTTCGAGCATTAGGTCCCAATTCCGTAGCAATGGACATACATTTTAGTCAGCAATACGTTCCGGGTGAAGAAAATTTCATCCAACACTATATTCCTTTAGAAGATTTTAATACACAAATCACCAAAATAGAACACACGTATGATTTAGTTAAATCTAATTTAGCGCTACTTACAAATTCAGATCATCATCGCGCTCATAAAATGATGTATACAGGAAGCTATGCAGAGCTCAGCATTACAGATGCCGCCTTCCCTCGCTTTCCGACATATAAAAGTTTTTATGATGAAGAAACAATGGCGTTAGTTACAGAAATATATGCACAAGACTTTGAAATGTATCCGTACACGAAAGGGATATTTTAAATTGATACATTCTTCAATGAATAAAAGCGAATGTATCGCATAGCATAAAGTGAAACTTTAATTAGAGAGGGGTTCTCCCCTGCTAATTATTCCCTTCTACCAATTTTACTGTTATAGATTCCCTAAATTTCACCTACCCTCTTTGAATTCACTAATTATTGACGCATGTGCCATATACATTTTTTACACAGGAGTGATGTCATGTGGAAGGTAATTTGAAACATAATAACGGATATTGTGTTATTTGTGAGAAGGAAACTACATTTATAGAGCATAACGATTGGCTTAGAGATCACTACTTATGTTCTACATGCCACTCTATACCAAGGCAGCGAGCTTTAATTCATGTTTTAAATACATTTTTTCCGAAATGGGGTTCCTATCATATTCACGAATCCTCACCTGGGGGGATTACAACTCAACTACTAATAAAAAACTGCAAAAACTATACATACTCTCAATACTTTAAAAACTATCCTCTCGGCCAATACTTTCAAGGGATTAGATGCGAGAACTTAGAAAACATGACTTTCCAAAATGGATCTTTTGATTTGTTCATTACTCAAGATGTCTTTGAACATGTAATGGAACCAAACAAAGCCTTTAAAGAAATAGAGCGTGTATTAAAGCCTGGCGGTGCTCATGTGTTTACTGTCCCTTGGTACCACAAACTTCCAAAAACTTTGCAAAGGGCAAGAATCAATGAGGATGGAATTGAGTATATTGAAGAGCCAATTTATCACGGAAATCCTATTGATGAGAATGGGTCTTTAGTAACATTTGATTGGGGCCAAGATATGATTGAATATATTTATACACATGCAAATATGTATACCCTAGTTTATTTACAAAAGGATAAATCACTAGGCTTAGATGCTGAATTTTTACATGTTTTTATTAGTAGAAAACAAGAAAATGATTTTTAGGCACTATATAATTTGGAGGTTAACAAATGGATGACTTTAAGTTAGGAAGTGATTTTGATAACCTTGTTAGCCCGCTTTCTGATGTTGAACTTCTTCATCTATTTGTACAAAGTTGTTCACAAACAAGGATAAATGGTATCCCAGTACCTATGTTCCCCCCTGAAGAAATTCAACAACAGTTTGTAGGTGCTTCCTATGAACATGCTCTTTATGAAGCATATTTGTTTTATAGACTTGTAAAAACATATGCTCATAATTTAGGCGTTCCCTTGAATAAAGAACGGAAAATTTTAGACTTTGGTTGTGGCTGGGGAAGAATCATACGCTTCTTTTTCAAAGATGTTCGCCATAAAAATTTACTTGGTATTGATGTAGATCCTGTAATGATTAACCTTTGTAACGAAACGTTAGGAAGAGGCAGATATAAAGTAGCTCCCCCACAACCTCCTGCAGAATTTATTAATGACAATTCATTAGACATCATATTCGCTTATTCTGTATTCTCACATTTATCCGAAGAAACTGCAGAAAATTGGATAAAGGAATTTTCAAGAATTCTTCGTCCAGGTGGAATCTTCATCGCCACAACACAAGCGCGCTATTTTCTCGATTTTTGTCAACAATTTAAGGAACACCCTGAATTAATTCAGACAGGATGGCATAAAACTTTATCTCAAGCTTTTCCAGATATAAATCGTGCCATCTCGGATTATGAAAGCGGCAATTTCGTCCACAGCCCTACGGGAGCTGGAGACGTTAGAAATAGTAGCTTCTACGGGGAAACCATTATACCTAGAACTTATATTAAAAACCACTATGAGAAGTATTTAAAGCTGCGGGACTTTTTCGATGATGCAAACCGATTACCCCAAGCTCTATTTGTTCTCCAAAAAGATTAACTCTTTTCACTCATTGTATAATGAAGATCATTTTATATTTCAGCCGTATATATTAAATCATTAAAGATTTTCATATCAAGCAAACTGTACAAAAAAATTCATTATGAGGCATAAACAGAGTAAGTAAATAACGGTTCTCATGCTTTAACTAGATTCGAAAAATCAAAAATAACTTCCCACCACTTGAACTACGAAGCACATAAGGGGGATATATCTTGAAAATAATTGCTTTTTACTTACCGCAGTTTCATCAAATAAAAGAAAATGACCGATGGTGGGGAAAAGGTTTTACTGAATGGACAAATACTAAAAGTGCACGACCTTTATTTCCAGGACATTATCAACCTAGAGAACCTTATCAAGATTTTTATTACGACTTAACCACCCCATCCGTAAGAAAATGGCAAGCAGAAATTGCCAAAGCACACGGCATATATGGTTTTTGTTATTACCATTACTGGTTTAAAGGGAAGAGGCTATTGGAGAGACCATTTAATGAGGTACTTCAGATGGGCGAACCAGATTTTCCATTTTGCCTATCTTGGGCAAATGAACCATGGACAAAAACTTGGGATGGTCTTGATAGTCACATATTAATGCCTCAAAATTACGGAGGGTTATCGGATTGGAAAGAACACTTTGATTATTTATTACAAGCTTTCCAAGATGAGAGGTATATCCGTATAGATAATAAACCACTATTCATTATTTATCGTCCTGGGCATATACCTAATTGTGAGCAAATGCTTAACTACTGGAATACACTCGCACAAGAAAATGGTTTGAAAGGTATATACTTCGCAGAAACATTAAACAGCTTTCCACTTCCTAATATAAATGGATTTGATGCTAGCATTCAATTCGAACCTTTTTATACAATTGCTCACGATAGTTCTTCCGACATAAATAAGATAATATATGAATCTAGTAAACAAATAAACGCTTGGGATTATGATAAAGTGTGGATGTATATATTAAAGCGATCTCCTTCAGAGAAAAAAACATTTCCCGGTGCCTTTGTTGACTGGGATAACACAGCACGCCGCAAAGATTTAAATAGCAGCATTTTCGTAGGCTCTACTCCTGAGAAGTTCACGATATATTTAAGTAAGCAAATCCAGCGCACCTATTCTCTTTACAACAGCGAGTTTTTATTTATTAATGCGTGGAATGAATGGGCAGAAGGTACTTACTTAGAACCAGATAAAAGGCATGGCTTTGCCTATTTAGAAGGAGTTAAACAAGCAATTAACAGAGGCATGAAAGCATACAAAAAAGACGAGTCATTCTGACTCGTCTTAAGCTTGCTTGGCGACGTCCTACTCTCACAGGGACAAGGTCCCAACTACCATCGGCGCTAGAGAGCTTAACTTCCGTGTTCG
>NZ_JAKUEN010000032.1:0-10447 GCF_022662915.1 Bacillus cereus group sp. BfR-BA-01453 | reverse complement strand
TGTGAAAAGTGAAGCTAGCTTCACTTTTCACATACCAAATCATTATAAATTCATACTGGATAAACCAATGTATTGGGCCTTATCAAATTACACAGACTTCTTGACGGAACCCGATATATTTGAAAAATCGCCGATATAATTCGAGTTGCGCTGATATATTTAAAAAATCGCCGATATAATTTCATTTACCATCACGCAACACAAAAAGGAGCTATTCCCAAACAACGGGAATAGCTCTTTTTCTTATGCAACCTTTTCTTGCGAAGTAATGCCGCGAATTTCATCAGCAGAACGAATTGGATATTTACGGAACACGATTGATCCGATGTATCCAACAATCGTGGTAACGATTCCACATAATACAGCAGCAATCGTTACTTTTACAACGTCATTAAATCCGAATAAAACAAGAAGTCCTGGGATTGGTGATGCTGTTCCTGGTGCGTTATTAACGAGCTGGAATAGTGATGTAATAATACCAGCAAGTGCACCGCCAACGAAGTTTGTCGCATAAATAGGAATTGGATTTGCTGAAACAACATCGGCTTGTGTTAAAGGCTCGATTGCTACAGCGATTGTGTCTTTCTTTGAACAAATCTTTAGTCGTTTAAAGAAAATAAAGTTCATTGGGGCTGAGGCTGCTACGGCAAGACTACCAATTGCCATTGGTAAACCTGTTAATCCGAGCATTGCAGTTAGTGCCATAGAACTCAGTGGAGAGGTAGAAATAACT
Source organism: Bacillus cereus group sp. BfR-BA-01453 (assembly GCF_022662915.1). Taxonomy (NCBI): domain Bacteria; kingdom Bacillati; phylum Bacillota; class Bacilli; order Caryophanales; family Bacillaceae; genus Bacillus; species Bacillus cereus group sp. BfR-BA-01453. Next base: position 9,714 of record NZ_JAKUEN010000032.1, on the reverse strand, counting down.
GTTATTAATCCACCAAGCATAATACCCATGATAATAGGGCTTTCTGTAGTTGCAACTGAAATCATAGAACCGATTTTACCGAGTGTTGCGTTAACGAGCGGATCCATAAGCATTGCCATTCCGCGTGAGATTGGTGCAGCGATAAATAAAATTGCTAAAAACTCTACACCAGCCGGTAATTTCTTTTCGAGAAATTTCACGACGAAGGCACAAACGTATCCAGCGAAAAATCCTGGTAAAATACCAAATCCACTAGTAGCGATACCGATTAAAACAGCATATACGGGGGAAACACCGATTGCTAATGCGACTAAAATCGCTGCTGCGACACCGCTCATACTACCGGAAGCTTCTCCTACTGATTGTAAAAAGTCATTATGAAACATTTCTCCACCTATATAACGATGAAATGCTTCAATAAGAAAACTTGCGATTGCTGCATTAGCTAAGGCACCCATTGCTTTCATGCCGTAAGGAGCACGGTAACTAAAAAGTGTAAATAGACAAAGTACAACAAGTAATAGTGCTAAACCTTGCAAGATAGCCATTTGAAAACTGTCTCCTTTGATTTTTGTAATAAAAATTCGTATCATTCAATAATAATATAAAAGTGTATGAAACGGAAAAATTTTTTCTTGGGAACTTGCTGCAAGAAAAAATCCCTTACAATAATGTAAGGAAAGTGTAAGACTTTTAGATAGAGTATAGTATGCCATTTTTCGTATAATACAAGTATAGATATATGACTAGGGAAAAAGAAGTGCAAACAGGAGGTTCATGTATGAAATTGGTAATTAAAGTTTTAGCTGTATTCGCCATTATTCTAGGTGGAACAGCGTATTATTTGAACACAAAAACAGAAGGTGTACATGCTTTTGTAGACAACTTCTTTTCAAATAAAGAAATACAAGATTATTATGCGGTTATAGATAAAGGTGAGAAAAAAGACGGAGAATACTTGTATACTTTTAAAGGGTATACAGAAGACGGAAAGTTACAGGTTATTAAAAGAATGATGAACCGTGAATTGCATACGGGTGCTTTTATAAAAATTTATGCAAAAGGTATGCAAGGAAAAGGATGGGCTGAAATCCCGAAAGAATCAATTCCGCAAAAAGCGTTGGAAAAAATAGAAAAACGATAAAAGGAGCGACTCATTCGCTCCTTTTTTAGTGCGTTAAAATAGTGATAGATGTTTTTTCTTTGTTAGAAATGATTGTTGCACGTCCGCCAATTGGGAAAGTGAAAATCGGGGTTGTATGACCGAAACTTGCGTTTGCAATGATAGGGATATGTGCAAGCTCAGGCTTTGAAGCAATCATTTCTTGCACGTCTTCTATCGTACATTCTGCGCCTTTTTGCATCTTTCCTATAACGATGCCTTTTACATGTTCAAAATCTTGCTGCTGCATAAGAGAATGTAAATATCGATCAAAAGTTTTAAGAGTAGCTCTCCCAGTTAAACTGTCCTCTTCAAGAAATAAAATTTTATCCTTTAAGTTTGGCATATATGGTGTACCTTGCAGTAAGTTCAATGTGCTCATATTACCACCGATAATATCTCCCGTAGCTTCTCCTTCGTGAATCGAAACGTATCCTTCATTCTTAATAAACTCTCGATTTTCCTGATCAATGTACCAAGAATCATCACTCCATGTTTCAGATGGTAGGACTTCAATCGGCTCATTAGAAGTTACGCATTTTAAAAAGTAATCTGTTGTATACTCGAGCCCTTTCTCCATTCCAAATGAAGAGAAATGGGGACCTGAATATGTAACAAGTCCTGTTTTAGTGTAAATTGCATTATTTAGTGCAGTGATATCCGAATAGCCACAGAAAAATTTCGGGTTTTCTCGAATTAAATCGTAATCGAGATGTTTTAATAAGCCATTAGAATTGTATCCTCCAAGTGTCGTCAAAATGGCTTTTACATTCGGATCTTTAAATGCTTCGTGAAGGTCTTGAACGCGTGAAGAAATAGAAGAGGAAGCAAATCTGTCTATCTCATCAGAATATGTTGAAAATGTAACGTGAAAGCCCATTTCGGTTAACCTTTTTACAGCAAGCTTCCTGTTTTCAGTTGAGACAATACTTAAACTACAAGATGGTGAAATAACTCTAATTTCATCACCTTTTTTCAATTTTGTTGGTAGCACTTCATTCACCCCTTTAAATGAAAGAATATTTAGATTTAAAAAACATTTTATCATATGAAATAAAGTGAGAGTGAATTATGTTTTGAAATGGAGTTTTCCTGATTTTTCAGCAGACAGACAGAGGTTTTTTTTGATATGATAGGAAAAGTGATTTATTATAAGTAGTATTTAATATCTATAACATTTGAAAGGTGTGCAAGACGTGGAGAAACAACTTGCAGGCTTGCCGGTACACGTTCATTTCGTAACAGAAATCCGTGAAGGGGCGAGGAAGGAAACCGTTGCTTTTGAAGCAAATGGTCAATACTATGTAAAAGGTCAAGGTACATACGTAACATTCCAAGAGCCGAACGAACAAGGCGAAGTGAAAACAATTATTAAAATCCAAGATGAACAAGTTCTCATTATGCGTTCAGGTGCTGTTTCGATGCGTCAAACGCATGTGAAAGGTGAATGGACAACTGGTACGTACACGAGTGAACTTGGTACGTTTGCATTGCAAACAAAGACTGATAACGTTCTTTTTAAATGGTCGGATGAAAAGAAAAAAGGACAACTCTTCTTAACGTACGCATTGCTTCTAAGTGAACAAGAAGCTGGCAGATATACAATTACGATTAATTTGAAGGAGGCAAAATAATGAATTCTTTAGAACAAGTAAAAGGATTAATTAAAGAAGAAATTCAAGCTGCTGTATTAAAGGCAGAATTAGCGACAGAAGAACAGATTCCAAATGTAGTATTAGAATCTCCAAAAGATAAAACAAATGGTGACTTCTCTACAAATATGGCAATGCAACTTGCACGTGTTGCGAAAAAAGCACCTCGTATGATTGCAGAAGAATTAGTTGCAAACTTCGATAAAGCAAAAGCTTCTATTGAAAAGATTGAAATCGCAGGTCCTGGTTTCATTAACTTCTACATGGATAATAGCTACTTAACAGACTTAATCCCAACGATTGTTAATGCTGGTGAAGCTTACGGTGAAACGAATACTGGTAAAGGTGAAAAAGTACAAGTTGAGTTCGTATCTGCGAATCCAACAGGTGACCTTCACTTAGGACATGCACGTGGTGCAGCAGTAGGTGACACGTTATGTAACCTATTAGCAAAAGCAGGATATGATGTATCTCGTGAGTACTACATTAATGATGCTGGTAACCAAATCCATAACTTAGCTCTTTCTGTTGAAGCTCGTTACATGCAAGCTTTAGGCTTAGAGAAAGAAATGCCAGAAGACGGATACCATGGTGCGGACATCATTGCAATTGGTAAGCGTTTAGCTGAAGAGTTTGGGGATCGTTATGCGAAAGCTGATGAAAAAGAAAGTTATGAATTCTACCGTGAGTACGGTTTAAAATATGAGTTAGCAAAACTTCAAAAAGACTTAGAAAGTTTCCGTGTTAAATTTGATGTATGGTTCTCAGAAACATCATTATACAAAAACGGAAAAATTGATCAAGCTCTTGCTGTATTAAAAGAGCGCGACGAGATTTTTGAAGAAGACGGTGCAACTTGGTTCCGCTCAATGACTTACGGTGATGATAAAAACCGTGTATTAATTAAAAACGACGGTTCTTACACGTACTTAACGCCAGATATCGCGTATCACCGTGATAAATTAGAGCGTGGTTTCGATAAGTTAATCAACATTTGGGGTGCTGATCACCACGGTTACATTCCACGTATGAAAGCTGCTATTCAAGCGCTAGGTTACGATAAAGAAACATTAGAAGTAGAAATCATCCAAATGGTACAACTGTATCAAAATGGTGAGAAAATGAAAATGAGTAAGCGTACAGGTAAAGCAGTTACACTTCGTGAGCTTATGGAAGAAGTAGGCGTGGACGCAATGCGTTACTTCTTCGCAATGCGTAGCGGTGATTCTCATTTAGATTTCGATATGGACTTAGCTGTATCAAAATCTAACGAAAACCCAGTATACTATGCACAATATGCACATGCTCGTGTATGCAGTATCCTTCGTCAAGGTGAAGAGTTAGGATTAGCTACAGGCGGAGATGTGAACTACAAACTTGTTACTTCTGAGAAAGAAGTAGAGTTACTGAAAAAACTTGGTGAATTCCCAGCAGTAGTTGCGGATGCAGCACAAAAACGTCTACCACACCGCATTACAAACTATGCATTTGAATTAGCAGCAACATTACACAGCTTCTACAATGCAGAAAAAGTATTAAACCAAGATAACTTAGAATTAAGTAAAGCTCGCTACGAGTTAATGAAAGCAGTACGCACTACACTTCAAAACGCATTAGCAATCGTAGGAGTATCTGCACCAGAAAAAATGTAATTAAGAAAAGCGGAAGCGGCTCGTTCAGAATAGGAGGGGGATGGAGCTCCTGACAGAGAGGCGTACTTTGCCTCGGAGGAAGGCGCGAAGCCACCGAGTATTCTAGCCGCTGGAGCTGGACAATAAAGAAAAGCGGAGCCGACTGTTTAGTCCCGAAGGCTAAGGTTCTTTCCCACAGAAGATGCATTTTATCTTCTCGTGGGGAAGGTTCTTAGACGGAAGGGGCTAGGAGGCAGAGCTAGACAATAAAGAAAAGCGGAGCCGATTTTTCGCTTTCAGTAAAAGGCAATCACACGATGTTGTGATTGCCTTTTTGTATGGAAATAATAAAAAAATAAAATTTTATCAAACAAAAGGAGAATTTGCGTCGTCTTATATAAATGACTGGAGGTTTCCGATGGAAGAAAAGGTAGAAGAATTAATTGATATATATAAGCAGCAAATATATTCCTTATGCTATAAGTTAGCGAAGACGAAAGAAGACGCGGAAGATATTTTTCAAGAGACGTGGATAAAAGTTTTTTCATCGCGGCACCAACTTTCTTACGTGGAGAATTATAAAAAGTGGATTACTACAATTTGTGTTCGTACATTTTATGATTTTTATCGCAAAAAGAAAAGATGGAAAGATCGTGTATTGGATTTATTTCATAAAGAAGATGGCGGAGAAATTGAGCATGCAGACGATGTGAATATATCAGAAGAATTTATTCAAAAAGTCGAAGCAGAAATGATACGAGAAGTTATACAGTTATTAAATGAAAAATATAAAACAGTGCTCGTACTCTACTACTATGAACAATATTCTTACAAAGAAATGAGTGAAATATTAAATATACCAATTGGTACGGTGAAATACCGCCTTAATTATGCGAAGAAGCAAATGCGAGAACATTTGGAGGGGTTCGTTTATGAAGGAAGATAAATTTGAACAGAAGATAAAGAGTAGCTTAGCAGAAGAGATAACTCCAAGCGAAGAGCTGATAGATAACACGAAGCAGGGCGTGCGAAAGGCTCAGAAGTTAGAGAAGAGATGGATGATTTATATTCACGCCATTTGGATTGTTTTATTAACAGTTGTTATAGAACAATTTGTTACTCATTTAGATAACAAAATTCCAATTATTATAGCAGTTGTTATTACGATGCACCTATACATTCCTATATATGTTGTCATACAGTCGTTTTTAAAGAAGGAGTATAAATTACATGATAGAGTTCGCTAACCCGTTTGTAATATTTGAAGTAGCTGGAGTGACAATGCTTTTAGCTTTTATAGCACTGTTAATATGTGTTGCATCATGGGTATATACAGATGCGAAAGCACATCAAATGAGTAAAGGGTGGAGTGTTTTAGCAGTTATATTACCATTCTTTATTGGATTTTTATTATATATGGTGAGAAGAAGTAAAAAGAAAGTTGAAGGAGAATATAGGATGAATTTTGTTAAAAAGCAGAAGGTAACATTAGTTGCGATATTGGCAAGTACAATGTTTGTATTACTTAGTGGCTTTACTTTTGCACAGACGTTAGATGATACCTGGAGAGCAGGAGATGTATATTTAGAAAATGAGAAGCAAGGAGAGACAAGTTACGAGGCAAAATTCTCATCATGGGATATTGCTGAGAAAGATATTGAACTTGAGTATGCAAAAGATACAGAAGTAACATTTTCTTATGAGACGGATGCAAAACGTGGGAATTTATGCTTTAGCTTGTATGAAAGGCAAGGAGAAGGTATAAGAGAGTTAAAAGAGATCTGTGAATCGAAAAAAGGTACTTTTAAAGCTACATTGAAAGCGAATGAAAAGTATGTATTTAGTATAAGTGGTTTAATGGTGAAAGATGGTTTTGTAAAAGTGAATTGGGAAACAAAATAAAGGCCCTTGGGAAGGGCCCTTTATTTTATCGGATTGTATACGTAACCGAAAAGCTAACAGGACTATAGTAAACATAAGGTGCATGAAATTGAACGTACATATTTCCATCTGCTTTTGCAGTGAAAATTCGGCCGTAGCCATCAGAATAACGTCCAATAAGGTTATGATTTGAGTCATAAACACTGTAACTAGGGGTTTTGCTGTTAGGTTGAATTGTTAACTCTTGTCCCTTTTGAAGGAAAACAGGTTCTTGTTCAGAACTACTTCCAGTTTGCAAAGAATAAAATTTTGTAAAGCTTTGTTCTTGAGTAGCGGCAGCGGCCTTTGTTTCAGGAATAAACGCGGTAGCACCAGTAATTCCTGCTAAAGTTAATGCACCGGCTATAATCATTTTTTTCATAGTAGAAAAGCCTCCTTAATTGTTGTAATCATTTTTGTTACAGTTAATATTGTATACGATAATGAGTAGGAGAAAATATGCTTTTATGCATATATATTTTTTCTCAATAAAAAACCACTGATAAAAATCGGTGGTCTTTTAAATGACTAAGCAGCTTTTTGTTCAGTTTGAGCGACAGGTTTTTGAAGTGTATTATAAACTCCTGTTCCAATAACCTCTAATGCCATTTTCATACGTTCAGGTGAAATATTCTCAAATACGTTATCTTGAGGTGTGTGATATACCTTTTCGATATGGTAGATTAATGGATTCCAACTATCGACACCCATCCAGATAAATAGAGCCGCAGGAATACCAACTTCAGCAAACGGTACGTGATCACTAGAGCCAAATTTCCCTTGCAGAACGAGGTCATTATTTAATTGTTTACCTGCTTGTAAGGCTGCGTCTGTTACAAGATTTGGAGAACCGTTAGGCGTCATAGCATATAAATTCTTCGCCTTATCGTAATTTGTTGCAACCATGTCTGCGTTAAAGACACCTAAAATCCGGTCACGTTCTTTTTGGGATAGACTATTAACGTAATGATCGGAACCAAGTAGGCCAGTCTCTTCAGAACCGAAAGCAATAAAACGAATTTCTTTATCAGTTTCTACATTTTGAAAAGCGCGTGCTAACTCTAATACTAACCCTGTACCAGAAGCATTGTCATTTGCTCCAGGTGCTCCAACGACACTATCGTAGTGTGAACTTACAACGACAGCTTTTTCATTACCTGTACTATTTTTTGGCTTCTTTTTAGCAATGACGTTTAATGACGTTAAATTAGATTCATGTCTCGCTTTTAGGGAAAGAATTGTTGTCCCTTTTTTAGTGATTTCTTCTTTAAATGCATTTCCTTGCGCATAAGCAAGACCAAAGACAGGGATAGATTGCTTTTTCGTTAGGCGGGGATTGAAAGTTTGTCCGTAGTTTCCACGTCCACCAATTAAACTGTATAAAAGAACACCTTTTGCTCCTTTGCTAACGGCATTTTCAACTTGTTTATTATAGTCAGCTACTGTTGTTCCTCTTTCGAATAGAACAATTTTTCCATTTACTTCATTTGGGATATCCTCTAATTTTGTCCCACCTTGAACAAAGATAAGAGGAGCCGTAACAGCCTCTGTAGAAATTAGTGCGTTAGGAGCAGCACCAGCTTGCCAATTACGCTTTGTGGATAATGGTGATTCAATAAATCCAACGTATTGATCCGGCACTTGGAATGGTTGATATTCTACTTCATAGCCCATTGATTTAAGCTGCATACCAACGTAGCGAGAAGCCCATTCTTCTGATTTTGTTCCACCAGGGCGAGGACCAATTGTTTCGGATAAGAAACGGATGTGTTCGATAGCGCGGCTTGCATCAACTTGTTTTGTAATAGATGAAGTCTGTGTGATTTCTGAAGTGGAATCAGCTTTGGCTTGTCCAATCGGAGCTAAGCTAACAGCGAGTGATACAGCAAGCAAAGAGCTTACTATTTTTTGTTTCAAAGATTTTTTCATTTTTTCCTCTCCTATTCTTCTATTCTCTCTGACTGACAAAAGAAGACGGATAACGACTTCATTTTACCCTTATCTTTATTGTTTTTCAATATTCTGACATTGAGAAATAAAAAACGCTATATGCACATTTACATATTTTTGACGGAGATATGTATGCTATCATTTTAAACGAAGGTTCGCTTTCTATTTGGAAAGCTCCTACATTGCATGAATCTAGTGTACCCAAACTTTAGATTATGTAGAGAAAAGAATCCACTGTAGGGTTTCTTTTCTCGTGTTTGAATCATGTGATGATAAATATGTTTCCGCATTTCATAATTATTATCAGTGATATATGTAAGGCATCCATATGAAAATACGAGGCTGTTCAAAGGTTTTCCGTACTTTTGGACAGCCTCACCCCGTTAAAAGGACGATACTCTATGTATCGTCCTTTTTTGTATAAAAAAACACCCAATCAAATGTTCACTTGATTGGGTGTGAAAAACTATTAATAATATTTTTTTCGTTTTGTAACTAAAATACTTAACAAACCAGCTAGTAGAAGTAAGATACCTACTGTTTGAGTAGAATCTTTTTTGTGACCTGTATTTGGAAGTTCTTTACCCGTATTTCGGTCATCTTGCTGTTTGTTTATTTGTGTTTCAGGGTTACCTTTTTCTAGTTCTTCGGAAGTTCCTTTACCGTGTGCTTCAGGATTTCCTTTTTCTAGTTCTTCAGAAGTTTCTGTACCAGGTGTTTCAGGATTTTCTTTTTCTAGTTCTTCGGAAGTTTCCTTACCTGGTTTCTCTTCTTTATTCGGAGGAGTAATTGATTCATTATCTCCACCTGATGAAGATTCAATCTTTTTATTTGAAACTGTAATTTGTAGTGGTGCAGCTTGGGCTTTTTCAATTGTAAAGCTTATTGGTGATGCATCTAATTGATAGCCTTCAGGAGCTTTTGTTTCCACTAGTTGATAATTGCCAGGTTTCAAATCATTTATGATTAATTTACCATGACCATCTGTTTTTAAGCCTTCTCGTACTACTTTTCCATCTTGATCTAAAATATTGAAAATGGCACCCTCAAGTGTTCCATTGTGATCCATATCAACTTTAGTTAATTCTATTGAACCTGTTGTTAAACTATTTAAAGCAGTCACAGAAGTAACTTGAGATTGTCCTTTCGTAATAGTGAAAGGAATTGGCTTAGCGTTTAAATCGTATCCAGTAGGAGCTTTCGTTTCAATAAACTGATAGTCTCCTGGACGTAAATCAGAAACAGAGATTTTGCCATCTTTATCAGTAGTTAAATCAGTACGAACGTCATTGCCGTTCATATCAACGATTTTAAAGATAGCTCCTTCAAGAGTAGAGCCGTCGATGTCATCGACTTTCGTTAATTCCACAGCGCCCTTCGTTAAGCTATTCTTAGCGGT
>NZ_JAKUEN010000031.1:0-14857 GCF_022662915.1 Bacillus cereus group sp. BfR-BA-01453 | reverse complement strand
AGGATCAAACTCTCCAATAAAGTTAGTTTGTCTAGCATCTAAAATAAAAATTGACGTTTCACGTTGTTTGTTTCGTTTAGTTTTCAAAGTTCAACATCGCGTTTCAGCGACCTTTATAATTTAACATTTTGCGTTAAACCTGTCAACAACTTTTTTCTTTCGTTCCTGACGACGCTTATTAATTTACCATATTAATCATTCACAAGTCAACACTTTTAAAAAAAATGCCAAAATAAATTTATTTTGGCATGATATAAAGTTTAATAACCACTAATGCAGCAACACCGGGTAGGCCTAATAAACTTGTAATTGTTGCGGTGCCCAAGTTAATTGGGATATGAAAATCAAAATACGTTCCTACAACATTTACGATAAAAAGTAATGCTACTCCCAAAGTAACATGAAAGAGCGCTTTTCCTATAAAACGCAACGGCTTAGAAGAAACACCAAAAACAAGGAAAATAAAAACTAACGCAAGAATACCAACAATAATAATTGTAGAATTCATTTTTTCCTCCTTATGAATGACCTATACACATTTATTTGTATGGGACAAGACGATAAAAAAGAACGTTTATTATATAACTCCAGTCGTTTCATCTTATTCACCTTGATTCGGCTACACGTTCTTCACAAAAACTATTAATCGATCTTTCCAAACGAATAAAATAAAAAGGCTCTGCTTTTTTAGCAGAACCTTTTACCATTGCTCCATCTTTACAGGACGACGTTTTGCTTCTTTTAGCAAGAAGAAATATTTCGCCTCTGCTATTTTCAAAGAACAAAGTACATCTTGAGATGGTTCAACACTTTGTTCAACCATTCTCTTTTGACGTAACCATTCATTCTTCACCTTTTCTAATAGTACAATTAGCTTATCATCATACTCTTTACGCAATTTACCCTTTTTTTGAAAGAACATTTTTGTTTCTCCTCTTATACTTCTCTACGACCTTCTAACGCTTTCGACAGTGTCACTTCATCTGCATATTCTAAATCTCCACCAACTGGCAGACCGTGTGCAATACGAGTTACTTTAATACCTGTCGGCTTTAAGAGGCGGGATATATACATCGCTGTAGCTTCCCCTTCAATATTAGGATTTGTTGCTAATATTACTTCTTGTACTGTTTCATCGTGTAGTCGCTTTAGAAGTTGCGGGATATTAATGTCTTCTGGTCCAATTCCCTCCATTGGAGAGATAGCACCACGTAACACATGATATACACCTTGATACTCTTTCATCTTCTCCATCGCGATTACATCTTTCGGTTCTTGCACGACACAAACAACTGATTGATCTCGATGTGAATCGTTACAAATATAACAAGGATCACGGTCAGTAATATGCCCGCACACAGAACAATATGCTAAGTCTCGCTTCGCATTTACAAGTGCTTTTGCAAAACCTAACACATCATCTTCTTTCATATCTAATACGAAAAACGCCAATCGAACCGCTGTTTTCGGTCCGATTCCTGGCAATTTCATAAAACTATCAATTAGTTTTGATATTGGTTCTGGATAATGCATATATCAATATCCTCCTAGAACATTCCACCCGGTAAGTTTAAGCCTTTTGTAAATTTACCCATTGTAGAGTTTGAAAGTTCATCAGCTTTCTTAAGTGCATCGTTTGTTGCAGCTAACACTAAGTCTTGTAACATTTCGATATCTTCTGGATCTACAACTTCTTCTTTCACTTTTACTTCAAGAATTTGCTTATGACCATTTGCAATAACTGTGATCATACCGCCGCCAGCTGTACCTTCAACTGTTTTTTCGCCAAGTTCTTCTTGCGCCTTTGCCATTTCCTTTTGCATCTTTTGCATTTGTTTCATCATGTTATTCATATTTCCCATTCCGCCACGCATCATAATTAATTCCTCCTAATTATTATTACTCTTTTATTTCAATGAGTTCTTGCCCTACTAATTTTACAGCCTCTTCTATGAGAGGATCTTCTTTTTTCTCTGGGCTTTCTTCAGAACTTCCACCTTCACGCTGTAAAAAATCTTCACGGATTTTACCCCATTCACTTTTTGGAATGGCAATCATATTTAATCTTTTACTTAGCAATTCAAATAAAGTTTGTTCCACTGTATCCATAGCCTCTCGATTTTCGCTTGCCATTTTACAGTGAATCTCATATTGGAACGCTAAAACGTAAGTATCATCTGAAGCCGCTACCGGTTCGCTATTTTCTAATAAAACAGCAAACGCTACTTTGTTGTATGCTTTGAGTCTTCCTAACAACTCTCCCCATACAGCTTTTAATTGTTCTAAATCTTGACGCTTCGCTTGCTTTAATACTTCATTTACGCGTCCGACAGGTATCTTCATACTTCCTGTCCGTACTGGCTTTGGTGCTGCACGCGTCTCTCTGACTTCCTGCTGCACACCGGCCGGCACACCATTCTTTTTGACTTGTTCTAACTCTTTCTCTAATTGCTGCATCCTGTTCATAATTGCTTGTAAACGATCTGCACCATTTGCTTGCATCATAAACTGTTGACACAGTTGTACCATAACAACTTCTAAGAAAATTCGCGGATGATTTGTCCACTTCATTTCCTGTTGTGCTTTACTAAGAGTATGAATGATCTCATAGATTACTTCCGGCTGCATTTCTTCACTTAACGTCCGGAATTGCTCATCAACCATTACTCGTTCCAACATATGTTCCAATTGTGGTGAAGTTTGATATAAAAGCATATCACGATAATAGTAAATGAAATCCTCCATAAAGCGAACTGGATCTTTCCCTTTACCCATCATCTCATCTATGATACGTAATGCTCTTGATACATCATTTTCACGTATACATTCTACTAAGTTGCCTAAGTATTGCTGAGAAACAGACCCTGTTACAGCTAATACATCTTCTGTTGTAACTGTCTCATCACTATAAGATATTGCCTGATCAATAAGACTGAGCGCATCACGCATACCACCTTCAGCGGCACGTGCAACAATTTGTAATGCCTCATCTTCTACTTGCGTACCTTCATTGTTCACAACTGTCGATAATCTCTCAACAATATCATTTACTGATATCTTTCGAAATTCGAAACGTTGGCAACGCGAAATAATTGTAGGCGGTATCTTATGCGGTTCTGTTGTCGCCAAAATAAAGATAACATGTCCTGGCGGTTCTTCTAACGTTTTTAAAAGCGCATTGAAGGCACCCATGGAAAGCATGTGAACTTCATCAATAATGTATACTTTATATTCTACAGCACTTGGAGCATATTTTACTTTATCTCTAATATCTCGAATTTCATCTACACCGTTATTTGAAGCCGCATCAATTTCTAATACATCTGAAATAGATCCTTGTGTAATCCCCAAACAAGAAGGACATTCATTACAAGGTTCAGCTACCGGAGCATGTTCACAGTTAATTGCTTTTGCAAACACTTTTGCAATTGTCGTTTTTCCTGTTCCCCTCGGCCCAGAAAATAAATAAGCATGTGAAACTTTCTCTTGAAGAAGGGCATTTTGCAACGTTTTTGTCACGTGCTTTTGACCGACTACATCTTCAAACTTTTGCGGTCTCCATGTTCGGTATAACGCTTGGTATGACACGAAAATACGGCCTCCCTCAAAGGTTATTATCTCATTTATTATAACCCATTCTGTTTATAGATTCCAAAAGTTATTTTCTATACAAAAAACCCACCTTAGTATTAAGGTGAGTTTTGTATACATATATAACTGCCGTGCACCTTCTGTCGATTACGTACCATAAGCGTTACTTAAGCAGTTAGCTCGGTTCAGGCACTCCTGCGGCACACGAGAAGACCCGCTTATTGCTGCTTCCTTCCGGACCTGACAAGGTTCACGGGGTCCCGTTGCGCAGGACCCAAACGTCAACACCACTTACTTAAGGCAGGCCTTACAGCAACATAACCTCGAGAAGGGATTCGGCCTCGCTAGAGCGGATTGCGAGTATAGGGCACCGCTACCTCCCCGCTTAGCACGGCAAAGTTAAAACCAATATTCGGTTGCCTTCATTAAAGGCACTATCAGTATAACTTGTTTTTTTATAAAATGCAAATACGTTAATTCTCTTTACTTTTCTCTAATTTCTTAATCGCTTTTCTTTTTTTACGAAGCGCTCTAAAAAAGTTCGTTAACAGCGTACCGCATTCTTCTTCTAATACACCAGCTACTACTTCACATTGATGATTAAAGCGTTCATCCGTTAACAGATTCATCAATGTCCCTGCACATCCACCTTTCGGATCACTCGCACCATATACAACTCGCTTTACTCGTGATAAAACAATTCCACCCGCACACATCGGACAAGGCTCTAATGTTACATATAACGTCGCATCTTCTAAACGCCATGTCCCTAATTTTTTGCACGCCTCATCAATAGCTAACAACTCAGCGTGAGCTATCGATCTTTGCTCAGTCTCCCTTAAATTATGAGCAACACTAATTACTTCACCATCCAACACTATAACTGCCCCAATCGGTACTTCTTGTATTGCCTCTGCTTTTTTAGCCTCTTCTATTGCTAACTGCATAAAATAAATATCTTGATCACGTTCCATAACATAGTCCTTTCATTACAAATAAAGTACACTTATTTCCATTTACTACACATGGGATAACTTTTATAAATTCAATCCACCCTAAGAAAAAAGAGAGGGGATTACATATGAAGAATACTGCCTTACTCATTATCGATATGATTAATGACTTTCAATTTTCACACGGGCCTATCCTAGCCAAAAAATGCGAAATTATAACCAATCCTATTTTACAATTAAAGAGAACAATGAAATCCTTCGGTTGCCCCATCATTTATATTAATGACCATTATCAACTTTGGAGGTCTGATATTGACCAATTGATTACTCATTGTACAAATGAGTATAGTAAAAATATCATTCATAAGATCGCTCCAAATGCTGATGATTACATTTTTATTAAACCACATTACTCTGCTTTTTATGAAACACCTTTAAATTCTTTATTAGGCTATTTAAAAATAGAAAATCTAATATTAACAGGTGTCGCCGGGAATATATGTATCCTCTTTACAGCTAACGATGCTCATATGAGGAATTATACATTGTATGTACCACAGGACTGTATTGCATCTAATGATGATCAGGATAACCTGCATGCTTTAAAAATAATGGAAGCCACATTAAAAGCAAATATAGTACCGTCGTTTCAAATAAAATTTAATTAATACATATATCTATTTTCCAACTTTTTATATCAAATTAACCCGCTCGCTTCCCTCTTGTGCTACAATAATTCTGTTTTGTGTTTTTAGTAGTCACGGTAAATCACTGATTGAAAGGAGGAAACAGCGTGACCGGAGTACCATTTATCACGGTTGAAGGACCAATCGGTGTTGGAAAAACTTCACTTGCGAAGGAAATTTCAACTCACATGCAACTCCACTTACTGAAAGAGATTGTTGATGAAAACCCCTTTTTAGGAAAGTTCTATGAAGACATCGACGAATGGAGTTTTCAAACAGAGATGTTCTTTCTTTGTAATAGATACAAACAATTAGAAGATATTAACATAAAGTATTTGAATCAAAGGAAGCCAGTAGTAGCGGATTATCATATATTCAAAAATGTAATTTTTGCATCCCGTACATTAAAAGATTCTCAATACGACAAGTACATGCAAATCTATCGTATCCTTACACAAGATATGCCAGTTCCAAATGTTATCGTTTATTTAACAGCTAGCTTAGAAACATTACAAAGGCGAATCGCCATGCGCGGAAGAGAATTCGAAAAAAATATGGATCCAAATTACTTACTACAGCTCACAAAAGATTATGAAACAGCAATGGATGCTTTTAAAAAGGACCATCCAGATATCCCAGTATTGAAATTTAACGGAGACGATATGGATTTTGTAAAAAATCCTGATGATTTAAACGTCATCCTATCTGCCCTTCAAAATACTCTCTTAAAGGAGTCGAAATAATAATGAATTTAAGGCAAAAATATGATATACCAAATGACGCAGTAATCACTATCGCTGGAACAGTAGGTGTCGGTAAATCCACTATGACAACTGCATTGGCTAACGCTTTAGGGTATCGCACATCATTTGAAAAGGTAGATTCTAATCCGTATTTGGACAAGTTCTATGCTGATTTCACACGCTGGAGCTTTCACTTACAAGTGTATTTTTTAGCAGAACGATTTAAAGAACAAAAAAGAATTTTTGAATACGGTGGCGGTTTTGTTCAAGATCGCTCTATCTATGAAGACACTGGCATTTTTGCAAAAATGCATCACGAAAAAGGTACAATGACGGAAACTGATTATGAAACATATAAAGGTTTATTTGACGCTATGGTCATGACTCCTTACTTCCCACATCCAGATTTATTAATTTACTTAGAAGGTTCTTTCGATGATATTGTTGATCGTATTCAAGAACGTGGACGTCCGATGGAACAGCAAACACCAATCGAGTATTGGAAAGAGATGCATGGGCGTTATGAAAACTGGATTAACAACTTTAATTCATGCCCTGTTTTACGATTAAACATTAATGAATACGATATTTTAAAAGATGGCGATTCCATTGAACCAATCATTAAAAAAATCGGTCATTTTTTAAAACAAACACGTAAACTTGTAAAATAAAAAACCCGTGCATATGCACGGGTTTTTCTATTAAATTACTTTTTCTTTGTTGGAGCAATAATTTCACTCTCAGGTTTTCCAGCGTTAATACGCTGACGAACAGTACTTGTACTAATATCGTACGCCTCAGCAATCTCTTTAACAGTCATTTCTTTCCCGTTAATTACTGCTGTTAATACTTTACCTGTACGTTTTGGAGCTGCTTCTTTCTTTACAGCTTCTTTTTTAACTTTTTTTGGTGCCTCTACTTTTGTTGCAGTTTGCTTTACATCACAAGTGCAACCACAAAGTTTACGGAATGTATCATCGCTAATAATGCGTGATACATTTGCACCACTGTTTAAAATTCTATTGTTCTTACAGACAGGACATTGTACATAATATAAAGTTTTTCCATCTAAAGGAAACGTTTGTATAATAAGATCCATGTTGACTCCTTTCATATCTATGAAGATAATCATCGGAATATGAGTGTGTAATAAGGACAAAATCGCCTTACACCATACTTTATGATTGGTTTTAAAATAAAAACTCGTTACGTGTGGTAACGAGTTCTCCAATCTCCACTTATATGCGCTGTTGTCAATTATATCTGGAGGAGGTAGAGGGATTCGAACCCCCGCGCGACTCTCGCCGCCTGTCGGTTTTCAAGACCGATCCCTTCAGCCAGACTTGGGTATACCTCCATATTGACATCAAATATAATATCAAAAGAAAAACAGTTAGTCAACCCTACTAAAATAAATTATGAGGAAAGGAAAATTTTACTTTTCCTCTCCTACATCATAGTACTGACAACGCTCATAATTACCAATCACTCATACCGATGAATGTTTATAAATTTACTTAATAACTGTTTTTCCTCCCATATAAGGGCGAAGAACTTCTGGAATTATAATTGTACCATCTTCTTGTTGGTAGTTCTCTAAAATAGCTGCCACCGTACGTCCAATTGCAAGACCAGATCCATTTAATGTATGAACATGTTCTGGTTTGCCGTTTGGCTCACGACGGAAACGGATATTTGCACGTCTCGCTTGGAAAGCCTCGAAATTACTACAAGAAGAGATTTCACGATATGTGCCATAGCTTGGAATCCATACTTCGATATCGTATTTCTTCGCTGCTGTAAATCCTAAATCGCCTGTGCACATGCTCATAACGCGATATGGCAACTCTAATAATTGTAACACGCGTTCTGCATCATTTGTTAGTTTTTCTAACTCTTCATAAGAATCTTCTGGTTTTACGAACTTCACAAGCTCTACTTTATTGAACTGGTGCTGACGAATTAAACCACGTGTATCACGGCCAGCTGAACCTGCTTCAGAACGGAAACAAGAGCTAAACGCAGCATATCTTATAGGCAATTGTTCTTTATTTAAGATCTCATCACGGTGCATATTCGTTACAGGTACTTCAGCTGTTGGAATTAAGAAGTAGTCTTCACTTTCAATACGGAATGCATCTTCTTCAAACTTCGGAAGTTGTCCTGTCCCTGTCATGCTTGCACGGTTTACCATATACGGAGGTAATACTTCTTCATATCCATGCTCATCAGTATGAAGATCAAGCATAAAGCTAATTAAAGCACGCTCTAATCTTGCGCCAGCACCTTTGTAGAATACGAAGCGGCTTCCTGTTACTTTTCCAGCACGTTCAAAATCTAGAATTCCTAAATCTGTAGCAAGATCCCAATGTGGTTTTGGTTCAAAAGCAAATTCCTTCACTTCTCCCCAAGTGCGAGCTACTACATTATCATCCTCTGTTTCACCAACTGGAGCAGATTCGTGCGGAATATTTGGAATAGATAGCATCAATCTTTCTAGATCTTCTTCAACTGTACGAAGTTCGTTATCAAGATCTTTTACTTTTTCTCCAACTTCACGCATTTCTAAAATTAAAGCTTCTGCATCTTTCTTTTCGCGCTTCAATACAGAGATTTGTTGAGATACTTCGTTACGTTTACTTTTTAGTTCCTCTGTTTGAACAAGTAGTTCTCTTCTTCTCGTATCTAATTCTTCAAAGCGACCAAAATCAGTTAAATCTTCGCCTCTATGCTGTAACTTAGCTTTTACTTCTTCAAAATTTGTACGTAAAAATTTAATATCAAGCATTATATACTCCTCCTTTTATTTTATAAAACACAAAAAACTCCCGTCCCTATATAAAGGGACGGGAGTTAACCCGCGTTGCCACCCTAGTTGAAAGCATTACCGCTTTCCTCTCAAGTAGAAATAACGGCTCTTCACCGGGAATGTTTACTAATCATAAAGATATTCCACATTCCATTCCAGGATGGATTCACAAACTGTTTCTATCGATTTCCACCAACCATCGACTCTCTATAAGAAACGACATTTGTTACTACTTCCTATCAACACGCTTATTTTATAAAATTGTTACCATCAATTTACTATAATCTTATACAAGTTGCAAGTTACTTATACAACTTTTTTCATTTTCGCTTCTTTTACCATTTCTACAAAGTATGCTGTTACACGATGGTCATCCGTTAATTCCGGATGGAAAGAAGCAGCTAAAAACGGCCCTTGCCTTACCGCTACCATTCGATCACCATGTGTAGAAAGTACCTCAACATTATCCGCTACATTTACAACATACGGCGCACGAATAAATACGCCAACAAAATCTTCTCCCACACCTTTAATAGAAAGTGCAGCTTCAAAGCTATCTTTTTGACGTCCAAACGCATTGCGCTCAACTGTAATATCCATAGCACCAATATGTGCTTCGTCATAGCCAATAAGTGTTTTTGCGAGAAGAATCATTCCTGCACATGTACCAAACATTGGTTTACCAGACTTCGCAAATGTACGAAGTGGTTCCATGAAAGCATACTTATCAATAAGACGGCGCATAGTTGTACTTTCACCGCCTGGTAAAATAAGACCATCAATCTCTTCAAGTTGTTCTATACGCTTTACAACAACAGCTTCTGCACCACTTGCTTCAACTGATTTTACATGTTCACGAACTGCACCTTGAAGACCTAGTACACCGATTTTCACCATTTTAAAGTTCTCCTTCAATTACCATCCACGCTCTTGCATGCGTTGCTCTGGTAGTAACGTTGAAATTTCAATACCTTTCATCGCATTACCTAATCCTTTAGAAAGGCTTGCAATTAACTCGTAATCCTCATAATGAGTTGTCGCTTCAACGATTGCACGTGCAAATTTCGCTGGATTCTCTGATTTAAAGATACCAGATCCAACAAATACACCATCCGCACCAAGTTGCATCATTAACGCTGCATCTGCTGGTGTTGCTACACCACCTGCTGCAAAGTTTACAACCGGCAAACGACCAAGGCGTTTAATTTCAAGTAGTACTTCATAAGGAGCACCAGTATTTTTTGCATATGTCATTAACTCATCTTCACGTAGACTTGCAACTTGACGGATTTCTGCATTGACTTGACGCATATGACGCACTGCCTCTACAATGTTTCCTGTTCCTGGTTCGCCTTTTGTACGAAGCATAGATGCACCTTCTGCAATACGACGTGCAGCTTCTCCGATATCACGGCAACCACATACAAATGGAACTGTGTAATCACGTTTATTTAAATGGTATACTTCATCGGCAGGAGTTAATACTTCACTCTCATCGATATAGTCTACCCCTAATGATTCTAATACACGTGCTTCTACAAGGTGACCGATACGGCATTTTGCCATAACCGGAATTGACACTGCACCCATAACTTCTTCAACAATTGTTGGGTCTGCCATACGAGAAACGCCACCTGCTGCACGAATATCTGCTGGTACACGCTCTAATGCCATAACGGCAACTGCGCCTGCCTCTTCTGCAATTTTTGCTTGTTCAGCGTTAATTACGTCCATAATAACGCCGCCTTTTTGCATTTCTGCCATTCCACGTTTTACACGTTCTGTCCCTGTTACATTTGTCATGTTACAAAAACCCCCCTAGGTGAATTGCTTTTCCCCGTTAAAGGCGAAAATTAAGAATACTCTTACATTCTACCACTAACTATCAGATGCTTGTCTACTACTTTTTCATAAAGTCGGTATGAAAAATAGGAATAAAAAAAAGCCCCTACAATGAGGAGCTTTTAAAACCAACCTTTTACTGTATCAACAGCACTATTCCATATACCACTAAAGAAAGAACCAATTCCGCGCATAGCACGAGTAAACCAGTTTGCTTCTTCTACTTCAGCTGTTGTTACAAGATCCACTTGTAACGACTTACCAGTTAAAAACCCAGGATCGTTTGTATCTTTTGGCGTAATTACCATTTGACCAAGCGCAGCTCCCTTTTTAATAGGTGCCTCTTGTCCCTTACTTGATTCTTTTAATTCTGTTTTATAAACATCTTTACTTCCTTTTGGTACTGGAAGTGAAATGGCTTGTTTCGTTTGAACTGCTACATCTTTGTCTTTCGCATTTTCTACTCGTACTGTTTCTTGTCCTTTTACTGAAGAACCTTTTTTATACATTTGTTTCATTTCAAAGTTAGCAAATCCATAATCATATAGCTTCTTTGTTTCATCAAAACGTGCTGTATGAGAACTTGTTTTAATCACTACAGAAATAAAACGCATACCGTTTCTTTCAACCGTACCAGTGAAGCAATCTCCCGCTTCTGGAGTTGAGCCTGTTTTTAGGCCATCTACGCCATCATATTCTTTAACTAAGCCCTTTAACATCCAGTTCCAGTTCGACATTGCAAACTTCTCTTTTTCTGGACGGAATTCTTTTTTCGGGATTTTTGCTGTATCTAACACTTTTGGATAATCTTTAATTAAATGTTGTGCTAAAGTTGCAACATCCTTTGCAGACATTTTATTTTCTTCATCCGCTGTTGTTCCTTCTGGATGCATTCCCTTTAAATCTTTATTCGTTAAACCTGTAGAATTGACAAATTTATAATTTTTCAACCCTAGTTCTTTCGATTTATCATTCATCATTTTTACGAAATCTACTTCTTTACCTGCAATTGCTTCTGCTAATGCAATCGTTGCACCATTTGCAGAGAAGATTGCCATTGCCTCGTATAACTCTTTTACTGTATAAGAGCCACCATTTTCTAATGCCACATTTGATAATGAAGCATCCTGTGAAACTTTATACGCATATTCAGAAACCTTAATTTTCTGATCCCACTTAAGCTTTCCTTTATCCACTGCTTCGTGAACTAAATACTCGCTCATCATCTTCGTCATACTAGCAATGGATAATAATTCATCAGCATTCTTTTGATATACAATTTTTCCAGAATTCGCTTCAACTAAAATTGCCGCACCTGCTTCAATATTTAAAGCAGCTCCTGTTTCAGCTGATGCATTGCTATATGGTAACAACATACTACAAGCTAGTGTAAGCATTGTTACTAGTGCAATGAATCTTTTGCAAAACATACCTTTCACTTTTGCTACCCCCAATATCTATGTACTCACATAACCGTTATTCTAACATAATCAAAAAAAAATAGACAGAGATATAAAATCTCCGTCTATTTATATATAAGACATTATAATGAGTAGTTTGGAGCCTCTTTTGTAATTTGTACATGATGAGGATGACTTTCAAGTAAACCAGCACCTGACATACGAACAAATTGTGCATTCTCACGTAAGAATTCTAAATCTTGTGCTCCGCAATATCCCATACCTGCACGTAATCCACCAACTAATTGATGAACCGTATCTGCTAAAGGTCCTTTATATGGTACTCGTCCTTCAATACCTTCTGGAACAAGTTTTTTATTTCCTTCTTGGAAATAACGATCTTTACTTCCTTTTTCCATCGCTCCGACAGAACCCATACCACGATATACTTTAAATTGGCGACCTTGATAAATTTCAGTTTCACCAGGACTTTCAGCAACACCAGCAAACATACTACCTAGCATAACAACATGTGCTCCTGCTGCTAAAGCTTTAACCATATCACCAGAGTACTTAATACCACCGTCAGCGATAACTGGGATACCGTGTTTACGAGCTTCTGTTGCACAATCATAAACTGCTGTTAATTGTGGTACACCAACCCCAGCTACAACACGTGTTGTACAGATAGAGCCTGGTCCAATACCAACTTTAACTACGTTTGCCCCTGCTTCAATTAATGCTCTTGTTGCTTCAGCAGTAGCAACATTTCCAGCGATAATATTTAATGATGGATACTTTGCACGAACTTCTTTTACTTTATCAATAACGCCTTGAGAATGTCCATGGGCTGTATCAAGTACGATTGCATCTACGCTAGCTTTTACTAATGCGTCAATGCGAGTCATAGCATCAGCCGTTACACCAACTGCTGCTCCAACTAATAAGCGCCCTTGCTTATCCTTCGCAGAATTTGGGAATTCAATTACTTTTTCAATATCTTTTATTGTAATAAGCCCTTGTAATACACCGTTGTTATCAACAAGAGGGAGTTTTTCAATTTTATACTTTTGTAGGATCTTTTCAGCCTCATCTAGCGTTGTACCAACTGGAGCTGTAATTAGCTGTTCTTTTGTCATTACGTCGGAAATTTTGATTGAGTAGTCTTGGATAAAACGCATATCACGGTTTGTAATAATACCAACTAATTTTCGCTCGTCTAAATTATTTACAACCGGTACACCTGAGATACGATATTTCCCCATAAGGTGCTCTGCATCATACACTTGATGTTCTGGAGTTAAAAAGAAAGGATCTGAAATAACACCACTTTCAGAACGTTTTACTTTATCAACCTGCTCGGCTTGTTGTTCAATAGACATATTTTTATGAATAATTCCTAAACCGCCTTGACGAGCCATTGCAATAGCCATATCCGCTTCTGTTACTGTATCCATTCCTGCACTAATTAACGGGATGTTTAACTGTAAGCTTTCAGATAAAACTGTTTTAACACTTACTTCTCTTGGTAGTACATCTGACTTTGCTGGTACAAGTAATACATCATCAAAAGTCAAACCTTCTTTAACAAATTTAGATTCCCACATAATTGTTCCCCCCATGATACCAGAAATTATTATTAGTAGCTTATCAATTGGTTAAAATACTGTCAAGGACGTATATATATGTTAGAATTTTTAGACAATAAAAGGAGCGTAATATATGCATCAAACACATTGTACTTGGCAGCAACTAAGTTTCTTCTTTTCATCTCAAAATGTACAACGTTATCTTGCCCGTTGTTATGAAAAATCCTCAATACAAAATGCCGAAAAAAAAGGTTTTGAAAATTGTTATCCTTTTATTTATTATTTAGAACACGGGAAAAATTATTACGAATTATATAAGGTAGCTCCCTTTTCGATTCAGCCAATGTTATTGTTTTATGGAATGAGCCAACTTTTTAAAGCATGCTTATTAACTATTGATCCAAACTATCCTGAATCCACTACTGTTTTAGCTCATGGCGTTACGACTCGTAAGCGGAAAAAACAGGGATATCAATTTTTAGAAGATGAGGTAAAGGTACAAAAAAATGGACTATTTACTCATGTTGCAGAACAGCTGTTTCACATGAAACACTTAGAATCAGAGAAGTTTAACATGTTGGATTTAATGGGGAATATTCCTGAATTACAAAATTTATTTCGCTATAGTCAGCGAGGTTCCACTTTATATAAAATTGATTCAACAAATGCAAATGAACTTTCCTTTTCAGTCAATATACTAGATCGACTTCATATGACTTCAGAAAGATTTTCACGTTATATTGAATCAATTTGTAAGCACTTATCCGTGCAACATGTCCCCGGGAAAACGAGCGCATCCAATTTACTTTTTACAGCTCCTATCCAATCGTGGAATCCTATATATAGTACGCCTTTATACTACGAATATCTCGCTGATACTTATTACTTACCACTCACAACTGACCCTAGAAATCCTACACCCGTATTGCCTGAACTTCTCGTTCATTATTTATTGCTCTACAATTTAAGTATGATTTCTAGATACGAAACAGATTGGTGGTATGATTTACTTGGAAGCTATGGCTCTGAAGATTACCCATTTATTTATCAATTTCTTACTATTTCTGCTCAAAAAATTCCTTACTATATTTCGAATTTTTTACTAGCAGAACCGAACCTATTTCATGGGAAATAAAAAAACACAAGTCAAAAGACTTGTGTTTTTAGTTGCTTGGCGACGTCCTACTCTCACAGGGACAAGGTCCCAACTACCATCGGCGCTAGAGAGCTTAACTTCCGTGTTC
>NZ_JAKUEN010000030.1:0-16292 GCF_022662915.1 Bacillus cereus group sp. BfR-BA-01453 | reverse complement strand
TGTGAAAAGTGAAGCTAGCTTCACTTTTCACATACCAAATCATTATAAATTCATACTGGATAAACCAATGTATTGGGCCTTATCAAATTACACAGACTTCTTGACGGAACCAATATATCGGCGCAACTCAAATTATATCAGCGATTTTTCAGATATATCGACTTATCGACAAATCACGACACAAAAAAAGGCAACACCGTTACGCACCGGTGTTGCCTTTTTCTTTATACCAATTATATATACGAAGCGCATCTTCTTTTTGCATATGCTTCACTTTATATACATGCCCCGCTACTGATACGACAGCTGTACATAACTCGTCTTTCTTTTGAAAATACGATTGATTGTATCCGACTGCTTGCACATGCCTTCTTCGCATAATTCCTGTATATTTCGCGAGTCCTCGGTACACCATGACTAACTGATTGTCTCGTATCATATAACCACTACTTGTATACCGAGCGTATGCAAGTAGCGTAAATATAATAAATAGTGGTATCAAAGTGAACAACGCGATATTTTGTTTAAAATATATACTCGCACCGATGATTGGCACGGCGAGCACAGCACTTGTAATCCATCCCATTATGACGTAGCGATGTAATGCAGCCCTCGGTAAAGGAACAATTTCTTCTTCCATTTCATACGGCAACTGTAAATACGCAAGTAACTGCTGCACATCTTTTTTCTTCATAAAAGGATGTAGCGTCACTTCATTTCCTGCCGCTTCTATACTTTGAATGACTTCCACCTCGACAGAGCAATAACCGAAAGGCTGGCGGAGAATTCCCTCTTTCACCGTAATCGCTTGAATGCGATGTAATTTTAAAACGAACTCTTTCTTATCAAATAACCCTTGTACGATGCGAATTTCATTTCCTTTTCTCTCTATTTTAAAGTTCGCATATTTTAACGCATAACCAGCTGTTGAAATGACCCACGACACTGCCATTAAAACCGCCGCCATAACGATTAATTCGTATACACCGTTATCCATCACATACGCTTCTACTTTATTGATAAGCCACTCTGGCAGAAATTGATTAAACTCTGTGTAAAGGATGACTAACATAGAAAATACTAATCCAAATCTACCAGATGTAATAGATGCTGCTAAAATTTCTTTCGCTGTTAACTGATAAACCGTCTTACTTCCTTCTTCCGCAGGCCCTTCTTCACTCACAACACTTCTTTCTTTATGTAATAAAGCAATGAGTTCCTTCGCTTCTGCTTCTCTAATACCCGCCAACATCACTTCTGGCTCAGTACCGCCGCCTGCCACTTCAATATTTAATTTCGTCAGTCCGAGCACTTGATAAATGATGTTAGAAGACGTACTAATATTTTGCACACGTTCTTTATTTAAATAACTTTCTTTCTTAACGAACACACCGTGCTTTATATGTAAAATATTATTTTCAACCCAGTACACTTTAAAATACCATTTTATCGCTGAGAAAATTGCCATAATAAATAATATGGCTAAAAGAACGAGATGAAAGAAATACCAAGGTTTTACTTGACCATCTGATTTAAATAAAACAAGAAAAATAAAAGGCAATAAACCCGCAATTCGAATACCTAATAAAATCGTGATCGGATGTTGCCTCTTATACATCCTCATCACTCACTTTCGCAAGTTCTCCAATTTGTCTTTTCAGCTGCTCTGCTTCTTCTTTCGTTAAGCCTGGAATACTATGAGAAGTTGCCGCTGTGGAAATATGTAATTCTGCTAAATTATACTTTCTCATAATCGGGCCCTGTTCAATCGTTACGTGCTGCACACGAATCATCGGAATAAGTACGCGTTTCACAACGAACATTCCCTTTTGTATCTCAATCTCTTCTTCATTTAATCTGTAACTATAATAGCGTTGACGTAAATTTGGAAACACAAAATAATCAAGCGGGATAAATGTAATAGCGCCTGTTACTAACAAGCCAAACAACCAACCCCACCAATTAAAATTGATCATAAAAAAGAAATATGCAATTACGACTGCTAGTATAACTGCCGCCCCAATTAAAGCATGAATTCGCCACACTTTCAGCATATTAGAATGAATCTCCCTTTCTAACGGCTGCATCTCATCACTCCAATTATATGAATGTATTACTTATATATTAGTTGGTATATACATTTTTGTAAAATTATAGTTTTTTTACATCGTATCGAGAACTTCTTTAAAATTCCCTTCATTAATGGAATACACTTGAAACTGAATGTAATCTATCTCATTCGTATCTGGCTTAGCAAATGGCAAAATGTTAAATTTAGAAGCTGATCTTCCTAACATATCTACAATCATTAGAGAAACATCAATATGGTCGAAATCCACACGGAATACTACCGCTTCCCCTGTAAATTCATAATCTTTAATCGCATCATAAGACTTATTGGCACTAATTAACATTACTTTTAATAGTTGGTTCAAATTTTCTGGTTTAAAATTAATCATATATGTGGCTCCTTTTTCAACAAAACACTACAAAAATAGTGTAATCTTATACTTTCATAGCTTCACACATCAATTATATTAAAAATAAAGCTAGTTTTTTATAAATTTTTTGATATAATTACTTACGGGAAAAGGGAAGAATTTTGTCTTCCCTTGTGTTTTTATTTGCATCTAGTACTTTTGCTAGATGCTTTTTTTTATGCTAAAAAAGGTACCCTCATATACTTTGAGGATACCTTTTCCATCAATTTAGTGCACTTCAACAATCGTACCATCTTCAAATACTTTAAATACGCCCGTAAATCCTGATCCAGCTGCGCCTTCTATTTTATATGTCGTACGCACTCTAATTTGATAATATTTCTTTCCATTCTCTACTTGCGTATTTTCTAGCGTATAATCATAGTCTTCTTTATATTCATTTTTAATATATTCTTTCGCTTTCTCAAAAGTAAATGCATCTTGAGTCTTTCCTGTCTCTACCTTTTGGTTCTTCTCTGTCGTTACCTTCTGGTTCTTTTCTGTTTCTACTTTTTGAGGCTTCTCTGCTGTTACCTTTTGGTTCTTTTCTACTTCTACCTTTTGAGGCTTCTCTGTCGTTACCTTTTGGTTCTTTTCTGTCTCTACCTTTTGAGGCTTCTCTGTTGTTACCTTTTGATTTGTTGCTACATTAGTTTTTTCTGCCTTCGCTACCGTTGCATTCTTTTCTGCTTCACCAATTTTAGTAATTAATCCTGAAGCTTTTTTATTATATTCTTCAAGATTTTTGTTATCTTTTGTTTCTGAAACTAGCTTATTTAATATATCTTTCGCTTCTGCGTAATTTTTCTTATTTATTAACTCTTCACTTTTCACCAGTTGCTCGCTATACTTCTTTTTTTGTTCGACGATAGCTAATAATGCTGTTCGTTCTTCCTTCGCTTGTTTTACTAACGTACTATTTCCATTCTTCATGTTCTCTACTTTTTCAAATGACTTGATTGATTCTTCTACCTTTGTTTCTTCTTTTAACTTCACAGCTTCAATCATTACTTTCGTTTGTTCTACAAGCACCTTTGCATCTGAATCATCTTTCTTCTCATCTAGCGCTTTTTCAAATGATGATAAGGCATTTTTATACTCTTTATTCGTTAACGCGGTCTTTCCTTCATCCATTGCTTTGTCAAAATTCCCATTACTACATCCAGCTAACATTAAAAATGTAAGTCCAATTACCATTAATAACTTTTTCATTTTTTCTCCTCCTATATATCCCCTAAAACAATAGTTTTATATGTATAAAAGTCTGTGTAGTAATTAGACTGAGCGTAAATATGTACTTTGTGTGCGGGAAAGGAAGTACATTTCATTTACTATCATTACTTAAAACTCCTAAATAGTTGGTAGTTGGTTTTCTTCTTTTAAAGACAGAAAGGAATTTTAATAATGTGCGCAAAGTTCTCACCAGGCTCTTTACTACACACACTCTTATACACATAGAAAAACTTTTTGAACCTTATATATCTTCTGACGATTCGATACGTACTCCAATTTGTAACATACCGAAAAACAAAAGAAAACAAACCGCAACATAAGTTACAGTTTGTAACTATTTTGTAACACAAATGTAACACAAGATTTTTAAACATACAATAGTTTTTTTTACATTATTTTCCCCACCTTCTATGTTTTAAAGCGTTAATCCGGTTCTAATCCTTAATGTAATACGTATTTTCATAACAATCGCGCTAAAAAAAGAATTTACATTTTTGATTAAATTGAAGGATATACCCCCTTAAAAAGAAAAAATACGCTATTCTTTCCTATGAGCCTATAGGAAGAAAGAATAACGTATTTTTCAAAAATGAGTTCTTTTATACAAACGCTTTAGTTCTATATCACAATTAAAAGGGCAATCAACGCTAATATAGCTGGAAGCCCTTGTTTCACAATAATTGATTTATTAGATGTGAAACCACCGAACAGAGCTGCTACTACCACACATATTACAAAGAATAATTGAACCATATAACCAATTGAATTGAGACCAAGTATAAGTCCCCAAATGAGACCAACGGCTAAAAATCCATTATATAAACCTTGGTTTGCAAACATAATGGCTACGTTTCGATCTCCTTCTAAATGCTCCGGTAATTGAAAAGCACGTTTTGCCACTTTTGAATTCATAAAAAACATTTCGAGGATCATGATAAATAAATGTTCTAATGCTACGATCCCGACTAAAATAGCTGCGATTATTTCCACAGTGTTGTGCCCCCTCTATCTTCGCTTTAATCTTATAGCTTATATAAAAATCCGACATCGTCTGAGTAACACGTTTTCGAAAATTCCTCCTTCTTACTTATTAAAACATTAATTGATATATCAATATTTGATGCATCAATTAATATACAACTCCTCTTTTAGTTTTGCAAGTTTTTTTGCTCAATTCGTTTTATCCCATTTTAATGGGCAGTAAGACTCCCATCTCAAAATTCAGCGAGAGCAAAGAATTTAGGTGGGGATCAACTGCCCATTAAAGTCCGATTAATTCAACTAATAATCAGTGCGGATGAAGAAAACCCACACTGATTAAAGTTTCACCTTATTTTGTTCCATCATCTTTAAATCAATTCAAATCCTATGTTAGCTCCCTAGAAACTATACTGTTTATAAAAGGAATCAGCTATATCGTCAAAATATATTATTCATTATTTTCACATAAAAAACAGCCCGCCTTCCGCAAAAGACGAGCCATTCCACTTAATTCTCAATTATTCTCTTCTTATACCAATCCTGCATTCTCTCCGCATCTTCTACTCTCGTATGCTCTAATTTATAATTCGATGATGCGTTAGAGAACTTATACGTACATAAATCCGCGCGGCGCTGGAAATAGGATTGCGTCTTCTCCATTGATTGGACGTGTCTTCTTCTAACAAGTCCTGTATATTTGCCAACGCTGCGATATACAAGCGTAATTTGCTCTCCGTTTACACCGTAACCATTTGTTTTAAATGTTGCGTATCCAAGTGTAAAGATGAGGATCGCAAGCGGAATGAGTGCCCACATGATGAAGTGCTTTTCAAAGTATATACTTATTCCAATAAGCGGGATAGCTATCATTGCGAAGAAGATGAAGCTATCAATGAGATAGCGGCGTAATGCTGATTTTGGTAATGAAATAATGTTTGTATTCAGTTCGTATGGTAATTGTAAATGCGCGAGTAACTGTTGTACTCGGTCTTTTCGAATGATTGGGTGGAGTGTAACTTTTTCTTTTTCGTCACCCGTTCCCTTACTTTGAATCACTTCTACTTGCACAGCACAATAACCGAATGGCTGACGTAAAATACTTTCCTTTATCGTAATCCCTTGAATACGATGTAACTTTAGGACAAGTTCTTTTTTCTCAAGTAATCCTTGTGAAATGCGGACTTCGTCATTTCTTCGATTTACTGTGAAATCTCCATGTTTTAGCGCATACCCGATTGTAGATATAATCCACGAAAGGACAAGCAAAATAGCTACCATGAAAATCCAGCCATATATATTATGTTTCATTACATACGACTTTACGCTATTCTCTATCCATTTCGGAATATACTCATCTACTTGGTGATACACGAAAAAGATTAACGAGAATAATAGCCCAAACTGACCCGATGTAACAGAGGCTAGTAAAATTTCTTTCCAAGTCAATTTATATTCTGTCGTTTGTTTTTCTTCTGTAACGATTTCTTTTTCTATTGCATGTTCCGCTTTTTCGTCTAGCGTTCCTTCTGCTTTCACTTCTGGAGTTGGCTCATTTAGCAAAGCAATAAGCTCAGTTGCCTCTTCTACTGTAATACCGGCTAAGCTAACCTCCGCATCATCGCCCCCGCCAGCTGTTTCAATTTGGATTTTCTTTAAGCCAAGCATTTGATATAACACGTTAGAACTTGTATTAATCGTTTGAACACGTTCTTTATTTAAGTAGCTCTCCTTCTTCACGAAGAGACCTTGTTTCACATGTAATACGTTATTTTCAACCCAATACGTTGTGTAATACCATTTTTCAAACGCTGAAAAAACGGTGAATAAACCGAATGCAGCGGGAATTAAATACCAAAACGGAAATTTTCCGTTTAAACTAAACATGAAAATAAAGAGTGGGATAAAGTCTGTTATTTTTAATTCTAATAACATCGTGATCGGATGCTGTCTCTTATACATCCTCATCACTCACTTTCGCTAATTCTGCGATTTTCGTTTTCAACATTTCTGCTTCAGACATCGTTAAGCCTGGGATGCTGTGAGAAGTTGCTGCTGTTGAAATGTGTAATTCTGCTAAACCGTATTTTCTCATAATCGGCCCTTGTTCAATCGTCACGTGCTGTACACGAATCATCGGTACTAATACGCGCTTTACGACGAAAAGACCGTGTTGAATTTCAAGTTCTTCTTCATTTAGTTGGTAGCTGTAATAACGCTGACGTAGTTTCGGGAATAAGAAGTACGAAAATGGTGCGAACACAACTGTTAGTCCAATCATCACATACAAAATCCACGCCCACCAATCAAACTTTATCATGAGGAAAAGGTAAGCTAACATGACGAGTATACCGATTCCTTCTTCAATTAAAGCCCGAACTTTCCACACCTTGACCATGTCAGGGTGAATTTCATTTTTCAATGGCTCCATGTAACCACTCCAAATCTAGTAATCTAATATATGAATAGTCTCAATCTATATTTTACGTAACCTTACAGAAAATTGAAATTTAATCTTCTTTCTTCTCAGGAATAAAATATCCGAACCAAAGTAGCCAAATAAAACCGATTAACTTCATCCAACTTCCATCCGCTTGAAAAGCTTCAATCATACCTGGTATTTTATAAATCCCAATAAATCCAAGAAAACCGAGCCACCAGTTTTTTTGCATTTTCATCTTTACTCCTCCTTTATGACGTTTTTTACATTTCGAATCCAAATTTCTTTATACTTTAACTGGAATCCCATGAGTATGTAATTGCTCATATTATCAATTACAAGCGCTAGCGTATGAGCGTTTTCTTCCGTTGCATCTTGTGACACAACGCCCAGTCTTGCGCCTTTCTTCAATAATTCGTGGAAACCATTTAAAAACTCTTCTTGTATTTCAAATAAGCGTTTCTGATACTTTTCATTTCGCGCCGCAGTTACGATAAATTCATTTATAACGCGCAGTATTCCTTCTTGTCCTTCATACTCAGAGAGCATATGTAAACCATCTGCGATTAACTTTTCTGCAAAATTTTCTTTCGTATATTGCTCTTTATCAAAATAACTCACGAAATGATACCCAGAAAAAATTTCTTCAAATAAAAAGTCCACTAACGCTTCTTTAGAAGAAAAATGATAATAAATAGCCGGTTTTGAAATACCTACCTCTTTCGCAATCATGGAAAGACTCATTTTCTCAATACCGTGCTCTGCCATAAGTTTAAATGACGCCTCTACAATGTTTTGCGATGTTTGTAAATTCTTTGTCATACTGTACCTCACTTATTTTTACTTACCGGTCGGTAAATAAATTGTAAAATAAAAAATTATCGTTTGCAAGTTTGATTTAAAACTACATATTACTTTCTCCATTTACTTTATGAATCAGAATCATATTCCTCCATAATTACTACAGTAATCTTTCATCCAATTAAACTACAACAAGCACCGTTGTCAGTGCTTGTTGTAATCTAATATTTAGGCCCCATGTAATCATAACTTTGATCTAACGCTTTTAATAAATCAATCGCACCCTTTAACTCTCTTTTATCAGACTCTAATTCTTCCATTCTTCTTTCAATATCTTTTTTGAAAGATTCTAAATCGCTAATGGCTTTTTTCCCTACTCCAAGTTGAGACCAGCTTGATAAGAGTAAAT
This sequence comes from Bacillus cereus group sp. BfR-BA-01453, assembly GCF_022662915.1. Lineage (NCBI taxonomy): Bacteria > Bacillati > Bacillota > Bacilli > Caryophanales > Bacillaceae > Bacillus > Bacillus cereus group sp. BfR-BA-01453. The sequence goes on along the minus strand of NZ_JAKUEN010000030.1, from coordinate 7,951 downwards.
TATGTACATTACTTACAACCCTTTTATTATGGTTTAAGTCTTGAATCATCTGGTCAAATTGTTGTAAAGCTTGGTTCAATGCTTCTTCATTTAAGTAGATTCTCGGCATCCTAATCTTCTCCCTTAATATTGTTGATCCGTCTTCTTATAATCATCGGCTTTCTTCTCAATAAAATCTGAAATTTCCGTTGCTGTTCGTATGTACCAAAAACTTAAATGCTCTACATGTGCACGTATATTATTTACTTTAGCCTCTACCCGTCTACTTTCAGCCGTTTCTAATAATGTCATCATATTAGAAATTAACCTTGGTACTCTATCTTGAAATTCTTGTGCGTTTCGCTTCATATCTCTTACGGCTTGTTCTAGATTCTCTACAACTACACGAATTTCTCCCCCGCCTAATAACTTACCAGGTGAATCATATACTCTTTCCCCTGTATCTAAATTCAAAAGATATGAACTCGACAAATTCCCATCTTTCCCCATCTTGAAATACTTATTATTTTGATAATGAAATCCAGGTTTATCTTTTACGGAGTCCAAAAAGCGATTAGCTTCAAACAATATTCTTTGTTCCAATGGTAATTTAGAAAGGTCTTCTTTCGTAACAGGTGGTGTAACAGCATAAGTTGAACCTATATGACCATCATATGGACCAAAAGGACCATAACCGATTGAATCTGATCCGTGAACAATCGAGACAATTCTACCTTTAAATTCTCCATTATTAGCTCTTTCTTGTAAATCAGGCGGTAACAAATGTTTTGCACTCGGTGCATTCCATGACATACATCTTACATTATCATTAGATGCCGCTGCATATTCCGCTAAAGCTCCCCCTAACGAATGACCCGTCGTATATATCTCTACATCATCCCTGTCCTTGTATGTATCCGTTACTTGTTTCATGACCCTTTCAGCTTGTTCGAATTGATTATGTGTTTCCCAGCGCTGATTCTCTTCATTCCAATATTTCTTTGAACCTTCATTCTCAGTCCCTGCTACAGGAGGTGCTGCTGGTTCATGAACACCTTCTCGTAATACAAAATGATTCGTATCCGTTTTTAAATCCTTCATACCTTCCCCTGGCTTCATCGGAATGCCTAAAGAGTTTTTCTCTATAATTTTATCCCCTTCTGTTCCTCGGAAAGCTACCATAACTTGCTTTTTCCCATCCACATCTCGTTCAAAGACTACTGCGTCCATTCCGGTTTGTTTGTCGTGGAATGTTTCTCCCTTTTCCCATGTTTGTAAACTTCGACCATCTTTATTGGTAATAACAACTTCTTCATCAATATCTTTATCAGATTTATACGCAGTGTCTGCTAATTGATAGAAAGTAGAATCTAAAACTTCATTTTTATTACTCAAAACATTTCCCTCCTACAACATTTGATATATTCTTATAATTAAGATAACATTTATGGAGGATAAATATGGATATTACTATTAAAAAATTTAGTTTTTGTTTATTATTTATACTTATTTTAAGTACTTTAGGAGGATGTACTATGGATCAAAAAAACAATGAAGAAAAAGTAGTAAAAGAAGCAAAAGCGACAACCATTACATACTTTAAGGAAAAGCAAGATTTGGACGTAGTAATTACTGGGCATGAGTTTGGTCCTAAAGACCTACAATCCATTTATATCTCTGGGCATGTCAAAGATGATAAAGACAAAACATTTAATATAACTATTCAATATAGCGGAGATAAATACACGATAGGTTCAATTTCTAAAAGTAAAAGTTTAAAATTAAAATACTAACTTCCCATAATTTTCATCTAAATCATTCCTATATGCTCCCAAGGATTTTTAAATAGTTTTTATAAACGGACATGTTAAAGATAACAAAAATAAGATTTTTTCTATGGACGAAGAATATGATGGAGGAGAATATCATATAAGCTCTATGTCTCACTCCAAAAATTTAGAGCTTAAAAACTAATAATCTGGGCACTTTAGAGTGCCTTTTCTTTATGCTTCACCACACAATGTTCAGTGAATATAAAATTTAGTAAAGAGGAATATAACGCACTATTAATGGAGTGATTATTCGTGAAAAAACATGCTATAAGATTATTCTTTATCTTTACACTTATCCTTTTAGGTGGATGTACGGTAGATCAAAAGAATGAGGAACAACAAATAGTTAATAAAGCAACAGAAACAACCATTCAGTATTTTAAAGAAAAAGAAAATCTAGACGTAGTGATTACTAAACATCAATTTGCCCCGAAGGACTTTCAAAGTGTTTGGGTTTCAGGACATGTGAAAGATGATAAAAATAAAAAATTCTCGGCAGATGTTGAATACGCTAATGATTATCACATCGGTTCCATTTCCACATCTGAAGGTTTTGATTTAAAACAATAAATCTAACGGTTTCACTTCAACATAACTAGTTAAGTTTGTTTCTTTCATTCAGGAGTGTCCCTTATAAGAAAGAAAAACTAAAAAACACCTGCTACCAGAAAAAGTGAGTGCTTTTTTCACTAAAAACATTCCTTCTATCACGATATTTTATATAATCAAGATGTCATTATTGGAGCACAAATATGGATATTAAAATTGAAAAATTTAGTTTTCATTTATTATTTATACTTATTTTAGGTACTTTAGGGGGATGTACTATGGATCAAAAAAATACTGAACAACCAATAGTTGAAAAAGCAAATGAAACAACCATTAAATATTTTAAGGAAAAAGAAAATCTAGATGTAGTAATTACTGGATATGAATTTGCTCCGAGTGATTTTCAAACTGTTTTTATAAAAGGACATGTTAAAGACGATAAAACTCAAGCATTTACATTGCATGTCGAATATGGAGATAGTGATTATAGAGTCACTTCTAGAACATATTCTGAAAGTCTAGAATGAAAAAACTAGGTCATTAGATACTCACTAGAGGCTCTTTTTAGTTACCATCATACAGCAATGTCATTTCATTATTTAACTTCAGTCCATTTAAAATTAAATTCTCCCCCAAAATCATTCGTCACAAGCACTTTAATAGACAATTGTTATAAGTATGAGCGTCCCGTTTGATAGAAAGGAGCTACTGCACCATCTTCTAACAAGATTTTTTCCTTTTGTATCATCGCTTCCCAACATGCTTTTTCATCACCACGATAAGCAAACCTTGACAGCTAATAATAACTAGAATCTAAAACTTTATCATTTTCCTTCAAAACATCCCACTCCCAGATAATTTAATATATTCTAAATATAGAATAACATTAATGGAGGGGTTTTGATTGAAAAAAAATGGTATAAGATTATTCATTATCCTTACACTTATCCTTTTAGGAGGATGCAGTATGAATAATAAAACAAATGAAGAAAAAGAAATAGTAGCAAAGGCAGAAGAGGTAACCATTAAATATTTTAAAGAAAGAGAGGAGCTAGATGTAGTAATTACAGGACATGAGTTCTCCCCCAATGATTTTCAAACTGTATTTATAGATGGACACGTTAAAGGAGATAAAAGCAAAACGTTTGGGGTAGGTGTAGAATATGGGGGTGGAGAGTATAATATAAGTTCTAGATCATACTCTAAAAATCTAAAATTAAAAGAATAATCATTAGACACTCACTAGAGTGTCTTTTTTACGTAAAATATTTTAGCATATGAATTTTTTTCTTAACAAAATGATTTGTATCTGTTTTTAAATCCTTCATACCTTCCCCTGGCTTCACCGGAATGCCTAAAGAGTTTTTCTCTATAATTTTATCCCCTTCTGTTCCTCGGAAATCTACCATAACATGCTTTTCCCCATTCACATCTCGTACAAAGACTACTGCGTCTATCCCAATTTATCGTGGAATGTTCCTCCCTTTTCCTATGCTTGTAAACTTCGACCTTCTTTATTGGTAATAACAACTTCTTCTTCAATATCTTTATCAGATTTATACGTTGTGTCTGCTAATTGATAGAAAGTAGAATCTAAAATTTCATTTTTGTTACTCAAAACATTTTTCTCCTACAACATTTGATATATTCTTATAATTAAGATAACATTCATGGAGGATAAATATGGATATTAAAATCAAAAAAATTAGTTTTTTTCTATTCTTTATATTTATTTCAAGTATTTTAGGGGGATGTACTATAGATCAAAAAAATACTGAACAACAAATAGTTGAACAGGCAGAAGAAAGGACAATCCAATACTTCAAAGAAAAACAAGACTTAGATGTAGTAATCACTGATTATAGATTTGGTCCAAGTGATTTACAAGGTATCTTTATCTGCGGCTATATAAAAAATGATGAAAGCAAAACATTTAATATTACAATAGAATATGGTGGAGATGAATATACAATAGGTTCTATCTCTACAAGTGAAAATTTACATTTAAAATAATAAAGAAAAGGCACTCTTTTAAAGAGCCCTTTCTTTATCCCCCACCACACAATGTTCTGTGGATATAAAATTTAGTGAAGAGGAATATAACGCAACATTTATGGAGTGATTATTCATGAAAAAATACGGTATAAGATTATTCTTTATTTTTACACTTATCCTTTTAGGAGGATGCACTATAGATCAAAAGAATGAGGAACAACAAATCGTTAATAAAGCAACAGAAGAAACCATTCAATATTTCAAAAAAACAGAGGGCTTAGATGTAACAATTACTGATCATGAATTTGGACCAAAAGACTTTCAAACTATCTCTATATCAGGCTATGTGACTAATGATAAAATGAAAGAATTTACTGCTTCAGTTGAATACGCTAATAACTATCATATCAGTACCATTTCAACCACGAAAAATTTTGAACTAAAACACGATTAGTTAACGATTTGTTTTATATTATTTCTTTATAAAAAATAATATAAAAAAATTTCAGGAGATACATATGGATAAATCAAAAAAGAAAAGGTTTATAATTTTAATCATTTTAGCAATTATATTTTTAGCTATAGGTTGTACCGCATCATTTATTCATAATAGAAATATTACAAAAGAAAAAGCTACTGAGGTTGCAATACAGCACATGAAAAAAGAAGAAAATATTGATTTCGTGGTAACCGATGTCAAAATTGAACACTTAGAGCTCGCAGGCTTTATTACCGTATCAGGATATGATAAAAATAATAAACAAGAAAGATATCACGTTATGATAAATAAGACCCAAAATTATACCATCGAATTTTGGGGGAAAATAAAATCCTAACAAGTAAATGAATAAAATAACATGATTATAGCAAGGAAATGCTTGTAGACTGATCTATATTGCATTCCCTTATTCTATGTATGCTATTATTTCTATTCTGTTTTTTCGATTTCTCCTTGCAAAGGGTACCCCTCAGCGTTAGTTAACCATTCTATATTTCCTTAGCAGTCTCATAAACAACGGAATCATTTGCACCACTATATAGCCAACCCCTGCATAGCGAGAATCCCCCCGTTCCTGGCTACCAACCATAATGAACAACCCCCTGCATATTCGCTTAAACCACCACCGCCTAGAGAATGACCTGTTAACGTAAGCTTATCCCCCTTTAAACCATTGTCAGGATTGTTTATATAATTCTTGACCTCTTTAGTTAAATCATCTGCATTAGTAAATTGACTTTCTGCAACTATCTTTTTCTTTCGCCATAGCAAAATTAAATTGCTCAGTTAAAGGCAGTGATGAAGTATCCATTTTGTTTAAGTTATCTAAACTATCTTGATTTTTTCTAACACGCCCCCCCATAACATCAAATAAATCCGCATCATAAAAATCAGGTTCTTCCCAAGTTTCTTTATAATTCCAAACTTATTCTTGATAAACGAACAAGAAATTCACCACTAACCCCGTTACTTATATTTCCCTCTTCTTAAAAATAATTTATAGTATTAATTACAAGTTAATTCCAGGAGGGATTGTATGAGGGAATTAAAAAAGAAAAACATCATAATTTTAATCATGATCACAATTATAACTTTAACTATAGGATGTACACTAAAAGTTATGCATGATAGAAATGTAGAAAAAGAAAAAGCTGCTGAAGTTGCTATACAACACATGAAAAAAAGGAAAAATATAGATTTCGTAGTAACTGAAGTTAAAATTTACCAATTAGAACTCGCAGGTTCTATTAGAGTTAGCGGCTATGATAAAAATAATAAACAAAAGAAACATTATGTTGTAATAAATAAAATCCAAAATTATACAGTCTCATATTGGGGATAAATTTAATGAGAAAAATAAGCTGATTGTAACTTATAATAAAATCCTAACAATTAAATACATAAAATAACATAATTATAGCAAGGGAATGCTTGTATGCTGATCTGATCTGCATTCCCTTATTCTATGAGGGGAAATATGGATAGTTTAAAAAAGAAGAACATTATATTTTTAATCATTTTAGCAATTATATTTTTAGCCATAGGCTGTACTACATCCTTTATTTACGATAGAAATATAACTAAAGAAAAAGCTGCTGAAGTTGCAATACAACATATAAAAACAAGAGAAAATATAGATGTTATAGTAACTAAAATCGATATGAAACCAGCTTTTCAAGGAGGATTTATTGAAGTTAGAGGATATGCGGAAAATGATAAAAAAAGAAAATTTTATGTCACAGTAAGTAAAAAACAAAATTACTCTATCATGGGGTGGAATTTAGATGATCCTCAATAAGAAACAAAATATTTTCATATTATTATCCGTAATAATTATGATTTTAATTGTAGGTTATATAGCAAAGTTTAGTCATGACCAAAATGCTGCAAAAGAAAAGGCTGCTGAAGTTGCAATAAAAACTATGAAGAAAGAAAAAAATGTAGACTTTGCGGTAACCGATGTCAAAATCGAACACTTAGCACGTGCAGGTTTTATTACTGTCTTAGGATTTGACAAAAACAATAAACAAAACAAATATTACGTTGTAATAAATAAGTCCCAAAACTATAAAGTCGAATATTGGGGCGACGAATAAAATGAAACTTTAATCAGTGGGGGTTTTGTTCGTCTCCACCTAACTTCTATGCTCCAGACGAATTTGGGGCGAGACAAGATTATAATGAACGCCTAAATAAATCCATACCATCAAAAACACTTATAGATTTTATCTATAAGTGTTTTTTTGCATCCCTTAAGTACAGTCGAGAAACATACAAACTATTAAAAAACGTAAGGGCACCTATTACATCAAATGTGTCCGCATCATAAAGCAAACTACGAAAGACAATAACAATTTATTTTGATGCAACTATTTATAAAATTATGTAATGATACAGAACTAGGTATTTCAATAGCTTCCCAAGTTTCTTTATGATTCCAAACTTATTCTTGATAAACGAACAAGAAATTCACCACTAACCCCGTTACTTATATTTCCCTCTTCTTAAAAATAATTTATAGTATTAATTACAAGTTAATTCCAGGAGGGATTGTATGAGGGAATTAAAAAAGAAAAACATCATAATTTTAATCATGATCACAATTATAACTTTAACTATAGGATGTACACTAAAAGTTATGCATGATAGAAATGTAGAAAAAGAAAAAGCTGCTACAGCTGCCATAGAACATATTAAGAAAAAAGAAAATATTGATGTTATAGTGACTAAAGTTGATATCAGGCCTGCCGTTAGTGGTGGTATGATTCGAGTTTCTGGTCATGTAAAAGACCAGAAAAACAGAAAATTCTTTGTTTCGATTAGTAAACGTCAAAATTATTCAATTGTTGGATGGGGATTAGATCGTCTAGAGTAATAATTACTTAACCACTAATTTCAGCCTAAAACGCTAAAAAGACAATCCGAATTATACCTTCTTCTTTTGAAGCATTAATCATTTAAACAAAAAAGCATCCTAAATCACACATTGAACTGTACCCCGAATCATGGACACTAAAAAAAAGCCCCATGATTCGGGGTTTTTGTGTATTTTTATCAAAAAACCTCGTTATAATGGAATCAACGATAGAAATGAGGT
>NZ_JAKUEN010000029.1:0-16605 GCF_022662915.1 Bacillus cereus group sp. BfR-BA-01453 | reverse complement strand
CAGGTTCAAATCCTGTCCCCGCAACCAAATGGTCCCGTGGTGTAGTGGTTAACATGCCTGCCTGTCACGCAGGAGATCGCCGGTTCGACCCCGGTCGGGACCGCCATTTTAATAAGGCTCGGTAGCTCAGTCGGTAGAGCAGAGGACTGAAAATCCTCGTGTCGGCGGTTCGATTCCGTCCCGAGCCACCATTTACTTTAATAAAATACGCCGGCTTAGCTCAATTGGTAGAGCAACTGACTTGTAATCAGTAGGTTGGGGGTTCAAGTCCTCTAGCCGGCACCATGTAAGTTTCGGAGGGGTAGCGAAGTGGCTAAACGCGGCGGACTGTAAATCCGCTCCTTCGGGTTCGGCAGTTCGAATCTGCCCCCCTCCACCATTTACATAGGGGCATAGTTTAAAGGTAGAACTGAGGTCTCCAAAACCTCCAGTGTGGGTTCGATTCCTACTGCCCCTGCCAAATATATTTACACAACATGGCGGTTGTGGCGAAGTGGTTAACGCACCGGATTGTGGCTCCGGCATTCGTGGGTTCGATTCCCATCAGTCGCCCCATTTTTATTTTAAAAATTATAAATAATCTAATGGATACTTACATATAATTAAGTAAGAATTCGATGGGCTATAGCCAAGCGGTAAGGCAACGGACTTTGACTCCGTCATGCGCTGGTTCGAATCCAGCTAGCCCAGCCATTTTTGCGGAAGTAGTTCAGTGGTAGAATACAACCTTGCCAAGGTTGGGGTCGCGGGTTCGAATCCCGTCTTCCGCTCCAGTAAAATTTTATATGGCGGCATAGCCAAGTGGTAAGGCAGAGGTCTGCAAAACCTTTATCACCGGTTCAAATCCGGTTGCCGCCTTTTCTTTTGTGCCGATGTGGCGGAATTGGCAGACGCGCACGACTCAAAATCGTGTTCCTTCGGGAGTGTCGGTTCGACCCCGACCATCGGTATCACGAACGGCGTAATAAAAAGACTCTACACCAAATGTGTAGAGTCTTTTTATATTTTCATCACACTACAAAATAAGCATAAATAGTGTGTTGGTGAAATGGTAGAATTTTTTTGCTAAATTATGTTATGTGCTTCTAAAATTCGTAATAAACGTAGGAATTCATGTATAATATAACTTGTCGAAAGAACAAAATGATAGTGATTTATATTATGTCTGTAATATGAATCAAAAATGAACTTTTTATATTTCTTTTAAAAATGTGTTGAACACACATGATATTTCATATTAATATTTTTATGTAGATTTAAAACGGGAAAGAGAGTGGAAAGTATGGGTCGTAAATGGAATAATATTAAAGATAAAAAAGCATCAAAAGATGCAAATACTAGCCGTATATACGCGAAATTTGGACGTGAAATTTATGTAGCGGCAAAACAAGGCGAGCCAGATCCGGAATCAAACCAAGCGCTTAGAGTTGTATTAGAACGTGCGAAAACATACAATGTTCCAAGAACAATTATCGATCGTGCAGTTGAAAAAGCAAAAGGTGGTTCAGAAGAAAATTATGACGAGCTTCGTTATGAAGGGTTCGGACCAAATGGAGCTATGGTAATTGTAGATACACTTACAAACAACGTAAACCGTACTGCAGCAGATGTACGAGCTGCATTTAGCAAAAACGGTGGTAACATGGGTGTAAACGGTTCTGTAGCTTACATGTTTGATGCAACAGCTGTTATCGGCCTTGAAGGGAAAACATCAGATGAAGTTCTTGAGATTTTAATGGAAGCAGATGTGGATGCACGTGACATTCTTGAAGAAGAAGATGCTGTTATCGTGTATGCTGAACCAGATCAATTCCATGCAGTACAATCTGCTCTTAAAGATGCGGGTGTTGAAGAATTTACAGTTGCCGAATTAACAATGCTTGCACAAAACGATGTAACACTTCCTGAAGATGCACAAGCACAATTTGAAAAAATGGTTGATGCATTAGAAGATTTAGAAGATGTACAACAAGTTTATCACAACGTAGACTTAGGAGAATAATACGATAAAAGCCCCTGTTCGTTTAACGAATAGGGGCTTTTTTAATAAAGGTATTTTATTGTAAACAGGGAATATGCTTATAGGGATATATGAAATATTCATTATTGCTAGGAGGCTTAACATGGAACAAAAAACACCAAAACATATCGTTGCTGTAGCAGGCTATTTAACAAATGAAAAAGATGAAGTGTTATTAGCAAAGGTACACTGGCGAGCTGATACGTGGGAGTTACCAGGAGGACAGGTAGAAGAAGGGGAAGCACTCGATCAAGCTGTTTGTAGGGAAATGCTTGAGGAGACGGGTTTAACTGTGAAGCCGCTTGGAGTTACAGGAGTTTATTATAATGCTTCCAAGAACATTTTAGCTGTCGTTTTTAAAGTAGCATATGTAAGCGGTGAAATAAAAATTCAACATGAAGAAATACAAGAGGCTAAATTTGTAGCTTTAAACGAAGAGAACATAAATGAGTATATAACGCGTCCTCATATGAAATCCAGAACGCTTGATGCGATGAGAGCAACCCATTTCATTCCGTATGAAACGTGGGAAGTGCAGCCGTATAACTTAATAGGAAGATTGTAAAGAAAAGAGTAGCCGATTTGAGATACAGTCAAATCACTACTCTTTTTTGTATACTGTTTAAGAAAAAGGTCAAAATAATAATAGCGTTAGTATTGATTTAAAGAACGTTTGTTCTGTACAATATATGATATATTATGTACATTTAGATTACTAGATACTCAAAAGTATATATATTGGTAGATGATATAATGAAAATAGGGTGCTTTAATAGAGAAAGTATAATAACCTTAAGATCTAATCTGCTATTGATTTAGCATAATCTATATTCAATATTTCAGATGAATAGTAGATAAAAAAGGACTGTGATACAATACTTTTTTATCCCGCTATTTGCCGGGCAGCCAGATTGGTGGGGGTCTGATGAAAGTTTCAATTTATACCTTACAATGATGTAAGGTACGTGTAAGAGAAATCGATGGGATATTTTTTTACAACAAGGTATTCTTAAAGTAAGAGTTATACGCTGTGTGGAAAAGAGGTGTTTAAGATGAAAGAACGAGTATTATCTAGGGTGAACTATCATCAAAAAGTTGCATTAAATCCAATGACTAAGTTTTTTTATAAAGCCATTATTTTATTATTATTGTTAAGTTTTACGTTATTATTCATTGGAAATGTAATGATTGAGAAAAGTGATATTAGTAAATTACATGTACCGGCTAAGTTAGAGGTACCAGAATCATTGACACATGCATTTATTGCGACAGAAGATAAAAGGTTTTATCATCATAACGGTTTAGATTATATAGCGATTGTCAGAGCGTCTGTTGAAAATATAAAAGCTGGTGGTGTTGTGCAAGGTGGAAGTACAATTACACAACAGTTATCTAAAAATGCTTTTTTAACGAATGAACGTACATTTTCTCGTAAGTGGAAAGAGATTTTCTATACGAAAAAAATTGAACGTACATTTACAAAGGATGAAATTTTAAAATTGTATGTAAGCAATATTTATTACGGAGAAGGAGCATGGGGAATTGAAAAAGCAGCAAACCTATACTTCGGTAAAAAGGTAAGCCAATTAACGTTGGCTGAAAGTGCAATGATGGCTGCTGTAGTAAAGGCACCTGCTTATTACTCACCTGCACAAAATTATGATAAGGCTGTAGAGAGACGAAATGTCGTTTTGAGATTGATGGAGAAAGAAGGCTATATCAATCATGATGAGTATGTGCAAGCAGTTAGTGAGAAGTTAGTAATTCGGCATGATATAAAAACAGAGCAGTCAATGTTAAATAGTGCTCGTGAAAAAGCAGTAAGCTAAAGGAAGTTCCTACATAGGAGCTTCTTTTTTTGAATAAATTGTGACAAATTGTGACACAATATCGTCACAATTATTGTGTTTTTGTAATTTATGTGAGCGTGTTCATTGCGTGATGTATATAAGTGTTGATATTATGTGTATTGTGTACAATGCTGTATACAGAATATGAATTTAAAGAGGAATGTATATGAAATCAAATAAACTCATGGCCCTTGGTATAGTTTTTTCTATTGCAGTATTGATTGTAATCGGAACAATTGCGTATAGCATCATAAATGACAAAAAGGATAAAGGGAATGAGATGTTTGCTTATTCCACACAACAATCTTTAGGGAAAGATGATGCCCCAGTTAAGGTAGTTGAATTTGGAGACTTCAAATGTCCTGCTTGTCGTACTTGGGATGTAACAGTATTACCACGATTAAAAGAAGAGTATATCGATAAAGGAAAAGTGCAGTTATACTTTATTAATTTCCCATTTATCGGAAAAGACTCTGATTTAGGTGCAGCAGCTGGTGAAGCAATTTATAAACAAGATAAAGATTCATTCTGGACTTTCTATGATGAGATTTATCAAAGTCAAAAGAAAGATACGGAAGAATGGATTACAGAAGAATTGCTTCTTAATATTGTGAAAGAGAAGCTTCCGAAAGTTGATGTAGCGCAATTTAAGAAAGATTTACACAGTAAAGAAATAAAAGAAAAAGTACGTAAAGATTCAGATCGTGCTCAAAAATTAAAAGTTCAAGGTGCTCCTTCGGTATATGTGAATGGAAATCTTGCAAATCCTGATTTTGATAGTATGAAGGCGGCAATTGATAAAGAATTGAAAAAGTGATGAGTCCTCTCATCACTTTTTCGACTTTTTTCGATAAAATTCTTGCTTACACTTTTCTAACATGCTATACTACTTTACATAAGTTATTCCAATATCTTATATGTATTTCATATTTGCGGGTGTAGTTTAGTGGTAAAACAAGAGCCTTCCAAGCTCTGGTCGAGAGTTCGATTCTCTTCACCCGCTCCAAATTTTATTAAATGTTTTTCTATAAATTGTGATCAACGCAGTGTTTCGTTTCCGAGATAAACGAGGCATTGCGTTTTTTAATGTTTGGAAAACGTAATTGTATGCGAAAATAGAAGTAAAGAATAGTATTCCGAAAGTGAATTGCTAACTAATAGATCGTTACATAAAGGATGGATTCATCTGAGGAGGTGATTAGGAATGGATTTTGAACAATTAAAGCAAGATGTCATTGCGTATAGTAAAACGATTGGTATAGATAAAATAGGCTTTGCTAGTGCTTCACCATTTGAAGAATTAAAGCAGCGGTTAATCCAGCAGCAACAATTAAATTATCAATCTGGATTTGAAGAGCCTGATATAGAAAAGAGAACGAACCCACAGCTTCTATTACCTGGTGCAAAATCAATTATTGCGATTGCATTAGCGTATCCTTCAAAATTAAAAAATGCACCATTAAGTAAGCGTGGAGAACGCCGTGGGATTTTTTGTCGTGCTTCTTGGGGACAAGATTATCATCTAGTTTTACGAGATCGTTTGCAGAAATTAGAAGCATATTTAATCGAAAAACTTCCCGATATAGAAGTTAAGTCAATGGTTGATACGGGTGAATTAAGTGATCGAGCTGTTTCAGAGCGTGCTGGTATTGGATGGAGCGGTAAGAACTGCTCTATTATTACACCTGAATTTGGTTCGTATGTGTATTTAGGAGAAATGATTACAAACGTTCCATTCCCACCAGATCAGCCGATAGAAGATCAATGCGGGAGCTGTACAAAGTGTATTGATATTTGTCCTACAGGTGCTTTAATACAAGGAGGACAGTTAGATTCGAAGAAGTGTATAGCATTTTTAACACAGACGAAAGGATTCCTACCAGAAGAGTATCGCGACAAAATAGGTAATCGTATTTATGGATGTGATACGTGTCAGACAGTTTGTCCGAAAAATAAAGGAATGGATTTTCATAATCACCCTGAGATGGAACCAGATCCTGAGTTAGTTAAACCGTTATTAACACCGCTTTTAACAATTAGCAATCGTGATTTTAAAGAGAAATATGGAATTATGTCTGGTTCATGGAGAGGTAAAAAACCGTTGCAACGAAATGCGATTTTGGCACTTGCACATTTTAAAGAAGCATCAGCAATTCCAGATTTAATAGGTGTTATGAAAGATGATCCAAGACCAGTGCTTCGCGGGACGGCAGCGTGGGCGCTTGGGAAAATTGGTGGAGACGGCGTGGGCGAAGCTATTGAAAAAGCGATGCAACGTGAGAAAGACGAAGAGGTTCTTCATGAAATGAATCGCGGACTTGAACTGTTAGCGCAGAAAAAAGAGTAGATAATATCTCCCTTTTTCATATTGTAATATGGGAGGGAGACGAAATGGTTGTAAAAATAAATATTGAAAAGCAAGTCCAACACTTTTTAGCATATATAACAGAGAAAAGAACAAATGTAGATGGTATTGCTGAAGATTTATTACAAATAGCAAAGAGAAAGAAACAATTATTTCAAAAGCGTAATGCAGAGATAGTAAAAGCAACTGCGGATGTTTCTTTTATGAGGCAATTAAATAATAGCAATCATCAAGAAATTGATTATCAAATACATTTTAAATATTTAATTAAGCATAAAGAATTATTTTATATTGAAGAGGAACAATTAAAACGAAGAGTTTGTTTAAATAATAGCCGGATAATAGGTGATTATGCTATTGAAGTGCCAGAAGCAGTTGGAATGAGTGAGACATTAGAAAGGGAAGTTACAAAAGAGAAGTACGGTTCCTATCAGTACAACCGTTTAGAGGCAGTTAAATATGCAGAGCGTTGGTGGGATGATCGAAACCCTGCATATCGTAATTTCCCTGATAATTGTACGAATTTTATTTCTCAATGTCTTCATACTGGAGAAGTACCAATGAATGGATATCCTAATATTCGCAAAGGATGGTGGCAAAGGGAGAATCAGTGGAGTTGGAGCTGGGCTGTTGCACACTCTTTTTATTGGTATTTGTCAGGTGCTACATCAGGACTTCGAGCTGAAGCTGTAGAAAGGCCAGAGGACCTTATTCTTGGTGATGTCATCGCTTATGATTTCGAGGATGATGGTAGGTGGAATCATACGACGATTGTAGTAGCAAAAGACGCAGATGGTATGCCACTTGTAAATGCACATTCAGCGAATAGCCGTCGGCGTTATTGGAACTATGAAGATTCTAGTAAATATACACCACAAATGAAATATAAATTCTTTCATATTATTAATGGGTAGAGATTTTTCGCTCAAGTGGTATAATACGTAGTAGACAAAAAACAGAGGTGAATATCGCGTGGGAGTACATGTTGTTTTATATCAACCAGAAATTCCAGCAAATACAGGAAATATTGCTCGTACTTGTGCAGCAACTGGAACAGAATTACATTTGATTAGACCGCTTGGATTTTCAACGGATGATAAAATGTTAAAGCGTGCAGGATTAGATTATTGGCAGCACGTGAAAATTACGTATTATGATTCAATTGAAGAGTTTTATGAGAAAAATAAAGACGGTGAGTTCTTCTATTTAACAAAGTATGGCGAGAAAGCTCATACAGCGTTTGATTATAGTAAACGTGAGAAGGATTACTACTTTGTATTTGGAAGAGAAACGAACGGTTTACCAGCTAATGTAATCGAAGAAAATTTCGATCATTGTTTACGTATTCCAATGACTGATAAAGTGCGTTCATTAAATTTATCAAATACAGCAGCTATTTTAATTTATGAAGCGTTCCGTCAACAAAATTATCCAGGATTAGATTTAGAAATTGTTTATTAAAAGTCGCCATATGGCGGCTTTTTTTCTAAAAATAAAAGTAAATATGGAATCATACATTTAAAAAAGGGTACATAGTCATATAGAATGGTGATATATGAATAAAAATAGATTAGACGGGTTGAGATAAATATGAAGGAACAATATCGTAATCAAAATACCTTTTTAAGTATGATAGATATGGATTTAATAAGAAGAGGATTATTACATGCTATTCAAGATTTAGTATTTATTGTGAAAGTTATGGATGATGAAACCTTTACATATATTTATGTAAATAAGATAGGTATGGATTATGCAAAGCTAAGCGAAGAATGTTATGGAAAAACGTTTTCTGAAGTATTGCCGAAAGATACGGCGGAAATATTGCAAGTGCAATATGCAAAAGTAGCGAGTGAAGCAAAAGCACATACCTTTTGTGATGTAGTTAGTTTACCAACTGGTAATTTACATTATGAATCTTCACTTAATCCTGTATTTGATGAAGAAGGGGTATGCCAGTTTATTATTTGTATTACGAGGGATATTACAGCTCAAATTGAGGAGAAGATTGAAATAGAGGAAAAACAAATGTTATTTAAGTCATTACTAGAATATAATAATGACTCCATTATATCTATAGATTCTATAGGTAGAATTACATACGCGAATCCAGCAACGTATGAAATATTTGGATATCGATATGAAGAATTAAATAATAAATTTATCTTTGAATTTATTAATAAAGAATATGAAAAAGATTTTCAAATTATATTTAAAGGATCCATGCAAGGAAAAGCGAAGCAAATTGTTTCAAAGAAGTATGTTCATAAAGAAGGGTACGAGCTATATATTTCTCTGAGGACGATTCCGATTATTGTAAATGGTGAAATTGTTGGAGTATATATTGTTACGAGAGATGTTACAAGGCAAGTATTAAATGAGATGAGAACGGAATATTTAGCTTACTATGACCAGTTAACAGGATTAATGAATAGAATTTCATGTGCAAATAAGTTAAATACTTTGTTGAATGATAATACAGAGTTTGCGCTTGTTTTTATAGATTTAGATGAATTTCATCTTATTAATGATACTTTTGGCCATAAAGAAGGAGATAAAGTATTACAAAAAGTTACAGAATGTTTAAGCAGTTTTGAAATAGCTGGTATGCACTTATTTAGAGAACACGATGATCAATTTGTTATGTTAATAGAAAATATAACGAAAGAACGTGTAGAGGGAGTTTCCAAAAACATACTGAAAAGGATTAGTGAACATTTTGTAATCGAAGAAGAGGACGTGTATTTAAGTGCTTCAATCGGAATTGTAATGGCTCCAACAGATGGAGAAGATGAAAAGATATTATTCCAAAGAGTTGATGCTGCTTTGGAAAAAGCAAAAGAAAAAGGAAAAGGACATTATCATTTTTATTGCAGTGGGTTAGATTGTGAGCGTGAACAAAGATTTATAATAGAAAACCAATTACATCGTGCTATAGAAAAAAATGAATTCTTCTTATATTATCAGCCGCAAATGAATATTGAAACGAAAAAAATAGCTAGTATGGAGGCTTTAATAAGGTGGGAGAATAAAGAATTAGGATTTGTCTCTCCCAATCAATTTATTCCGCTAGCAGAAAGAACAGGATTTATTATTAAGCTTGATGAATGGGTAGTAAATGAAGTGTGTCGACAAATACGCGAATGGTTAAATAAAGGATATGAAGTTGTCCCAATTGCAGTTAATATTTCAGCCAGGCATTTTCGCTCTATTACATTAATAGAGATGATTACACGAGCTTTACATAAGTACAATGTACCAGCTCATTTATTAGCGATAGAGGTTACAGAAGGAGCCCTTATACATAAAGATATATCGAAAAGAGTATTGCTACAATTAAAAGAACAAAATTTAAAGATTCATTTAGATGATTTTGGTACAGGGTATTCATCTTTGAGTTATTTAAAAACGTATCCAATTGATACTTTGAAAATTGATCGTTCTTTTATGGAAGGTATACATGTAGATGAACGCGATACGAATATTACGGCTGCAATTATTCATCTAGCTCATACGTTGGAATTGAATGTAATTGCAGAAGGAGTAGAAAAAGCGGAACAAATACAATTTTTGAAGGAAAAGAATGTGAAGTTTGTACAAGGTTATTATTATAGCCGCCCTTTATCAAAATATGATGTGGAAAATGTGTATTATAAATAATTGATAAAAAAAGTGATGTGCTAAGAAGCACATCACTTTTTATGTGTACCGGGTTTATCATTGTAACCAGATGTAAAAATAGCTGTAAGAAATGTGAGTGATACACCTAAAATTAATAATAATTTCATACTAATATCCCTCCTATTTTTTCAGTTTACGAATCTGAAATATGAATCGAAATGTATGTAATGTTCTTGGAAGAAAAGAATTTATTTAAAGTGAATAGAGGTGTAAAAACTTTAATACCTATATTATACAGAATTTTCTTTGAATTTTGGAGAGAATTTTATAACACTACTGTATATTTCATTTTGATTTAAAGAATGTTTAAGGACATCCTAGCATACCTTTTATAATAATCCGATTGAACAAGGAGATGGGGGAGGAGCTATAATGGATATTCTAAAAAAAATTGAACAGCATCGAGAAGCAGAAGAACGCTTACAATGGGAAGGTACGTTTGCGGAGTATTTGGAGCTTGTGAAGGAAAGACCATGGGTGGCTCAAACAGCACACTCTCGCATTTACAATATGATAAAAGATGCCGGAATTGAAGAAGTTGATGGTAGAAGAAAGTATAACTTCTTTAGTAATCAGCTATTTGGGTTAGAGGATGCTTTAGAACGTCTTGTAGAGGAATATTTTCATCCGTCTGCAAAACGATTAGATGTTAGAAAACGTATTTTATTATTAATGGGTCCTGTTAGTGGAGGTAAATCAACATTAGTTACGATGTTGAAACGAGGATTAGAAACATATTCAAGAACAGATCGAGGAGCAATTTTTGCAATTAAAGGGTGCCCAATGCATGAAGATCCACTTCATTTAATTCCGCATCATTTACGAGATGATTTCTTTGATGAGTATGGAGTAAGAATTGAAGGGAATTTATCACCACTCAACGTTATGCGCCTAGAGCAAGAATATGGTGGGAGAATTGAAGATGTAGTTGTGGAGCGTATTTTCTTCTCTGAAGATCGCCGAACTGGTATTGGTACATTTAGCCCTTCTGATCCTAAATCACAAGATATTGCAGATTTAACAGGTAGCTTGGACTTTTCTACAATTGCAGAATATGGTTCAGAATCAGATCCACGAGCGTATCGCTTCGATGGAGAATTGAATAAGGCAAACCGTGGGATGATGGAATTCCAAGAGATGTTAAAATGCGACGAGAAGTTCTTATGGCATTTATTATCGCTTACACAAGAAGGGAATTTTAAAGCGGGAAGATTTGCACTTATTTCAGCAGATGAATTAATTGTAGCGCATACGAATGAAACAGAGTATCGCTCTTTCATAGCAAATAAGAAAAATGAAGCATTGCACTCAAGAATTATTGTAATGCCAGTTCCATATAATTTACGAGTGAGTGAAGAAGAACATATTTATGAAAAAATGATTCGTGAAAGTGACGTGTCCGATGTGCACATTGCACCGCATACACTTCGGGTTGCAGCAATGTTTACGATTTTAACTCGTTTAAAAGATCCGAAGCGTCCAGATATTGATTTAATTAAAAAGATGCGTTTGTATGATGGAGAAACGGTAGAAGGTTATAATGCGATTGATGTAGAGGAGTTGCAACGCGAATATCAAGATGAAGGTATGAAAGGTATTGATCCTCGTTACGTTATTAACCGCATTTCTTCTACAATTATTCGAAAAGAAGTACCATCTATTAATGCTCTAGATGTGCTTAGATCTTTAAAAGATGGATTGGATCAGCATCCATCGATTAGTAATGAAGACCGAGAGCGCTATATGAACTTCATTTCATTAGCAAGAAAAGAATATGATGAAATTGCTAAAAAAGAAGTACAAAAAGCGTTTGTTTATTCGTATGAAGAATCCGCTAAGACACTTATGGATAATTACTTAGACAACGTTGAGGCGTACTGCAATAAGTCGAAATTACGTGATCCGTTAACAGGTGAAGAAATGAGCCCAGATGAAAAGTTAATGCGCTCGATTGAGGAGCAAATTGGAATTTCAGAAAATGCTAAAAAAGCATTCCGGGAAGAAATATTAATTCGCATCTCTGCTTATGCACGTAAAGGAAAACGCTTCGACTATAATTCGCACGAACGTCTTCGTGAAGCGATTCAGAAGAAGCTATTTGCTGATTTAAAAGATATAGTGAAAATTACAACATCAACGAAAACACCAGACGAAAATCAGCTGAAGAAAATTAATGATGTTGTTGCACGTTTAATTGATGAGCACGGCTATAATTCTTCTTCAGCAAATGAATTATTACGCTATGTAGGTAGCCTGCTAAATCGATAGTTTGATAACAAAACGCTGTCTCTTGTATTTTGCGGGACAGCGTTTTATTATCCAGTCATATGTGTAAAGTGTCATACCTTGTCCAAATGTAATAAATTAAGATGCAATTTTATGAATTTATTGTCAATTATTTTTACAATATGCATATGATAGAGTAACCAACCATTCATACGAAAAAAGCCAACACAATACAATATGTTGCAAAGTGTAAATGTGTGCAACTATGCATTGTGTTTCTTTCTTATCAAAGGCTGAATGATTCTTTTCTAGTATGTGAGTGGCAAAATTTTGTTTAGGATGCTCGGAGTATTATATGAAAAACGTTATATATGTTTATGGGATGATTTTCGATGGGCAGTGACCTTTCATTCTAGCTGGTACAGTATAAAACAAAATTTCTAGCTTGCTGTTCATATAGGAAGACAATTACAGTAAGGAGGGAAAGAAATGGGTGAAGAAAACCAACCAAATTATACGATTTCACAGGAAAACTGGTCCCTCCATCGCAAAGGATATGACGACCAACAACGCCATCAAGAGAAAGTACAAGAGGCAATTAAGAATAATTTACCCGATCTTGTAACAGAAGAAAGCATTGTTATGTCTAATGGTAAGGATGTTGTAAAAATACCGATTCGTTCTTTAGATGAATATAAGATTAGGTACAATTATGATAAAAACAAACACGTTGGGCAAGGAAATGGTGACAGCAAAGTTGGTGATGTCGTTGCGAGAGATGGATCAGGTGGTCAAAAGCAAAAAGGACCAGGAAAAGGGCAAGGAGCAGGGGATGCGGCTGGAGAAGATTATTATGAAGCTGAAGTCTCTATTTTGGAATTAGAGCAAGCATTTTTCAAAGAATTAGAATTACCTAATTTAAAGAGAAAAGAAATGGATGAAAACAAGATTGAACATGTTGAATTTAATGATATTAGAAAAACGGGATTATGGGGCAACATCGATAAGAAAAGAACGATGATATCCGCATATAAACGAAATGCGATGCGTGGTAAAGCATCTTTTCATCCGATTCACCAAGAAGATTTAAAATTCCGCACTTGGAATGAAGTATTAAAGCCAGATTCAAAAGCTGTTGTATTAGCGATGATGGATACGAGTGGATCGATGGGAATATGGGAGAAATATATGGCACGGAGCTTCTTTTTCTGGATGACGAGATTTCTACGCACAAAGTATGAAACAGTAGATATTGAATTTATTGCCCATCATACGGAGGCAAAAGTAGTTCCAGAGGAAGAGTTTTTCTCAAAAGGAGAAAGTGGCGGAACAATTTGTTCTTCTGTATACAAAAAAGCACTTGAGCTAATCGATAATAAATATTCACCAGACCGCTATAATATTTATCCATTCCATTTTTCAGACGGTGATAATTTAACATCAGATAATGCTAGATGTGTAAAACTTGTTGAAGAGTTAATGAAGAAGTGTAATATGTTTGGGTATGGGGAAGTGAACCAGTACAACCGCCACAGTACACTTATGTCAGCCTATAAAAATATTAAAGATGAGAATTTCAGATATTATATTTTAAAGCAAAAAGCAGATGTATTTCACGCGATGAAGAGCTTTTTTAGAGAAGAATCAGGAGAGAAAATGGCATAACCCCTTTTTGAGGGGTTATTTTTTTGTAAACTTTTTATTTTTTTAGTTGACAATGATAATGAAAATCATTATCATTTATTCGAGAAATGATTACATTTTGAATTATATATTTTGGAGGAGATGTAAAGTTGAAGAAAAATAAAAGAAAACATATAAATGCGATGTTAGTGGCTGCGACATTATCGTTGCCATTTGCTGTTTATGCTACACCTGCCGTAGCAGCTACTGCTGGTACAGAAAATATGACTGCACAAAGTTCAAAGAAGTATGTTTTTGATGCGATAATTAAGGCGTATAAAGATAACTCAAATGAAGAGTCATATGCAACTGTATATATAAAAGATCCAAAGCTGACGATTGAAAATGGAAAAAGAATTATTACAGCAACATTAAAAGATAGTGATTTCTTTGACTATCTGAAAGTTGAAGATAGTAAAGATCCAGGTGTATTCCATGATGTAAAGGTGCTTTCAGAAGATAAAAGAAAACATGGAACGAAAGTTATACAATTTGAAGTAGGTGAGTTAGGAAAAAGATATAATATGCAAATGCATATTTTAATTCCCACTTTAGGGTACGATAAGGAATTCAAAATTCAGTTTGAAGTGAATATGCGCACATTTGTAGAAAGCGATATAGAAGAGGAAGAAGAAGAACAAATTGAAGATACACAAAATATCATACGTGATAAACGATTACAGCAAGTAATTAACAAAAATGTATTAAATAGAAAAGATGTAAATGAACCTATATTTGAAGAAGATTTAAAAGAAATTAAAGAGTTAAATATATATGCAGGTCAAGGAATTGAGAGTCTAAAAGGATTAGAGTATATGGAGAATCTAGAAAGACTAACGATACAAGGGTCTGATGTAAGAAATATAGCTCCTATTTCACAACTAAAACGTTTAAAAGTAGTTGATCTATCTTTTAATAAAATAGAAAATGTTGAGCCGCTTGTAAACTTAGAAAGACTGGATATACTAGAGTTACAAAATAATAGAATTGTTGATATTAATCCACTAAGTCAACTTAAAAAGGTTAGAACCGTTAACTTATCAGGTAATAAAATTAGTGATATAAAGCCTTTATATAATGTTTCTTCTTTAAGAAAGTTATATGTAAGCAATAATAAAATTACTGATCTTACAGGCATTGAGCAATTGAATAAATTAGGGACATTAGGGATAGGAAGTAACGGGCTTGTAAATATTGAACCGATTAGTGAGATGAGTAGCCTCGTGGAACTTGATCTTCAAAAAAATGATATTAAAGATATTACATCATTATCTAACCTAACTAGTTTACAAGCACTTAATTTAGAGGAAAACTATGTTTCGGATGTATCATCACTTAGTAATTTGAATAATTTATATGAATTAAAACTTGCGACAAATGAGATTCGTGATATAAGACCTATTCAAGAATTAGGAAAACGAATTAAGATTGATGTTCAAAGACAAAAAATCTTTTTAGATGAAGCATATATAAATGAAGAAGTGAAAATTCCTGTATATGATGTAAATGGGACAGCACTTCAAAATATTGAGTGGAAGAGTGAAGGCGGAAGTATTACAAATGGATTAATAAAGTGGAATAGTCTTGGAGAAAAAATGTATGAATTTAAGATGGATGCTGGTGAAAGTAAGATAAGGTTCCAAGGAAGGGTAATACAAAATATCGTTGAAAAACGAGAAGAGAGTTCTAACGTAATTCAAGATATGAAATTAAGGCAATACATGAACAAACATAATTTTGAACGTAAAAATGTAAATACCCCTATAACGAAAGAAGATTTATTAAAAGTTAAGACTTTAAAAATTACAGATGGGGAAAAAGAGGGCATAACAGATTTTTCTGGATTAGAACTCATGACAAATATGGAGGAATTGACATTAAAAAATGTTAATATGAAAAATGTAGAATTTATCTCAAGTTTGAGAGGTTTGAAGTTAGTGGATTTATCCAATAATCAAATTGAAGATATGAAACCACTTCAGTCATTAGAGAATCTTGAAAAATTAAATGTTAGCAATAACAGTATAAAAAATGTTCCAGAACTATTTAAGATTCAGAAATTGCAAAATCTGGATCTATCAAATAATAAACTTGATCATGCTGCTCTTGTTGGAATTCATCAATTGCAAAATCTAGATACATTGTTAGTAAATAATAATGAAATCAATAATTTAGATGAGATTAGCAAAGTTAGTAAATTGAATAAGCTTGAAATAATGAGCAATAAAATACGAGATATTTCTCCATTAGCGAACTTGAAAAACTTACAGTGGTTAAATTTATCTGATAATAAGATTAAAGATATCTCTACTTTATCTTCTATGCTCGATTTACTTAGCTTGAAATTAGCTGGAAATGAGATCCGTGATGTAAGACCGATTATTCAATTGGCTCAATGGATAACAGTTGATATTAAAAACCAAAAAATTGTTTTAGAAGATGGACAAATGAATCAAGAAATCCAAATTCCTATCTACGATTTAGAGGGAGAAATCTTTGAAGATATTGAACTGAAGAGTACAGATGGTATCGTCACTGATAGAGGAACAGTCGTATGGAAAACTCCAGGAGAAAAAGTTTATACATTCTCATTAAATGGAAATTACCACGGTCTAACTCTATTATACAGTGGTACAGTTATGCAAAATATAGTAGCGAAAGAAGAGCCGAAAGAACCGTCAAAAGAAGTTGAAGAATCAAAAGAAGAGGCAAAAGAACCAACAAAAGAAGTTGAAGAATCAAAAGAAGAGGTAAAAGAACCAACAAAAGAAGTTGAAGAA
>NZ_JAKUEN010000028.1:0-17790 GCF_022662915.1 Bacillus cereus group sp. BfR-BA-01453 | reverse complement strand
CAGCGTTCATCCTGAGCCAGGATCAAACTCTCCAATAAAGTTAGTTTGTCTAGCATCTAAAATAAAAATTGACGTTTCACGTTGTTTGTTTCGTTCAGTTTTCAAAGAACTGCTTGGTCGCTCATTTGCGACTTCCTTATGTTAACATCTTCGTTAGTTAATGTCAACTAAGTTTTTCATTTCGTTTGTCGCTTTCAACGTTGTTGTCATCGGCGACTTGTTTTATATTACACCTCTAATCTCTAATCGTCAACATGTTTTTCTAAAAAAGTATAAAAAGACTTATTTCTTTTAAAGTAAGCCTTTTTATCATATACCATTCTATTCGTTTATTATTTTTCTATAATTGGTAACGAGACGATAAACTGAATAATACCATCCTCATATTCAGCCCGAATACTACCACCTTGTAATTCAACAATACTTTTCGCAATCGCCAATCCAAGGCCCGATCCTTCTGTTGCCCTACTTCTAGATTGATCTTTCTTATAAAAGCGTTCAAATAAACTCGCTAACTCTTCTCTCGTAAACTCTTCACTATGATTCGCAATTACAATTTGTATATCCCGGCGCTGCCTTTGAAGAGAAACTTTGATTTCCCCATCATCTTTACTATACTTAATCGCGTTCATTAATAGATTATCAAATACACGGACCATCTTTTCCGAATCAATCGCTGCATAGGCACGTTCCTCAGGAAACTTCTTAACGAACGTAAGTCCATGCTCTTCCGCTTGCGGTACTAACTCTTCTATTAATTGCTCGAGCAACTCATTTACACATACTTCTTGTTTTTCTAATACAACTTGTTCATTCGTTAACTTCGTATACTCAAATAAATCTTCTATTAAATTCTTTAACTGCTCCGATTTAGCAAAAGCAATTCTTGTATACTCATCATGTTGTTCTTTATTTTCATATTTAGAATCTCGAAGTAATCGCAAGTAACCCATAATAGAAGTCAGTGGTGTACGTAAATCGTGAGATACATTCGTAATAAGCTCATTCTTTTGCTTCTCTAATCTACGTTCCTTTTCTATATTATTCATAAGCTCTTCCGCCATATTATTAATATTCTCAGTTAAAGACGCAATCTCGTCTTCACCTTTCTTTTCAATACGATACGCTAAGTTTCCTTTTTCGATTTCCTTTACACCTTCTGCCATCGCTTCAATTTGTTTCATCTTTCTCTTTGTTATATAAAAGAAAGAGAAAATGAATACGAGTACACCAATTAAAAATGGGAATGGGCCTTCTACTTTATAATACACTACTTCCCCTTGAGGAATTCCACTCACAAACATATATAAATTCTTACCTTCTATTGTAATAGGTGAGAAAGTAATAAACTCTTTTCTAGATCTTTCAATATCATTATTATTCGAATAATTGATAGCAAACGAAGTTGCATTACGAATTGTATTATGCAAATTAATTTGTTCTTCTTGTGCCTGCTTCGTTTTATACAAAACCTTACCATTTTCATCGGTAACTAATATTTTAAAAGCATCCTGCCCCTGCTCTAAATGTTCATTTTCTAGCTCTATCATACTTTGTACGGCATCTAATTTATTTGCATCAACCATCATTTCCGCAGTACTTTGCGCTTTACGATTAATTTGTTCCATACCATCTCTATAATTAATCTCAGCATGTCGACTAGCATCTTCAAAAACAGGCGCTACTATCTTCGTTGATACAAAGAGACCTAATAACGCACAAGCAGTAAAAGCCGTAATAAGTTGAATCCGCACACTCCGTTTCACACTCTTTACTAGCTTTCCGATTAACTCTCGAAATTTCCTAACATAAGTAAATGGATTAAATATCTTTTTCAATCTTATACCCCACTCCCCATACTGTTTTTATATAAATTGGCTTCCTCGGATTCTCTTCAATCTTTTCACGCACTTTCCGAATATGAACCATTACCGTGTTATCCGACTGGAAAGATCTTTCGTTCCAAACCTTTTCATAAATTTGTTCCGCGCTAAAGACCATACCCGGATTACGGGCTAGTAATTCTAGAATTGAAAATTCCCTCGGGGTCAGTTTCACTTCTTCTCCCTCTACAATAACTTTATGGGTCGAGATGTTGATTTTCATCTCTCCAATTTCTAGCTCGTCCTCATTTTGAATAGAAAAACCATTCATTTTCATATAACGGCGTAACTGAGATTTAATTCTTGCGATTAACTCTAACGGATTAAATGGCTTCGTTACATAATCATCTGCCCCTGTTGTTAACCCTAAAATCTTATCCATATCTTGCGTTTTCGCGGAAAGCATAATAATTGGCATTTCTTTTTCTTCCCTTACTTTCATACACATATGAATGCCGTCTACTTTCGGCATCATAATATCTAATACGACTAGATGTACTTCGTTTTGTTCTAGTAAACGTAATCCTTCTTCGCCGTCCCCTGCTTGCAATACTTTATATCCTTCATTCTTTAAATAGATTGTAATAAGATTCCTAATTTCTTTTTCATCATCTACGACAAGTATTGTTTCGTTTGCCACAATATCTCCCCCATCACTTTTTTAATCCCTAACTTCTATTATAGGAAAACTTCTGAAGAAAAACGCTCGGAAATCCTTAAGTTTTTCTGAAGACGCAAAAAAGGTCTAGACTCCCCTTAAGCCTAGACCTTTCAAAAACCCCTTTTATTTACGAACGTAGATGAAATATAGTACAAATAAAACTCCCATAACATACATAATTGGATGAATCTCTTTACGACGACCACTTACTACCATTGTAATTGGATAGAAGATAAACCCAATCGCAATTCCCGTTGCGATACTATACGTAAGTGGCATTGAAATGATAGTAAAGAATGCCGGTACTGCAATCTCGAATTTCTTCCAATCAATTTCTCCTAAAGATGAAACCATCAAGATTCCTACAATAATTAAAGCTGGCGCCGTTACAGCTGGTGTTACAACGCTTAGTAATGGCGAGAAGAATAGCGCGAGTAAAAAGAATCCTGCTGTTACAACTGCTGTAAATCCAGAACGTCCACCCGCTGCTACCCCTGCAGAAGATTCAATATAAGACGTTGTTGTTGATGTACCTAAGATCGCACCAATTACAGTTGCAATCGCATCTGCAAATAACGCTTTTCCTGCACGTGGTAATTTATTGTTCTTCATTAATCCTGCTTGATTCGCAACCGCTACAAGCGTACCTGCTGTATCAAAGAAATCGATAAAGAAGAACGTTATAATAACAATCCCCATTTGAACAGTGAAAATATCTCCAAAGTGCGTTAACGCCGCACCGAACGTTGGTTCTAGACTCGGTATTGCTCCCACTACAGCTTTCGGAGTATCAATTAATCCTGTTGCTATTCCTAAGATTGCTGTAAGAATCATACCGTAAAATACTGCCCCATTTACTTTCTTAATCATGAAGATAATTGTCGTAACAACTCCGAAAATTGCTAGTAACGTTGTGCCCTTTGTTAAGTCCCCCAACCCAACAAGAACAGCATCATTTTTCACGATAATTCCAGCATTTTGGAATCCAAGGAAAGCGATGAATAATCCGATACCTGCCGCTACTGCAAACTTTAACTCCGATGGAATTGCATTAATAATTTTTTCACGAATACCTGAAGCAGTAAGAATAATAAAGATAATACCTGACATTAACGTTCCAGCAATTGCCGTTTGCCACGGAATACCCATCGTTAACACTGCTGTATAAGCAAAGAACGCGTTAATTCCCATACCTGGCGCTAAAGCAATTGGATACTTCGCGAAAATACCCATAATTAACGAACCAATCGCTGCTGCTAATGCTGTAGCAACGAATACTGCACCTGGATCCATTCCTGTACCTGCCGGTAATCCTTTAACATTTCCAAGTGACAGCGTAGCAGGATTGACAAATAGTACGTAAGCCATAGATAAAAATGTCGTTAAACCTGCTATGAACTCTGTTTTATAATTCGTGCCGAGTTCATCAAACTGAAAATAGCGTTTCATCTTACGTTTCCCCCGTTATATGATTACTCGCCGTAATCTCCTAGCCCTCTTTTATCTATTAAAAATAAAAAAGGCTTCCATTGCATATACATGGAAGCGTTCTATGAATAAAGATAAGATTCCCCTCACCTTTATAAAAACGCCTCGTAGTCAAGCCATTTACGGTAGCTAGGTAGAAACTTTCGGGCCATATCCCCGATATTATACGACGGCATAATATTCACTTTTCGTTTGAATTACATACTCATATTAACTCGATGAAGTAGTTTTGTCAATTTAAAAACGAACATTTTTATAAATATTTATAATTTCGTTCGTATTAACCCTAAAACAAAAAGATCCATCTATACATAAGTAATAGATGGACCTTTTTATAAATACTATTCCCACTCAATCGTTGCTGGTGGCTTACTCGTTACATCATACACGATACGGTTAACGTGTTTTACTTCGTTTACGATACGTACAGAGATTTTCTCTAATACGTCCCAAGGGATACGTGCCCAGTCAGCTGTCATACCGTCGATAGATGTTACTGCACGGATACCTACTGTGTAATCGTACGTACGCTCGTCACCCATAACACCTACGCTACGCATACCAGGAAGCGCAGTGAAGTATTGCCAAATTTCACGATCTAAGCCCGCTTTAATAATTTCTTCACGTAAAATCGCATCAGATTCACGAACGATTTCTAATTTCTCTTCTGTGATTTCACCTAATACACGAATACCAAGACCAGGGCCTGGGAATGGTTGACGCCATACGATTTCATCAGGAATTCCTAGTTCTGATCCTAATACACGTACTTCATCTTTAAATAACGTGTTTAAAGGCTCAATTAATTTGAACTGCATGTCTTCTGGAAGTCCACCAACGTTATGGTGAGATTTAATTGTTTGTGCAGTTGCTGTACCACTTTCAACGATATCTGTGTACAGTGTACCTTGTGCTAAGAAGTCCATTCCTTCTAACTTAGAAGCTTCATCATCAAATACATAAATGAATTCGTTACCGATGATTTTACGTTTTTGTTCTGGATCTTCTACACCTTTTAACTTGTTCATGAAGCGTTCTTTTGCATCCACTTTAATAACGTTCATATGGAAGCCTTCACTAAATGTTTTCATAACACCTTCTGCTTCGCCTTTACGAAGTAAACCGTGGTCTACGAAAATACATGTTAACTGATCGCCGATTGCTTTATGAATTAATACTGCTACAACAGAAGAGTCTACACCGCCGCTAAGTGCGCATAGAACTTTTTTGTCTCCAACAGTTTCACGGATTTTCTCTAATTCTACTTCGATAAAGTTCTCCATGTTCCATCCTTCAGAACAACCACATACGCCGAATACGAAGTTTTTAATTAAATCGTTACCGTGCTCAGAGTGACGTACTTCTGGGTGGAATTGTACACCGTATAAGTTTTTGTCTTCATTGCTCATACCAGCAATTGGACAAGACTCACTTGTTGCATCTACTACGAACCCTTCAGGTAAACCAGTTACTAAGTCACCATGACTCATCCATACAACTTGTTCTTCTGGAAGGTTCGCATATAATTTTGATTCGTTCTCTACTTTCAGAACAGCTTTTCCGTACTCACGGTGGTTTGCACGTTCTACTTTACCACCGAATTTTTGTGTCATAAGCTGCATACCGTAACAAATACCGAAGATCGGTAATCCTAGGTCAAAGATTTTTTCATCACAATGTAATGCACCTTCACCGTATACACTATTCGGTCCACCAGAGAAAATAATCCCTTTTGGATTTATTTCTTTAATTTCTTCTGCAGTAATTGTATGCGGATGAAGTTCACTGTATACACCGAACTCACGAATTCGACGTGCTATTAACTGATTGTATTGACTTCCAAAATCTAAAACGATAATTGTATCGTGTTGCTTCTTCAAAATAATCACCCCAACGTTAGTTCTCGTATATAAATATTTTCACCAATTAGGCGAAAAGCATTACCAATATAATAAAAAAAGCCAGTCCTCCGCCTCTAGTCTCATAACAAAGAAAAGGCAGGGGTCTGGCTTTATAAAGAAAGATAGTCTTCCGCTCTTTATAAATATAAGACACACTGCCTTCATAGTCAGGTTGTTTACGGTAACCCGGTAGAGACTCTCAAACCTTATCTTTGAGGATATATGAAGGATCGTTTTATATTATCTTCCTAGATTCTAACAATGAAGTGTCGGTATGGTCAAGAGAGAAAGCGACAAAATTCTACAGAAATTCATTTCCTTTTCTAAAAAACGTCCATTTCTATATAGAAATGGACGTTTTTTAGAAAAGGATTACATCATCCCGCCCATGCCAGGCATTACCGTTGTAATTGGTCCTAGTTTGTCAGCTACTACAGCTAAAGTCGTATCATCAGTTTCTTCCTATTTTTTTTACCTATCCGTATAAAAATTTCATCAACCTGTTCTAGCTCTTACGCTGACATAAATACACTCAAACAAAAGAGTTAATAGACACTATAAAAGCCTATGCAAGTTATACATAAGCTTTTTGTTATTCACTATTAGCTATTTTTCAAGTCCTAATCCTTAAAGCAATTATTAATAAGATTAAATATAATAATCAGGCTTTTCGTCCATTTTAATTAAAAATTCTTCTAAAGAATCCGCTATTTTCTCATCTTCAGAGTAAATAGGACATTGACCTAATTCATTTTCCTCTTTAAATTTAATTGTTAAAAAGTTAAGTTCTGTTGCTTCGAAAAATACTAATGATTCATCATCATCTACATCATCTAGGTTTGGATTATATTCGTAAATATCCTGTCTTAAGCGAAAATCCGCAACTGAAATCGGGTCCATAAATCTGTTAAAAAACATTCTTTTATCAGACTTTAAAAAACCACAACCTATTTCTTGATAAAAACGTTGCAGTTCTTTTGGGAGTTTCATTTGTAATAAGCTTTCCGCTTCATCTATCTCTTCTTGATATATAGGATAAAAAATAGGTTTTTGTTTAGAACGTACACTTCTGTCTGCTACAACATATTTTTTCAAAAAGTTAAACATAGCGTTAATACCTCCGTTATTTACTTTTTCTTAAAAATCTCTTTTGAAATACCTTCCTTGCCATGAATCCCACCTTGATGTTCAGTAGGAAATTTAGCTGGGTGTATATTCCACCACTCATGTTCTCCACCGTGTGCATTTTCAATAAAATGATGTGCATCATACGGGTCATCTACATGCCTTAGTGGTATTCCTCTTCTAGAAAGGATTTCTTCTTCATAAGTAGGCCATTTTGGGTTAGTCTCCAGTTCCCACTCTTCTCTTAAATCATCTTTTAATCTAGCAAATTCGCTTCTTCTTTTTGCAACTTCTTCTTTGCTTAATCGTTCATAACTATTATTTTCTATGTGTTCTTGTAGTAACTCCCTCTGTTTTTCAGGGATTTTCCTATTTGTAATTTCTTCTACTTGGCTAAGGTATTCTTGGAATCTAGGTGTATTTAAATTACCAGGGTCAGCAAACATAAATGTATTTCGTGCTTCTTCTAAAGAATTAAAAGAAGTTTTTGGAACATCTCTAAAATCACCAGCATAGGCAAAGGGGTCTCTCACTTGTAATTTATTTAAAAAATGAGAAATACTCTGTTCTGCTTTTATCCCTAATGTAGTTACTTTCCCTGCTCTACTTATTCCTTTATCCCCAATCCATCCCAATCCAAGTCCCATAAAAATACTTGTGCCCCATTTTGTACGACTTTCCGCATCACCATGCCAAAAATCATTCATAAATGAATCCGAAACAGTATTCCAAGCGGTAGAAACTGTCTCTATAGGGTGACCTATAGCATACTTAATATTTTCCTTTGTTACTGTATCGTCTAATGAATCAAATCCTTCTACAATCTCCCCAATAACTTGCCCAGAGCCAACATATATACCATCCCAAATTTTTCTCAGCATAGATTTTTCAGAAGGTTTGTCGCCCATTTCTCCTGCTTCTATCTTTTCATTAGATAAACTTCTATCAACTAAATTACCATCATAACGTTCATCAGCATTACGAAACTTTTCAGCAGCATGCATTAGTTCTTCTGCAATCTTATCAAATTGCCGAAACACATTAAACATTTGAGGTTTTGTATCTTAGAATGACGTAAATAGCTTTTCACATAAAGATTTTTAACTTCTTCAACATTCAAAATATCATTATCGTGACACTAATTAATAAAACTACCTAATAGAACCTCATAATTTTGATATTTACCCTCGTTATATTCCCAAGCTTACGGTCTTCAAGAAATTCCTTTTATGCAAATTTTAAAAACACAAAAAGACTACCTCCTCTCATCAAGGAAGTAGCCTTCTTCTAATTAACTATTTATACATTGAACAGCTTCACAGAGTGATGCTTATTACATCATTCCGCCCATACCGCCCATGCCCATGCCGCCCATGTCAGGCATTGCTGGTGCATTTGGTTCTGGCTTGTCAGCAACTACAGCTTCAGTTGTTAAGAACATAGCTGCAACAGATGCTGCGTTTTGAAGTGCAGAGCGAGTTACTTTAGCTGGATCTACGATACCAGTTTCAAGCATGTTAACCCACTCGCCAGTAGCTGCGTTGAAACCAACGCCTACTTTTTCGCCTTTTAGACGCTCTACAACTACAGATCCTTCTAGACCAGCGTTGATTGCGATTTGGCGAACTGGCTCTTCTAGTGCACGAAGTACGATGTTGATACCTGTTGCTTCGTCGCCTTCAGCTACGATAGAAGCTACTTTTGTGTATACGTTCATAAGTGAAGTACCACCACCTGCAACGATACCTTCTTCTACTGCTGCACGAGTTGAGTTAAGTGCATCTTCAATGCGAAGTTTGCGCTCTTTTAACTCAGTTTCAGTTGCTGCACCTACTTTAATTACTGCTACGCCACCTGCAAGTTTTGCAAGACGTTCTTGTAATTTTTCACGATCGAATTCAGAAGTTGTTTCTTCTAATTGCGCACGGATTTGACCGATGCGAGCTTCGATTTGTTCTGTGCTTCCTACACCTTCAACTACAGTTGTGTTTTCTTTCGTTACAACAACTTTACCAGCGCGTCCTAAAGATTCAACTGTAGCAGATTTTAAGTCACGGCCTAATTCTTCAGTGATTACTTCGCCACCAGTTAAGATTGCGATATCTTCTAGCATTGCTTTACGACGGTCACCAAATCCAGGAGCTTTAACAGCTACTACATTGAATGTACCACGAAGTTTATTCACTACTAATGTAGCTAACGCTTCGCCTTCTACATCTTCAGCAATGATAAGAAGCGGTTTACCTTGTTGTACCACTTGCTCTAATACTGGTAAGATTTCTTGAATGTTAGAAATCTTTTTGTCAGTGATTAAGATATATGGGTTATCAAGAACTGCTTCCATTTTGTCAGAATCAGTAATCATGTAAGGAGATGCATATCCACGATCAAATTGCATACCTTCTACTACGTCTAATTCTGTTGTAAAACCTTTAGATTCTTCTAAAGTAATAACGCCGTCGTTACCAACGCGCTCCATTGCTTCAGCGATTAATTGACCTACTTCTTCGTCAGCAGCAGAAATAGCAGCTACTTGTGCGATAGAAGATTTACCTTCAATTGGTTTAGAAATCGTTTTTAATTCTTCTACTGCAGCAACTACAGCTTTTTCGATACCTTTACGAAGACCCATTGGGTTCGCACCAGCTGTTACGTTTTTAAGACCTTCACGAATCATAGCTTGTGCTAATACAGTTGCAGTTGTTGTTCCGTCACCAGCTACATCATTTGTTTTGCTAGCAACTTCTGCTACTAATTTCGCACCCATGTTTTCGAATGCATCTTCTAATTCAATTTCTTTTGCGATTGTTACACCGTCATTTGTAATAAGTGGTGAACCGAATTTTTTCTCAAGAACAACGTTACGACCTTTTGGTCCAAGCGTTACTTTTACTGCATTTGCAAGAGTGTCGACACCGCGAAGCATCGAACGACGTGCTTCTTCACTAAATTTAATATCTTTTGCCATAATAATTGACCCCCTTGGATTTTTTAAGATTTATATAATTAACCGATAACTGCTAAAATGTCACTTTCACGTAAAATCAAGTAGTCTGTACCTTCATATTTCACTTCAGTACCTGCATATTTTGAGAAGATGATAAGATCACCTGCTGCTACCTCTAAAGCAACACGCTCACCATTTTCAAGCACTCGACCAGTACCTACTGCAATAACTTTACCCTCTTGTGGTTTTTCTTTTGCTGTGTCTGGTAATACAATACCACTTGCTGTTTTTTCTTCCGCTTGAACAAGCTCAATTACAACGCGATCACCTAATGGCTTTAGCATGAACAATAACCTCCTCATTTTGTTATGTAAATTTTATTTATTAGCACTCAAGTCACCCGAGTGCTAACACACTTATAATAATAAATAATCTCAATTTCTTTTGCAAGTAAAAAAATCATAATTTTTTCGCAAATTACGCTATAAATTTTTCTATATAGAGTTCCTCTTCTTCTACCTTTACTATATGAATCGTTGTTTCCACTACTCGTATGTTACAATATGAAAGGACACCCTAAGTTGTTTTCGCTACACACACAACTTTCTCCTGTCTTCTATTATAATTTCAAATAAGGATTTACAAAAAAAACATAATTTAAGTAAGGTTTATATCGTAGGTAGCATATTTACATGTTATCCTACCTTATCTCATACACTAGAGTTAGAAAGGATGGTTAAACCATTTGAAAAAACAATATTGGTGGGTTATCGTTACATACATTTTAATGCAGTTATCATCAATTGCTGGATTACCACTTCTCCTGAAAACTGGACTTTATGATAACAAGGGATTCACTAGGGAAGAGAAATTTCAACTCATAACTGGTCACTGGGCAATCATTAGCTTCTTTATTGCATTATGTATCGTACTTTGGTTACTTAGAACAGATATTCGCGACAGACATTTAGATACAAAGCGTTCTACTGTTCCAGCTACGATTGGTTGGATTTTTATCGGGTTCTTCTTAGCATTTTTCTCGCAAAGTATTGCTGGTATGATCGAAATGTATGTATTAGGTATTAAACCTGGATCTGAAAATACAGCGAGACTTATGGATATCGCAAGAACGACACCTTGGTTCCTTATCGTCATCTCTATAATAGGACCTATTTTGGAAGAAATCGTATTTAGAAAAATTTTATTTGGTACACTTTATAAGAAGTTTAACTTCTTTATTGCCGCTATCATTAGTTCCCTTGTATTTGCGGCAATTCATTTTGATTTTACTCACTTATTGGTATACACTGCTATGGGTCTCGTATTCGCCTTCTTATATGTAAAAACGAAGCGTATTATCGTTCCAATTGCAGCTCATGTTGCAATGAATACATTAGTTGCAGTTGCCCAAGTTTTAATGAGTAACGAACAAATTCAAGAAATGATTAAAGAAGCTGAAAAAATGCAAGGCTTTATCGGAGGATTTTTAGTATGAGAAACTCACCATTGTTCATGGCTGTATTGTACTTCCTTCTAGGATGTATCTTTACACATCTAGCCATTAGGAATGTCACAGATACAATCTGGAATATGTGGACAATACTATTTGCAGTTATGGCAACGATTGATTTTAATTTGGCACTTCGCCTCATCTTAGTTAAATTCACAAAGAAAAAACAATAATAAAACGCAGAGGTCGCTTCCTCTGCGTTTTATTGTGGATAATTCTTCAAAAAGTAAACTAATGTTTGTAACTCTACTGCTAAATCAATATGATGAATTCTTATATTTTCTGACACATTTAAGCGCGCTGGTGTGAAATTCAAAATACCATGCACGTTTGTTTCTGCCAATCTATCAGCTACAGATTGTGCTACTGTAGCGGGTACTGTTAATATTGCCACTTGTATATCAGATGATAAACGTTCTTCTAATTCATCTAAGTGATATACAGGAATGCCTCCGATTTCTGTTCCAACTTTCTCTTCACTAATATCAAACGCCATTTCAATTTTTGTATTATTGTTTTTCGTGAAATTATAATGTAAGAAAGCGGTCCCTAAATTACCTACTCCAATAAGCGCTACACGTGTTATATCATCTTGGTCGAGTGTTTCACGGAAAAATGATAATAAATAATTTACGTTATATCCATATCCTTTTTTTCCTAATGCTCCAAAGTATGAGAAATCTCTTCGAATCGTTGCGGAATCAACCTTTACCGCTTCACTTAATTCGGCTGATGAAACACGTTGCTTACCAGACAAAGATAAGTTTTGGATAAATCGATAGTATAGAGGCAATCTCTTAGCAGTGGCTTGTGGAATTTTCTGCTGCTCCATATAACCTCTCCTCTCTTCCTATCTTTATTCATATGCTTTAATCAAATACAGAAGTTTAGCACTTATTAAATTCCTTGTATAATAGAAAGAAGAAGTATTCTCTCTGTATTTTAAACTATACACTATTTTTAGTATGATTGAGAAATATAAACATGGCAAAGTTAAGAAATTATTTGAGGTGAAAACATTGATTTTATTACAAGTAAACGCGCTTTCGAAATTATACGGTGCAGAAACGATTCTTTCAAATATAAAATTAGAAGTTCAAACGAAAGATCGTATCGCATTAGTCGGACGAAATGGCGCTGGAAAATCTACATTATTAAAAATAATAGCGGGTGAGCTATCTCATGATGGTGGAGAAATTATAAAACCGAAAGATGTCTCAATTGGATATTTAGCTCAAAATACCGGTTTAGAAACATCTTTAACAATTTGGGATGAAATGCTAACCGTCTTTACACACTTGCAGCAAATGGAGACAAAACTTCGAAG
Organism: Bacillus cereus group sp. BfR-BA-01453; assembly: GCF_022662915.1. Taxonomy (NCBI): domain Bacteria; kingdom Bacillati; phylum Bacillota; class Bacilli; order Caryophanales; family Bacillaceae; genus Bacillus; species Bacillus cereus group sp. BfR-BA-01453. Next base: position 4,948 of record NZ_JAKUEN010000028.1, on the reverse strand, counting down.
GCTAGAGCAAGAGATGGGAAAAGAAGAAAACTTTTCAAACGAGGCTATATATGAAAGATTATTAGCTGATTATGACCAATTACAATTAGATTATAAAGATCAAGGTGGCTATCAGTACGAAGCAGATATCCGTTCGATTTTAAGCGGTCTTGGCTTCCCCGTTGAAACGCACCAGACGACGATTTCGACATTAAGCGGTGGACAAAAAACACGATTAGCTCTCGGTAAATTATTATTAACGAAACCAGACTTACTTATTTTGGACGAGCCTACAAACCATTTAGATATCGAAACATTAACATGGCTTGAACAATATTTACAAGGTTATCCTGGCGCAATATTAATCGTTTCCCATGACCGTTATTTCTTAGATAAACTTGTTACACAAGTATATGAAATTTCGAATAAAGAAAGTAGACGATTTGTTGGTAACTACAGTAAATATTTAGACTTAAAATCAGCACTATACGAGCAAGAAATGAAACGTTATGAAAAACAACAAGATGAAATCGCTAAGCTAGAGGACTTCGTCCAAAAAAATATAGCTCGTGCATCTACGACAAAACGTGCGCAAAGCCGTCGTAAACAATTAGACCGTATGGAATTATTAACAAGACCATTAGGTGACTCTAAGTCAGCTTCCTTCCACTTCGATATTGAAAAACAAAGCGGAAATGATGTGTTACAAGTAAAGGATGCAACTATCGGCTATGATAAGGATCCAATTATTGAACATGTAACAATGCGCTTAACTCGCGGAGATAGTGTTGCTTTAGTTGGTCCAAATGGAATTGGGAAATCCACATTATTAAAATCCATTGTGAATAAGTTACCACTATTACATGGTGAGGTTTCTTTCGGATCTAATGTCTCTGTTGGTTATTATGATCAGGAACAAGCTAATTTAACATCTTCTAAGCGCGTTTTAAATGAGCTATGGGATGAATATCCACTACAACCTGAAAAAGAAATTCGCACGATACTAGGTAACTTCTTATTCACAGGAGATGATGTACTAAAGCCCGTCTCTTCTCTTAGTGGTGGACAAAAGGCTCGGTTAGCTCTTGCAAAACTTATGATGCAAAAATCGAATTTATTAATTCTCGATGAACCTACAAACCATCTTGATTTAAATAGTAAAGAAATCCTAGAGAATGCTTTAATCGATTATCCTGGTACTCTTCTATTTGTCTCACATGACCGCTATTTTATTAATCGTGTAACAACGACTGTGGTTGAGTTATCAACAGAAGGTGCACAGGAATATTTAGGGGATTACGATTACTACGTTGAAAAGAAAAATGAAATGATTGAACGTGCAGAACTTGAACAGCAAGAACAGCAAGAAAATCAGGCACCTGTTCAAAAAACTGTAGCTCCAGAAAAATTAAATTATCTCGAAGAAAAAGAGCGCAAAAAGTTAGAGCGTCAACGTACTCGAAAAATCGAGGAACTAGAACAAAATATTGTACAATTTGAAGAAGAAATTGCTACGTTAGAAGATCAACTTTGCTTACCAGAAATATATGCAGATTATGAAAAGGCTAGTGAAATTACAACGAAAAAGCAAACACTACAAGAACAACTTGATGCTCGTATGGCAGAATGGGAAGAATTGCATTTATAAGAGTATAAATAAGAAGGATGTCTCATCAGTCGGGATTTTTGACGATGAGACATCCTTCTTATCTTCTAGCCATGGTCAACCTCTATTGCATAAACGATTCGACACGAGGTATCGATTTTCCGACAAGGTTTGACAATGTTAGCCTCCCTTATAATAAGGGCATATTTCAAAATGTTTTTTAGAGATACCTTCTTCGTTTTTATTTCCCGAAAAAGGATAGATTCAAAGGTCAGACTTTATCTGTTTTATCCACAAGTTTATACACATATCCACCTTTATAAAATAAACATCTAAATAACTTTTCCACATTATCCACAATCAACAAAAAAGTTATCAACATTTTATATACACAATAAAACCCATATTATCAACAGATAATATGGGTTTTATCCACAAGCTGTGGTTAATTTTGTGCATAACTACGCTTCAATATCTAATCCTGGATTTGCATTTAAAGCTAATGTAGCACGTTTTCCTTGTTCATATGCAATTGTACCTGCCGCCGCAATCATAGCTGCATTATCTGTACATAAAGATAGAGGAGGAATAATTAGCTCTACATTTTCTTTTTGTGCAAATTCTGCTTCTAAACGTGCACGCAGTCCTTTATTCGCAGCTACTCCACCAGCAAGAAGCACTTGCTTTACGTTATAAGCATCCGCTGCACGAGATGCTTTCGTTACTAATACGTCAATTACACTCTCTTGGAAACTTGCTGCTAAATCTTCCGGTGCAATTTCTATCCCGCGTTGTTTTGCGTTATGCACAGTGTTGATAACTGCTGATTTCAATCCGCTAAAACTGAAATCATACGAATCCGGTTCTAGCCATGCACGAGGTAAATCAATTGTTGGTTCTCCTTCATGTGCAAGTCGATCAATATGAGGACCACCTGGATATGGCATAGATAACGTACGAGCTACTTTATCATATGCCTCTCCTGCTGCATCATCTCGCGTTTCACCAATTACTTCAAATGAACCATGTTCTTTCATATAAACAAGCTCTGTATGCCCACCAGAGACAACAAGTGATAGTAATGGGAATTGAACTTCTTTTACTAAACGGTTCGCATAAATGTGGCCAGCGATATGATGAACACCAACTAGAGGGATATCATGTGCAAATGCCACTGCTTTCGCTGCGTTCACCCCTATTAGAAGCGCTCCTACTAAACCAGGTCCTTCTGTGACAGCAATTGCATCAATATCATCAAATGTGATATTCGCTTCTTTTAACGCTTCCTCTAATACAACTGTAATTTCTTCTACATGATGGCGGGACGCAATCTCTGGTACAACTCCGCCAAAACGTTTATGACTTTCAATTTGTGATGCAACAACATTCGCAATAATTTCCGTTCCATTTTTAACAACCGCTACTGCTGTTTCATCACAACTTGTTTCAATACCAAGTATAATCGTATTTTTTTCCATTATATATTCACCCACATTACGAGACCATCTTCCTGATTGTCTGCATAGTATCGTTTACGAATTCCACCATTTTGAAATCCGTATTTTCTGTATAACTGTTTTGCTACTTCATTTGATACACGTACTTCAAGTGTCATCGTTTTTACACCTAGAGTTTTCGCCTCGGAAATAACTTCTTTTAATAAAGCATCTCCTAGCTTTTGACCTCTGTATTCTGGCAAAATAGCTATATTTGTTATATGTGATTCATCAATAATTATCCACAATCCACAATACCCAATTACACGACCATCTTTTTCTAGCACAACATAATGTGCATGTTCATTCATCGTTAACTCACGGTGAAAGGCATCTGCAGTCCAAGGAGTTGAAAAAGATGCTTCTTCAATAGCTACAATTTGAGCAATATCATCGAGTTCCATCTTTCTAAATATCATATCCATTCTCTGCAAGCTCCTACTTATTTTGACTTTCTAACCACTTTGTTTCAGCTTCAGCTAAACGAAGGTAACTAGGAACAAATGAATGTACATCTTGTTCTTCTTTTTGTAATCCTAAGAACGCTAGCTCACTTGGTCTTGGGTTATTTTTAGTGAAAGGAGCAAAGACAGCTTGATCGCCTAAATGTTCGATAATTGTTTCTTTGTGTAGTTTCACATCGTTACCAATAAATAAAACAGGCTTTCCTTTATCTTTTAACATTTGCAACCAGTCTACAATAAGGATGATTCGGTCTTCCTCTATAGAAGTTAAATCCTCTCCTTCATATGTATATAAGCCAGTATAAATTTGTCCACGTCTTCCATCGAATAAAGGACAGATTAATCCATCAAAATTAGCTCCGTTTGCAGCCACTACTTCTAAACTTGATACACCTACAATTGGTATTTGAAGTGACCAAGCTAATGTTTTTGCAGCTGTCACACCTATACGAACACCTGTATATGATCCTGGTCCAGCAGCTACAACTATTTTAGTTAATTCTTTTGGTTTTACACCGCATTCTTTTAACAGTTGTTCTACAGCTGGCATAAGACGCACAGAATGATTTTTTGTTAAATTTGTAATGATTTCCCCAATTACGTTTCCTTCTTCAATAAGGGATACACCCATTACATAATTTGAAGTATCAATTGCTAGTACTTTCATCTTGTAATAGCTCCTCACATAATCTAATATAGCGATCTCCAATCGGCTCGAGTACAATGTTTCTTGTGTCATCTCCAGCATGGAATAAACTAATTTGTAGCTTCTCATTTGGTAAATATGCTTCTATTAAATGAGCCCATTCTACTACCGTAATTCCTTCACCATAGAAATACTCATCAAAACCTAAGTCTTCTTCACTTTCTGCTAAGCGATACACGTCCATATGATATAGCGGTAATCTCCCTTTATATTCTTTAATAATATTAAAGGTAGGGCTATTTACAACTCTTTTCACTCCAAGACCTTTTGCTAGTCCCTTTGTAAAAGTCGTCTTACCAGCCCCTAGATCTCCTTCTAAAATAATTACATCTTGTGCCTGAGCAAGTTCACCAAGTTTTTCTGATAATCTTTGTGTTTCCTCAGATGATTTTGTTGTTATTTCATATTTACTCACAGACTTCACCTACTTTACTCACAATGTTCTCTGCTCTTTATTATACAGGTTTTGAATATATAAAAAAGTCCTTAGGAGTTTTCCTAAGGATAGTTTGACTGTCTTTATTAGTTTTTTGTTAAAACAAATAAAAAAATACGAAACAACATGTTTCGTTCTTTTCTTTATATAAAATGGCGGTCCCGACCGGGGTCGAACCGGCGATCTCCTGCGTGACAGGCAGGCATGTTAACCACTACACCACGGGACCATTTGGTTGCGGGGACAGGATTTGAACCTGCG
>NZ_JAKUEN010000027.1:0-20144 GCF_022662915.1 Bacillus cereus group sp. BfR-BA-01453 | reverse complement strand
TGAAGATACAAAAGATGGCTCATTGTACGTATAGAATGATTTTTCTACATATTTCTTCTCACCATTTGGATTGATCCATTTCTCTCCCTCATAAGAAATAATTTTTAACCAACCACTTGTCGTTCCATCAATAACCAGTAACTCTTGTGCTGAAAAGACTTGCCCTTGACCTCCTTTTGGAGATACAAATGATGGCTCATTGTACGTATAGAATAATTTTTCTACATATTTCTTCTCACCATTTAAATTAATCCATTTGTCTCCTTCCCAAGTTTGAATTCTCCACCAACCATTGTTTCTTTTTTCCTTTATAAGAATCGTTTGGGGCGGATATTCCACGCCTCCATTTGATTTAACTGATGTAAAAGAAGCTTCATTATATGCATAAAATGACTTTTCTACATTTTCTTTCATATCCGTATTCACAAATGCACCCATCATATATATCACCTTACCTTTTCTTCTATTAATTTATATAAAGTAACGATCCTAGTAATATTTAATAAAAATATAAAAGGCCACTTAAATAAGTTGGCCTTTTGTATTATCTAATTACTACATGTTCTTCACGAATCCAACGATTCCCACCAATATCAACATGTCCATCTTGACGCCCAAATAATCGATATGGCTCGCTACCATCTACAAAACCAGTATCCTTTCCATTGGGTCCATCGTAATGTCTAATTTGATAACCAGAAGGATATTTTGAATAAGCATAAAACCATTGAACATCGAAATGCTCTAATTTTGCCCATTGTTGATCCCCGCCGAAATTAATCATGTATTCTGGGATCCACCAAGCTTTATAAATTAAATATGGGTTTTTATCTTTAATAGAATTACCCGAAAATATAAAATCAGTTGGGTTTGTATTTAAGTTCACCTCGTATCCAACAGGATATTTTGAAATAGCGATTCCAATACCTACTGGTCGACTTTGTTGCTCCTTGTTATCAACATTTCCATCAAGAAACCAAGATAATGACTTGTTACCAATTAAATAATTCAGATCACATTTACCAATACCAGATACATTTCCTGTCTCAGTATACTGCCAAATATCACAAGGATAAGCTGGTTTATTCCCACCATAACGTGGAATCCATGTAAAATCAGCTTTAATATTCGCTGCACCAAACGCTTCATAAGTATGATGCCCTACGTATAAACCAACTTTATTTGCTCCTAAACGGCGTAATTCATCGATAAACGCTTGCGTCCCACTTTGCATATCACCCATTGTCTTAACCTCAACGTCTGCAACCCAAAACAATGCACCTTTATCACCTCGTGCCCAAAAATCTTGCGCTTCTTTCTTAGCATCCGCAATAGACGTAAAACGGCAAAATGCATAGTTTCCATACGGTACTTTATAATTTTTCATAGCTTGAACGTATTCTTTATACATAGGATCTACGTAATTTGAGCCATCTTGCACCCTAGCAATAACTAAATCAAGCTGAGGAGCCGCTACACTCCAATCTATATTACCGTTCCATTTTGAAATATCTACAATGTGTCCCATTACTTCATTTCTCCTTTTCATGTTCTTGTTTTTGTTTTTGTTCACTATTTAAAACTTCAACAGCACTGGTTAATATTGCTGGAAGCTTAGTTCCTATACGACCAGCATTTTCCAAAACCGATAATGCTTCATTTCCTATAAAGAAAAAGATTGTTGCTTCTCGAATTCCACTATTACTACCAAATAATGCATCTAACTGCGCTGCAACTCCAATTAATAAAAATAACATCACCTTTTTAGCAATGCCCTTAAAGCCAACTTTACTTTTCAATTCTCCGCTATAACCTGCCGCAATCATTCCAGACAGATAATCAATAACTGCCATTATTACCAATGCTTTTAATGAAATATCAAACCCTCCAAAGAAATACCCACAAAAAGCTCCAAATGTCGCTCCAAATATCTTTATTAAACTAGCAATATGAGCCACGTTCCTTTCTCTTTGTTCAAATAAAAAGAAAGACAAATGTCTCTCTTCGCTTTTTATTAAGTCATTAAGATTTATTTTTATAAGAGGGATAGTTTTTTATCTTTAATAATCTTTTCCATACTAGTTAATTTTTGATTAATCTACGCTTAGCACTTTTATAGTTACTTACTTATATACTTTTCTAAACCTGTCAATCCAGGAATAGTGCATACATATTTTCTTCCTTTATCATCCTCCTTGTACTACTCTTTTACCTAATACATCAAAAGCTATTTCGCTACTTTAAATGTAATAAGTTTAAGAGTATATAAACTTATTCAACCCTTAAAAATATTATCTTCCCATTCTCAAACTTACTTAGATATAGGAGATTAAACATACATGAAATAAAAAAGAACCATTTTCATGCTTAGCTCAGATAATATCTACAAAGTTGAGCAATACATACACCATACAGGAGTACTCTTACCTCCAAGGCCCCGCTGGTTATCTACGCGAACAAAGTGCATGGTGACCATATAAAAGCATCACTGTACAATAACCCGAGTACGTTCTATTCTGGTGGAACGCTTATTCACCAGAAGGGATTTTATTTCCCCCTTCTGATACTAAGATTATCATTCATCCATATTTAGAAATTCCCCTTAATTGTCCCTCACTTCATCGGAATTTTCTCCTTCTACTATCTTTATTGATCATCATGCAGATCCACCAAAAAACCTAACCATCCTTCTATTCAGATATAATAAAAATTTGCTTATGATGCTCAAATCACCCCTAAAGCCGTAGCTATTAAACGAAGGGCATTCTTTTTTTTCTCATAATAAGAATCTTTCTTTATTAATAATTCATGATAAATATAATCATCTCTTAGTTTTTGATCGCTTAAATATTTCATCTCAATAATGTTTCTCTCGTCCTCATCTAAGCTATACTTTAAAGCTTTTTCAACTTGTCTATACTTCATTTGATTAATTTGCTTAGTATTACAAATTTCAGGAAACAAATCAATTTCCCCCTGCTGTTGCACAACATCATCTCCAAAACGCACCTTTAATGCACGATGTTCCTTCAAAATACTTATAACTACTTTTTGTATTTTCTTTTCTGTTTCTTTATCCATAATTGATAATAAAATTGGTTGTTCCAAATTAAAAACCTCCTAAGAATATAATTTATTTTCGTATAAAATTCTTCTTACTAAAAAAACAATCTATATTTATTGGAGAACATAATTCAATCTGCTTATTAAAACAAAAGCATTTTTCTAATGAGAATCTATTTCTTCTAGTTTAGTTTCATACAGTGAAACCAAATACTTAAAAATTTTTTTATGCTATGAAAAGTTTTGTATTCCCTTTCTTTAACCTTACGTATTTCACAAATTGAAGGATCAAACAGTTCTTTACATAGCTTCAAATTATATCAACCCTTTCCTCTTTACGTTTTCTATCTGAAAACTTTATAATAAAAATAAGAGTTATTTTTGGAAACTCGTTTAAAGGGGAGACAATATATAATGGAAATAAAAGATAGATTAAAACAAATTAGAATACATAATAAGCTAAGCCAAGAACAATTCGGGAAAGAGGTTGACTTAACGAAAGGAACTGTTTCTAAGTTTGAAAATGGGAAAGCTTTTCCTGGACGAGAAACATTAGAAAAGGTTTCAAAAAGATTTAATGTTACTATTGACTACTTATATGGAGAAAGTGAAGAAATCGATTTAAATGCACACAAATATGAAAAATTTAAAGAAATTATGGAATGGCTAGAACCTTTACCAAAAAATGAAAAAGATATAGCATTAGAACAAATGCTTTCTATCGCTCAGGCATTAAATAAAAATCATATGAAGCACGAGAAGAAATAGCCTATTTATTTAGAAGAATGGCTATTTCTTTTAATTTTTTCTATGTATTCATCTAACTTCTCTGGCGCTATCTTTACTATTGTATTTATAAATAGCTTAACGATTTCCTCTTTTTTCATATCCAAAATCCTCCATTACCATTAACAGGATAATGCTTTCTTACTAAACTACTTTCCAATTTATCATTACTAAATTTTATTTTTTAATTTCTCCCTTCTGCATATCCTCATTTCTCCTATTTATAAAAATATAATGAAACTACCAATACTTCTTAAGCAAGATCTAATCCTCTTTAAATCCATCGTAATTATTCGTATCAATTAAATCACACACCTAATTCCCCAAGAATACTACAGCATATCTGTATGAATATTTTACCACTAATCGAACCTTTGTTCTATATTTAGTTTGCAATTCTAAAAAAATAGCTTCATTCAATTATTTGTAATTCAAAGCAAATATCTACTATATTTTTATCACCTTCAAATCAAAAAAATCCTCCCCCTTATTTAAAAGACAGTTACTTACTATTTCAATCAGCTTACGCAATCCCTTATGTAAAAGTTTTTAATTTCAAATGATATTAATTTTATTCACTGCCAGCTAACAAAGCTGCAAAACTGGATCCAATTGAATGTTTACGATATGAATAAACAAAAACGTAGGAGTTTACACTCCTACGTTTTTTATTTATCTATTAAATCATGTTTCTTCTATTATATATGTTTCACGTTATAAACATCTTTCATTATTTTAATCTACTAAATCTATTATAGAATCCTATTATTGCAAAAATACTATGTGAAAGTCGAAAATCAAGGCGTAATTTTTTCCATACCTCGACTTATTTTGTAACAATTATAGCGATATTTTATTAAATTTCACCTCATTTTTATTTCTCCACAACTAAAATAGTTATTTTTACATAACTACTTTTCTGTTCCGACAGCAAAATACGCCATTTTTGTAATGATTACGAAATAATTACGTAATACTATAGAAATAATATTAACCTATCAGAAATTGAAATACTACCTTTTTTATGCATCACATGCTCAAACCTCCCCTAAAAACTATAAGAAAGCGCTTTTAGGATATTACTGGAATTATTACAAAATATTAATGACCCGTTACGAAAGCTTTGTAATTTTATGTTTTTCGCAAATAAGAAAATAATGGTTGCTATAATGAGGTCAACGAAAACAAATGCAATGGAGGCTATTATGAAAAAATTTATGGGTATAGCAACAGCAGCGGTTTTTGGTCTTGGGATTTTCACAACATCTGCTAAAGCAGAAACAATTGTAACGACTGATGTACTAAATGTACGAGAAAACCCAACTACTGAATCAAAAGTTGTAGGAAAATTATTAGATGGATATAAAGTTAACGTTTTACATACAGAAAACGGATGGTCAAAAGTGAAATTGAATAGCGGTAAAGAAGCTTTCATTAGTGCTGACTACACAAAAGACACTTACTACGTAACAGCTAACGTATTAAACGTACGTGCTGGTGCAAACACAGACTCAGAGATTCTTGGTAAATTGAAACAAGATGACGTAATCGAAACAACACACCAAGTTGAAAATGGTTGGATCCAATTTGAATATAACGGAAAAACAGCTTATGTTCACGTTCCTTACTTAACAGGTAAAGCTCCAGTTAAAGTTCAACCAGTAGTTAAAGCTGCAAAAACAACTACAGTTCAAGATACAGCTAAAGCCGTGGCAACAACTAAAGCTCGTGAAGTAGCTGAAACGCAAGCAAAAGCTAAAGCGGAGGAAGCAACTAAAGCTCGCGAAGCAGCTGAAGCTCAAGCAGCGGCTAAAGCTCGTGAAGCAGCTAAGGCTCAAGAGGCAGCTAAAGCTCAGGCAGAAGCTAAAGCTCAAGAAGCAGCTGAAGCTCAAGCAGAAGCTAAGGCTCAAGAAGCAGCTAAAGCTCGTGAAGCAGCTAAAGCTCAAGAAGCAGCTGAAGCTCAAGCAGCGGCTAAAGCTCAAGAGGCAGCTAAAGCTCGTGAAGCAGCTAAAGCTCAAGAAGCAGCTGAAGCTCGTGAAGCAGCTAAAGCTCAAGAAGCAGCTAAAGCTCGTGAAGCAGCTAAAGCTCAAAAACCAGCTACACAACAACCTGTTGCAAAAGAAACTGAAACAAGTGCACCATCATCTTCTCGTGAGTTACGCGTTGTAGCAACAGCTTACACAGCAGATCCACTGGAAAATGGTTATAAAGCAGGCGACCAAGTAAAATCAGCTTTAGGTCACAACTTAACAGCTAATCCAAACATGAAACTAATCGCGGTTGATCCAAGTGTCATTCCATTAGGTTCAAAAGTATGGGTTGAAGGTTACGGAGTAGCAATCGCTGGTGATACTGGTGGAGCTATTAAAGGAAACAAAATCGATGTTTTAATGCCTGATAAAGGTACATCAAGTAACTGGGGACGTAAAACAGTTACAGTTAAAGTATTAAACTAGTTTGTAAAAAAAGGGTCAGTCTCATTGAGGCTGACTCTTTTTTTATGATTCTTACATTCTTTCTTTCTCTTGAAAGTAAGTAATATTATCTCGAAGCCATTTCCTCTCCGACATAAACAAGTTTCCACGTTTTTTGTACACTTTATCAAATGTCTTTAGAACTTCTTCATGATTAGCAAACTTATGTAAGAAACGAAGAGCGATGAGGATTTCTGATTCATCAATAGACTCTACTTGATTTTTACGTCTTCTAGAAACAACTTTCGTTACACGTTCGCAAATTGGCTTAATCGCCATTTCATCTCCATATGCATAAATAGCTCGAATGGCCTCATATTTCACCATGACACTTCTATCAGATAAAGAATCAATATAAACTATTTGTAAGTCTGTTCTTCCGATTTCTGCCAAAGTCTCAATGGCTGCCGAACGAATATAAGCACTATCGCTGTGTAAAAGTTTCGTTAAAGATAAAATTGATCGCTTTGTTCCAATCTCATGTAAAGTAGCACATATATTTACAATATCATCTCGATTCTCTTCCACTGTAAGTAACTTCAATAAGGCATCTTCTGCTTCTAACGATTTACACAACTTTAAAGCAATGACAGCGGAATAACGAACTCCACTATTTTTATGATATATGTAAGGAATAATTTTATGTGCATTGCTCGCTTCAGATAATTTACTTAAATCTATAAGCATACTATCCAACACTACCCTGCTTTCTTCACTTTCTAACCGATTTATCAAATAATCTGCAATATACATCTCTCTAGTATTTATTGCAAGTTGTGTAATTAAAAAATAAAGGCTCGTTTTTATATATACTTTTCGTGCTTCCGTTACTTTCTCTTGGAAACAAGAAAAAAGCGATAAATCATTTAACTCCCTCGCTTCTTCATACGCACATTGCCGAATACCTGCTTCTTCATCATCCATCCGCCTTAATAAATCATCTATATACTCTTCCATCTCCTTCTCTCCCGTCCAAATTAAGTCTATCTCTTTGCATTCTATATACGATAGACTACCATTTCAACAGAAAAAAGAGGATGCCACAGCATCCTCTCCTTCTCTCCCCTATTCCACACAAGTAAACTGCGTCCAAGCTCCTACATAATCTAGTAAGAATAACTCTTCTTCTACAATTGTACCGACAATATTTTTCCGTTCATCTATCGGCATTTCTTTTAGAATGATTTGCAATTCGCCTTTATACTTACCAAATGAGTTGTTTCCAATTACAACTTGCCCTCTTTCCTGTCGTACACTTTCGCGCACCGGGAAGTCATAGTCTTTGTATTTCTTACGTACTTCTGTAGAACGTACCATATATTCTGTTATATCGCCGCGTCTTACATGTAATTCTTGTAGCGTGGCTCTCTTCTCTACTTCAGTCGCCTCGTCTACAAAGTGTACCTTTAACTGTAACATGTAACGATTTAAGTTTCCTAGTTTCTCTAACTCTTCTTCACTCGCATAAGCATTTCCGATAATAACGTCATCAATAAGCCCTGTCGCCCATAAATGTTTCGCTTGTACTTCAATCGGTAAGTTACGATGCTCTTCTAATGTACATAATCCGTCGTTAATATCCCATGGGCCGATGTTAGCTGCATGTGACGTAATAAACGCTGCCGTGCGAATACCATGTTTTTTAAAGCGTTCACTACAGCGAATGAAATATTCGTATGGAAGTCCAGTAAATTTTTGCGGATAGAAGTTATGACAACCGATTAAAGCTGACTTATTCGCTTGATGCGAAAGAATATTTTCTAAGTATGCAATATCGTTACTTACGTTTAGCTCAATTTTTAAGCCGTACGAGTTATTTGTCATTTTCGCTTCAGTTAATCCGTCAAACCCTAAATCTAATCGAATACCATCTGCACCTAACTCTGCGAAAAATGATAGATCACTATAACTAATACCGAGCTGATCAAAGACAGCTGGAGCTACATCTAAAATAACTTCCATATTGTTATCTTTCGCATGATGAATAATTTCTTTAAATTCAGCTACAATTTCTTCTTTCGGACGATTCACAGACAATAGGCATGTGAATATTCTTGAAAAACCGTGGCGTGCCGCTGCCGAAATGTATGCCATATCTTTTTCTTTCGTTGAATGCTCTGGATAAAGTGAAATTCCTAATTTACGCTCCATGCTTTTGCATCTCCTTCACACGTTGTATTAATGCCATGCTCGTAAATCTATATTTTGCAGATAAACATGTTGCACATAAAATCGTTGGTACAATAATTACGTACGGTGATTGTAAGCTTAGCATTACATAGGCACCCATTGAACTACCGATAAATACAATTGATACTAGTAGTAAAACTAATAAAGATTTACTTTGTACCCATTTTGAATAATGTGCAATACACTGCCCCGCTACAAATGTAATTAAGATGATAATTGCTCCGAGCATTTTTCTTTCTCCTCTCCTGCTAATTGTTGTTTCTCATACATTTTGAAGAACGGATAGTAAATAACGAATGAGATAACAAAGTTAACAAGTACAAGTACACCAGCCATAATTGTCCAGTCCGTACTAATAACCGCTGCAATTGGCGCTAACATCGTAAATGGCAATTTCGCCATCATCATCGGAATCATACCTGAAACAACTGCGAAATATGATACTGTCGTTGTAACTAACGGTGTAATTACGAACGGAATAATTAAGATTGGGTTCATTACAATTGGTGCCCCGAAAATAATTGGTTCATTAATATTGAATAAGCCTGGCACGAATGATAATCTACCTAACTCTTTTAAGAACTTAGATTTAGAGAACATAAACATAATTACTAAAGCTAACGTTGAGCCTGATCCACCAATCCATACGAACCATTGAATAAATTGCTCTGTAAATAAGTTTGGTAATTGATGTGCATTTCCTGTAGCTGTGAATACTTCCATATTTTCAAGAATTGCAGAATCCCACATTGGACGAATGATCGGTCCTAAAATCGCAGGGCCATGTATACCGAATGACCAGAAGAATACGATTAAGAATACTGTTAATAAACCGCCGAATAAATTATTTCCTACTAATACTGATTTTAGTGGTGCGATTAAATATGTGATTGTTGTATTTACATCAAATTTTAAACCGTAGCGAATGCCCCAGAATAAAAGAATAACTGCTAACGTTGGAATTAATGCTGCAAACGAATTTGAAACTGCTGGTGGTACACTATCTGGTAATTTAATTGAGATATTATGCTTAATCATAAAGTGATAAATTTCTACTGCAATTAAAGCTGTAACAATTGCGCCGAATAAAGATGTTGCACTTAATGTTCCTACTGAAATGTATCTACCTGCATCAATAACACCTGGTACGGCTTTCGTAATTTGAATGGGTTCAACTGATGCTAGTAAAAAGGCGAGTACAGATAATAACCCTGCACTTAACTGATTGAGCTGATAAAAGTTCGCGAGCGAAGCCCCTACCCCAAATGCTGCATATAATGCCATTAGTCCTACTGTAAATCGGAATGGAATATCTAAAATATGGCGAAACGGTGCAATCCACTCCATATATGCATCAATTGGTAAGTTTAAAAAGATAACGAAAAATGATCCGACAATCGTTAACGGTAATGTAGAAATAACCCCGTTTCGAATTGCTAATAAATGTCGCTGTCCGGCAATCTTTTGTGTTGTTGGCATAATCTTTTGTTCCATAAAACTCATAAAACCATTCATCAAAACCCCTCCTCTTTCTCTTTTCTATGAAAGAATGAAATAAAGTTATAACATTATAATGTTTATATTTAAAAAAATATAATTATGCTAAAACTAATTGTTCTGCTTGTTTCAATACTTTCAAACCATCACACATGCCATAATCTCGTTGGTCTATAATCGCAACTGGTATATTGTATGAATTTGCAAGAAACTCTACGGCTGGAAATAAATATTTCACTTGCGGACCAATTAAAACAACATCAGCATTTTTTATTTCCAGTTTCACAAGTTCTGAATCAACTGCTTTAATTTTATAATCCTTCCCTTGTTTCATTGCCTCTTCTTGCATTTTTCTTACAACCATACTCGTTGACATGCCTGCTGCACAACATAATAAAATGTACATCTTATACTGTCACTTTCTCTTCTATTCGTTTATGAAGAGTGATAAATTCTTCCGCAAGTTCTTTCACTGTAATTGCATTCATTAAATGATCTTGTGCATGCACTAACAGTAAACTGATTTCTGCATGATTTCCTCTTGCTTCTTCTTGAATTAAGTCTGTTTGAATACGATGAGCTGCTGAAATTTCTTCCCTAGCAAGTTTCATCTTTTCACTCGCATTCTCAAAATCTCCTTGTCTTGCAAAAGCAATTGCTTCAAGTGACGCGCTTCTCGCGTTGCCACCATGTAAAATTAACGCAAATGGAGTTTGCATATCAGTCATTTTAAATTCCCCCAAGCCATCTTTTTTCTATATTGTTATCTTATTATGAAAACGCATACAATTAAACATAAAAAACTTCCGTTATGTAACGGAAGTTTTTATATACTTCTCTTATAACGATAATAATATCTCTTGAAAATCTTCAACCACTTCAGCCTGAGCTAATTTCTCTATCGTATTTTGATTAGACATAATATCATATAAAAAATCATAAAGCTTTTGTAAATCTTCATTATTATTGCGCTTTACACTAAATAAAATAATAACTTGTACTTTCTTATCTCCCCAGTCAACCGCTTTATCAAGTGTACAAAACATCAAAAATGTTTTCTCACTTAATAACTGCATCGGATGTGGAATCGCAACTAAATTCCCAACCGCTGTAGGGGATGTATTCTCTCTTTCCATAACAGAGTCATAAAAGTTTTCTGGTACATAATTTTTTTCAGCAGCTTTCTCACATAAAAATTGGATAACCTCTTCCTTCGTAGAAGCACTGTAATTTAAAAAGATTAAATCTTCCTTCATATATTGCTGCACACTAGTATTCACATGCGTAAATAACTGCTGACCAATTGACTTAATCTCTTTATCATCAAATATTGAGTTTACTTTTATAACAGGCACAGGTAAACCACTTGGTATATGAATCGTACTAATAATACAATCTATCTTTTCTTTGTAGAGATCTTCTACTTTCAATTGATAATAACCTGTAATCCCTAAAATCTCTAATTTATCTCGGAACTGTGATAGAATTTTATATTTCAATAATTGAGCACTTCCTTGACCAGTCGCACAAACTAATAAACATCTTTTCTTTTGATTCTGTTCCTGTAAACGGCTCATCGCTCCGCCGAAGTGAATCGCAATATAACCAATCTCACTTTCCGGAATCGATTCTCCCGTGTATTCACCAATTATATCTCCAACGAGAACCGCAATTTCAAAAGCATACGGATAATTCTTTTTCACTTCTGCCAAAAGAGGATTTCTCGTATTTAACTTATACTTCAAACGGTTTAATAACGTTTTTAAATGAACACCAAACCCAAATAATAATTCTTCATCATAATAAAAAATAAGATTCCGTTCTTCCGCTACTTTAAAAAGAATATGTTGCATGAATGCATATAGATCTTTTCCTAATAGTTCTTCCACATTTTCATAACGATCTTTCGTTGTAACAGCAGTGCTTAATAAATGCATCGTCACATATAAAACTTCTTCTTCTGGAAATGAAAGATGCAACTCTTTCTCTAAATCCTCTAAAATCTCTTTCGCAATTGTATATTCTTTCTTTATGATAAGTTCAGCTTGCTCTACATGTAGTCCTTTCATATAATGTTGATCTTCACAACGCTTTAATGCAATTGCAATATGAATGACTAAATTATCAATTTCTATATCTGATAAATATATCGCTCCTCCTTCGATATACTTTAGTATAACCGAACGGATAAGCGGTATATGAGGTAACGATAAGTATGTATCACTCTGCTCAAATTGCTCATGAAACGGAGTATGGTCATAACGCGGTAAACCATATTGTGATAAACAAGAACGAATATGAAACTCCTCTCCGACAATACGTATACCATAATACGGTCTCTTTTCAATTTGTAATTGATAGCGACCACATATATCTGTAACATCTTTCATAATTAAATTTACTGTCGATTTACTGACATAAATCTCCTCTGCTAACTGTGAAAGCTTCACATATCCCTCAGTCGTTAAAATACGTTGCAGAATGTAAGCTACCCTTTCTTCATAAGAAGTCGGGATTTTTTCTGTCTGTTTTTGAAATAGACTCACGCAAAACTCTTCAAACTTCTTCGCTTGTATAATTTCTAGTTCGTATCCAGTCCCTCTTTGCGATTCAATTTTCGCTCCATTTTCTTCCAATATATTATTTAATAATTTTATATCTTTTTGAATCGTCTTCGTTGATACATGTAAACGGCTCGCTAAAAAAGCTCGATTTAACATCGATTTCTCTTCTAAAAACTCCTCTAAAATAGAAACTAATCGCTGATGCACCTTTGTCATAGCTCTTCCTCTCGCACTTATATAAAAAGGAAAAAGCTGCTGAGGTCAGTAGTTTTTTCCTTTTTTAAATTTATCTATTTCTTTAATGTAAATCCGAATTTATCCCATGCTTGTAAATAGTCTAGTAAGAAAATCTCTTCTTCTACAATTCGACCAACTACATTTGTTTTTCCTGTATTCACCATATCTTTTAATGCAATTTGCAATTCACCTTTATATTGGCCATATTGCTCATTATCAATTAAAAGATCGCCACGCTTAATTTCACGTGTATGATGAGGTTTAAACTCTTCTTTTTTATATTTCACACGGCTTTGTGTCGAGCGAATCATATATTCAGATACATCCCCGCGATAAAAATGAGGTTCATCTAATACGATAATTCTTTCTAGTTCTGTCGTTGTATCATATAACTCTATATCAAATGTTTGTTTCTCTTTATTTAATGCACCTAGTGCTTGTAATTCTTCTTCTGATGCATAAGCGTTCGCAATAATAACATCATCAATTAATTCTGTCGCAAATAAATGCTTCGCCTGTGTTGTCATTGGCAGTTCACGATGCTGTTCTAACGTACATAATCCTTCTGTTACGGGCCAAGGTCCATATGTTGCATCAAATGATGAAATAAAAGCAGCCGTTCTCATACCGTAATCTTTAAATTGTTTCGAGCATTTAATGAAATGATCGTATGATAATCCAGAATAACGATGCGGATAAAAATTATGGCAACCAATTAAATTTTCACGATTTGGTCTATGGCTCATAATATTATCTACATACTTCGTACCGTTACTCATATTAATCTCAATTTTTAAGCCATACGGATTGTACGTCATAATTGATTCTTCTAATCCTGAGAAACCAACATCTAAACGAATACCGTACGCACCTAGTTCATGGAAGAATGATAAATCATTATACGAAATACCTAGTTGTTCAAAAACAGCTGGACTAATATCAACTAATACTGGGAACCCTAATGCATTTGCATGAGAGATCGTTTCTTTAAACTCTTCTATAATTTTCTCTTTTTCTCCATCTACAGACAATAAGCATGTGAATACACGTGTAAATCCGTATTTACTTGCTAATGTTAAATATTCCTTATCTTTCTCTACTGTTGAATGTTCTGGATAAATAGAAATACCTAATCGTCTCATATGTACACGCCTCTTTCTTCATTGTTTTGTAAACCTTTTCAAATATATGTAGTGAAAAAGTATATATCCCCTTCTCATTCACTACTTTTTGAATCCGCTTTCTTTAAAGAAAAAACAATTTCTATCATTCATAACAACTACCAGTCTATACATCTATACTTTACATCTTTTTTTCATAGTTGTGTAGTCTTTCCACAAATTTGTCAGTTTTTTACCTCGAAAATTGTTGTACGTTTTCAAGGCACCTTCCTTGACTGTTTCATTGGCCAATACATATACTCGAAAGAAAACAGAAATTTTTATATAGGGGATGAATATATGGGAGAAGCAATACTCGTAAAACGAGAACCGTTATGGACGAAAGAATTTGTTGCGCTAATTCTAGCAAACTTATGTATGTTTTTAGGATTTCAAATGTTAATTCCGACTTTACCTGTTTATGTGAAAGAAATTGGAGGTACAAGTTCCAATATTGGATTTGTTGTCGGTATGTTTACTGTTGCGGCACTTTTTGTTAGACCGCTAACTGGAAATGCCTTGCAAAAATTTAGCAAAAAAATCATTTTAATGATCGGTACTGCTATTTGTTTACTCGCTATGGGTAGTTATCTTTTCGCTTCAACTGTTTTCCTATTGCTTGCCGTTCGAATTTTACACGGAGCTGGTTTTGGTATTACAACGACTACATATGGAACTGTCGTTTCAGATTTAATTCCGCAAGCTCGCCGCGGTGAAGGCATGGGATATTTCGGTCTTTCTGGAACGATTGCAATGGCGCTCGGTCCACTTATCGGACTTTGGCTTATGCAAACATATAACTTCACGATTCTTTTTTTATGTGCACTTTCCTGTACAATTGTTTCATTAATATTAACGAAACTACTTCAAATCAAAAAATCGCCGCAATCACCACAGCAAACATCTGGTACCTTCCTTGATGGATTTATTGAACGTAAAGCTTTACTTCCTTCATTATTAATATTATGTATTACATTAATGTACGGGGGAATCGGAAGCTTTATTACGTTATTTGCTACGGAAGTCGGCATTGCTGATATAAGCCTCTTCTTCTTATTTAATGCACTTGCAATCGCTGTTACTCGTCCATTTTCCGGAAAGTTATATGATGCGAAAGGTCATTCCTTCGTAATTATTCCAGGAGTTATTATTACGTTTACAGGGATTATTTTATTGTCGTATACAACTACCATTCCAAGCTTAATTATTGCAGCAGCATGCTACGGAAGTGGTTTCGGAGCGATTCAACCTGCACTACAAGCGTGGATGATTGACCGAGTAGCACCGCACCGACGAGGAGTCGCAACAGCTACATTCTTCTCAGCATTTGACCTTGGAATTGGTGCTGGCGCGATTATTTTTGGATTCATTGCACATTTTACAAACTACGCAACTGTATATCGTTATTCCTCTCTACTACTTATTGCTTTCCTGTTCATTTACATTACAAGTGTAAAAAAACAAAAGCATGGTGACAAAAATACGGAAAAAGCTGCTGGATAATTCCAGTGGCTTTTTTACGTATTTTTGATTTTATAAAACTACATGCATTTTCCTACATATTTTTTTACCTTTCATCAAAAAATATACGATGAACTCACAGACGCTTTCCTTCATATACAAATGAAAAACACTATTCTAAAGAGTGTGATTTCTTTACAAAAATACGATTTACAAAAGATAAAAACCAATAAAATACAGCTGTTTCTTTAAAGAATTGTAAACTTTTTATCTCTTTGTAAATTTAGTGTAAATTTTACTGATAAATCGTTTACAGTGTCTCACGGTTTAGTTAATAATTACATCGTACATGAAATTTAAGGAGTGGAATGCGTGGAATACAATGTTCAAGATATGATCTTCCAGTTCATTGGTGGATTAGGTATTTTCTTATTCGGAATTAAATACATGGGCGATGGACTGCAACAAGCTGCTGGAGATCGTCTTCGTGATATTCTAGATCGCTTTACAACAAACCCACTGATGGGTGTACTAGCAGGTATGTTAGTTACCGTATTAATCCAATCAAGTTCAGGAACAACCGCTTTAACAGTCGGACTTGTAAGTGCTGGGTTTATGACATTAAGACAAGCAATCGGTGTTATTATGGGTGCGAACATCGGTACGACAGTTACTGCATTTATTATTGGAATTAAAATCGGAGAATATGCTCTTCCAATTATGGCAGTTGGAGCTATCTTACTATTCTTCTTTAAAAATAAAAAAGTACATTCTTTAGGTCAAGTTATATTCGGTTTTGGTATGTTATTCTTCGGTTTAGAACTAATGAGCACAGGTATGAAGCCTCTTCGCTCTTTAGAATCATTCCAAGAATTAACGGTTAGCATGAGTGATAATCCAATTTTAGGTATTGTTGTTGGTACAGTTTTCACTTTAATTGTACAAAGCTCAAGTGCAACAATCGGTATTTTACAAGAACTATTCGGTCAAGGTGCAATCGATTTACAAGCTGCCCTTCCTGTATTATTCGGTGATAACATCGGTACAACAATTACAGCTGTATTAGCAGCAATCGGTACTTCAATTGCTGCAAGACGCGCAGCATTAGTTCACGTTATCTTTAATATTGTCGGTACAATCATCTTTACAATTTTATTAATACCTTTTACAAATTTAATTCAATACTTCCAAACGTCATTAAACTTAAATCCAGAGATGACAATTGCATTTGCACACGGAACATTTAACGTAACGAATACAATTATTCAGTTCCCATTCATCGCTGTATTAGCATGGATTGTAACGAAAATTATTCGCGGGGAAGATGCTGCTATTGATTTCAAACCGCAACATTTAAATCCAATCTTTATTGAACAATCTCCAGCTATTGCTTTAACTGAAGCACAAAAAGAGATTATTCGTATGGCTGAGTTTTCATTACATGGATTAAAAGAAGCAAACCAATTTTTAAACACACAAGATAAAAAACACGCTGACATGGCTACTCAATTAGAAGGAGCTATTAACAACTTAGATAAAAAAATTACCGAGTATTTAGTTTTACTATCAGAAAAGCCGCTTTCACCTACAGATTCTGAAAAACATTCCGTTTTAGCAGGTGTCGTTGGCGATATTGAACGTGTCGGTGATCATGTAGAAAACCTTGTAGAACTTGTTGATTTCCAAATTTCAAACCGTGTTTCCCTATCAAATGAAGCACTAGCTGAATTAAATGAAATGCTTGAGTTAACGATTTCAACATTACAAGACGCAGTTGAAGCTTTAACAAACTTCGATACTGAACTAGCTCAAACAGTTATTGCAAAAGAACGTAAAATCGATCAAATGGAACGTGTTCTTCGTAAACGTCACGTATTACGTCTGAATGAACGTAGCTGTTCAGGTGATGCAAGTATCATCTTCGTTGATATGGTAAGTAACTTAGAGCGCATTGGCGATCACGCTGTAAATATCGCTGATGGTGTTTTAGGTGAACAAAGTAAAGTCCATTTAAAACAATCATTATAATAAGAAAAGAGACGCTAATGTAAGCGTCTCTTTTCTTATTTCATATTTACAACAGTTCTTCCCTTTAATTTTCCTTGCAATATAAGTGTAAACTTCTCATCTAGCTCTTCTAATGTACATTCTTCTGTATAAGATTGTAACTCTTTATTTCCCCATTCATTTGCTAAGAGCGTCCACACATCACTTCTCACATCTACTGGACATTGCACAGAATCTACCCCTAAAAGGCTTATGCCTCGCAAAATAAACGGATATACCGTTGTTTGTAATTCATGGCCTGCCACATTACCGCATGTCGTTATGCATCCGCCATACTTTACCGTTTTTAAAACTGTTTCTAACATGTGCCCACCTACAGTATCGATAACTCCGGCGTATATTCCTTTAAGCATTGGTCTTCCTGATTCATCATTCAATTCTGCGCGATGAATCACCTTTTTCGCTCCTAGACGTAGTAGCATCTGTTCCTCTTCCATTTTTCCTGTCGCTCCTACTACGCTAAACCCTAACTTACTTAAAATACTAACAGCTACACTTCCTACGCCACCTGTAGCACCCGTTACTAAAACATCGCCCATACTAGGCGTTACTCCTGCTCTAATAAGCTTATATACTGATAAAGCGGCGGTAAAACCGGCGGTCCCGTACATCATACTTTCCTTTAATGACATTCCCTCTGGTAAAGAGACAATCCAAGATGCCGGCACGCGAATATATTCTCCGAAACCACCAGAAGTATTCATCCCTAAATCATATCCCGTTACAATGACTTGATCTCCCGCCTTAATGGTAGCATCTTTACTACTCACAACCACTCCTGCTGCATCAATTCCTGGCGTATGAGGATATGTTCTCGTAACACCTTTATTACCAGTGGCTGAAAGAGCGTCTTTATAATTTAATGAAGAATAATGAACCTGTATGAATACGTCCCCTTCAGGTAAACTACTTACTTCTCTCGCTACAACGTTTCTTACAAACTGCTTACTTTCTGTTTCGTTCACAACGATTGCTCGGAATGATGTATGATTCATTATGTTCTCTCCTTTATCCGTCAAATTCTTCTTTATTATATAGAAGAAACTAGTAAACCTACTCATTTCTTCTTGGCTATATTTCAACAAATCTTACTTCTCTATTACTTTCTCATAATACATATTTTCATTTCTACTAAAAAACCTTATACTTATTCTACATCTGAAAAATAAAATATATAAAATCTGACTTTTTATAAATAAATTGAATTTTTACGAAATGTAAATGATTTGTAATGTTTTTTTTCGCTAAATTTCATTATAATAAGTGGATATGAGTGTCGTATTTCAATCCAAATGAAGGAGTACAGGAAATGGAGCAAAACCCATCTTTGCAAGAAAATACACGCAGTAAACCGAAGAAAAGTAAGAAAAAAATAAAAATTATTATAAGCGTTATACTATTCTTTTTAATAGTAGGTGGCGGTTATACTTGGTTTTTAGTAAATAAAGCATCTTCTGCTGTTCGAAATGCCGCACATGATTTAGCGCGCGGTGATAAATCTGATTTACGTGATAAAGCTGTAAAACCTATTACAAACAATGTCTCTGTTTTAATAATGGGTGTTGATGAAAGTGATGTCCGGGGAAAAGAATATGGTGGCGCTATAAGAACAGATGCGCTTTTGCTTGCAACGTTTAATAAAGATAGCAAAACTGTAAAACTATTAAGTATCCCACGTGACACATATACTTATATTCCAATAGAAAAGAAAAAAGATAAAATTACACACGCTCATGCATTCGGTTCTGCTAAAAACGGAAAAAATGGTGGACCACAAGCAAGCATTGATGCAGTTGAAAAATTAATGAATGTTCCTGTCGATTATTTTGTGAAATTTAACTTTAAATCATTTATAAAAATCGTCGATGACTTGGGCGGTATTGAAGTTGATGTACCAGTTGAATTTACTGAGCAAGATAGCAATGATAATGCAGAGGCAATTCACCTAGAAAAAGGTGTTCAAAAGTTAAATGGCGAAGAAGCTCTTGCTCTTGCTAGAACAAGACACATTGATAGTGATGCAATGCGTGGACAACGTCAACAACTCGTTATCGAGGCTATTTTAAAGAAACTAACAAGTGTTGGTTCTGTAACAAAAGTTGGCAACATCATTGATGATATTAACGGACAATTCGTTACAAACTTAACATTTGATGATATGCTTTCATTCTATAAGTACGGATCGGATTCAGAAATCGAGAAATTACAAATTCAAGGTGACGACTGCTATATGGAAAAAGGTGACGATACATGTAGCAAATCCGCTGGTGGCGGCCGAACGTATTACTACAATCCAGATAAAAAAGAATTAGCAAAAGTTACAAACGATCTTCGTGCTCATCTCGGGTTACCTGCATATACAAAAACAGACTCTGATTCGAAGAAAACAAATACAGAGAAAACAAAAGAATCTAAATCTGAAAATTCAAGTGAACGCGAATCAAGTAACAATGAAGTAAAAAATAAAAATAGCAATGAAGACACAGAAACATCGTCTAACGACAATGAATAAAAAAGAAGCAGTTCTCTATGGATGAACTGTACCCCGAATCATGGACACTAAAAAAAAGCCCCATGATTCGGGGTTTTTGTGTATTTTTATCAAAAAACCTCGTTATAATGGAATCAACGATAGAAATGAGGTA
>NZ_JAKUEN010000026.1:0-25428 GCF_022662915.1 Bacillus cereus group sp. BfR-BA-01453 | reverse complement strand
TCAGTGGACATTAAAAAAGATGGCTCCGATCGAATATCGGAACCATCTTTTAAGTGCTTGATTTTTCAGGGCTTTTTTATTAAACTGTCCATTTTATAGGGTACAGTTCAATTAGGCGGATACTTCTTTTTTAATTCAGTTTGTTAAAATTTTTCAAATCTTTCTTGAAATAATTGCATATTAAATATATACTTAGTAACGATAATCATTATCAATGAAAAAGATTATCAACGGGTGAGGTATAAAAGAATTATAGCTTAGGGGAAGTGAACGAGAATGAGTTCTGGATAGAATTATTAATCTAATAAAATATATATGTAGGACAAGTTTCATATAGTTAAAATTTATTGAAAATATAGTTTGGAAATTCGAGAGGAGATATTTAAAGATGAATAAGAAGTTATTTACATTAGGTATGGTAACAGTTTTAAGTGTAGGACTAGCAGCATGTAATAGTACGGATAAAACTTCAGGAGAAAAAACTCAACAGACAAAGGCTAGTGAGACGAAAAAAGACGAAAAACGAAAAATTACATATTTAGGTAAAGAATATACAGTGCCAGCAAAAGTAAATAAAATTGCAACAGCTAGTTTAGAGTCAATGGAAGATGCAGCAGTACTTGGAATTAAACCAGTTGGTGCGATTACGGTTGGTGGTAAATTACCAAAGTATCTGGAGAAAGATTTAGAAGGTGCGAAATCTGTTGGTGAGAAAATGCAACCAAATTTCGAAACATTACTTCAATTAAAACCAGACGTTATTACATCTAGTACGAAATTCCCAGCAGAAACAGCTGAAAAGTTTACGAAAGTAGCTCCTACATTCCCGGTATCACATGTTTCAACAAATTGGGAAGATAACTTAAAGTTAATGGGAGAATTAACTGGTAAAAAAGATAAAGCAGAAAAAATTATTAAAGATTACAATGCGGACGCTGAAAAAGCAAAAGCAAAACTAGGAGATAAGTTAAAAGACAAAAAAGTCCTTGTAATCAGACTAAGAGCAAACGAATTATTCCTATACCCAGAAGGAGTATACTTCAACCCTGTAATTTATAAAGATCTTGGATTAACTGTTCCAGAACAATTGAAAACTGTAAAAGCACAAGAGAAAATTTCATTTGAAAAACTTGCTGAACTAAACCCAGATTATATTTTCTTACAATATGAAACAACTGAAAATAAAAACCCGAAAGTGCTAGAAGAAATTGAAAGTAATCCAATTTGGCAAAGTATGAATGCTGCGAAAGAAAAGAAAGTATTTGTAAACGTTGTTGATCCAATGGCACAAGGTGGTACTGCTTGGAGTAAAACAGCGTTCTTAAAAGAAGCAGTGAAAAATTTATCTAAATAATACAATAAGTAAGGTGCGTTGAATGATATGCAGAAAACAAATGCAGTCCCAGTAACTATATTATGTATAGCACCCATACTCATCTTATTTACAGTTATACTTTCTATTTTGTATGGGGCGAAAAGTATTGATGCTGAAACGGTGTGGAACGCGTTATTTCATTTTGATTCAAGTGATGTAAATCATAATATTATTATTACTTCACGTTTACCAAGGATAGTTGCAGCTCTTTTAGTTGGAGCATTTCTAGCCATATCAGGAGCACTTATGCAGGGGATGACAAGAAACTATCTTGCATCCCCTTCTATTATGGGTGTGACGGATGGGGCAGCTTTTGTTATTACACTTTGTATGATTTTTCTTCCGGGAATGTCATCGATTGGTATGGTTGTATGCTCAATGATTGGTTCTGCATTAGGAGCCGGTATCGTATTTGGTTTTGGTTCGCTCCTTCAAAATGGTTTATCGCCAGTTCGGTTAGCGATTATTGGGACAGTTATTGGAACATTTTTAAGCAGTGTGTCTGCTGCAATGGCTTCATACTTCCAAATTTCTCAAAATGTTAGTTTTTGGTTTAATGCAAAATTAGACCAAGTAGACCCTAATATCATTAAAATTACGATACCATTTGGGATAATTGGAATAATTTTAGCACTGTTAATATCAAAATCTATTACGATTCTCTCTTTAGGCGAAGAAGTTTCTATTAATCTAGGGCAACGTACAAAACTAGTTAAAGCGATGGCAATTTTATCAGTTATCTTTTTAACAGGAACGGCAGTTGCTTTAGTGGGGAAAGTTGGTTTTGTAGGTTTAATTATTCCGCATATTACTCGCTTTATAATTGGGGTAGATTATAAGTGGATTTTGCCATGTGCAGGCGTTATTGGTGGCGTTTTTCTAGCGTTATGTGATGTTTTAAGTAGATTTGTAAACTATCCATTTGAAACACCGATTGGAGTCGTTACCTCCTTAATTGGAATTCCTTTCTTCCTTTATTTAATCCGTACAAGAGGAGGAGAGAGACATGCTTAAAAATTCAAGTCAACGTTTTGGAATGACGATGGGGATTATTATATTTTTAATACTATGTGCTATTTATATTAGTTTAACGAATGGTACGTTTGACATTACGATTACAGATGTATGTAAAACACTCCTTAGAATAGATCCAGTACCAGACCATGATTTAGTTATTTTTGAGTTTCGTCTTCCGCGCATCGTAATTGCTGGGTTAGTAGGATTAGGCCTAGGCGTTGCGGGTGCTGTTATTCAAGGTATTACGAGAAATGGATTGGCAGACCCGGGTATTTTAGGAGTAAATGCCGGAGCAGGAACAGCAATCGTCATCTTTATGTTTTTCTTTCAAGGACAATTAAAGAGCACGGACTGGGTTTCTATTATGATGATGCCAATGTTTGGTTTAGTTGGCGGATTAGGTGCAGCTATTATCATTTATCTGTTTTCTTGGAAAAATGGTAAGTTAGATTCGCAGCGTCTTTTATTAACAGGGATTGCGATTGGATCAGGATTTGGAGCCTTTTCTATGTATTTATCACTCAAAATGAAGTCAACTGATTTCGAGATGGCTGCAGTTTGGGTGTCAGGCAGTATATATAGTGCAAACTGGAAGTATATTATTGCAATGTTACCGTGGCTTATCATACTAATTCCACTTATACAAAAGAAAGCTTATTTATTAGATTTATTTCAATTGGAAGAAACGAGTATTACAAGTTTAGGTGTTTCAGTAGAAAGAGAGAAATCAATTTTACTACTAAGTAGTATCGGACTTGTAAGCGCATGTGTTGCAGTTTCAGGAAGTATTGGTTTCATCGGATTAATGGCACCGCATATAGCGAAAAGACTTGTCGGTATTCAGCATAAGCATATCATTCCTACGTGCGGCGTAATCGGAATGTTTCTTGTAATTGCTTCAGACTTTATTGCAAAAACAGTTTTCACACCTGTAGAGTTACCAGTTGGAATCGTTATTTCTATTGTCGGTGTACCTTATTTCTTATATTTACTTTATAAGGCGAAAGCGTAAGAGGAGGAATAAAAGTGAGTATTTTAAGTGCGAAAAATTTAGAAACAAGTTATGAAAAGCTTACAGTGTTTCGCGATTTAAATGTGGAAATACAAGAAGGAAAAGTAACGACAATTATAGGACCAAACGGGTGCGGTAAATCAACACTGTTAAAAACAATGGGAAGAATTTTAAAGCAAAAGAGTGGTAAAGTATATTTGCAAGGACAGGATTTACATACAATTCCAACGAAAGAAATTGCGAAGCAGTTAGCGCTACTTCCGCAAACTCCAATTGCACCAGGAGAGCTTAAAGTAGAAGAATTAATTTCTTATGGACGTTATCCACATCGCAATAACGTAAATAAGTTAACTTCAAAAGATAAAGAGATGATTGACTGGGCATTAGATATAACGAAAACTTCTGCATTTCGAACGAGACAAATTGCAAATTTATCAGGTGGTCAAAGGCAAAAGGTATGGCTAGCGATGGCTTTGGCACAAGAGACAGAAGTGTTGTTATTAGATGAGCCAACTACATATCTTGATATGTCTCATCAATTAGATGTATTACAAATTGTGGAGAAATTAAATAAAGACCATAATTGTACGGTCGTTATGGTATTACATGATATTAACCATGCAGCAAGGTTTTCAGATGAAATTATTGCAATGAAGGAAGGGGAAATCGTTACAACTGGTAGCCCAGAAGAAATCATTACAAATGAAGTGTTAAAAGAAGTATTTCATATTGATGCGCGTGTCATGATTGATCCGTACAATGGGTCTCCTGTTTGCTTCGGTTATGATAGCGTTGTATCTCAAGAAGAAAAAGTAGAAATATATGTAACAAGTTAAAAGGGGGGAATATAAAATGAACACTACGATTGAAAAACAGCAGATTGTAACATCTAATACTGAACAGTGGAACATGTATTCAAAATTAGATGGTAAGGAATATCAAATTCATATTTCAAAACCGAGACAACCAGCACTGGATTCAGGATATCCTGTCATTTACGTATTAGATGGTAATGCCTTTTTTCAAACATTCCATGAAGCGGTTAAAATACAATCAGTTAGAGCAGAAAAAACAGGTGTTTCACCAGCCATTATAGTAGGTATTGGTTATCCAATCGAAGGGGCGTTTTCAGGTGAAGAAAGGTGTTATGATTTTACGCCTAGCGTAATTTCAAAAGATGCGGCTTTAAAACCAGATGGTAAACCTTGGCCTAAAACAGGAGGAGCACATCATTTCTTTACTTTTATTGAAGAAGAATTAAAGCCGCAAATTGAAAAGAATTTTGAAATTGATAAAGGAAAACAAACATTATTTGGGCATTCACTAGGTGGTCTATTTGCTTTACATATATTATTTACAAACGTAAATGCCTTTCAAAATTATTTTATAAGTAGTCCATCTATTTGGTGGAATAACCAATCTGTGCTTGAAAAAGAAGGAAATCTTATAAATGAATTAAACAATGCAAAGGTTAAAACAAGAGTATTTCTTACAGTTGGTTCACTAGAACGAGAGCATATGGTTGTAGGTGCTAATGAATTGTCAGAGCGCCTTCTCCAAGTAAAACACGATCAGTTTCGGTTTACGTTTTATGAGGCTGAAGGGGAGAATCATGCATCTGTTGTGCCGACTTCTTTAAGTAAAGGATTGAGATATATTAGTTATGTATCCATTGATTAAACGGCTAGTGATTTGAGTGAATCTAGGTTAGTTAGTGGAACGATTGTTAATAAAATGCAAACAAAAGGCTATGGAGAAATTCTCCATAGCCTTTTGCTTTGAGAAGTAGAATTGTCCTTTTTGAAAGTTTTGTTTCAACTTTTCGTCTAAAGAGACAAAAAGTTGTCACAATTCGTTCACAATTAGCATAAACATAAAATAGACGAAATGAACTTATTTCCAAAAAGGCTTAGTTTATTTTCATCATGATTCGTAGAGCTGAAAAGCATGGATGAAAAGTTCACTATATTCTCAAGGAGGTAGATCGTATGAAAACTATTCTCGCTATCGCTGGACTTATTTGGGTTTTATCGCATGGTATCCCAATTTATGAAGGAGAACAAATTCGCAGTGCTCTAAATAAAAATTTTAATGAATATCATATCATTGATCGGCAAGATAACGTTGTGACAGTTCGTGTAAATGACTGTTTTCATACGGTAACCGTTGAAGGAACTTCAGTAGTGAGTGATACAAAAGCATGTGATCAGCAATAATTATATATAGGAAGAAAAAGTCTCAATTTACATGTGTGAAGATTGAGGCTTTTATATTTGGGAATGAATAATAAGCGGGGATGGACAACCCTCGCTTATTATTGTTTTTTGAAAAAAGGAAAGGGTATAATGAAAATTAAGACTGAGAAGCTAACAATGTGTTAAGAATAATCATAAAGTGGAAATATACTCATATGGGGTATCATGCATAGATATTTAATGCTATAATTGGTATACTCGTAAAAGTAATTGTTTTATTGGATGAAGAGAAACTTTAAGAAGGTGATAATATGGGGCATAAAGAGCATGAAGCAGTAACACATAGATCAGAAAAAGAAAAAGAGCAAATTATAAATAGATTGAAGAGAATTGAAGGGCAAGTTCGGGGTATTCAAAATATGATTGAAAATGATCGGTATTGCGTGGATATTTTAGTGCAAATTTCAGCGATTAATGCAGCGATGAAAAAAGTAGGAATGGGTGTATTAAAAAACCATACAAGTCATTGTGTTTCAGGTGCTATTAAAGATGGAAATGGTGACGAAGCAATTGAAGAATTAATGACAGTATTTGAACGTTTTTCAAAAGCGTAAAAACAAGCTAGTATGTAACTGGCTTGTTTTTTCGTTTACCTTTATATAGGATTTCAAGGTATGGGTGTGAAAAAGTGTATGTAAAATAAAGTTTTAGAAAATAATTGAAAAATCATGATACAAAACCATTGATTACCTTAGGGGGGTATGGTAAGATGTAATTGTGATTAACAAACAATGAAGAAACAAGAGGAGGATTTTAAATGGAACAGTTAACATTACAAGTTGAAGGTATGTCTTGTGGACATTGTGTAAATGCTATCGAAAGCAGTGTGAAAGAACTAAATGGTGTTGAGCAAGTAAAAGTTCAATTAGCAGAAGGAACTGTTGAAGTTATTATCGACTCGTCAGTTGTAACATTAAAAGATATCGTTGCTGTAATCGAAGATCAAGGATACGATGTTCAATAATTATTTTTAGATATGGAAATAAATCGTACTTTATAGGAAGTACGATTTATTTTGCTAATAATTATACCTCATAAGGGTATATAGAGGTGAGAGACATGAATGAACAAAAAGAGGCCAATCTTCAAATATCAGGAATGACATGTGCAGCATGTGCAAATAGAATTGAAAAAGGTCTAAAAAAAGTAGAAGGTGTTCATGATGCAAATGTAAATTTCGCACTTGAAAAAACCAAAATAATGTATGATCCCCAAAAAACAAATCCGCAACAATTTAAGGAAAAAGTTGAATCGTTAGGATATGGAATTGTAAGTGATAAAGCTGAATTTACTGTTTCAGGAATGACATGCGCAGCATGTGCCAATAGAGTAGAAAAGCGTTTAAATAAGTTAGAAGGTGTGAACGAGGCGACAGTAAATTTCGCTTTGGAATCGGCTACAGTAGATTTTAATCCTGATGAAATTAATGTAAATGAAATGAAGAGTGCAATTACGAAATTAGGATATAAATTGGAAGTGAAATCAGATGAGCAAGATGGATCAACTGATCATCGCTTACAAGAAATTGAGCGACAAAAGAAGAAGTTTATCATTTCGTTTATTTTATCATTCCCGTTACTGTGGGCAATGGTAAGTCACTTCTCGTTTACATCGTTTATTTATTTACCTGATATGCTTATGAACCCTTGGGTGCAGTTAGCTCTTGCAACGCCAGTTCAATTTATCATAGGTGGACAGTTTTATGTTGGGGCTTATAAAGCGTTACGTAATAAAAGTGCTAACATGGATGTTCTTGTGGCACTTGGAACGTCGGCCGCCTATTTCTATAGTGTATATTTAAGCATTCAATCTATCGGTTCTTCGGAACACATGACAGATTTATATTTTGAAACGAGCGCGGTACTTATTACACTAATTATTTTAGGGAAATTATTTGAAGCAAAAGCAAAGGGACGTTCATCAGAAGCAATTAAAAAGTTGATGGGTTTACAAGCAAAGACAGCTACAGTTGTGCGAGATGGAACAGAAATGAAAATTTTAATCGAAGAAGTAGTAGCTGGTGATATCGTTTATGTAAAGCCTGGTGAAAAAATTCCGGTAGATGGTGAGATTGTAGAAGGAAAGTCAGCAATAGATGAATCGATGTTAACAGGTGAAAGTATTCCAGTTGATAAAACAATTGGGGATGTAGTAATCGGTTCTACAATGAATAAAAATGGATTTTTAAAAGTGAAAGCAACTAAGGTAGGAAGAGATACGGCATTAGCTCAAATTATTAAAGTAGTAGAAGAGGCTCAAGGTTCAAAAGCTCCTATTCAAAGGGTAGCAGATCAAATTTCAGGTATTTTCGTACCGGTTGTAGTGGTGATTGCTATTATCACATTTGCAGTGTGGATGATATTTGTTACACCAGGCGATTTTGGCGGAGCACTTGAGAAAATGATAGCAGTACTTGTTATCGCTTGTCCATGTGCATTAGGTCTTGCAACGCCTACATCTATTATGGCTGGATCAGGAAGATCAGCTGAGTATGGTATTTTATTTAAAGGCGGAGAGCATTTAGAAGCAACGCATCGATTGGATACAGTTATTCTAGATAAAACAGGTACTGTGACAAATGGAAAGCCAGTGTTAACGGATGTAATTGTCGCAGATGGATTCAATGAAGAAGAAATATTACGTTTAGTAGGTGCGGCAGAAAAAAATTCTGAACACCCACTTGCAGAAGCGATTGTAGAAGGAATTAAAGAAAAGAAAATTAATATTCCAAGTTCAGAAACGTTTGAAGCGATTCCTGGATTCGGTATTGAATCAGTTGTAGAAGGGAAACAATTATTAATTGGTACACGCCGATTAATGAAGAAATTCAATATTGATATTGAAGAAGTTTCTAAATCAATGGAAGAGTTAGAACGAGAAGGCAAAACAGCAATGCTTATTGCAATTAATAAAGAATATGCTGGTATAGTGGCTGTTGCAGATACTGTAAAAGATACTTCAAAAGCAGCTATTACAAGGCTTAAGAAAATGGGTCTAGACGTTGTTATGATTACAGGAGATAATACGCAAACTGCTCAGGCAATTGCGGGGCAAGTTGGTATTGATCACGTAATTGCAGAAGTATTACCAGAAGGAAAAGCAGAAGAAGTGAAAAAATTGCAAGAGCAAGGTAAGAAAGTAGCAATGGTTGGAGATGGAATAAATGATGCTCCAGCACTTGCTACGGCGGATATCGGTATGGCAATTGGAACTGGAACGGATGTAGCGATGGAAGCGGCAGATATTACGTTAATCCGTGGTGATTTAAATAGTATTGCTGATGCGATATTTATGAGTAAGATGACGATAAGAAATATTAAGCAAAATTTATTCTGGGCACTAGCTTATAACGGCTTAGGAATCCCGATTGCAGCGTTCGGTTTCTTAGCACCTTGGGTTGCAGGAGCGGCGATGGCATTTAGTTCTGTATCGGTCGTATTAAATGCATTACGATTGCAAAGAGTGAAATTAAAATAATAAAAATGTAAATTTATAGAGTAATGGAATATGCTTTTAAACCAAAAACAATACTTTGAAATAAGTATTGTTTTTTTGTTTATATAGAAAGAAAAAAGATATAATAAAGCAGAAATATTGAATCGTAGATGATAGAAAAGTTAAATGATAGTGTAGTAAGGAGACTTAAATATGTTAAAAGATACAATCATTAGGGCCTTCCATAAAGATGATTTAGACCAAGTATTACAGTTGTTCTATGAAACAGTTCATACAATTAATGCAAAAGATTATAACGTATTACAGCTACAGGCATGGGCACCAGGGCGACTAGATAGAGAAAGCTGGTTACAGTCTTTAGAGAAGAACATTAGTTATGTAGCGGATTATAACGGTGTGATAGTGGGATTTGGAGATTATAATGAGGATCATTACATAGATCGCTTATTTACACATAAAGATTATCAAGGAAAAAGGATAGCTTCCTACATATTACAGAAGTTAGAAAGAGAAGCAGCGAACCTAGGGCATAGGGAGATCTATACAGAAGCGAGTATTACAGCAAAACCTTTCTTTGAAAGCAAAGGCTTTATGTGCATAAAGGAACAAAAGAAACAGCATAACGGTCAGATTTTTATTAATTATGTAATGAAAAAAATAGCCCTCTCGTAAACGAGAAGGCTATTTTTTTCATTATTTTACAGCTTCTTTAAGTTCTTTACCAGCTTTGAAAGCAGGTACTTTAGAAGCTGCGATTTGCATTTCTTCACCAGTTTGTGGGTTACGGCCTGTACGAGCAGCTCTTTCGCGAACTTCGAATGTACCGAATCCGATAAGTTGTACTTTTTCACCAGCAGCTAAAGTGTTAGTGATTGATTCTACTACAGTTTGTACAACTACAGTAGCTTCTTTTTGAGAAATCTCAGCATTTTGTGCTACGTTTTTAATTAATTCTGTTTTGTTCATGTTTTTCACCTCATATGTAAATAATGCTATTTAAGTTGTTATTATAACGTATAAAACATTCGAGAACAAGTGTACGTACATATATTCGTAAAAAAAATGAAATTTGTAATATTTTTTAGAGTCACTATATAGACAGTTCATTTAAGCGGATACAGATCTTTTCTTTAATTCGGTTTGCTCTTTATTGGAAGGTAGTTTTTTATTATAAGATATGAAATAAGGTAATGCTACAAATAACATACCTCCTACTAAGTTTCCAAAGAAAACAAAAATGAAGTTTGGAAAATATTCAATCCAAGTTAAATGACCAGCAAAAATTGTAGCTGGGATGACAAACATATTGGCTACAACGTGTTGAAATCCAATTGCAACAAAAGTCATAACTGGGAACCAAATTCCGATAATCTTTCCGATAAATTCTTTACTTC
Source organism: Bacillus cereus group sp. BfR-BA-01453 (assembly GCF_022662915.1). Lineage (NCBI taxonomy): Bacteria > Bacillati > Bacillota > Bacilli > Caryophanales > Bacillaceae > Bacillus > Bacillus cereus group sp. BfR-BA-01453. Next base: position 14,919 of record NZ_JAKUEN010000026.1, on the reverse strand, counting down.
CCATACTGAGCCAAACAGCTAAACAAACGAGCCAATTACATCCGATTGCAGAAATGAAAGCTTGTAGTGGTGTATCTTGTAGTTTAGCTTGCGCAACAGAAACTGTTTTCGCTAAAAAAGCGCCCTCTGTTAATCCGACGATATGACCGAAAAAATAAGCAACGAATACAGCACCTATGAAGTTGCTAAACGTAACAATAACTAAATTTCGAATGAAGTGAAATAAGTCGATTTTTTTATGAAGCCACGCCATTGAAACGGTCATCATATTGCCAGTTACTAACTCACCGCCTGCAAGAATAACGAGTATAAGACCGATAGGGAATACAGCGGCACCTAGAAAACTAGTAAATGATCCCCAAGCCTTTGGCATTGTTCCAATAACATGAATATCGAGTAAATACCCTAATGCTATGAAAGCACCGCCAAAAAAACCGAGAATTAGCATAGGGAGTAGTGATAAATGAGCTTTTTTTCTTCCAGAATTAGCAGCAAGTTCCGTAATTTCTTCTGGTGTAAATACAGACATGAATAATCTCTCCTTAATAAAATGATGAAATAAATAGATGGAACATTTTTAAGAATCTATGTATTATAAAAATATGTTATGACTTCTGTATAAATTTGTCAAAGTGAGCAGGGATGAAATAGGATATAACTAGCGTTGTTCGTGTTGTCACATTCATGTAACAATAAGGCTTTAAAGTACGTCTAGAGGTGAGAACATGAATACGAATCATGTAAAAGAAGAACAGAAAAAATCAATTGTCAACATATCTATAATCAGTTTCATAAGTATAGTAATGATTTCTATAAGTTTGTATTTCTATGCGACAGAAATAGAACGAAAACTAGTAACAGTTACGTGGAATGAAATAGAAGCTTCTACAATTCCTAAAGAGTTTCATAATAAAAAAATATTGCAGTTTTCAGATGTGCATTTAGGGCCAGAATTCACACTGAAACAACTAGAAAATTTGGTGGAGAAGATGAATGCGTTACGTCCAGATGTAGTAGTTTTCACAGGGGATTTAATAGATAAGTTTGGATCGTATAAAGCCGAAAGAGAAGAAGCGAAAGGTATTTTACAAAAAATACATGCGCCCTTAGGGAGATATGCAGTGTTTGGGAATCATGATAGAGGCGGGGGAGGTAGTTTATTTTATAAAAAATATATGGAGGAAGCTGGTTTCACTGTGTTAGTAAATGAAGTGCAGAAAATTAAAGCGGAAAACGGTAAATATATTACAATATCAGGTTTAGATGATTTTTTATTAGGGAAGCCACAAATAGATTCGACTTTAAAACATGTAAGACAAGAAGATTTCAATATGCTATTAGTACATGAACCAGATGTTGTAGACAAAGTAGCACGTTATCCAGTTGATTTTCAAATGTCAGGCCATAGTCACGGAGGTCAAGTTCAAATTCCTTTTATAGGTCCATTAATTACGACAAAACTAGCTGAAAGTCATGTGGAAGGTATGTATAAATTAGAAGGGAAGAACAAGCCATTATATTTATACGTAAATCGTGGGATTGGGACAACTCGAATGCCTGTTAGATTTTTGAGTGTACCTGAACTTTCAGTATTTGTATTGAAGCAAAATAGTAACTAATGTATTCAATTCCACATCATCATTCTTAATTTGATTTTGATGAACGAGCGATGTTAATTGATGGTAAATAAAAAACAACAATCGGTCATATAAAACCGATTGTTGTTTTTTTATTATTTGTGCAAGGGGATCGCATCGAAATATGTTCTATAGTTATTAGAGAATTCAAAGTTGTTTTTTGCATCCCAATTAATAGACCAAGACATTAGACCGCGGAATGCAGGATAGCCACTCTCATTTGAAAGTTTATACTTTCCTCCGAAAGGAATTCCCTTAATGATATAATCTAAAGCTTTTTTCATTTCAGTTGGAGAAATATACCCACCACTTGGAGCGGCCGCTGGTGCTGCAGGAAGTCCAATCATTACTTGATCCGAACGAAGAGCTGGGAACATGTTATTTGCATTACCACCTACAGGAAAACCATGTAAGAGCATATCTGCCATAGCGACCTCGTAGTCTGCAGTACCTTGATTGTAGTTATTACCGTCCATTCCAACCCCGCTGCCAGCGTTGTAGTGTTGAACGTGAATGTATGTCAGTTTGTCTTTCACTCCGTAAATAATCGGTAAATATGCCCCCCAGATGCTTCCGTATGCGCTATAACCTCCTTGAACATAAGCTGTTTCAGGAGCCATACTTAATAGAAAGTCGGGACCATAATGATCTGAGATTGTTCGAATAGCTGAAATAAGATTTACGATTTGAGGAGTAGTTGGGTTTTTGAAATTAGTGTCATTTCCGTTTAAGTAAATACCTGATTCAAGGTCAATATCTATTCCATCAAAACCGTATTTATCGATTAGAGATTGTATGGAATTAATGAAACGTTGCTTAGCAGCATTGTCAGGAAGTAAAACGACCCCGTTTTGTCCACCTATTGAAAGAACTACTTTCTTTCCTTTACTTTTTAAATAAGAAATATCTGATTTGAATTCTACATCTGTACCATACACAGGAGAAAATTCAACAGTAGAACGATCACCACCAGTTTCCCCGAAAGATACATTGATTACATCCCATTTTGGTGAAACGTCTCTTAATTTAATAATGCCAGTACCGTTATCAAAGTTATGCCAGTATCCAACGAGTAGTTTTGATCCTAAATTGTTTGCTGCTTGTGCTTGAAAGGGGGCTAGTGGTAGTAGTAAAAAAATGACTAACGTACAACAAATGAATTTGAACTTGTTTAACATATCAACACTCCTATACAAAAAGTTGTCTAGATGTATAATCTTGTTTATTTAATAATATCTGAAAATTCATTCTTTTGTAAGGTGACTATAATTTTCTCAACAATTGTATATGGAAAATTAGTAAACCTAATGTAATAATTTTTATAGGAGCTTGCATTACAATTATTAAATTCAGAATATTTTGATATATTTTAAAGTGTAGGCAAGGTTTTCACATAATACTCTTACATAAAGTGAAACTTTAATCAGTGGGGGGCATCCCCCGCTGATTATCAGCCCTCACCAATCGGGCATTTACGGGCAGTAGATTCCTGCCTAACTTCTTTGCTTCCGCTGAATTTTGAGGTGGGGGTTTTACTGCCCGTTAATGCGGGGTAAATTTCAAAATTACGTTTGGAAGGGGATGTATAAGAGTTGGATAAAAATCTTAAGAAAGACCTCAAAATACGCCACATTACAATGATCTCAATTGGCGGCGTAATAGGAGCTGGTTTGTTTGTTGGAAGTGGGGCAGTTGTGCATTCAGCAGGACCAGGTTCTATCGTTTCATATGCATTAGCAGGACTTCTAGTCGTTTTCGTTATGAGAATGCTTGGGGAAATGGCAGCTATTAACCCGACAAGTGGGTCATTTGCAACATATGCAAGAGAAGCAATTGGTCCATGGGCCGGTTATACAATTGGGTGGCTATATTGGTTTTTCTGGGTAATTGTTATTGCGATAGAAGCCACAGCAGGTGCTGGTATTATTCAATACTGGATTCCAGAAATCCCGCTTTGGTTATTAAGCCTAATATTAACGATTTTATTAACATTGACGAATGTTTTTTCGGTGAAATCATTTGGAGAGTTTGAATATTGGTTTTCTTTTATTAAAGTAATAAGTATTATTTTGTTCCTTTGTCTTGGACTAGCTGTTATTTTAGGATTTGTACCAGGAACGGAAGCACCTAGCACTTCCAATTTAGTAGGACAAGGAGGATTTATGCCAAACGGTATAAGTTCGGTGCTACTTGGAATTACTGTCGTTATATTTTCATTTATGGGATCTGAGATTGTTGCAGTAGCTGCTGGAGAATCTGCTGAACCTGTAAAAGCAGTAAAAACAGCAACAAATAGTGTAATTTGGCGTATTCTCGTATTTTTCATTGGATCTATCGCTGTAGTTGTTACACTTCTTCCGTGGAATTCAGCGAACATACTAAAAAGTCCGTTTGTAGCAGTACTGGAACATATAGGAATACCAGCGGCAGCACAAATTATGAATTTTATCGTTTTAACAGCTGTACTTTCATGTTTAAATTCGGGTTTATATACAAACTCAAGAATGCTTTTTTCGATGGCAGAAAGAGGAGATGCTCCAAAGGCGTTTTTGAAATTGAACAATAGTGGTGTTCCAGTTCGGGCAGTTTTATTCGGAACGTTCTTCGCTTATATTGGAGTTGTTTTTAGTTATATATCTCCAGATAAAGTCTTTTTATTTTTAGTGAATGCATCTGGCGGGATTGCGTTGCTCGTTTATCTCGTTATAGCTGTTTCACATTTAAATATTCGGAAAAAAATGGGGAGAGTAGAACAACAAAATTTGAAAGTGAAAATGTGGTTTTTCCCGTATGTGACGTATGTTACAATTGCAGCTATTATAGCAGTTTTAATTGCGATGCTTGCAATTGAATCTTTACGTTCACAAGCACTTTTGACGATGTTTGTTACGGTTCTTATAATCATTTCTTATTTTATTTTTAATAGAAATAAAAATAGTACAGTATCGAATACTACAAGTAAGAATGAGGAATCTGTTCGATTCTAATTTCTTGTTTTCGAAGAGAGTTACACCCAATCATTGCTATAAAAGAATCATATATAATCATAAAAATGAGTAATTACTATTGTCATAGTGAATATAAACTTTTTTCTTGACTTTTTATGCGAAGGCGAGCAAAATGATAAAAAAGGAAGGGGGGATGACGATGGAAGAGTACGTATTAGAGCTATATAACCTGTTATATACGACAGAATGGCAAGATATTGTTTCGTTTCTAGGAATCGTATTTTGCATGAAAATTGTAATTGTATATATGGAAGAGCAAGGTATGTTCTATTCCTTCTCATCCCCGTTCGATATGCAGCGCGAGCCGTTGCTAAACTATGCCAATGTAAATTACGAACAATTTCCTTTTGTAGTTTTCTTTATGATTCGATTTATTACAGCAATTGTAAAGAAAAAGGAAAGTGACGATGAAGAGTGCCACTCAACTTGTAATGTAGCGAATGTTTTTAGCTAAATACAAGGAGGAGATTTATATGTGGTTTCGATTTCTTATGATTGGTTTCTTTTCATTAACAGCAATTTCTTTAATGGGATATCAAGTGTCTGAAATTTTTCAAGCATGTAGCGATACATTTTTTAACAAAAACTAATCGCATTGCTATTTGAATAATAAAGCGATAAAATCCTTCTTAAGACGTTTTATTAAGAAGGATTTTTCTTTTTCTTATCTTGCTGTGTCAAACTATTGTCACATTTACACTGTGAATAGTATGTTAAAATAGTGAGGTTACGTATACATATTTGAAGGAAGAGGGAGTGACCATTTTGGTGGATCAATCAACAAATCAGAAAAGCTATGCTCCTATTGTGATAACGCTTTCTGTAATTGTAAATGCGATTATTTTATTTTTGTTCTTTGGACCTGTTGGCTATGAAGGAGAAGTACATTTTGATGTAACGATTTTACCAATGTTAAACGCAATTTTTAATAGCTTTACGTTCGTATTCTTATTAGCAGCTCTATACTCTATTATTAAGAAGAATGTGAAAATGCACCGTGGTTTTATCCTAGCAGCATTTACGACGACGTTGCTATTTTGTGTTTCTTATTTATCGTATCATTACTTAGCGCCGGCAACACATTTTGGTGGAGAAGGATTCATTAAATATGTGTATTTCATCATTTTAATTACACATATTATCCTAGCAGCAATTATTGTACCGCTTGCATTGTTTGCACTTGTATTTGGTTTTACAAATCAATTAACACGTCATCGTAAAATTGTACGTTGGACGATGCCGATCTGGTTATATGTAAGTTTATCTGGTGTTATTGTTTACTTAATGATCTCACCTTATTATCAATAAAAAATCTCAGCCTATAGGCTGAGATTTTTTCGTTAGGCAAATATTTTTGTAAAATGAAAAAAATATGGTATACAAAAGTATAGTTGCTTTTTATATAGAAGGGATGGTAAAGGGATATGCAAAATTTTGTATTTCGTAATCCAACGAAACTTATTTTCGGTAAAGGTCAATTAGAGCAATTGAAAACTGAAATTCCACAGTTCGGTAAAAAAGTTCTTCTCGTATACGGGGGAGGCAGCATTAAAAGAAATGGTATTTATGATAATGTAATTTCTATTTTAAAGGATATAAATGCGGAAGTATTTGAATTGACAGGTGTTGAACCGAATCCACGTGTATCAACTGTAAAGAAAGGAATTCAAATTTGTAAAGAGAATGGTGTTGAATTCATTTTAGCAGTTGGCGGAGGAAGTGTAATTGACTGTACGAAGGCAATTGCAGCTGGTAGCAAATATGATGGAGATGTATGGGATATTGTAACGAAAAAAGCATTTGCTAATGAGGCATTACCATTTGGGACCGTACTTACGCTTGCGGCAACAGGATCTGAAATGAATGCTGGTTCTGTCATTACAAATTGGGAAACGAATGAAAAATATGGCTGGGGTAGCCCAGTTACTTTCCCTCAGTTTTCAATTTTAGATCCGCTCCATACTGCGTCTGTGCCAAGGGATCAAACAATTTACGGTATGGTAGATATTATGTCACATGTATTAGAGCAATATTTCCATCATGGAACAAATACAGAATTACAAGATCGTTATTGTGAATCTGTTTTAAAAACAGTAATTGAGACAGCTCCTAAGCTTTTAAGTGATTTAGAAAATTATGAGCATAGAGAAACGATCTTATATTGCGGTACTATGGCGTTAAACGGGATTTTAGCGATGGGAGTAAAAGGAGACTGGGCAACTCATAATATTGAACATGCAGTTTCTGCGGTTCATGACATACCACACGGGGGTGGCCTTGCGATTCTATTCCCGAACTGGATGAAGCATGTTGTAGATGAAAATGTAAGTCGTTTTAAACAGTTCGCTATTCGTGTATTCGATGTAGAAACAGATGGAAAGACTGATCGAGAAATTGCGTTAGAAGGAATTGAGGCTTTACGTCAATTTTGGACTTCAATTGAGGCACCAGTAAAGTTATCTGATTACGCTATTGGAGAAAATGAAATTGATTTAATGGCGGATAAAGCGATGGCTAATGGCGAATTTGGTAACTTTAAAAAATTAAATAAAGACGATGTTTTAAGCATATATAAAGCTTCCCTATAAGTGAAGCGAGTAAAGAAACCCATTTGATATCACAATCAAATGGGTTTCTTTTTGTTGTTTATAACTGTTTATAACTGTTTGTGATTGTTTTTGGTTATTTATGAATGTTTATGGTTGATTTTTGTGATCGTTTTCATTATACTGTAATCAAAGAAGAGGTGAATAAAATGTTAACTCCTGAACGTCATCAAATGATATTGCAACTTGTAAAAGAGCAGAAGGTTGTTAAATTACAGCAATTAGTGGAAAGAACAGTGAGCTCTGAATCAACAATTCGTCGTGATTTAGCGCAATTGGAAAAACAACGGTTATTAAAAAGAGTTCACGGTGGTGCGGCTGTTTTAACAGGAAAAGGACAGGAGCCGACGATGGTTGAAAAATCATCCAAAAACATTCAGATAAAACAACAAATTGCGAAGTATGCGGCTAGCGTTGTGGAACAAGGTGATTGCATTTATTTAGATGCAGGAAGTACAACATTTGAAATGATTCCATTTTTAATAAATAAGGATGTTACTGTCGTTACGAATGGACTTATGCATATTGAAGCTTTAGTTGAAAATAATATTCGTGCTTATTTACTAGGCGGAATGATGAAGAGTAGGACGAAAGCTTTAATCGGTGCCATGGCACAGGAAAGTATGCAGAAGTATCGTTTTGATAAATGTTTTTTAGGGGCGAATGGTGTACATGAACAGCTTGGTTTTACAACACCAGATCCGGAAGAGGCGCTTTTAAAGCAAATGGCATTAACATTAGCAAATGAAGGATATTTCTTAATTGATGAAAGTAAGTTTTCGGAAGTTGCGTTTGCGAAAATTGCCAACGTTGAAGAGGCGAATATTATTACAAACCATTTAGAAATTGATTTAGAAAAATATAAAAGACAAACCAATGTAATTGAGGCTGATAAACAATGATCTATACAGTAACTTTAAACCCATCTATTGATTATATAGTACAAGTTAATTCCTTAGAGTTAGGCGCAGTAAATCGAGCAGAAAAAGATATGAAGTTTCCTGGAGGGAAAGGGATTAATGTTTCTCGTGTTCTTCATCGTTTAGGTGTTGAAAATGTAGCGCTAGGATTTACTGGTGGATTTACCGGTCGATTTATTAAAGATGTATTACAGACGGAAGGTGTAATAACAAACTTTATCCAAGTAAATGAAGATACTCGAATTAATGTGAAAATAAAAGGGAAAGAAGAAACAGAATTAAATGGGCAAGGACCTAGTGTGACTAAGGAACAATTTGAACAATTAATGAAACAAATTGAAAGTATGCAAAAGGGAGATTGTGTTGTACTAGCTGGAAGTGTACCAGCGTCTATTCCAACTACTTTTTATGAATCAATCGCAGCGTTCGGAGCTGAAAAAGGCATTCGTGTAGTAGTAGATGCAAGTGGTAGTGCCTTGCAACATGTAGTTAAAAATAAACCATTTTTAATAAAACCAAATCATCATGAACTTGGTGAGTTATTTGGAGTAGAAATTTCAACAGCAGAAGATATTTTACCGTATGGAAGAAAATTAATTGAACAAGGTGTAGAGCATGTTATCGTATCAATGGCCGGAGATGGGGCTTTATTATTTACGGCAGAAGGTATATATGAAGCAACTATTCCAAAAGGTGTTGTAATTAATTCGGTTGGGGCTGGAGATTCTCTCGTTGCGGGATTTGTAGGTAAATATGAACAGACAAAAGATATTGAAAAGGCATTTCAATATGGCGTTGCTACAGGGAGTGCAACAGCATTTTCAGCTGATTTATGTGAAAAGGAAAAAGTAGAAGAATTATTGTCGCAAGTAATTGTAACTAAGCGATAGGGGGGAAGCAACATATGAAAATTACAGAACTATTAAAAAGGGATACAGTTATTATGAATTTGACAGCTTCAAATAAAGAAGCTGTCATAGATGAATTAGTTGAGAAATTAAACGGGGCAAATCGTTTAAATAGCAAAGCTGAATTTAAAGAAGCTATTTTAAAGCGGGAGTCACAAAGTACAACCGGCATTGGTGAAGGGATTGCTATACCTCATGCGAAAACAAAAGCTGTTAAGCAACCAGCGATTTGTTTTGGTAGAAGTGTAAGCGGTATCAACTATGAATCGCTTGACGGACAACCTGCGCATTTATTTTTTATGATTGCTGCAAGTGAAGGGGCGAATGATACGCATTTAGAAACGTTATCACGCCTATCTACACTATTAATGGATGAAGGGTTTCGTAAGCAATTGTTAGAAGCAAAGGATGAAGAAGAACTTCTTCGTTTATTTGATGAAAAAGAAAATGAAAAAGAAGAAGAGGTTGAAGTTGCAAAACCAGAAGGGAATGAACCGTATGTATTAGCTGTTACAGCTTGCCCGACTGGAATCGCTCACACATATATGGCTGCAGATAGCTTGAAAGCAAAAGCAGCAGAGCTAGGAATTGCAATTAAAGTTGAAACGAATGGATCAACAGGTATAAAAAACGGTTTAACGAAAGAGGATATTGCACGCGCAACAGCTATAATTGTTGCGGCAGATAAACAAGTAGAAATGAATCGTTTTGCTGGTAAACATGTTATTCAAGTGCCAGTCGCTGACGGGATTAGAAAAACTGAAAAACTTCTTAATCGTGCTGTAAAACAGGATGCACCAATCTTTAAAGGTGTAAAAGAGGATGGAAAGGCAGAAAATACGGAGAAAGAAAATGGATTAGGAATTTATAAGCATTTAATGAACGGCGTAAGTAATATGCTTCCATTCGTTGTTGGTGGCGGGATTTTAATTGCGCTAGCGTTTTCGTTTGGTGGTATAAAAGCAGAAGGTCCTTTAGCTGAATTGTTCATGTCTATTGGAGGAGGGGGAACAGGGGCATTTTTATTCCTTGTACCAATTTTAGCAGGATTTATTGCTAGTTCTATTGCTGATCGTCCTGGTTTTATGCCTGGTGTTGTCGGAGGATTTTTAGCGTCACATGCGAATGCTGGATTTTTAGGTGGATTAATTGCTGGTTTCTTAGCCGGATATGTTGTTTTAGGATTGAAAAAATTATTTTCAGGGTTACCAGTACAGTTAGAAGGAATTAAGCCTGTTTTGTTATATCCAGTCTTTGGATTATTGATTACAGGAGTTGTTATGCAAAAAGTAGTAATTCCGCCTGTGGTAGCATTGAATGAAATGTTAACAGGATGGTTAAATGGTTTGAACGGTACAAATGCTATATTACTAGGTCTTATTTTAGGTGCGATGATGGCAATTGATATGGGTGGTCCAATTAATAAAGCAGCATTTACGTTTGGTATTGCTGCGATAGAAGCGAAGAACTTTGGGGTGCATTCAGCGGTTATGGCTGGTGGTATGGTGCCACCGCTTGCAATTGCGTTAGCAACTACCTTCTTTAAATCGAAGTTTACAGAAGCGGAACGTAAGTCTGGTTTAACAAATTATATTATGGGGGCATCGTTTATTACAGAAGGTGCGATTCCATTTGCAGCAGCAGATCCGGTTCGGGTAATTGTCAGTTGTGTTGTCGGTTCAAGTATTGCAGGTGCATTATCAATGTTATTCCAAATTACATTACCAGCACCGCATGGTGGATTGTTTGTTATCGCTTTAGTAAATAAACCAGTGTTATATATTTTCTCGATATTGATAGGGGCAGTTGTTTCTGCTCTTATGATGGGAATTTGGAAAAAGAAAGTTAAATAATACGTGTAAAGGGAGTAGCTTTTATTAGCTGCTCCTTTTTATTACAAAAAAGGAGGTTGATAATTGGAGAATGATGAATTTTGGTAAAAGATGTAATGAAATATGATTTTTTTGTAACAAAAAAGTAATACTGTAATTTTTTCTGGAAAAAAATTCTGGTGCTTGTATGTGGAAAATATATGAAAACTATTGGGAATTCTATAGGAAATGTAATTCATTAATATGGAAATTTATGTTACAGCTCATTAATCGTATATTACGAATGGTTTGTAATTGTGTGTTTTCTAAAAATCTTAAAAATCCGTTGCTATAATAAAAATACGAAAACAAAGCAAATGGAGGCTATTCATGAAAAAATTATTAGGTATAGCAACGGCGGCAGTTTTTGGTCTTGGGATTTTTTCAGGTTCTGCGAAAGCGGAAACGATTGTAACAACAGACGTATTAAATGTTAGAGAAAACCCAACTGTAGAGTCTAAGCTTGTAGGTAAAATGTTAAGTGGAAATAAATTAGATGTTGTAAATACAGAAAACGGATGGACAAAAATTAAATTAAATGGTCAAGAAGCGTTTGTAAGTGCTGAATTTACAAAAAGTACATATTATGTAACGGCGGGTGTGTTAAATGTTCGCGCTGGAGCGAATACTGACTCAGAAATTCTTGGAAAACTGAATAAAAATGATGTAATTGAAACGACAAATCAAGTTCAAAATGAATGGTTGCAATTTGACTATAATGGAAAAACAGGATATGTTCATGTGCCATTTTTAACAGGAACGGCACCAGTGATTGAAAAGAAAGAAGTTGCAACGAAAGAAGAAGCGCCGGAAAGAGTAAATACGCCGGTTAAAAGTAATAAAGTAGCTAAGAGTAAAGAATCTGTTAAGAATGTAGAATCAAGTAAACCTGTGGCAAAACAGCAGTCAACTACGAAACAAGTTGCGAAATCTAATGAAACAAGTGCACCGACTAGTGGACGTGAAATAACGGTAGAAGCGACAGCATATACAGCAGATCCGAGTGAGAATGGTTCGTATGGTGGTCGTGTATTAACTGCAATGGGGCATGACTTAACAGCGAATCCAAATATGAAAGTAATTGCTGTTGATCCTAAAGTAATTCCACTTGGATCAAAAGTATGGGTAGAAGGATATGGAGAAGCGATTGCTGGAGATACTGGTGGTGCGATTAAAGGAAATCGTATTGATGTTTTAGTTGGCTCAGATGGTAGTGCGAATAGCTGGGGGCGCAAATCTGTAAAAGTGAAAGTTATAGAGTAGTATATATGTATTAATATAAAAGGCGGTTGCTTGAAAGTATGTAAGCAATCGCCTTTTATGGATTATTGAAAAGGATAAATAGTTTTACCTGTAATAATTTTATATGCGCTGCAAAATTGGTTTTGTATATACTCTGTATCTTTATTTTCGAGATGTAATGTTGTTTCTTGGAGAGCAGAATGAAAGGAACGTAGTAAACAATTTAAGGCGAAGTATAATTCTTCTTGTGAACAATTGTGTTCTTTTGTAGCAGTAGCTAAAATGAGGTCTTTTGTCAAAGATGAAAAATTGATAGTGGATTGTTTCATAGTTAACTCATCCTCTCGAAGGTATTTTTAATCATGTATATGCGGAATTGGACAAACTATGTTCTTTTTTATTTATAATTTCATGTACCGTAATGAAAGAACTTGCAATCATGCCGTTAAAATTGGTAAGATTGGATATAATCAATAGATGGAGTACATTACATAAAGAGAGTTGAATGATATGGGAGAAGTGCAACGTGAAAAAGTTGCTGTCATCATTGGACCAACTGCTGTTGGGAAGACGAAGTTAAGTATTGATCTTGCCAAAGCGTTAAATGGTGAAATTATAAGTGGAGATTCCATGCAGATTTATCGTACGATGGATATTGGAACCGCAAAGGTGACGAAAGAAGAGATGGACGGAATTCCACATTATATGGTTGATATAAAAAATCCGGAAGAATCATTTTCGGTTGCCGAATTTCAAGAACGTGTTCGTAAGCATATTCGCGAGATTACAGAGCGCGGTAAATTGCCGATTATCGTTGGTGGAACTGGTCTGTATATACAATCTGTTTTATTCGATTATCAGTTTACGGATGATGCTAGTGATGCTATATACCGAGAACAAATGGAAAAGTTAGCATTAGAACGTGGTGTGGAATATGTACATAAGAAATTACAGGAAGTAGACCCAGAAAGCGCTGAGCGTATTCATGCAAATAATGTACGCCGTGTCATTAGGGCGTTAGAAATTTTCCACACGACGGGTGAAAAAATGAGTGATCAACTTGAAAAACAAGAAAACGAGTTATTATACGATGTTTCCTTAATTGGCTTGACAATGGATCGTGAAATGCTATACGATCGCATTAACTTACGAGTTGATATAATGATGGACCAAGGTTTATTAGAAGAAGTAGAAGGGTTGTATAATCGAGGGATACGAGATTGTCAATCTATTCAAGCGATTGGGTATAAAGAGATATATGATTATTTTGAGGATCGTGTCTCTTTAGAAGAAGCGGTATCACAATTAAAGACGAATTCACGTCGTTATGCAAAACGTCAATTAACGTGGTTCCGTAATAAGATGGATGTCACATGGTTTGATGTTACAGACGGTGAAAAAACGTCAGAAATTTTACGATACATAGAAGGAAAGCTACAACTAAAGTCGAATAATAGTAAGTAGAGAAAAAGAGGAGGATTCGACATGAAGCAATCAATCAATATTCAAGATCAGTTTTTAAATCAACTCCGTAAAGAGAATACGTTTGTTACGCTGTACTTATTAAATGGTTTCCAGCTTCGTGGATTAATTAAAGGATTTGATAATTTTACAGTCCTACTGGAAACAGAAGGTAAGCAACAGCTTATTTATAAACATGCAATTTCTACATTCGTACCACAAAAAAATGTTTCAATTGAATTAGAATAGTAATGAATTATTGTACATAACAAAAAAGAGCGAAATTTCTCGCTCTTTTTTTATTTGCTATAAACAATAAATAGTGAAATTTAAGCGATTCTAAATACAGTTAGACGAATGTTAGTGTTTCCTGTTGCAGGGATCGTAATCTCGTTAAGAGTAGATTGGACAGAAATGTTTGCTCCTGCAGCTAATGTTTCGATTGTAGTAAATGAAAGTGAGTCGCCTATTAAATTTGAAGAGAAGTTGTCAGTTGCGACTGCTCCATTTATTGAAATTCCTACTCCGAGTGGCGCGCATCCTGGTGCAGTTGTAGAGATGGATACGCTAATTACATAAATACCACCGTTGATAACTGTAACTGTGTCTGTGCCATTAAAGATAATATTATTTACGTTAATTGCAGTACTGAAGATAAAGTTATTAAATTGTAGTACTGTTTGTTGAATGTTGTTTGTTACAACAATTGTTGCTATAGGGAAGCTAGGTCCAGAAGGCCCAGTAGGTCCGGTAACTCCTATACCAGTAGCGCCCGTTGGCCCTTGAACGCCTTGAGGTCCAGTGGCACCAGTAGCACCCGCCGGTCCTTGAACGCCTTGAGGTCCAGTGGCACCAGTAGCACCCGCCGGCCCTTGAATACCTTGAGGTCCGGTAGCACCTGTATTACCTTGAGGTCCAGTAGGTCCAGGAGGCCCACCAGAAGGCCCAGTAGGTCCGGTAACTCCTATACCAGTAGCACCCGTTGGCCCTTGAACACCTTGAGGTCCAGTGGCACCAGTAGCACCCGCCGGCCCTTGAACGCCTTGAGGTCCAGTAGCACCAGTAGCACCTGCTGGTCCTTGGACGCCTTGAGGTCCAGTAGCGCCGGTAGCACCTGCTGGTCCTTGAACGCCTTGAGGTCCAGTAGCACCAGTAGCGCCTGTGTTACCTTGAGGCCCTTGAGGTCCAGTGGCACCGGTAGCGCCCGCCGGCCCTTGAGCACCTTGAGGTCCAGTGGCACCCGTGTTACCTTGAGCACCCTGAGGT
>NZ_JAKUEN010000025.1:0-29022 GCF_022662915.1 Bacillus cereus group sp. BfR-BA-01453 | reverse complement strand
TAGAAAACCCATTGTTTTTCTACTTATGATTGGGGTTTTTATCCATATACAGGAAAAATAAAAGAAGTTGTCTCCAAAAGTTCGTTTTTAACGACCTTTTGGGACAACCTCCATTACTCTACTTAACAAACATTGGATTCTATGTTATACAGAATTGGAAGGTACAGAATTAGGGTTTGTTTTGTTTGTTAAGTAGATTATATGTTGAACGAACTAACAGCGGAGGGGTTCCTTCTGTTAGTCCATTAAACCCAATCATTATTTTACGATTTTTTCAAGCTCATCAAGTGAAAGATCTACTGAAATTGAACCATCATTTGTTTCTTTCTTAATTGCATCTGTTACTTCTTTTGAATGATATAATTCAATTACTTTTTTCAGTGTTGGATCATCTTTATCTTTCGTACGAGCTGCGAAAATATTAATATATGGCTTCGCATTTTCATTCTTTGGATCTTCTAAGAAAATTGGATCCTTCGCTGGATCTAATCCAGCTTGACCAGCAACACCGTTATTAATAACTGATGCTGCAACATCTTTTAACACACGAGGTGTTTGCTGTGCGATAACCGGTGTAATTTTTAATTTCTTCGGATTTTCAGCAATACCACTTGGATCTCCAAATAGACCAAAGTCTTTTTTAAGCTTTAATAATCCAGCTGCATCAAGAAGTTTTAATGCACGTGCTTGGTTCGTTGGATCGTTTGGAATTGCAATTTCTGAACCATCTGGGATTTCATTTGCTTTCTTATATTTTTCAGAGTATAAACCCATTGGCGCAATTTGCGTTGTACCAACAGCTGTAATATCTAGCTTATGCTCTTTTTTAAATTGTTCTAAGAATGCAATGTGCTGGAATGAGTTTAATTCAATATCTCCATCAGCTAACGCTTTATTTGGCGTTGTGTAATCAGAGAACTCAACCAGTTTAATTTTAATTCCTTCTTTTTCAGCTTTCCTCTTCAAAATTTCCCAAGCGTCTCCATCCGTTCCAGTTACACCGACGCGAACTACTTTTTCTTTCGCCCCTGCCCCTGTGTCTCCACTTGAGCAGCCGCTTAATGCTGAAACCCCTACAATTGCTGATAATGCAAATGCTAAAATTTTCTTCATTTTCTTTTCCCCTCTTCCTTTTTATGATCTGCGTAAAAAGACTTTCGCAAAATAGTTTCCTAAGTTTTGAGCTAATTGTACGAGAATGATAAGTAAAACGACCGTTACGAACATAACTGATGTATCAAAACGTTGATAACCATATGTCATTGCTAAATCACCAAGACCGCCACCACCGACAAGCCCAGCAACTGCAGAAAATTCAATTAAACCAACTGTCATAAATGTAACACCTAAAATTAATGGTGCTAACGCTTCTGGTACAAGGATTTCAAAAACAATTCTAATTGGTGAAGCACCCATCGCTTGCGCTGCTTCAATTACCCCTTTCGGAACAGAAACAAGATTTGTTTCAACCATTCTAGCGATACCAATTGATGCAACTAACGTCATTGGAAAAATTGCTGCTGCTGTTCCAATTGTCGTTCCGATAACACTTCTTGTTAACGGGCTTAAAGCTACTAAGAAGATAATGAACGGAATCGGACGAATTGTATTAATGATGATATTAAGAATAGAAAAGACCCATTTATTTTCTAAAAAGTTTCCTTTTCTCGTTACATATAAAAGTAAACCTAGAGGTATACCAAGAATTGTAGCGAATATAAGGGTTACAATTACCATTAAGAGGGTATCTCCCGTCGCATCTAGTATGCGCGGCCAAAATATACTCCAATCAACTCGCATGAGCTTCTACCTCCTTCAGCTGCACTTGCAGTCTTAGATGTTGTAATGCTTTTTGAATTTCCCTCTGTTCACCTTGCAATTCTACAAGAAGATTTCCAAATAGCACATTTTGAAGTTCAATAATATTTCCGTACAGTACATTTACATCCACGTTATAGTTTTTTGCGATATATGATAGTACCGGCTGTCCTGTTTCCTCACCAGTAAATGTTAGGCGATAAATCTGACCACCATTTTGAATTTTCGCTAAAACACTTTCCGGTAAATGATCATTAATAACAGAACGTACAAAGTTTTGAGTCGTCGTTGTTTTTGGTTGTGTGAAAACATCAAACAGTTTTCCTTCTTCAATAACTTTTCCTTTTTCCATTACAGCTACACGGTGACAAATTTCTTTCACGACATGCATTTCATGTGTAATAAGAAGAATTGTTAAATTATATTCTCGATTTACTTTCTTTAATAAGTTTAGAATTTCTGTCGTTGTTTCTGGATCTAAAGCTGATGTTGCCTCATCACATATAAGAATATCTGGTGATGTTGCAAGTGCTCTAGCAATACCTACACGCTGCTTTTGTCCGCCTGATAGCTGCTCTGGGTAATTGTTTGCTTTATCTTCTAACCCTACAAACTTCAGCAATTCATTTACTCTTTCTTTTATTTCATTCTTTGGTACTTTTGCTAACTTTAATGGATAAGCAATATTCCCAAATACTGTTCTTGAATTAAATAAATTAAAGCTTTGAAAAATCATCCCGATTCTTTGTCTTAGCTTCCGTAATTCTTTCGTCGATAATGATGTAATCTCTTTATCATCTATTGAAATCGTTCCTGCCGTTGGTCTCTCTAACATGTTTACTAGGCGTAATAACGTACTCTTTCCAGCGCCACTAAAACCAATAATGCCAAAAATTTCGCCTTTCTCAACTGATAACGTTACATCCTCCACCGCATGAACAGATTGCCCACCTGTTTCATATACTTTACTTACATTGTTAAAAGAAATCATTTTTTCCCCTCCTATATGCTGTGAAAACTTGAAGCAGAGCTCTCGAGGTAAAATAAAAAGTGCTCTCCTTCTTATCAACCATAAAGATAAGAAGGAGAGCACTTATATGTACTCGTTCACATCTTCTCATCTTCCAAGCCTTTCATAGACTTGCTGGAGTTAGCACGGTATTAAAAAAACCCGTTGCTGAGGTATCGTAGGGCCAGTCCCTCCACCTCTCTGGATAAGAATGTATCGATTTAATTGTCGTTTAATTAATTCTCATTATAGAACTCAGAATAATAAGAGTCAATACATTTTTTAGAAAAATATTAATTATTTCTTTATTAAAATTTTCAGATGAAAAATTCAAGAAAAAATAGTAATCTTTAAAGTTATGTAAAATTCTCCTCTTGCATATTTTTTAAAAGGATAATCTTCTCTACTAATTGAATACCATTATTTGAATATGAAATCGGAGGAAGATAAATATATGAAAACAGCTCTTTTACTCATTGATATTCAAAATGATTATTTTCCACACGGCAAAATGGAATTACGTAATCCAGTCGAAGCAAGCGCATATGCCCGTCGGCTACTACAGCTCTTTAGAAAGAAAAACGAACCTATTTTTCATATCCAACATGTAGCAATAAAAGAGGACGCTACTTTTTTCCTACCCAATACAGAAGGTGTACATATTCATGAAAGCGTACGCCCACTTAAAGAAGAAACCGTTATACTCAAACATTATCCA
Source organism: Bacillus cereus group sp. BfR-BA-01453 (assembly GCF_022662915.1). Classification (NCBI taxonomy): domain Bacteria; kingdom Bacillati; phylum Bacillota; class Bacilli; order Caryophanales; family Bacillaceae; genus Bacillus; species Bacillus cereus group sp. BfR-BA-01453. Next base: position 25,477 of record NZ_JAKUEN010000025.1, on the reverse strand, counting down.
AATAGTTTTCGCGAAACCGATCTTCTAGAGCAATTACAACGTTTAAATATTGAGCACCTCGTCATATGCGGGATGATGACTCATATGTGTATTGATGCTACCGTAAGGGCTGCCTTTGATTTCGGCTTGCAATGTACTGTTATACATGATGCTTGTGCGACAAAAGATCTTTCTTTTAAGAATGCTACGATACCAGCTGTTTATATTCATAATACAATTTTAGCTAGTTTAAATGGCGTATATGCAAATGTAATGAGTACAGAGGAGTTTTTAGCTACAAAAAAACACTCTCTTCAGTGAGCAAAACCGAAAAGAGTGTTTCTTGTCAAACCATAGATTTTCTTTCAAATTGTATTATACAGGAAATCCTTAAAATGAATACAAAAAAATGTGACTAATAAGTCAACTTTTCTCATTGTTTTATTTCTATTTACATGTTTATCCCGATATGAATAGGTTTTAGCTAGTTCCACTTACCAAATAGTAATATATGGTAAGTGTTTTTTAATGCAAATTAACTAATTTCTCCTATTATTTATCTGTTTGTTTTTGTTTCTTTTTCAAATACTCCGCACGCAATTTTTCAATTTGCTGCTTTTTATCAAATTTGACAGGCGTCTGTTTTTCATGAAACTTCGCGACAGCTACCTGACCTTTGTAATCCAATTGATATTTTCCCACTTTGTTCACCTACTTTTCTTATCTTGAAAGAGAATTTATTCAACCAATATAATATACCTTATTTTACTGAAGTAAACCTTATATTAGTTTTTCTACTTATATGTATCTTAATCCACATATAGAAAGTTTTTCAAAAAAAAGAGATCTTCGCAGACTGCGAAGATCTCTTCTACTATTTCTTATAAAGTTTCAGAAGTAGTTTTTGCTTGCATGTGAAGTGCTAAGTAGTCAGGGCCACCAGCTTTAGAGTCTGTACCAGACATGTTAAAGCCACCGAATGGTTGGTATCCTACGATTGCACCAGTACATCCACGGTTGAAGTATAAGTTACCTACGTGGAAGTCTTCACGTGCTTTTTCAATATGGTCACGGTTGTTAGAGATAACTGCTCCTGTTAAACCGTATTCTGTATTGTTTGCAATTGCAAGTGCATGGTCAAAGTCTTTTGCTTTACAGAATGCTACTACTGGTCCGAAGATTTCTTCTTTCATTAGGCGAGCATCTTCTGCAACGTCAGCAACGATTGTTGGTTGGATGAACCAGCCTTTAGAATCGTCTCCTTCGCCACCTGCTAAAATTCTACCTTCTTCTTTACCAATTGCAACATAGCTCATTACTTTATCGAATGCAGCTTGGTCATTAACAGGACCCATGTTTGTACCTAATACAGCTGGGTTAGCAACTGTTAATTCTTTCGTTAATTCAACAGCACGATTTAATACGTGATCGTATACATCTTCATGGATTACTGCGCGAGAACATGCAGAACATTTTTGTCCTGAGAATCCGAATGCTGATGCAACGATAGATTTAGCTGCTAATTCAAGATCTGCTTCTTTATCAACAACGATTGTATCTTTACCGCCCATTTCAGCGATAACGCGTTTTAACCAAATTTGGCCTGGGTTTACTTTCGCTGCGCGCTCATAAATACGGATACCTACATCACGAGATCCAGTGAAGCTAATGAAACGTGTACGAGGGTGATCTACTAAGTAGTCACCAACTTCAGAACCATTACCTGGTACGAAGTTTACTACGCCAGCTGGTAAGCCAGCTTCTTCTAATACTTCCATGAATTTCGCTGCTACTACAGGAGTTGTACTAGCTGGTTTTAGTAATACTGTGTTACCAGAAACTAAAGCAGCTGTTGTCATACCTGCCATAATTGCGAATGGGAAATTCCAAGGAGAAATGATAACACCTACTCCTAATGGAATGTAAGAGAAACGATTATATTCAATTGGACGGCTTTCTACTGGAATTCCGTCTTTTAATTTCAACATTTGACGACCATAATATTCCATAAAGTCGATTGCTTCTGCTGTATCAGCATCTGCCTCATTCCATGGTTTACCTGCTTCTTTTACAAGAATAGCAGAGAATTCATGTTTTCTACGACGAACGATCGCTGCAGCACGGAATAAAATGTCTGCACGCATTTCTGGCTTTGATTTTCTCCAAGTTTGGAATGTTTCATCCGCTACTTGCATTGCTTTTTCAGCTAACTCACGGCTTGCTTTTGAAACACGACCAACAAGTTCCTCTTTATTTGCAGGGTTTACAGAAACAATTTTGTCTTCTGTAGTGATTTTTTCTCCCCCAATAATTAATGGATAGTCTTGCCCAAGATAAGATTCTACTTTCTTTAAACCTTCTTCAAACGCTAATTTGTTAGCCTCCACTGAAAAATCTGTAAATGGCTCATGTTTGTATGCTACTACCATTATTTTTAGCCTCCCCTTAGAAAAACGTTTACATTTTACAACATTATTCTACACGATAATTTAGATTTATTCAAATATTCCTAGACTTATATTTTAAAAATTAATTAATTTTTAAAATATAATAAAAAAACAGAGTTATACAAATGTATAACTCTACAAAATATGAGTATATTCCAAAACGTTTTTGCTAATCAATAAAATAGTTACTAACAAGAATAAAGTTCTTACATATCCAACACCTTTTTGAACTGCAAATTTCGATCCAAAATAAGCGCCCAAAATCATCGATAATCCCATAATAATACCGTATTCAAAATGAATTACGTCTAAAAATAAAAAAGTGATTAACGATACGATATTACTAACAAAATTCAAAAGTTTTCCAGATGCTGCCGCTTGAATAAAATCCAAACCAATTAATAAAAATGCAAAAATTAAAAAGGATCCTGTCCCTGGTCCAAAAAATCCATCGTAAAACCCTATCATTAAAATAACAAAGAAAAATATTAATGTTTTTCTTTTCGTCATCTTCTTATAGGTAGATACACTTCCCCAATCCTTTTTCGCAATAATATAAATAGCAATAAATACCAACATTACAAGCACTAACGGACGTAAAATATCTGGAGGAATAAACTTTACTACTAAAGCACCTGCTACTGCTCCTATAACAGTTAACGGGATTAACTTTCCTACAATTTTAAAATCGACCTTTCCCGATCGAATAAAGTAAATCGCACTCGTAAACGTCCCCATCGTTGCAGCTAATTTATTCGTTGCAATTGCCGAAGCTGGCGGTAAACCAACAAACATAAGTGCCGGAAGCGAAATTAACCCTCCACCGCCAACAACTGAATCAATAAAAGCTGCTAAAAAACCGAATGCAATTAATAAAATAATGACTTGAAAACTTAATTCGTCCATGCGCTTTACCCCTTACCCCATTATTTATAACATTTTAAATTATAACAAAATTACCCAAGAAAAAAAGCCGTTCCATAAAGGAACGGCCCTTCTATTTAATCTAAAATTTTCACATACGGCTCATCTTGCTTCGCCTCACGTATAATAATCGCTTCTGGACGTTCTACAGATTTAATCGTTACTTGTACTTTCATATAATTCGGGAAGTATTCCATAACAAGCCCGGCTACATATTGTGTAAAGCCAATTATTTCTGCTTTCCCATTAAACTGGACAGGAATATCGAGCTTTATTTCTCTTAATTCATCGTCTCTATACATACCAGTACCGATAACAGCTGTATAGTCGCCTTGGAAATAATCGCTTAATTTTGCCTTGAAGTTTGATACTCTCGCCAGATCTTCACGTTTATTATCTGTTTTCGCTTGTTCAGATGGGAACAAATAGTATTTCTCATTAATTTGTTTCCAATCCTCAACCGTTTCACTGCCTTTTTCAACATTCGCATAAGAAACAAAGTTACCTGGTACGAGCGAAGACTTTGGAGCCTGACGATAAATCGCAAATGTTATCGGAACATTTTTTGCTTCAGACTTTTTTTCGTGCATAACTTTCAAGATTTCTTGCGCCATTTTTTTCCCTTCAGCTAACATTTTTTCTTGCTCAATTTTAGCCTCACGCGGATAACCATGCTCTTCCTCATAATAATGAACCGAATTCATCGCTAAGCCAACTACAATGCCTTGGAGCTCACCTTTCTCATCTTTCTCGTCTTTTTTCACATAATAATCATGCTCTAAAATATTCGAAATATATATTGGATTTTTTTTATTTTTTTCCTCTAATGATCCAGATCCTTCACCTAACGCTGGGTTTAAACCAATGTTTGGAAACTTAACTGCATCCTTTTTTAATTTGTCCTCTAGTTCTTTTTGTTCAGCAACTGTACGCTTTCTTTTAACAAGCATTTGTATAGTTTGAGCATCTAGAACATCTCCACCTTTAAAGAAATGTTCTTTCGTACTAAATGATTCTTTCGCAATACGCATTAATCCTGTTTCAAATTCATCTATATCAAGACGATTACTTACTCCTTGCACAACTAAGCCACGTGCGTTTCCTCCCTCAAATGGAATAGTCGTCTTATAATATTCATCCGAAATAGAGTAATTCGGGACGATTGCTTGCTCTTTTGCTTTCCCCGATTTCTCAACCACTTTTTCATCTTTATCGGCACCTGCACTACACCCACTTACAAGTAGGCCAAGGCTTAATACCGCTAATGCTATTTTTTTCATGGTAAGTTTGCACCTCTTACTTATTTAGCTCTTGTAAGAACCTCTCTTCATTCCAAACCTCAACATTATGTTTCTCCGCTTGTGCTAATTTCGAACCTGCCGCTTCACCTGCAACAACTAAATCTGTACTTTTACTAACACTTCCTGTTACTTTTCCACCTAATGCCTCAATCTTCTTCTTCGCTTCACTACGTCCCATCACTTCTAATTTCCCTGTTAAAACGACAGTTTTTCCTGCGAAGTACGACTCAACGTTTTGTAAATCAGCAATTTTCATGCCTTTATATGTCATGTTCACGCCGTATTCTTTAAATTGTTGTAATAACTCTAATACGTCTTCATTATCGAAATACGTTACTACGGATTGAGCCATTTTTTCACCAATTTCATTAATTGCTTTTAGTTCTTCTTCCGTTGCCTTCACAAGCGCATCCATCGTTTCGAAATGCTCTGCAAATGTACGTGCCGCTTTCGCTCCAACATGGCGAATACCAAGACCGAATAATAATCGCTCTAATGAGTTTTCTTTAGAATTCTCAATTGCTTGTACTAAATTCGTTGCTGATTTTTCTCCAAATCGTTCTAGCTGTAATAATTGCTCTTTCGTCAACGAATATAAATCAGCAAATGTACGAATATAATCTGCCTCAAAGAGTTGTGTAATGACACGTTCTCCAAGTCCATCAATATTCATTGCGTTTCTTGAAACGAAATGGATTAACCCTTCTCGAATTTGAGCAGGACAAGTTGGATTTATACAACGAAGTGCTACCTCTTCTTCTAAACGAACTAGTTCACTCTCACATGCTGGGCAATGCGTTGGCATATGATATTCTTCTTCCTCACCAGTACGCTTATCGAAAATAACATTCACAACTTCAGGAATAATATCTCCAGCCTTCTTCACAACAACGTAGTCACCAATTCGAATATCTTTTTCACGAATTAAATCTTCGTTATGTAAAGAAGCACGACGAACGATCGTACCAGCCACTCGCACTGGCTCTAGCTCTGCAGTCGGTGTTACAACCCCTGTACGACCAACACTTAATTCAATGCCTGTTAATCTTGTTACAACTTCTTCAGCTGGGAATTTATAAGCAATTGCCCATCTTGGACTCTTTGCTGTAGTGCCTAGACTTTCTTGAAGAGTAACATCATCTACTTTTATAACGATCCCGTCAATCTCATAATCAAGATGCGGACGTTTTTCTTGCCATTCTTCTACATAAGCTATAACTTCTTCAATTGTTTCACATGTGCGTCGATTTGGATTTGTTTTGAATCCAAGTTCACCTAAGAAATCAAGCGATTCACTATGTGATAGGATTGTTTTTTCTTCTACATTCGCAAGACCGTATACAAACATAGATAAGTTACGCTTCGCTGCAATTTTCGGATCAAGTTGGCGGATTGAACCTGCTGCCGCATTACGCGGATTCGCAAATACATCTTCACCATTTTGCTCTTTTTCTTCATTTAACTTAACGAATGAACGCTTCGGCATATAAGCTTCGCCTCGTGCCTCTAACGTTACTTCTTCATTTAAACGAAGCGGGATTGCTTTAATCGTTTTTAAATTTTGGGTAATATCTTCACCTGTTACACCATCACCACGTGTTGCCCCTTGAATGAAGCGTCCTTTTTCATAATGAAGTGAAACAGCAAGTCCGTCAATTTTTAATTCGCATATATATCTTACATTCGCATCATCAATTCCTTGACGTACTCGTCGGTCAAAATCACGTAAATCTCCTTCGTTAAATGCATTTCCCAAACTTAACATCGGTGACTTGTGTGTTACTTTTTCAAATATATCAAGAACCGTTCCCCCAACGCGAACGGAGGGAGAATCTTCACTCATAAACTCTGGGTTCTCTGCTTCTAATTTTATAAGCTCCTGCATATTACGGTCATACTCCGCATCAGAAACAGAAGGATTGTCTAACACGTGATATTGATAGTTAAATGTATTTAACAAATCACGTAGTTCTTCTATACGTTTTTTTACTATCTCTTTTGACATATCCTCATTCCTTTCCTATTGTTTCGTCACAGGTGCAAATTTTGCTAACAAGCGTTTAACACCAATTGGGCTTGGGAACGCAATATCTAATTCTTTTGCATCACCTTCACCTTTTACACTTACAACTGTACCGATTCCCCATTTTTGGTGGGAAGCTTTATCGCCTACTGCCCAGCCGATTTGTTCGCCGCCTGTCGTCTTAGCTGCAGGACGCGCGAAAGCTGAGCGAGAACGTGTTGTAGTTGTAGTTGTAGTTGTAGTTGTCGTTTTACTGCTACTTGCCGTTCTTCCTTTTGCACCAAACGAAGTTTCACGCTTCGGCGCTGTTTCATTTAATGATTCTACTAGTTCTGTCGGGATTTCTGTAATGAATCGGGATGCGGCATTCATACTTGTTCTACCAAATAAAGTACGCATTTGTGCATTTGATAAATACAACTCTTCTTCTGCACGAGTAATACCTACATAAGCAAGACGACGCTCTTCTTGCATTTCATCTTCTTCCATTAGAGAACGAGTATGCGGGAATATTCCTTCCTCTAAACCAACAATAAAGACAACTGGGAATTCTAATCCTTTCGCTGAGTGCATCGTCATTAAAATAACTTCCTCACCAGCAGTTGGGTCTTCATCTACACGATCAATATCTGCAACAAGTGCTAAGTCTGTTAAGAATGCAACAAGGCTCTTATCTTCGCTTTGAGATTCAAATGTTTGCGTAACAGATAAAAACTCATCTAAGTTCTCTAGACGACCTTCCGCTTCTAACGTACGCTCGTTTTTCAACATGTCGCGATAGCCTGTTTTCTCAATAACTTCTTCTACCAATTCTGTAACAGATAAATACTCTTGCATATTTACCCAGTTGTGTAATAAACCTGCGAATTCTTTTACTGCCTTTGTAACCTTTGCACTTACTCCAACGTGCTCAATCTCATCGAATACAGCTGTTAATGAAATTCCATTTTGTACACCGTAATTAATAATTTTATCGATAGAAGTCGCACCAATTCCGCGCTTTGGCACGTTAATAATACGTGCGAAACTAATCTCATCATCTGGATTCCCAATTAAGCGTAAATACGCCAAAATGTCTTTAATCTCTTTACGGTCGTAGAACTTCGTACCGCCGACAATTTTGTAAGGAATATTAGATTTCAGGAAAATCTCCTCGACCATACGAGACTGCGCATTTGTACGATATAACACCGCAAAATCAGTATATTTTCGTTTTCCCATTTGAATATCGTCACGAATTTTTTTCGCAACAAAGTACGCCTCGTCCTTTTCCGTTGCAGCACGATAGTAAGAGATTTTGCTTCCAACTTCATTATCTGTCCATAATTTCTTCGGTTTACGATTCGTATTTCTTTCAATGACAGCATTCGCTGCATTTAAAATATTTTGTGATGAACGATAATTTTGTTCTAACAGAATAACTTGCGCATTCTCATAATCTTTTTCAAATGACAAAATGTTAGAAATGTCCGCACCACGCCAGCGATAAATTGACTGATCTGAGTCACCTACAACACATAAATTTTTAAAACGTGCTGCCAAATGTTTAACAAGAAGGTACTGCGCTTTGTTCGTATCTTGATACTCATCCACGTGAATATACTGGAATTTACGCTGATAAAACTCTAGTACTTCTGGAACACGTTCAAATAGTTGAATCGTCGTCATAATTAAATCATCAAAGTCTAATGAGTTATTTTTCAAAAGACGTTTTTGATATTCTGTATATACATCGCTCGTTAATTTTTCATATGGATCAGCAATTGTAATTTTCTTTGCATATTTATCCGCAGATAACAATTCATTTTTCGCATTACTAATACCAGCTAAAATAGAGCGCGGTTCAAATTTCTTCGGATCAATATTGCGCTCTTTCATAATTTTTTTGACTACAGTTAACTGATCACCTGAATCTAAAATTGTAAAGTTACGATTAATACCAATACGATCGATATCACGTCGTAAAATACGTACACACATAGAGTGGAACGTAGAAATCCAAATATCTTCTGCTTCTGGTCCGACAAGTGTATCAATACGCTCGCGCATTTCACGAGCCGCTTTATTTGTAAAGGTAATAGCTAGTACATTCCATGGTGCTACTCCTTTTTCACCAAGTAAATACGCAATACGATGTGTTAACACACGTGTTTTACCACTGCCTGCGCCTGCCATTAATAGAAGTGGTCCGTTCGTTGTTTGTACTGCTTTTTGTTGCTGCGGATTTAAACCATTTAATAATCTATCTGTCATACTCATATATGCCTGCACCTACTCTCCTTTTACTGCTTTAACCGTTTTTAACGCTGCTTTTATATCATCATAAATAATATTTCCAACAACTACTGTATCAGCATACTGCGCCATTTCCTTCGCTTGTTCAGCATTAGAAATACCACCGCCATAATATAACTTAGCTTGTTTCAATTCTGCTTTCACATTTTTAACAAGTTCAACATCTCCATACGTACCGCTATATTCTAAATAAAATATCGGTAAACGTAATAGCTTGTCTGCTAAACGCGCGTATGCAATTACATCATCTTCTGTTACATCACACTTTGCATCTGTAAGCTGGGCTACTTTCGCTTCAGGATTTAAAACACAATATCCTTCCATAAAAATTTCGTCCCAATCCATAATATCCCCAAATTCTTTCAAAGCCTCATGATGAACGCCTGTTACCCATTCCACCTTTCGGCTATTTAAAACGCTTGGGATATAATAAAAATCGAATCCTGGTGTAATTGCTTCCACATCAGAAACCTCTAACACACAAGGAACTGCATATCTACGAATGCTAACTAGCATGTGTAGTACATTATCAATTGTCACCCCATCACTTCCGCCTACAATAACAGCATCTGTTCCAGACTCACAAATCATTTCTAAATGTTCGTCACTTAATTCCTTATTCGGATCAAGTTTAAATACATGTTTCCATCCGGAAATATCGTACATGAAAACACCCTTTCTTTTCTCAAGTTGTATATATTTCTGTTTAAAATAACAGTTTATTTTCATTAGGATTTTTTTAGTTCACCTTAAATATTTGTTTAAAGCGGAGAATTAAGTTTGAAATCCCCTCTTCCACATTTTTTAAACGAGAGGATTTAATTTTGAACTTCCTTTTATGCATTCTTTCATTATAACAAAAAAAGCTACTTACACACACGCACAATCCAACATCTTTTTCCACGTCAAATGTTGGATTACATATCCGAAAAATCAAAAGGGATACTAATAAAAGAAATAGTATTATCTATTTCAACTTTCATAAAAGGAGTGTTTTTCTAATGAAGCAAAATATCGGTACAATAAATGCCCTAATTCGAATTACACTCGGACTTGTCCTCTTCGGTTGTAGTGCAACGAAACTCGTGCGCAAACCTTGGTGCACTTGGTCTAACATTTTGCTATGGATTGGTGCAATGAAAGTTGCAGAGGGAATTGTTCGTTTCTGCCCTATTGTTGAAATGTGGAAATTCGGAAAATACATGAACATGGGGGCATTTAAAATGCCTAGCATGGATTTTGCTAAAAAGGGACATACTAAAGAAGAAGCGAATCAAACTTCCAATCACGACAAACCACAGTCAAATGGAAGTTATGACGCTTCTGACAAAGAGATTGAGTCAGCGATTGAAGATATAATCCTGGCAAAACCGCTTTGAATCATTTGTCACGATGCAAGATGCTCTCAAAGGGACTTAGCTGCTGCAGTGGGCGGTTAAGTCTTCTTTATTTTACCACGAAACAGAACGTACATTCTTATTTTAAGTATTTAAATATACATAATCAATAAAATTCAGAAAATTAGGTGTAAACCCCTTGATTAAAATGATATAAAAGTGATATCATTTTTATATCAGGAGGCGATCATATGAAAGAAAAACAAGTATTTTACGTTAATGGTTTTCTTGGGATTATTGGAATTTTAATTTTAGCCGCTATCGGTGTATTTTTCCTTGTACAAGAAATTTTCATAGGAGCAGCATTAACTATTATTTTAGCTGCAGTTCTTGCTACAGGTATCGGGATTGTTCAGCCAAATCAAGCAAAAGTCATTACGTTTTTCGGTAATTATTTAGGAACAATTCGTCAAAACGGTTTATTTTTAACGATTCCGTTCGCGTTCCGTCAAACTGTATCGTTACGTGTTGAAAACTTTAATAGTAAAAAATTAAAAGTAAATGATGTCGACGGCAACCCAATTGAAATTGCAGCTGTTATCGTATATAAAGTTGTTGATTCTGCAAAAGCAATGTTCGGCGTCGAACATTATGATCGATTTGTAGAAATTCAAAGCGAAACGGCAATCCGCCACGTTGCAACGAAATATCCTTATGACAATTTTCAAGATGAAACTTGCATTACGTTACGTGGAAACACTGAAGAAATCTCTGAAGAATTAAAACGTGAGCTAGAAGCACGCCTTGAAATTGCTGGCGTAGAAGTGTTAGAAACTCGTTTAACACATTTAGCTTACGCAACAGAAATTGCCCATGCAATGCTACAACGTCAACAAGCAAAAGCAGTATTAGCTGCTAGAAAAGAGATTGTTGAAGGTGCTGTGAAGATGGCCAAAGATTCAATCCATATGTTAGATGAAGAAGGCGTACTAGAACTCGATGACGAGCGTAAAGCAAATATGGTGAACAACTTATTAGTTGCCATCGTTTCAGACAAAGGTGCGCAACCAGTTATTAATACAGGAAGCCTATACTAAAAGGTTGTAAATCCTTATGGCTAAAAAGAAAAGCTTTCCATTACGTATTGATCCTGAATTACACGCAGTCATCGAAAAATGGGCGAATGATGAGTTTCGTAGCGTCAATGCACACATCGAATATTTACTTCGAGAAATGGCAAAGCAAAAAGGGAAATTAAAAAAGGATAAAGATGCATAAAAAATCCCGCTGAGGAATCAGCGGGATTTTTCACATATTAATTTCTCGTCATCTCATGCCCAATTGCACGATATCCTATATCACTTCGGTAAAATAGACCATCACTCTCAATTTTACCGATTTCTTTATATACTTTATCTTTTGCTTCTTGTAAACTATTCGCCTTACAAGCAACAAATAGTACACGGCCACCGTTTGTCACAAAGTCACCATGTTTCATTGCTGTACCCGCATGGAAAACAATTACATCTTGCAATGCATCTAGCCCTTTAATAATTTCACCTTTTTTATATGCTTCCGGGTATCCTTTCGAAGCAAGCACAACACCAATTACCGATTCCTCTGACCATTGTAACGTTAACTCACTTTCATCTAATACAGCGTTACATACGTCCACTAAATCATTTTCTAAACGAGGTAATACAACTTCCGTTTCAGGATCACCAAAGCGAGCATTAAACTCAATTACCTTTGGACCATCATTTGTTAAAATAAGTCCCGCATATAAAATACCTGTAAACGATCGATTTTCTTGGATCATCGCTTTAGCAGTTGGATGTAACACCGTTTCAATCGCCTCTTGAACTGCTGACTCCGAAATTTGTGGTACTGGAGAATATGCACCCATTCCGCCAGTATTTGGACCTTTATCACCATCAAAAGCTCGTTTATGATCTTGTGCAATTACCATCGGATGTACAGTTGTTCCATTCACAAATGCCATTAATGAAAATTCTTGTCCATCTAAAAACTCTTCAATAACAACTTTCTTACTCGCTTCCCCGAACTTTACATCTTGCAGCATTTCTTTCACAGCTTGTAATGCCTCTTCAAGTGTCATTGCTACCGTTACACCTTTACCAGCCGCTAAACCGTCTGCCTTAATAACAATTGGTGCACCAACCTTTTCAATGTACTTTACTGCTTCTTCATAGTCTGTAAAAGTTTCGTACGCTGCAGTTGGAATATTATATTTTTTCATAAGCTCTTTTGTAAAAGCTTTACTACCTTCAATAACAGCAGCCGCTTGATTCGGACCAAATACGCGAAGTCCCTCTTCTTTAAAACGATCAACAATTCCATTCATAAGTGGAATTTCTGGTCCAACGAAAGTTAACTCAATATGATTCTCTTTCGCAAATAAAACTAATGCATCAAAATCATTTTCATCAATATCAATTGGTGTTGCAACATCACGCATACCTTCATTACCTGGTGCTACATATACCTTTTCTACTTTTTCAGATTGTGCAAACTTCCAAGCTAAAGCATGCTCACGCCCACCGCGTCCAATTACTAAAACATTCATATTTCATCCCCCAATATTTAAATAAGTACAAACTAGAAGCTATGCTCCTAGTTTGTTTTTTCATATCAATCAAAGTTTAAAAAGGAAGGTTATCTTAACCGGACTTTTTAAACTTCCTCTATTAGTGTTTGAAATGACGTACGCCAGTGAACACCATAGCAATCCCATACGTATCCGCCACTTTAATAGAATCTTCGTCACGGATTGATCCGCCTGGTTGAATGATTGCTGTAATCCCTGCTTTTGCTGCTTCTTCCACTGTATCTGGCATTGGGAAGAAAGCATCAGATGCAAGTGCGCTACCTTGTGCTTTTTCACCAGCTTGTGTAATTGCGATTTTTGCAGAACCTACACGGTTCATCTGTCCAGCACCGACACCAATTGTCATATCATCTTTCGCTAAAACAATTGCATTTGATTTCACATGCTTTACAACTTTCCAAGCTAATTTTAAATCTTTCCATTCTTGCTCTGAAGGTTCACGTTTCGTTGGAATTGAAATTGTACTTTCATCTAATGATAACGTATCTTCCTCTTGAACGAGAAGGCCACCTTGTACAGAAGTTAACTTTTTGCTTGCGCTTGTCGCCTTTTCAATATTTACAGTTAATAAACGTAAGTTTTTCTTACTTTGTAACACTTCTAAAGCTTCTTTCGAGAAAGAAGGTGCGATAATAATCTCTAAGAAAATTTCGTGTAACTTTTCAGCTGTAGCTTTATCAATTTCACGATTCGCTGCAATAATGCCTCCAAAAATGGATACTGGATCCGCTTCATAAGCACGTGTGTATGCTTCATGAATATCCGTACCTACTCCAACACCACATGGATTCATATGTTTTACTGCTACTACTGCTGGTTCTGTAAATTCTTTCACGATACTAAGCGCTGCATCTGCATCGTTAATATTGTTATACGATAATTCTTTGCCATGTAATTGTTCTGCGTATGCAACAGAAGAAGTTGCTGCGAATGGTGCTTTATAGAAAGTTGCTTTTTGATGTGGGTTCTCGCCATAACGTAAATCTTGCTTTTTCTCAAATGTCACAGTTAATGTTTCAGGACTTTCTTCACCCATTTGCTCTGTTAAGTAGTTAGAGATTAACGCATCATATGCTGCTGTATGGCGGAATACTTTCGCTGCTAATTTACGTTTCGTTTCTTCTTTTACTTCACCGTTCTCTTTCAGTTCTGCTAATACAACATCGTAATCTACTGGATCTACAATTACCGATACAAATTTGTGATTTTTCGCAGCAGAGCGAATCATTGTCGGGCCACCGATATCAATATTTTCAATTGCATCAGCAAATGTTACATCAGGCTTAGCGATTGTTTCTTTGAATGGGTATAAGTTAACGACAACAAAATCAATCGGCTCCATACCTAATTCATTCATTTGCGCTACATGTGTTTCATTATCACGAACTGCTAATAGACCACCATGAATATTTGGATGTAATGTTTTCACACGACCATCCATAATTTCTGGGAAACCAGTTACTTCAGAAATACCGATTACTTGTAAGCCGTTTTCTTCTAGTAATTTTTTCGTACCACCTGTTGATATAACTTCGATCCCTTGTTCTAGTAAACCTTTAACAAATTCTACTACTCCCGTTTTATCTGAAACACTTACTAATGCACGCTTTTTCATTTATCCTTCACCCCTGGTTGTATGTTAGTTAACAGTTGGTTCTTTCACAGATTGAACAATTTGATTCACTGTATTTACGTATAATTTATGTTCAACTTGTTGAATTTTCTTTTGTAAGCTTTCTCTCGTATCCCCATCAGAAACAACTACTGCTTCTTGTGCAATAATTGGCCCTGTATCCATACCTGCATCTACATAATGAATCGTTACTCCAGTTACTTTCACACCTGCTTCTAAAGCTTGGCCAACAGCATCTTTCCCTGGAAAACTCGGTAATAGTGATGGATGAATATTAATAATCCTTCCGCCGTAAGCTTCTAGTAAAGTTGGTCCAATTAAACGCATATATCCAGCTAAAATAACATAATCAATTTCATATTCTTCTAGCTTCTTTAATATTTCCTTTTCAAATCCTTCTTTTGACTCATATGCTTTCGCTGAAAAAGCGAAACACGGGATATGATGATAATTTGCTCGCCCAACGGCACGTGCTTCTGGTTTATCACATACTAATAAACTAATATCTGCGTCTAATCTTTTTTCTTCTACCGCATTGATGAGAGATTGAAAGTTAGAGCCACTTCCAGAAGCAAAAACTGCTAATCTACTCATAGTGCTGTGCCCCCATTGAAGGTAACGCCAGCCCCTTGTACAGTACGTCCAATAATACGAGCTGTTTCTCCTTGCTCTTCAAGAAGACGGACGATATCTTTTGCATCTTCTTCCTTCACCGCTACTACCATACCAATACCCATGTTAAAAATATTGAACATTTCTTTCTCTTCTAGCTTGCCAACTTCTTGAAGTAAACTGAAAATCGGCTGAATTTCCCAAGATCCTAATTCAATTTCTGCACCGATTCCTTCTGGTAACATACGTGGAATATTTTCAATGAATCCGCCACCTGTAATATGCGCCATACCGTATACTTCATATTTCTTCAATAGTTCTAAAATAGGTTTGACATAAATTTTCGTTGGTTTTAATAATTCTTCACCAAGAGGTAGCTCTAAGCGTCCGTAAATGCGATTTAAAGATAGCTCTCCATCTTCTAGTAATACTTTTCGTACTAAAGAATAACCGTTACTATGAATACCGCTAGATGCCAAGCCAATTAATACGTGACCAGCTTCAATTTTTTCACCTGTTACAATTTTCTTTTTATCAACAATCCCAACTGTAAAACCAGCTAAATCGTATTCTTCTGTAGAATACATTCCTGGCATTTCAGCTGTTTCTCCACCAATTAAAGCACAACCTGCTTGGCGACAGCCCTCTGATATACCTTTGACGATGTTTTCAATTTTACTAGGTTCAGCTTTACCACAAGCAATATAATCAAGGAAGAAAAGCGGCTCTGCTCCTTGGACAACAATATCATTTACACACATTGCTACTGCATCAATACCAATTGTGTCATGTTTATCTGCCATAAAAGCGAGCATCAATTTCGTTCCCACGCCATCTGTTCCAGATACTAATACAGGTTCTTCTAATGCAAATTTTGATAGATCAAACATACCTCCAAAACCGCCTAAACCGCCTAGTACTTCTTTTCTCATTGTTGTTTGTACGTGTTTTTTCATGCGAGATACCGCTTCATATCCAGCTTCAATATCTACTCCTGCTTGCTTATATGCATTCGCCATCGTTATTTACACCTCGTCTTTTAATTTCTCCCTATCCTGTGCGGGCCGTTTTAAGAAAGAAGCTAGCTTCTACATCAAAAGAAGTAGAAGCTTTTTTCTTCTTATTTCATACTTTCTAAAAGCTCTTGCTCATAATCATAAAGAGCTGTTGGATAATCTCCATTGAAGTACGCCATACAAAGGCCACCGTATTTCCCTTCATATGGACATCCAATTGCATCTACTAATCCATCTTCACTTAAAAATGTTAATGAGTCTGCACCAATCATTTCACGTATTTCTTCTACTGTATGATTTGCTGCAATTAATTCTTTTCTCGTTTGAATATCAATGCCATAGAAACATGGATATTTCAAAGGTGGTGAAGCTATTCTTACGTGAACTTCTGTCGCTCCAGCCTCGCGAAGCATACGAACAATTCGTTTACTCGTTGTTCCTCGTACGATAGAATCATCAATCATAACAACTCGTTTTCCTTCAACTACACCTCTTACTGCTGAAAGCTTCATCTTAACCCCTTGCTCTCGCAGTTCCTGAGAAGGTTGAATAAACGTACGTCCAACGTAACGATTTTTAATTAATCCTAACTCATATGGAATGCCTGTCGCCTCCGCATAACCAATTGCTGCTGAAATGCTAGAGTCTGGTACACCAGTAACAACATCAGCTTCAATAGGAGCTTCTGCCGCCAAACGTTTCCCCATGTTTTTACGTGCTGCATGGACATTAACACCAGCGATATTTGAATCTGGGCGTGCGAAGTAAATGTATTCCATACTGCAAATTGCATGTTCTACATCATTTGTAAAACGATCTACGTGAATTCCATCATCATTAATGATAAGTAATTCACCCGGTTCTACATCACGAATGTATGTTGCACCTACTACATCAAAAGCACATGTTTCTGATGCTACAACGTAAGCATCTCCCATCTTTCCAATTGAAAGGGGACGGAATCCATTTGGATCTAGCGCAACAATCATTTCATTTCCAGTTAGTAAAAGATATGCAAACGCACCTTTCACTTTATTTAGAGCTTCTTTTACACTTTCAATTAACGAATCTTTCGTACTACGTTTAATAAGATGTAAAAGTACTTCTGTATCTGAACTTGTTTGAAAAATACTTCCCTCTGCCTCTAATTCACGGCGAAGCATTTTTGCATTAATTAAATTCCCGTTATGAGCTAATGCCATACTATGATCAGAAAAACGGAATAGTAATGGTTGAACGTTAGCCACTTCACTTCCACCAGCCGTCGCGTATCGTACGTGTCCGATTGCTGATTTTCCGTTCAATCCTTCTAGCTCTCCTCTTGAAAACACTTCTGATATTAAGCCTAACCCCTTGTGACCGACGATTTTTTCTCCATTATTTACGACAATGCCTGCGCCTTCTTGTCCACGGTGCTGTAAACTGTGCAATCCGTAGTATGAAACTTGTGCCGCATTTTCATGCCCCCAAATTCCGAAAACGCCACATTCTTCGTTTAACCCCTTTATTTCAGCAAGCATGGGATTGCCCCTTTCCAAGCCTTTCTCATTTCATCTACATTTGCTGTAAGTAACACTTCATTTTCTTCATTATGAATTGTCACTTCATTTGTATTTGTTACTTCTCCAACTTGAATTGCTTCTACCGCTTTCTCAAACGCTTCTTTATTTTCACGTTTTACAGTTATCACGAAGCGAGATTGTGATTCCGCAAATAATGCCGCTGTTGCTTCCCCGTCTAATTTCACAGTAGCACCTAAGCCGTTAGCACCAATTGCACTTTCTGAAATCGCAACTGCTAAACCACCTTCAGCAACGTCATGTGCAGATTGAACAAGGCCAGCTTGAATTGCTGCTAATACTTGTTTTTGACGTTTTAATTCTACGTCTAGATCGATACTTGGTGATTTGCCGAAAATTTTGCCGTGAAGCATTTTCTGTAATTCACTTCCACCAAACTCAGCTTTCGTCTCTCCGATAACATAAACTAAATCGCCAGCTTGCTTAAACTCTTGTGTTGTTACATGTTTTAAATCGTGTACAAGTCCAACCATCCCAACTGTCGGTGTTGGGTATACCGCTTCACCACTACGTTCGTTATACATTGATACATTTCCGCCAATAACTGGTGTTTGTAATGTGCGACAAGCTTCACTCATACCATCTACTGATTTCTCAATTTGCCAGAAGATTTCTGGTTTTTCTGGGTTACCGAAGTTTAAGCAATCTGTAATTGCAAGTGGCTCCCCGCCAGAACATACGATATTACGTGCTGCCTCTGCTACTGCAATTTTACCGCCCATTTCTGGATCTAAATAAATGTAGCGAGAGTTACAGTCTGTCGTCATTGCTAATCCTTTTTCTGTACCGCGTACACGTACAACCGCTGCATCTGAACCTGGTGTAACAACTGTGCTTGTGCGAACTTGATAATCATATTGATCATAAACCCACTCTTTACTTGCAATCGTCGGTTGTTGTAATAGAGCGAATAGCGTTTCTTTATAATTTTCTACTTTTGGTGTTTCCATTTTCATCTGCTGGAATTCAGCAAAGTATGCTGCTTCTTTTGATGGTTTATGATAAATTGGCGCTTCTTCTGCAAGGGCATCTGCTGGCACTTCAGCTACCATTTCACCTTTATGGAATAAACGAAGCATTTTGTCTTCCGTTACTTTCCCCATCGTAACGGCTGCAAGACCATACTTCTCAAATAAATCTACTATTTCTTGCTCTCTACCTTTTTTCACAACTATTAGCATACGCTCTTGTGATTCAGATAGCATCATTTCATATGGTGTCATTCCTGTTTCACGCTGTGGTACATCATCTAAGTACATTTCAATACCCATTCCTGCTTTACTTGCCATTTCTGCAGAAGATGATGTTAAACCAGCTGCCCCCATATCTTGAATTCCAACAAGTGCATCTGATTGAATAAGTTCTAAGCAAGCTTCAATAAGAAGTTTCTCCATAAATGGGTCTCCTACTTGAACTGCTGGACGCTTCGCTTCTGAGCTTTCAGATAACTCTTCAGATGCGAATGTTGCACCGTGAATACCGTCACGACCAGTTGATGCTCCTACGTACATTACTGTATTTCCAGCACCGTGCGCTTGCCCTTTTTTAATATCTTCGTGGTTAATTAAGCCTACACACATTGCATTTACAAGTGGATTTCCTTCATAACATGGATCGAACTGTACTTCGCCGCCAACAGTCGGAATACCGATACAGTTACCGTATCCTGCAATCCCTGCTACTACTTCTTCGAATAAATATTTCACACGTGGTGATTGTAATTCCCCAAATCGAAGTGAGTTTAATAGAGCTACTGGACGTGCTCCCATAGAGAATACGTCACGGATAATACCACCAACGCCTGTTGCTGCTCCTTGATATGGTTCAATAGCAGAAGGATGGTTATGGCTTTCCATTTTAAATACAACCGCTTGATTATCACCGATATCTACAATTCCAGCACCTTCCCCAGGTCCTTGCAAGACGCGCTCACCTGTTGTTGGGAATTTTCTAAGCACTGGTTTTGAATTTTTATAACTACAATGTTCTGACCACATTACAGAGAATAAACCTGTTTCTGTATAATTTGGCAGACGACCTAAAATCTTTTCAACCATGGCAAACTCTTCGTCTGTTAGCCCCATTTCCGCATATATGCGCTCTTCTTTAATTTGTGTTGGATTTGGTTCAAGCATTAACGACATATGTTTCCCTCCACTGTTTTAAGATAGATTGAAAGACTTTTAACCCTTCAGCACCGCCAAGTAGTTCATCTACAGCACGCTCTGGGTGTGGCATCATACCAAGTACATTTCCTTTTTCGTTTACAATACCAGCAATATCTGAAACGCTTCCGTTCGGGTTTTCTACGTAACGAAATGCGATTTGATTATTCTCTTCTAATTGTTTAAGAGTCTCTTCATCACAATAGTAATTCCCCTCACCATGTGCAATTGGAATATTGATTACTTCATCTTTTTCATATTGTGATGTAAACATCGTTTCATTATTTTCAACACGTAACTGAACTGTTCGACACATAAATTTTAAGTTTTCATTTCTCATTAATGCTCCTGGTAATAATCCTGATTCAACAAGAATCTGGAATCCATTACATACACCTAAAATTGGCTTTCCTTGCTCAGCAGCTTTTTGTACTGCTTTCATTGCATTTGCAAAGCGAGAAATAGCACCGCAGCGTAAGTAATCACCGTAAGAGAAACCACCTGGTAGTAGAATTGCATCATATTCATCTAAATTCTCTGTATCGTGCCAAACGTAATCTACTTCTTCGCCAAGCTCATCTTTAATTGCATGGAACATATCGACATCACAGTTCGAACCTGGAAATACTATTACGGCAAATTTCACTGTGCGACAACCTCCTCAACTTCATAACGGAAGTCTTCCATTACAACGTTTGCTAATAGTTTTTCACACATTTCCTTTACCTTGCTATCTAAGTCAGTTACCGATTTATCAATTGTTAGTTCCATGTATTTTCCAATTCGAACATCCTGTACTTCTGTGAATGAAAGGCTATGAAGTGCTCCTTTTACTGCTGTTCCTTGTGGATCTAATACGCTTTCTCTTAATGTTACATATACCTTAACTTTATACATGTGAAATTCCCCCTAAACGTTTTAAAATCTCTTCATAAGCATCTGTTAAATTTCCAAGATCACGACGGAATACGTCTTTATCAAACTTCTCATTGCTCGTTTCATCCCATAAACGGCAAGTATCTGGTGAAATTTCATCTGCTAAAATGATTTCTCCTTCATCCGTTACACCAAACTCTAATTTGAAATCTACTAATCTTACACGACAGCTTGCGAAATGATCAATCAACACTTGATTGATTTGTAGAGCCATATCTCGTAATACGCTTACTTGCTCTGGCGATGCAACGTTTAATACACGAATATGATCTTCCGTTACAAGCGGATCTCCTAAATCATCATCTTTGAAGTAAAATTCTACGATTGGTTCTGCAAGTACAGTTCCCTCTTCCATTCCTAATCGTTTTGAAAGACTTCCTGCAATTACATTTCTTGTGACAACTTCTAAAGGAATAATACTCACTTTTTTAACAAGTTGTTCTGTTTCAGATAGCTTCTCAACAAAGTGTGTTTTAATTCCTACTTCTTGTAACTTTCTGAACAATAAAGTTGTAATCTCATTGTTCAAACGACCTTTTCCTGTAATCGTCTCTTTTTTCTCCCCATTGAAAGCAGTCGCACTATCTTTGTACTCTACCCAAACCATATCTGCTGATTCTGTACGATAAATTCTTTTTGCCTTACCTTCATACAGCAATTCTAGCTTTTGCATTTCGCAAGCCCCCTGTAGTTTGAAAAATGTGAATAATTTTTTTATAAAGAATGGCACAGAATGACTCTATTCTGTGCCATATGAAATTTTACGCTTCGTTTAATCCGAGGCGTTCAAAGATTGTATCAACGTGTTGCATATGATGCTCATAGTTGAAGCATTCATTAATTTCTTCTTGTGTTAACTTGCTCGTAATACGCTCATCAGCTTCTACAAGCTCTTTAAATTGTACTTGTGTTTCCCAAGCTTCCATCGCTTTAGGTTGTACGATATCGTAAGCTTCTTCACGCACCATACCTTTATCGATTAATGTAAGCATTACGCGCTGAGAATAAATTAAGCCGTATGTTCTTGTCATATTGCGTTTCATATTCTCTGGGTATACAGTTAAGTTTTTAACGATATTACCAAAGCGATTTAGCATGTAATTTAACGCGATTGTAGCATCTGGTAAAATTACGCGTTCTGCTGAAGAATGAGAAATATCACGCTCATGCCATAATGGAACATTCTCATAAGCTGTCATCATATAACCGCGGATAACACGAGCTAAACCAGTCATATTTTCAGATCCAATTGGATTACGCTTATGCGGCATTGCAGAAGAACCTTTTTGACCTTTTGCGAAAGCTTCTTCAACTTCACGTGTTTCACTCTTTTGTAAACCACGAATCTCAACTGCCATCTTTTCGATAGACGTTGCGATTAATGCAAGTGTTGACATGTAATGAGCATGGCGATCACGTTGCAATGTTTGTGTTGAAATTGGTGCTGCTTCTAATCCTAAGTTTTCACAAACATACTTTTCTACGAATGGATCGATATTTGCATATGTACCAACCGCACCAGATAATTTACCAACACGAACTGTATTAGCAGCTTGTTTGAAACGCTCTACGTTACGTTTCATTTCTTCATACCAAAGACCAAGTTTTAAACCGAATGTTGTTGGTTCTGCATGAACACCGTGTGTTCTTCCCATCATGATCGTGTATTTATGCTCTTTTGCTTTATTAGCTAAAATACTTACGAAGTTTTCTAAGTCTTTTAATATGATTTCATTCGCTTGTTTTAAGATATAAGATAACGCTGTATCTACTACGTCTGTAGATGTTAAACCGTAATGAATCCATTTACGTTCCTCGCCTAATGCTGGTGTTTCTGATACAGCACGAGTGAATGCAACTACGTCATGACGTGTCTCTTTTTCAATTTCATAAATACGATCAATATCAAATGATGCATGCTCACGAATTTTCTTAACATCTTCTTTCGGAATATCGCCAAGCTCAGCCCATGCTTCACAAGCTAAAATCTCAACTTCTAACCACGCTTTAAATTTGTTCTCTTCCGTCCAAATTGCACCCATTTCTGGGCGTGTATAACGACTAATCATCTTTTTCCCTCCAACAGTTGTTCTTGATGGTCCCAAATATGCAAACTCTTCGCTTTTTCTAGAGCGACTTCAATATTATCATTTAAAATATTAACATGCCCCATTTTTCGCTGCGCTTTTGCTTCTTCTTTTCCATACAAGTGTAAATAGCACCCGGTTAATCTATTCACTTGTCTTAGGACCCCTTCTATATGTTCGCCTAAAATGTTTACCATGACAACTGGTTTTAACAAATTTGTTTCTCCAAGAGGTAAATTACAGATTGCTCGAATATGTTGGCCGAATTGACTCGTTTCACATGCATCCTGTGTATAGTGTCCTGAATTGTGAGGTCTTGGTGCTAATTCATTAATGTAAATCTTACCATCAGCTGTAACAAACATCTCTACCGCTAGTGTTCCCACAAGTCCTAGTTCATCCGCAAGCACTTTTGCATAAGCAATAGCTTTTTGAGAAAGTTCTTCTGTAATGCGAGCCGGAACGATGGATTCATGCAAAATGTTATTTACATGAATATTTTCCGCTACCGGAAATACTTTCGTTTCACCACTTACACTACGAATGACAATAACTGATACTTCTTTTTCAAAAGGCACCCATTTCTCTAAAATACACTCTGCTGCATTCGCAAGCTCTCGCGCTGTATCAACGTCATCCTCACTTCTTAAAACAACTTGCCCTTTCCCATCATATCCGCCTGTCGTCGTTTTTAAGACGGAAGGATATGATAATTCAGCGATTGCTTCAGTAAGCTGATCTTGATTTTGAACTAATCTATACGTTGCTACTGGTAATCCTGCTTTCTCAATCGCATTCTTTTCTGTAAAACGATTTTGTGTTTTACTTAACAACTGACTGCCTTGCGGTAAGTAAGCATGTTTTTCAAGCCATTGTAAACATCTATAATCAATATTCTCAAATTCATATGTGACAACATCACTGATCTCCGCTAAATGCTGAATTGCTTTTAAATCGTCATATGATGCAACAATTTCAATATCAGCAACTTGTGCACATGGTGAGTTTTTTGTAGGATCTAAAACAGCAATTTTATATCCCATCTCCTTAGCTGCCAATGCCATCATTCTTCCTAGCTGGCCGCCTCCAATAATACCGATTGTTTTTCCAGGTAAAATGATTCTCGTCATACTAGCTCACTACCTTCGCGCACATCTTTTTCAATTGCTTCTCTTCTCAATTCTAATGCATCATATATGTCATCATGGAATGATCCAAGTATTTGTGCAGCAAGTAAACCAGCATTTGTTGAACCAGCCTTACCAATTGCAACAGTTGCAACTGGAACCCCTCCTGGCATTTGGACGATGGATAATAATGAATCTAAGCCGTTTAACGCTTTTGATTGAACTGGAACTCCGATTACAGGAAGATTCGTCTTCGCTGCAACCATTCCTGGTAAATGCGCTGCTCCACCAGCTCCAGCAATAATAACTTTCAATCCACGTTCACGAGCCGTCTCTGCATATTCAAACATATAATCCGGAGTCCGATGAGCGGATACAACTTTTTTCTCATACGGTATATTTAATTCATCTAAAATGTCACAAGCATATTTCATTGTTTCCCAGTCTGACGTGCTTCCCATTATGACTCCAACTAGTGATTTCATATTAGAATCCCCCCGATTCAAATAAAAAAAGCCTGAAATAGAACATTTTCTCTTTTACTATGAGAGAAAGCGCTCTACTCAGGCATACGTATCCCTTGTGAATAGAAAAATACCGAGTGACTTTCCCTCATAGTCTAACGAATAACGGTCGTTAGGTAGAGACTTGCAGGCCATATCCCCGCGATTATATGAGGTCTTATATATTATTCTTTCTATGGCTATATTAACAATATTTCATAAACAATGTCAACAAATAATCGAATGTTTTTTTATTACTCATCAATAACGTTCGTGTTTTAGTTATATTCAAAAGAATAATTGTAACTATATGCAAGAAGGATAAGCAATTAGAATATATATTTCTAGAGATCTACCATACACAAAACGGTTTGTATATTAATTCCGTATGCTTTTATATAAAGTGAAACTTTAATCAACCTTCAACAATCGGGCTTTTACGGGCAGTTGATCCCACACCTAGCTTCTTTGCTTCCGCTGAAATTTGAGGTGGGGGTCTTACTGCCCGTTAATGCGGAATAAAGCATATCGTTTCTATTCCTTTGTATCGCATTCATTACTTTAATGATTGAATACTTATTTTCATTCTTATATCATCCCGCTTTTCTTACTCTCATTATGTAAAATATATACTTGTAGTAAGAAATAACAGTTACCCTCAATAGCCTCATTTTCATTCTTTTCTCTCATTAAGATTACTAAATTTACGGATTATGACATTTGATATATATAAATAAACACAAAAAAACCTAAGTCGAAACGACTTAGGTTTTTGCTTGGCGACGTCCTACTCTCACAGGGACAAGGTCCCAACTACCATCGGCGCTAGAGAGCTTAACTTCCGTGTTCGGTATGGGAACGGGTGTGACCTCTCTGCCATCAT
>NZ_JAKUEN010000024.1:0-43422 GCF_022662915.1 Bacillus cereus group sp. BfR-BA-01453 | reverse complement strand
GGCATGAGGCAAAGTCTCCTTTCATTTTAGGTTCTGGATAAACCTAGGGGGTACTTTGCCTTATTTTTTGCCTAAAAATGTTTACACATACTTTTATACATCATCATATATTCCGAGTTGTGATCGATATATTTGAAAAATCGCTGATATATCCAGCTGGAAACCCACCTGGGTATCTCGGCTAACCCCACCCCGAGCCCAGCTCACACAATAAAAAAGCGCCCTGCACAGCAGGGCGCTTTCTTTATATATTATCCAGTTCCAGCGGCTAGAATGTTCGGTGGCTTCACTTCTTCCTATGAGGCAAAAAGCGCCTCTACGTCAGAAGCTCCATCCCCCTCACATTCTGGACGAGCCGCCTCCACTTTAAATATTGTCCAGCTTTGCCTCCTAGACCCTCATGTCTAAGAACCTTCCGCACCAGAAGATAAAAAGCATCTTCTGTGCGAAAGAACCTTAGCCAACGGGTCTGAACAGTCGGCTCCGCATTTCTATTTAACCAATAGAACCTTCCATCTCAAACTTGATTAGGCGGTTCATTTCAACTGCGTATTCCATTGGAAGTTCGCGAGTGAATGGCTCGATGAAGCCCATTACGATCATTTCTGTAGCTTCTTGCTCAGAAATACCGCGGCTCATTAGGTAGAATAATTGTTCTTCTGATACTTTCGATACTTTCGCTTCGTGCTCAAGTGAAACGTAATCGTTTTTGATTTCGTTGTAAGGAATTGTATCAGATGTAGATTGATTATCCATGATTAACGTGTCACATTCGATGTTAGAGCGAGAGTTTTTCGCTTTTGGTCCGAAGTGTACGATACCACGGTAAGTTACTTTACCACCATGCTTCGCAATCGATTTAGAAACGATTGTTGAAGACGTGTTTGGTGCTAAGTGAATCATTTTTGCACCAGCATCTTGGTGTTGGCCTTTACCAGCAATCGCGATAGATAATGTTAAACCACGAGCGCCTTCGCCTTTTAAGATAACTGCTGGGTATTTCATCGTTAATTTAGATCCGATGTTACCGTCAATCCATTCCATCGTTGCGTTTTCTTCACAAACCGCACGTTTTGTAACTAGGTTGTATACGTTGTTCGCCCAGTTTTGGATTGTTGTATAACGGCAATATGCATCTTTCTTAATGATGATTTCTACTACCGCACTGTGAAGTGAGTTAGTCGTGTAAACAGGTGCTGTACAACCTTCTACGTAGTGTACGTGTGCGCCTTCGTCTACGATGATAAGCGTACGCTCGAATTGTCCCATATTTTCAGAGTTAATACGGAAATACGCTTGAAGTGGTGTATCAACTTTCACACCTTTTGGAACGTAGATGAATGATCCACCAGACCAAACTGCAGAGTTTAATGCTGCGAATTTGTTGTCTGTTGGCGGGATTACTTTTCCGAAATGCTCACGGAAAATATCTTCGTTCTCTTTTAATGCGCTATCTGTATCTTTGAAGACGATTCCTAGAGCTTCTAGGTCTTCTTTCATGTTGTGGTATACAACTTCAGATTCGTACTGTGCAGATACACCAGCTAAATATTTTTGCTCAGCTTCTGGAATACCTAATTTATCAAATGTAGCTTTAATTTCATCAGGTACTTCATCCCAAGACTTCTCAGATTTCTCAGATGGTTTTACGTAGTACGTAATTTCATCGAAATCTAAGTCGTTTAAGTCGCCGCCCCATTGTGGCATTGGCATTTCGTAGAACTTATCCAGTGATTTTAAACGGAAGTCTAACATCCACTGTGGTTCTTCTTTCATACGTGAAATCTCTTCAACGATCTCTTTTGTTAAACCGCGTCCAGCACGGAAAATCGAAACGTCTTTGTCTTTGAAACCATATTTATAATCGCCGATATCTGGCAGTTGCTTCGCCATGTTGGTGTGTCCCTCCTTAGATAACCTCGTTTTTAGGAACCTTTAACATTACTTATCTTCGTTTAAGCCCTTTTCTAACGCTTTCCACGCTAATGTTGCACATTTAATACGTGCAGGGAACTTGCATACGCCTTGTAATGCTTCAATATCTCCTAAATCGATGCTGTCATCGTACTCTTTTCCTAGCATCATGTCAGAGAAAA
The DNA here is from genome assembly GCF_022662915.1 of Bacillus cereus group sp. BfR-BA-01453. Classification (NCBI taxonomy): domain Bacteria; kingdom Bacillati; phylum Bacillota; class Bacilli; order Caryophanales; family Bacillaceae; genus Bacillus; species Bacillus cereus group sp. BfR-BA-01453. Next base: position 41,326 of record NZ_JAKUEN010000024.1, on the reverse strand, counting down.
TTTTCGAAAGCTGAAGTGCTTCTTCAATTTTCTTACCTTTTACTGCTTGTGTCATCATTGAAGCTGAAGACATTGAGATTGAACATCCTTCGCCTTCAAACTTCGCCTCTTGCACAATACCTTCTTCTACTTTCATCGTAAGTTGAATACGATCGCCGCAAGTTGGATTGTTCAAGTTAACGGTAACACTATCTTCTAACACGCCATGGTTACGAGGATTCTTATAATGATCCATAATAACTTGACGATATAACGTATCTAAATTATTAAATGACATTTGTGAAATACTCCTTTGTCTTGATTAGCGATTCAACAAATGTATCAATTTCTTCTTTTGTATTATATAAATAGAAGCTCGCACGTGCTGTTGAAGAAGCTTTCAGCCACTTCATAAGCGGTTGTGCACAGTGATGTCCTGCGCGAACCGCAATACCTTCTACATCTAATACTGTCGCTACATCATGAGGATGTACGTCTTCAATATTAAATGTAACAAGACCAGCGCGATGCTTTGGACCATAAATTGTAACGCCATCTACTTCTGATAGTCTTTCTAAAGCGTATTGCGCTAATTCATGCTCATGCTTTTCAATATTATGAAGACCAATTTCTTCTAGGAAATCAATTGCCGCACCAAGTCCGATTGCATTACCGATAATCGGCGTACCTGCTTCGAACTTCCACGGAAGCTCTTTCCAAGTAGATTCTTGTAGATCTACGAAATCAATCATTTCACCGCCAAATTCAATTGGCTCCATATTGTTTAGCAATTCTTTCTTACCATATAATACGCCGATACCTGTAGGGCCGCACATCTTATGAGCAGATAATGCGTAGAAATCACAGTTTAAATCTTGTACATCCACTTTCATATGAGGTGTACTTTGTGCACCGTCAACAACCATAATTGCGCCATTTTCGTGTGCGATTGCTCCGATTTCTTTTACAGGGTTAATCGTTCCAAGTACGTTAGAAACATACATGATAGAAACGATTTTTGTATTCGTTGTAATTGTTTGACGAGCATCTTCTATTGAAATTGTCCCATCTGGTTGAAGCGGAAGATATTTTAAAGTTGCACCAGTTTTCTTCGCAACTTGTTGCCACGGAATGATGTTACTATGGTGCTCCATGTAAGAAATAACGATTTCATCGCCTTCTTTTACATTTTCAAGACCATAGCTAGCCGCTACTGTATTTAATGCAGTTGTCGTTCCGCGCGTGAAAATAATCTCTTCCATTGATTTCGCATTAATAAACTTGCGAACTTTCTCGCGTGCACCTTCATACGCGTCGGTAGCCTTCGTACCGAGCGTATGAACACCGCGATGCACGTTAGAGTTATATTCTTTATAGTAACGTTCTAACGTTTCAATGACTTGAATTGGTTTTTGAGAAGTTGCTGCACTATCGAAATAAACAAGTTGTTTGCCGTTCACTTTTTGATCAAGAATTGGAAACTGTTTGCGTATTTCATGAATATTCATTAGCGAACTTTCCTTTCAATTACCTCAACAAGCTGTGCTTTTACTCCTTCAATTGGAAGCTCATTAACTACAGGTGCTAAGAATCCATGGATGACTAAACGTTCTGCTTCGCGTTTTGGAATACCACGGCTCATTAAGTAGTATAGTTGAGTTGGATCTACGCGACCTACTGAAGCTGCGTGCCCTGCCATAACATCATCTTCGTCAATTAAAAGAATTGGGTTTGCATCACCGCGTGCTTTCTCATCTAACATAAGAACGCGAGAAGATTGTTGTGCATTTGATTTAGATGCACCGTGTTCAATCTTACCAATTCCGTTAAAGATAGATGTTGCACTATCTTTTTGTACACCGTGTTTTAAAATCCAACCTTCAGAGTGTTTACCGAAGTGAACAACTTTAGTTGTAAAGTTTTGTGTTTGGTTACCACGGCCAATTGTTACTGTTTTCGTATCAGCATATGAACCGTCGCCCATTAAGTTTGTAACGTTCTCTGAAATTGTGTTTCCGTCATTCATAAGGCCTAGAGCCCAATCAACGCGGCCGTCGCGTCCAACAATACCGCGGCGGTTAACGTAAGTTGTTACGTCTTTTGCTAATAAATCAACCGCACCGAATTTCACTTGTGCGCCTTGTTCCACGATTACTTCTGCTACGATATTTGCAATACCTTTAGCATTTTCATTTGCAACGTAGTTTTCTACATAAGTTGCAGTACTGTTCGCATCAGCTACGAATAATACGTGGTTATATACGTTAGCTTCTTCGCCGTCTACTAAGAATACAGCTTGAAGTGGAGTTTCAAGAACAACGTTTTTCGGAACATATACGAATGCACCACCGTTGATTAATGCAGCATGAAGTGCAGTTAGACGATGCTCGTCTACCTTCACGCCGTCTTTCATTAAGTACTTTTGTACTAGTTCAGCATGCTCTGTTGCAGCTGTTACGATGTCTGTGAAAATAACACCTTTTTCTTTTGCTTCGTCTGCTAAAGAAACGAATGCAGTTGTACCAGTACGTTGCACTAATACGCTGTTATTTTCATCGATTAAGTTTTTCACTGCTTCTGGAAGCTCTGTTAAAGAACTTACAGGCTCTTGCTTAGCAGCGTCGCCTTTTCCGATAAAGTCCCATTTGTCAATTTTCGTTTTATCAGGAGTTGGCATTGGAAGTTCAGTTGCTTGTGCAAGAGCTTGTAAGCGGAACTCAGTCAACCAAGCTGCTTCGTTTACTTCGCTTGCGCGTTGACGGATTGTTTCTTGATCGAAAGGTAATGTACCGATTGTCATGTTTATGCTCCTCTCTTACGCTTCTTGCTCTGTTGTTTCGTCTTCAATACCTAATTCTTTTTTAATCCAGTCGTAACCTTCAGCTTCTAGACGTTGTGCAAGCTCAGGTCCACCAGATTTAACGATACGACCGTTCATCATAACGTGAACGAAGTCTGGAGTGATGTAGTTTAATAAACGTTGGTAATGCGTAATCATTAGGCAACCGAAGTCTTCGCCGCGCATTTCGTTAATACCTTTAGATACAACTTTTAATGCATCGATATCAAGACCTGAGTCAATTTCGTCTAAGATTGCGATTTTTGGCTCAATCATCATTAATTGAAGAATTTCGTTACGTTTTTTCTCACCGCCAGAGAAACCTTCGTTTAAGTAACGTTGTGCCATTTCTGGATCCATTTCTAGGAATTCCATGTTTTTATCTAATTTACGGATAAATTTCATAAGAGAAATTTCATCGCCTTCTTCACGACGTGCGTTAATTGCAGAACGTAAGAAGTCAGCGTTTGTTACTCCGCTAATTTCACTTGGATATTGCATTGCTAGGAATAGACCTGCTTGCGCGCGCTCGTCTACTTCCATTTCTAATACATCTTCACCGTCGATGATGATGCTACCTTCTGTTACTTCATATTTTGGGTGACCCATAATTGCAGAAGATAAAGTTGATTTACCTGTTCCGTTAGGTCCCATAATTGCGTGGATTTCTCCACCTTTTACTTCAAGGTTTACACCTTTTAAAATTTCTTTGCCATCAATTGATACGTGTAAGTCTTTAACCGTTAATGTAGAACCAGCCATCTCAATACCTCCATTAATCCTATATATACATTTTAAAAATTCCTAAAACGTTCATATTCTCATTTTATTCTCATTCTAATTTTATATCAAATAAAATGATATCGCAAACGATGAAAAAAAGTAACAATTTTTTCACAAATGTATATAAGTATTTCACTTGCATCCTTATATGATACACCTTTCTTCTTATTTATATAAAGAAAAAAGGACTGGTAAATTTCCAGCCCTTTCCTTATATCTATTCACTTACCGGAAGTACAGCACCTTTATATTCTTTATTAATAAAATCTTGAATTTCTTTTGAATGCAGCACTTCTACTAGCTCCTTAATTTCTTTTTTCTTCTCGTCACCTTTACGAACTGCAATAATATTTGCATACGGAGAGTCTGATCCTTCAATCGCAATCGCATCTTTTGTTGGATTTAATTTTGCATCAATTGCATAGTTTGAATTAATAAATAATGCATCACCTTCATTATTTTCATATAACTTCGGTGAAAGACCAGGCTCTACATCTGTTTTAAACTTTAAGTTTTTCGGATTTTCTACAACATCTTTTACTGTTGCTTTCACAACATCTACTCCGTCTTTTAATTTAATAACGCCGCCTTTTTGTAACAGTGCTAGCATACGGCCACGCTCCGCTACGTTATTACTCATAATCACTGTCCCGCCATCTGGTAAGTCTTTTAAGCTTTTATATTTCTTAGAATAAATGCCCATTGGCTCTAAATGAATTTTTCCTGCGTTTACAATTTTATATCCTTTTTCTTGAATTTCTTTATCTAAGTAAGGAATGTGCTGGAAGTAGTTTGCATCAATTTCCTTATCCGCTAACGCTTTATTCGGCAGCACATAATCTTGGAATTTTTTAATTTCTAATTTAATACCCTTTTTCTCTAATATTGGCTGTGCCTTTTCTAAAATAACAGCGTGCGGTACGTTAGAAGCTCCCACAACAAGCTTATTCTCCTCTTTTCCTCCGCAAGCAGCTAATGTAAATACAGACAGCGCTGTAACAACTGACAATAGAATCTTTTTCATTTGATGTCCCCTTCTCCCGTATAATTATGTAGTTATAAAAAAGGCTGGCATACACCAGCCCTTTTACAGCAATTATTCTTTTACAGGAACAACTGCCCCTTTATATTCTTTATTAATGAAATCTTCAATTTCTTTAGAATGTAATACTTCTACAAGAGCTTTAATCTCTTTCTTATCTTTATCACCTTTACGAACAGCTACTACGTTTGCGTATGGTGAATCATTACTTTCAATTGCAATTGCATCTTTTTCTGGGTTTAACTTCGCATCAATTGCATAGTTCGAGTTAATTAGAACCGCGTCGCCTTCTTTATTGTTATACACTTGTGGCAATAAACCAGGCTCAATATCTGTTTTGAATTTCAAGTTTTTCGGGTTATCCGCAATATCTTTTGGAGTTGCTTTAACTGGATCCACCCCATCTTTAATTTTTAAAATGCCTTCTTTTTGTAAAATTGCTAAACCACGTCCATGATCAGCAACTGAATTACTCATAATAATTGTCGCTCCGTCTGGAAGTTCTTTTAAGCTCTTATATTTTTGAGAATATACACCAATTGGCTCTAAATGAATTTTTCCTGCTACTTCAAAATCGTATTTTTTATCTTTAATTTCTTTTTCTAAATACGGAATGTGTTGGAAATAGTTTGCGTCTAAATCCTTATCTGCTAACGATTTATTTGGCAACACGTAATCTTGGAATTTTTTCACTTCTAATTCAATTCCTTTTTTCTCAAGTAACGGTTTTGCCTTTTCTAAAATTTCAGCGTGCGGTACGTTAGAAGCACCAACAACAAGTTTCTTTTCATCTTTATCTTTGCCGCCACAAGCAGCTAACCCAAAAATAGAAGTTGAAATAAGTGCTGTAAGTAATAACTTTTTCATTTGAAACATCCTCCCGTTTTTTATTATCGTTTATCTATTCGAGTCGTTACACGATCACCAATCCATTGAATGAAAAATACAACTAGTAATACACAAATTGTCGCAACGATTGTTACGTCGTTATTTCCTCGTTGGAATCCTTCTAAATAAGCAAGTGTTCCAAGGCCACCAGCACCAACAACTCCCGCCATTGCTGTATAGCCTACTAAAGCAATTGTCGTAACCGTAATACCAGATACTAATGCTGGTAACGATTCTGGAATTAACACCTTCAAAATAATTGTGCTTGTTTTTGCTCCCATCGCTTTTGAAGCTTCAATTACACCTTTATCAATTTCACGAAGGGCGATTTCAACCATTCTCGCGTAAAACGGTGCCGCTCCAATAATTAAAGCTGGAAGTGCTGCACTCGCTCCAAGAATTGTTCCAAGCAGAATCTTTGTGAATGGGATTAATAAAATGATTAAAATAATGAACGGTATCGAGCGGAAAATGTTTACGAACGCTCCAATCGCCGTGTTAACCGCTTTGTTTTCCCATAAATTATCTTTCGCTGTCATAAAGAGTAACAATCCTAAAATGAGTCCTAAAACAAATGTGGCAAGAGCTGCGATTGCCGTCATATATAACGTTTCACCCGTTGCTTCTAACATTTGATTCCAATCAACATTTGTGAGTAATTTATCCATGTGCAATCACCTCCAGCTCTACTTGATCTTGATGTATTCCCTCTATTGCTTGCTGAATCGCTGTTTCCTCACCATTTAAATGAACAACTAAACTACCGTAAGAGCCGTTATTCGTTTGTGCGATATTTCCTTGCAAAATGCTAACTTCTATATCACTGCGTTGCATTAATCTTTGAAGTACTGGTCTTTCTACAGCTTCACCGATAAACTGCAAACGAACTACTTTTCCATCTGGATATTTTTCAATTAAACTTTCAATCGTTTCATTTGTATCTTCAGAATCCGTTAACTGCTGTACAAATCGTTTCGTAATATCTTGCTGCGGATTACGGAACACATCAAGTACTGGACCCGTTTCTACAATCTTTCCTTTCTCCATTACCGCCACTCGATTACAAATCTTTCGAATTACGTGCATCTCGTGTGTAATAAGTACAATTGTTAAGCCGAGACGTTTATTAATATCTAATAATAGATCTAAAATTTGATCTGTCGTTTCTGGATCAAGAGCGGACGTTGCTTCATCACATAAAAGTACTTGCGGATTGTTAGCTAACGCTCTCGCAATACCAACACGTTGCTTCTGTCCTCCGCTCAGCTGAGATGGGTACGCGTCTCCTCTTCCTTCTAATCCAACAAGATGAATTAACTCATCCACGCGTTTCCTTCTCTTCGTCTTATCAACACCTGCAATTTCAAGTGGGAACTCAATATTTTCACGTACAGTTCGTGACCAAAGTAAGTTGAAGTGTTGAAAAATCATTCCGATCTCTTGTCTTGCCTTACGAAGTTCGCTTCCTGTAATCGCTGAAATGACACGATTTGCAATTGTAATTTGGCCAGAAGTTGGTTTCTCCAACTGATTGAACAATCTAATTAAAGAACTTTTTCCAGCGCCACTATATCCGATAACACCAAATATTTCACCTTTATCTATTTTTAAATTGGCATTATCTACAGCAGTGACATCACCGCTTTTTGCTTTATATATTTTCTTTACATTCTCTAATAGAATCATGGTGTATCACCCCTTTTTTTAATAAAAAGCGTAAGCGGCTCGCTTAGAACAAGAGGGCGTTGGAATCCCAGACGTAGAGGCGCTTTTTGCCTCATAGGAAGGGATGAAACGACCGACTGTTCTAGCCGCTGAAGCTAGATTTTTGATCGACTCCGCAATTTTTTATTTTTGATGCGTGTAGTCCACCGTTCTCATTACTTTTATTATTTGAATGTCCTCCACATTCAAACAATAAAAAAACCTTTCCGCTTTAGAGAAGCAGAAAGGTTTATATGCGTATATAACAACATTATCCCTCTCTCTCATCTCTCAAAGCATTTGCTTTGCAGGAATTGGCACCATTTCAACATAAGTTGACGGTTGCCGGGCTTCACAGGGCACAGTCCCTCCACCTCTCTTGATAAGAGAAATCAGATTACATTTTCGTCTGATTTGTAATTTATGAAATTGTCTATATTTTATGAATTGAATTGTATCAATATCCACACACCATGTCAACAGAAATTTTCGTAAAAAACGAAACTTCAGAATTTTAAGCGCCCACTGACATCGGTTTACATATATGAAACATCGATTCAATTAATAACATCGTTCGATACGTTCCCGAATATTGTATACGTCCATCGTTCATTAACGTTTGCAATCGTACATTGCCATTCACCAATTGTTTTACATCTTCTTCATCTACACAAACGATTTGCTCCGTTCCTCTTTCTTCTTTCAACAGTTCTATATAATCTCTTGAAATTTGTAACGAACAACTTTCATCTCCAAAGCGGAAATTAACAGTTTTTTCTCCTTGTCTTAAAAGCGGCTCTAAATGATATTGACCATTAGCGTAATTTACAAATGATTGAAGCAAAGAATATAATTCCACTCTAAATCACATCCTTCATATCACTTTCTATTACATACCATTCCCTCTCACTAAAGAGCAATCCTGTTACTTTCGCTCGACAAATACTGTAACCACCCTGCATCTCGACATATTTCCCAAGAAATATGTCGAGGCGGCAAAAACTTTGCCGCCTACTTTAATTCCGTATATAAATATTCAACCGAATGAAATGCATATATCTTCTTCATGAGTGTCCCATTTTCAAAAACAAGTAAACAAGGTACACTTTCAATTCCATACTCTTTCGCGAAATGCGGAGCATAATTTAAATCTAACATTCCAATTTTGAGATCTTCAATTGTCATCTCAACGACTGTTAACATCTTTTTTGCTAATTGGCATGTTCCACACATTGGAGTATATACATATAACACTGTTTTTTCTTCATTCTCTATTAGGGCTGTAGCTTCGGCTCCTGTCCAGTCAATCACTTCTATCATTCCTTACCGTAAATATTCTGTATAAACGTCAATGTCAGCTCCCCATAATACATTTGCTAAGTGTGAAGATGGCGCTGTTGCCACTTCCCGGTACGAGCGATCAATATAAATATGCTCTGCTTGCGGAAATTCTTTTCGAAACTGTTTCCTTAACTTTTCTCCAGCATCATCAGCATCCACTAGCACATACACTTCCTTATCAAAAAACTGATCGACGAGCTCATCCATTTTCGACAAACCAATTGTACCATTTGTACAAACAATTTCCACCGGTTCACGAATAATAGATTCAATCTTTCTTCTATCTGATGTACCTTCTACAATAATGACTTTTTCTACATAAATCATATGTCATCACCCGATCACCATATACTATACAACCTTTAACTTAGTATATAGTATATTCGTTATTTTCATGTTGTTTCCTGTTTATTTTTGCAAAAGAAAAGCGCAAGCGGCTCGTTCAGATTACAAAGCCCCATGAAACCTTATCGAAAAACATTCATTCCTATAATAGCTTATTCATTTGCGCTCGTTTTTAAATGCATTATGTAACACAAAATAAAAAAGGACAGCACAAAGGCTGTCCTTCAGTCGACTATAATTAGTCTTGGTTTGTCATTTCTGCATATTTTTCAGCAGTTAATAACTTTTCAACTTGGCTTGCATCAGAAAGTTCAACTTTAACCATCCATGCACCCTCGTATGGAGATTCGTTAACAAGTTCTGGTTGGTCACTTAATTCTTCGTTTACTGCTACAACTTTACCGCTTACAGGTGCGTATAATTCAGAAACTGTTTTAACAGATTCTACGCTTCCGAATGGCTCGTCAGCTTCGATTGTTGCACCTACTTCTGGAAGTTCAACGAATACGATATCGCCTAGCTCACTTTGTGCAAAGTGAGTAATACCGATAACAACTTCATTACCTTCAGTTTTTACCCATTCGTGTTCTTCAGAGTAACGTAAATTATTTGGAATGCTCATGACTGTACCTCCAGTGAATGTATTAATTATGTAAAAATACCTTATTGGTACTTTTTCCACACACTTTCAAACTGCTCTTCGTTAAAACCAAGTGTTACCTTCGTTCCATCTGTTACAATTGGACGTTTAATCAACATGCCATCAGATGCTAAAAGCTCGTACATTTCGTCTTCACTTGCATCTTTTAACTTATCTTTCAGACCAAGTTCACGGTAACGCATTCCACTTGTATTAAAGAATTTTTTTAATGGTAATTCACTTTTTTCATGTAAATTACGTAAATCTTCTTTTGATGGTGGATTTTCAACAATATGAATCATCTCATATGCTACATCGTTTGCCTCAAACCATTTCTTTGCTTTTTGACATGTGCCACACTTTGGATATGAATAAAATGTTACTGTCATAAATTCACCTACTTTTTTACTAACCTTTACCTTTATCATATAGAAAACGTTTTATTATTTCAAACGATTATTCGCTAAACTTTTACTTATTTCGTGATAATTTTTAATAATCCTGCAAATTTTTCTTATTTTTCCGCCATTTGTTAAGGAAAAATAAATATATAAATTTTTTTAGATTTTCCTCTCATTCTGTATCGAACATATATGTTAAACAAACGTTTGATTAACTCCCTATTTTTCTTTGTTCACTCTTTTAGCTACATCGTTTTCTTTCTACCGAACATATATGTTAAACAAACGTTTGATTAAATTCCTATTTTCCCTTGTTCACCCTTTAGCTACATCAGTTTCTTCCTACCGAACATACCTCTTAAACAAACGTTTGATTAAAAAAATAAGAAGCCTCTTTTGCAGGCTCCTTCATTATCTATTCAAATAATCTGCAATGGTTTGAAATACGACGATATACATATTATGAATGCTTTCTTCAGTATTTCCGCCATTAGATAAACCAACTGCCCATTGTTGTCCTTCACCACTTCCGATATTTGCAAACCCTTGCGTATACATCGCATTTACATCTTTTCGGGCACTGTTATACTCTATCCCTTTTGTAATAAAAATCGAATATGATTTATCTTGTAAACCGATAAAAAATACTGGTTTCTTTAGTGATGAAAATACATTTTTATATTGCTCTGTTGAGGCTTCTTGAAAGTGATCTTTCATTATTAGAAAACCATCTACTTCCTTAGATTTCTTTTCCAGTTCCTCTAACTTTATTTCCTCAAACTTTACATTCCTAAACGTATCTTTCGGTTTTTCTCCAACAACTCCAATTACGAGTGCTCTTCCGTTATATTCTAATTTCTCTCCTTCTTTATCCTTTGCACACCCAGCACTCGCTAGGCATATCAATATAAAAACTAAGAAATACGATAAACGCTTCATTTAGCACCCTCCCCTTCTTTTCAGTCAAGTGACAAAAACGTAAGGTGAATTCAAGAAAATGTAAGCAAAATCGATAGCCCAAATTGCGTTTCTATATTATAATCAATTGAATTTACTTACATTACTAAACATAGGAGATTATCATGAAGAAATTTAAACTTTCATCTTTTCTTCCGTTAAGTTATATACTTCTACTCGTACTCGTAAGTCCCCTTTACGATGTATTAAATAAATCGACTGTACACGCAGTAGATGTCACAACTGTAGTAGATGATTGGATTCCATTTGTGAAAGCATTTATTATTCCTTATTTACTTTGGTTTCCTTACTTATACGGCGCACTTATTTATTACTGCTTTGCAGATAGAAAGCAATATTATGTCACTTTAAGTAGTATCATTCTTGGAAAACTTGCTTGTTTTTCCATTTATTATTTTTGGCAGACAACTGTACCACGTCCAACCGTCGTTGGAACAGACGTATTTTCCGAACTAGTCCGCTATATTTATAGTATCGATCAACCGGTAAATTGTTTCCCGAGCATTCATGTTCTTACTACATTTGTCATTATGCTAGCTGCCTTTAAACGTAGAGAACAGCATGCTTTTGAATATTACATCCTTACCTTCTTCGGTACGCTTATTATTTTATCAACGCTATTTACGAAGCAACATGCATTTGTAGACGCCATTTCTGGAATGACTCTTGCAAGCATACTCTACTTCGGCGTTCAGCTTTTATTAGCAAAAGAAACAGTACGTGTTCCAGTAAAACAAAATCAAAAAATGTAAAAAGCAGACTGTGGCTTCTCAGTCTGCTTTTCTCTATATAAAAGGAGATTTTCAAGTTAAGATTGCGGTACAGTCATATCACCAGAGTGAATACGACCTGCTTTTTTAAGAGCAATGTAAAGTATATAAGAAACAGCTACTGGAATGACGATATAAGTGATTACCATCGCTGGGACAACTTCCCATCCTTCGCTGGAAATTAAATTAATTGGTGCGATAAGAGAACTTAATCCAAGACCTGCAATTTCTTTTCCTGCTTCCAGTTGGAAAATTAATGCAGATACTGGACCAACTATCGCACTGGCGACGACAGTTGGGACGAGAATCATTGGATTTTTAGTGATATTTGGCAACTGTACTTTCGGAGTACAAAGAGCTTGAGCTAATATGCCACCTAAATTATTTTCTTTCGCAGAGATGACAGAGAATCCGATAAACTGAGCAACGCAGCCTGCAAGAGCAGCACCACCTGCAACACCGTCTAAGCTAAGTGCGATCGCTAACGCAGCTGATGAAGCTGGAGAGATAAGTAATAATCCCCAAACGACTGCAATGACGATAGAAGCGATGAACGGGCTACCAGCTGAACTATCTTTAATGAATGCTCCAACTGCATTTAAAACAGGAGTAATATTATGAGATAACCAAATGCCGACTAAACCAGAACCTAATATTGCCGCAAATGGAACGAGCATCATATCTAACGCAGTTTTTCCACTTAAACGTTTACCAATATATACAGCTAAAGTCGCTGTTAATAATGCACCGATTGGCTCACCTGTTTTAATAATTAGACCTGCTTCAGTAATTGAAATGGATCCGGCACCAATTGCTCCAGCTACCATAGCTGAGAAGATTACAAGACCGTTCGCACCGAGCATAAAAGCAATTCCGGCACCAATGGCTGGTGCCATAAGTGATTTTGCAACAACTCCGATTGTAATAAGCAACGGAATATCAACAATTCTTCCTATATTTTCGATTAGTAAACCAATTCCAAGGGATACGAAAATACCTTGTGCGATTCCAGCTGATGCTTTAAATACACGAGACATTATATATTCCTTCATTTGTTTCACCTTCTCCTATAAGTTAGTAGCCAATTGTTTTCATATAATCACGTAAAATGTCGTTTGATTTTGCGAATCGAGATTCTTCATCCTCTGTTAAATTTAGTTCTACAATTTCTCTTATACCATCTCTAGTAATAATAGCTGGCACTCCTGTACAAATATCATATTCACCATACTCACCATCTAAAATAGCTGATACAGCAATTACACGATGATCATCGTTAAAGATTGAGTTTGCAATATATGCTAGAGAGTTTCCGATTCCGTAATAAGTAGTACCTTTTCGTTTATAAATTTCCCATCCGGCTTTTGCAGTCTTCTCAACGATTTCATCTAAATCTATTTCACCAAATCGTTCTTTTTGTTCTTCTAATATTTGCAGAATTGGTTTTCCACCAACAGTTACGTGTGACCAAGCAACCATCTGAGAATCACCATGTTCTCCTAATGAATACCCGTGAATACTACGAGGATCTACATGTAACATTTCAGATAAAATTGTTCGTAAGCGAGAAGAATCTAGTGATGTACCAGTACCGATCACACGATTTCTAGGTAATCCAGATAATTTCCACACTTGATATGTAATAATATCAACTGGGTTTGATGCAAGTAAGAAAATACCATCAAATCCACTTTCCATTACGCCGCCAACAACACTTTCCATAATCTTTGCGCTTGCTCCTAAAGTATCTAAGCGACTTTGCCCTGGTTTTGGTGCTGGTCCTGCTGTAATAATAACAATGTCCATATCTTTGCAGTCTTCATAACTTCCTGCATATACTTTTGTTCTTGTATTTGTAAAGTTAATGCAGTGTGATAAATCCATTGCTTCCCCAACTGCACGTTCATGATTTATATCAATTAATAATAGCTCTTCGCAAATGCCTTGATTGACAATGGAATATGCACAACTTGATCCAACTAATCCAGTACCGATAATTGCAATTTTTCTTGTATGTCTTTTCATAGCAATCTCTCCTAATTGATCATATAATCTATTTCTTTTGTTCCTTACACTCCTAATTATAGAGGTTCCCACGATAGAAACCATGGATACTTTGTGAAATATTGAGCAAAGTTTTTGTCCTTTTTGTGAATTGTTATATTCCATTTTCGTCATATTTGTTACAACTGGAAAAATATTTATTATGTATTTATTGACATATACAAAAAGAAAACGAGCGAATAGATTCGCTCGTTTTCTTTTTTCTGTTATTCCGCACTTAATTGGCTTTTTAATTGTTGTACAATCATTGGATTTGCAGGTGCTGCCGGTTTGTAATAACTTTTTTGCTTTGCGTATTCATACATATTACGTTGGCGCATTTCATCTTGATTACGAATTTGGATTAACGTTTGGTGTAACTGTTCATTATCAGACTGAGCAATATAATTTGCATAACTTGTTAAACTTGCATTTAACCCTGCTAAATAATCATTTACCATATCTTTTTCATTCATTTTCCGCTTCCTCCTATCCTAGGAAAGTCATTAATTGTTGCTTCGTATTTCGTGCATCTTGCGCATCCTTTTGTAACATTTGTTTCAATTGTGGATCTGTACACGTTTGTGCATACTGCTCTAACTTGTTAATAATTGTTGCGTGTCCACCAATTAAATGACGTAAGTTTTCTACTTCAAGCTCTGTTAAGTTTTGCATAGAATACTCCTACCTTTCTTTGTTCGTTCACTGTTAGTATTTAGCTATTTTTTGATTGTATACATAAATTAACTTTTTCACGTGCATACAAAATAAAAGATGAATAGCTAAGCCATTCATCTTTTATACTGGTTATGTATTTATTTTTATAGAGATACAATCATACTTATACTCACAAGTAAGTTCCATACAATATGTAAAATAATACTAGGTATAATAGATTGTGTCTTTTTGTATAACATTGCAAATACCATTCCCATAATCGTTGCCGTAATTAGAAGACCTCCATGAAGAATTCCAAAAACGAAGGAAGAAATCATGATACTAACTAAAAAATTATATCTCTTTTCTAAAAATCGATATAAAATACCTCGAAATAGAATTTCTTCTTTAACCGGTGTAATGATAGCAACACTTAACACATATATAATACTTTGTATGCTATTTTGAAGCCCTAAACTCCCTAATTGTTCCTTTTGTTCTGCTGCACTTTCAAAGCTAAATACATGTAACATTAAATATTGTGATACTGCAATGATAATAAAACCAATTAATAGATATAAATATGTCTTCCCACTCTTCAAAACGGATAAATCCCAAATAGATTTAATAAAATGAAGAACCGGTTTATAAGCTAATAAAACGATAGCAACAACAGATGCATCGAATAAGAGCAAATAATATCCTTCTAATTTAGTACTTAATGCTTCTTCTCCATAAATCCCAAAGGCTAAACCAAGGAATAATCCTCCTAGGAGTGAAATCCCTATAATCATTGCTATCATTACAAATAGATTTTTATATGTTATATTCTCTATTTTTCTTTCTGCACTATACGCTTCTAACACTGTTTTACTCACAGTATCCCTCCAGTTATTCTCATTTATATCATTAAAATCATTTAATTTAAATATAAAGATAATATAACAATTTTTACAAAAAGAATAATATGCAATTTTACATATTATAAAAACTTTATATTTTATAGTTTTAGGAATAGAATTGCTATGCAATAATTATTATATGAAATTTCAAAAAACACTTCCTATTCACCATAAACCTCGCATCATATAAAACTTAATAGTTAAAGGAGCAATGAACATGAAAACCCACGACTTCCTTACAGAAATCCAGAAGGGCTCTGAGCCTAGTCCATATCAAGATCCTATTGCATTTATTTTCGTTTGCCTGTCCTTAGCTATATGCACATTTTTCAAACCTGCAAAATAATATCATTTAACAAAAAAGAGCCTCTAAACCACTAGAGGCTCTTTCTCATCTAATATCTTCTTTTCAAAACTACGATAGTTAAAGCATAAGAACAAAGCACTCCAGCTAATAAACATGCATTTGCTAATTTATACTGTTCGCCCGTTAACGAATATACATTCCCAATTAAGAAGATAACTAAATATAGAAATAAAAATACAAATAATGAAATTTTAGCAGCATTTCCTGTAATATGCTCGCCTCTTTCGTCTTCCCCCTCATTCTTCTGAAAACGTGTTGCATATAAAACACCTATTAGTCCTGCTACTGAGATTATGATCCCTATTACAATACTCATTCCGTTTCCCCCTCTATCTTATATTGAAAAACTTCATGAAACTCCTTACCTAAAATATGTGCAATTTCAAAAGCTAAAATTAAAGATGGATTGTAACGATTCGCTTCAATTGAGGCGATCGTTTGTCTGCTTACCCCAGCTTTGTTCGCTAAATCAGTTTGTGACCAGCGTTTTTCCGCTCTGAGTACAACGAGATTATTTTGTAAAATTCCACTCTGTTTCATAACCTCTCCTTTTTACATTATTTTCTATATTTCAATTGTAATTTATTTTTAACATGATGTAAATTATTTTTAACATCAATAAAATGAAACTTTAATCCATCCACCCCCACCTACCATTCTTTTCGAATCATATGCACTAAAAAACCTTAGAATCGCTTCTAAGGTTTCCGGCTATCCATATTCAAGACACTATACTGATGAGCAACGAAAAAATTAATAATATAACTACCAACCCGCCGGTTATTCTTGCTATAAATTTCTTTTGTTCGCCCGCACTTGAAACAATAAAACGGAAATATAATATACCACCTATCGCAATAAGAATACATTCCGATATGATACTAATAGCCGGAAATCGCCACAAACCAAACCCAAGCATAGGTAAGTCTCCAAAATTCCCTGGAAGTAACGGCAAATCAGCACGGTGCACAAGTAAATCTAAAATCCAATGACTAAAAACTACAGCTCCAATAACAAAGCCATTTCGCTTTCCCCACAGCCTCGTACCGACTATTCCTGCAACAAAAGCAATAAACAGTGCTCCGATTAAAGAGTGTGAATAATCCGCGTGAATGATTGCTTCACCATAACCATTACTATTAATAGGTTCAATTGTCTCTACTCCTAAAATATACAGCGGCAAAAAAATGACATCCAACAATTGTGTGCTTACCATAAGAGCCCAAAGTGGTAGTTTAGGTGATTTGGCTTTTACTACTGCCGCTAAGCCAAAATGCCCTGCAAACATTTCACATCACATCCTTTTGTCATGTGCCTCCAACAAACCGCAACTTACCGTACAAAAGCATAATCAGATGTTTTCTTTCTTCTTATTCATTTTCGCATTACATGTAATCCTTTAATAAACGTTTCCAACAATACATGTAAACTTATATCCAAATCTAACGGCAAACCAAATCCGCCCTGCTGTTCAATCGACGCAAATCCATGACAAATACTTCTGAATCCACGTGTCGCATGAAGTGCATTCTCTCCTTCTAAGCCGTACTGTTGTAAAACTTGAAGACAAAGCTTTACAATTCCGTCACCTGCTTTTCTTACTTCTTCATCTCGTAAAAAGGTTGCTTCATACAGTCCAGGGTGTTTACGTACGAATGCTACATACGCTTCTCCTAAAGCATGAATTGCTTCATCCATCCGTTTACCCTCGGCCGCTTCTTCCAGTTTGTTATACAGCTGCTTGATTCCGTAAATACCAAGATGTTTCCGTACATCTTGTAAACCTTTCACATGATTGTATAGCGAAGGTGAACGTACCCCTAATGTTTGCGCTAATGAAGCTAACGTTACTTCTTGTATTCCATTTGTATCTGCAATTTCTGCTGCTGTTTCTACAATTTTCTGTAATGTAAGTCCGATTCTCGGTGACATAAATTAACCCTCTTTTCTACTTTCTATATTTCGCTTCGCTTCCTTAATAGCAAGCTCTATGACAGCCCCTGGATCGTTTATCATTTTCCCATGCCCTGCCGCAAGCAAGGACGGCTCATATTCTCTTAACTTCTCTGCACTTTGTAATGATATTTCTTTACTCCACGTTGCCATCGCTGGAAACGGAAACCAAAATTTCATTTGTCCCGAAACAGCCGTACCTCCTCTTGTTTGAAATGCATCCCCAACAATAAGAGCTTTATTTCTTATATCAAGAAACGACATGGAGCCCGGTGTATGTCCCGGTGTCATAATCGCAAGCAGCGATCCAACTCGGTCACCATCTTCTAATAAAATATCAGGTACCGTTTTTATCTTTTTAGGTACACCGCCTTTTATTGGCGTATTTGGTTCATCCTTTTGTAACGTCGTATCTCCTTCTAACAGCTTTGCGTCCCGCTTAGAAATGTAGACTGGAACATGAGGAATTACTTCCTTTAATGCGTCTAATGCACCGATGTGATCATCATGCGCATGTGTTAATACAATCTTAGTAATTGGTTTTCCTATTTTCTCAGCCGCCTGTAAAATTCCTTTTGCGCTATATGGTAAAGCAGCATCAATTAAAGTTAAACCATCTTCTTCCTCCACAAAGTAACAATTCACAGGAAACACTCTTGGCAAAAATGACAATTGATATACCGTTTTTTCATGCATCATTCTCATATTCCCATCTCCCTCTTCACGAAAACTAATACCGTTAGTTTTATTATACTAATGGTATTAGTTTTATGCCACTAAAAATTTCATTTTTTCAGAAAAAAGAACAGTAGCCGTATAAACGACTACTGTTCTTTAAAGGTATTAAACTGTATAACGCTCATCTTCTAAAATTTTCGCAGCGATTTCACGTTTCTTTGGAATTACGTTAAGTGGTGTGTGGCGAGTTAATTTACGTAATGATGATAACATCATACGTAGCATGTCGCCGTTTTCAACTGCGATAAGTGTTTCTTTCGCATGTGCTTCGATTTCGTTAAATGCTTCTTGGCAGAATACTTCAGTGTATAACACTTTTTGTTTATTCTTTTCAAGACCAGTTGTTTTAATTGCTTTTTCTGTACGAAGAACAGCTGATTCCATTGCGTATAAGTTGCTTACGATGTCAGCGATATTCACAAGAATTTCTTGCTCTTTATCTAATGCTTTACCGTATTTTTGAGCAGCTAATCCAGCTACCATTAAGCCGATTTTCTTCGCGTTATTTACTAAATATTTTTGAAGTGCTAATGGCTCATCGCCTACTTCTTCTGGCATCATCATCATTAACTCTTCTTGTAATTTTTGTGCTTTTTGAAGAAGTGGTAATTCACCTTTCATCGCTTTACGTAAGAACGTACCTGGTACGATTAGGCGGTTAATTTCATTCGTTCCTTCGAAAATACGGTTAATACGAGAATCGCGATACATTCTTTCAATCTCGTACTCTGCCATAAATCCGTAACCACCGTGAATTTGAACACCTTCATCTACTGTATAGTCTAGTACTTCAGAACCGAATACTTTGTTTAAAGAGCACTCGATTGCATATTCAGCGATAGAAGCTGCTACTGCTTTACCGTCTTTTACTTCTTCTTCAGATAATGTGCTCATTCGGCTTTCGAATAAGCCTACTGTACGATATACAGAGCTTTCAGCTGCATATGTTTTTGCTGCCATATTCGCAAGTTTCTCTTGAATTAATGGGAAACGAGCGATTGGTTGCTTGAACTGTTGACGTTGGTTTGCATATTGTGCTGAAATTTCTACTGCACGTTTCGCAGACCCAACTGTACCAACACCTAATTTATAACGACCAATATTTAAAATGTTGAATGCGATAATATGACCTTTACCGATTTCACCAAGTAAGTTTTCTTTCGGTACTAACGCATCTTCTAAAATTAACGTACGAGTTGAAGAACATTTAATACCCATTTTCTTTTCTTCTGGGCTTGTAGATACACCAGCGTAGTCTTTCTCTACGATAAATGCTGAGAAGTGCTCTCCATCAATTTTTGCGTATACGATAAATACGTCAGCGAATGCAGAGTTTGTAATCCACTGTTTTTCACCATTTAATACGTAATGTGTACCTTCTGCATTTAAACGTGCCGTTGTTTTTGCACCTAATGCGTCAGATCCTGAACCTGGCTCTGTTAATGCGTATGCAGCTAATTTTTCACCAGTTGCAAGTAATGGTAAATACTTTTTCTTTTGCTCTTCGTTACCGAATAACACGATTGGTAAAGATCCGATACCTACGTGAGCACCGTGAGTAATTGCAAAACCACCAGCGCGAGAGAATTTCTCTGCGATTAACGCTGAGCTTACTTTATCAAGACCAATTCCGCCGTACTCTTCTGGTACGTCAGCGCCTAATAAACCAAGTTCCCCAGCTTCTTTTAAAAGACGAACAGAACGATCAAACTCATGTTGCTCTAAATATTCAAGCTCTGGAAGAACTTCATTTACGATAAAGTCCTCTGTTGTTTTTGCAATCATTTTATGCTCAGATGAAAAATCTTCTGGCGTAAACACTTGATCAATTGTAATCTCATCTACTAAAAAGCTACCGCCTTTAACCGCATTTCCTACTGTTTTTTCCATGAAAATTTCCTCCTTCATATTTTCATAAGCCGCTTCTTTCATTTCGAAAGAAGCTAGCTCTCCCGTTTATTTTTTATAAACCTTTGTTGCTTCCATTCTTTGCATTGTCGGCGTCTCGTTGTGAACGAGACGCTTCCACTTTTTTCAATCCAGTTCCAGCGGCTAGAATGTTCGGTGGCTTCGCTTCTTCCTGCGAGGCAAAGAGCGCCTCTACGTCTGAAGCTCCATCCCCCTCACATTCTGAGCAAGCCGCTTCCACTTTTTTTCATAATCCAGTTCCAGTGGCTAGAACAGTCGGTCGTTTCACCCCTTCCTGTGAGGCAAAAAGCGCCTCTTCGTCAGGGCTTCCAACGACCTCCTGTTCTGAGCAAGCCACCTGCACTTTTTTTATAGTAATTCAAACACTCCCGCTGCTCCCATTCCGCCGCCGATACACATTGTTACGATACCGAATTGTTCGTTGCGGCGTTTCATTTCGTGAATAAGAGATAGTGTTAGTTTTGCTCCTGTACAGCCAAGTGGATGTCCAAGTGCGATTGCACCGCCGTTTACGTTTACTTTTTCTTCATCTAAACCAAGTTCACGAATAACTTGGATCGATTGAGAAGCGAATGCTTCATTTAGTTCGAATAAGCCAATATCAGATAGCTCTAAGCCAGCTAATTTTAACGCTTTTGGAATGGCAGCGATTGGGCCGATTCCCATTACTTCTGGTGGTACGCCAGCTACTGCAAATGAACGGAATTTCGCAAGTGGCTTCATACCATCGCTCACTGCTTTTTCACGATCCATTAATAGTACAGATGCTGCGCCGTCACTCATTTGTGAAGAGTTACCAGCTGTTACAGAACCGCGAACGTTAAATGCTGGACGTAATTTACCTAAAATATCTAGCGTCGTCTCTGCTCTTACACCTTCGTCTTGCGCAAAAGTAATTGTTTCTTCTTGCAGTTTGTTATTTGCTCCAACAGTACGTAACGTTACATCTACAGATACTGTTTCATCAGCAAAGTTTCCTGCAGCTAATGCTTTCGCAGCACGTTGATGACTTCTTACTGCAAATGCATCTTGCTCTTCACGAGAAATTCCATATTTCACAGCAACTTGCTCTGCTGTATGTCCCATACCCATATAATATTCTGGAGCTGCTTCTACAAGGCGACTATTCGGACGAACAACGTGTCCCATCATCGGAACTAAACTCATTGATTCCGCTCCGCCTGATAATACCGCTTCCGAGTGACCAAGCATAATGCGCTCTGCTCCGTAAGCGATACTTTGTAAACCTGAAGAACAGTAACGGTTAATTGTAATAGCTGGAACATCGTAAGAAAGTCCTGCTAATCCGCCGATATTACGAGCCATATTTAAACCTTGCTCTGCTTCTGGCATCGCACAACCGAAAATTAAATCATCGATTGGTCCTTCATAATTCGCACGCTTTAACGTTTCCTTTACTACTAACGCCCCTAGATCGTCAGGACGAACTGTTTTTAATGAACCCCTCTTTGCTTTTCCAATTGGTGTTCTTGCTCCCGCAACAATGACAGCTTCTCTCATGAACGATATCTCCCCTCGTTATTAGTTACGTAATGGCTTTCCTTTTACAAGCATGTGCTGCATTCTTGCTTGTGATTTCATCTCACTTACTAAGCTAATAAATGCTTCACGTTCTACATCTAATAAATACTGCTCATCAACTTCTGTTCCGTACGGCACTTTTCCGCCTGCGATGACATATGCAAGTTTCTTCGCAATATGAAGGTCGTACTCTGAAATGTAGCCAGATAAATGCATTGCTTCTGCACCAAGTGCAAGAGTTGCATATCCTGTTTCACCAACAACCGGTATCTTTTTACGAATCGGTGCTTTATAACCAGCTTCATATAAAGCAAGTGCTTTCTGTTTTGCATCGTATAGTAAGTGATCACCATTCACACTAATACCGTCTTTATCACCTAAGAAGTTATGAGAAACCGCTTCTTGTCCTGAAGTTGAAACTTTCGCCATTGCGACTGTTTCGAACACTTTATTTGCAACTTTTTGCAAGTCAAATTCTACGCCGTTTGCCATTTTATTTAAGTGTTTAATGTATAGCTCTTTATTACCGCCTCCGCCAGGGATTAAGCCAACACCAACTTCTACTAAGCCCATATACGTTTCACTAGAAGCTTGAATGCTCGCTGCTGGTAAGCAAACTTCTGTACCTCCGCCAAGCGTCATACCATATGGCGCTGCTACAACTGGCTTAGAAGAGTATTTAATTTTCATCATCGCATCTTGGAAGTTTTTCACAACCCACTCAATTTCAAAGTAGTTGTCGTCTTGTGCTTCCATTAAGATCATTGCTAGATTCGCACCAACGCAGAAGTTCTTCGATTGGTTACCGATAACAAGACCTTTATAATTCTTTTCTACTTCATCAACAGCGTAGTTAATCATTTGCGTAATATCCATGCCGATTGCATTGCTCTTCGAATGGAATTCTAAGCAAAGGATGCCGTCGCCTAAATCAATTAAGCTCGCTCCGCTATTTTTCTTTAATACGCCATTTTTCGCTTTTAATTGCTTAAGAGAAATTGCTTTTTTATTACGCTCAATTAGCTTATATTCGCCATTATCGTAATAGTAGCTATCTCCGTTATCATGTTTGTAGAAAGTAGTGAAACCTTTCTCTAACATTTCTTTCACCCAAGTCGGAACAACTACGCCGTTTTCTTCCATCTTTTGAACGGATTTTTCAACGCCGATTGCATCCCAAACTTCAAACGGTCCTTGCTCCCAGCCGAAGCCCCACTTCATCGCTTGGTCAATTGCAACGATATCGTCAGCAATTTCTTTATGAAGTTTTGCAGAGTATAAAAGAGTTGGTGTAATGATGTTCCATAACAACTCTCCTGCGCGGTCTTTCGCATATACAAGCGCTTTCAATTTATTCGATAAACCTTTTTCTTGTTTACTTAACTCGATCGATGCAGCTTTTAATTTTTTACGAGCTTCGTACTCCATCGTTTCTGGATTTAATTCTAAAATTTCTTTTCCTTGTTTTAAGAAGAAGCCTTGACCTGTTTTGCTTCCAAGCCATTTTTTATCAAGCATGTCATGCATGAAAGCTGGTACTTTAAATACATCGCGCTCTTCTTCTTGTACGTTTTCATATACGTTATTTGCAACGTGTACGAATGTATCTAATCCGACAACATCTAATGTACGGAACGTTGCACTCTTCGGACGACCAATAAGTGGGCCTGTTACTGAATCAACTTCCCCAATGCTATAGCCGCGTTTTACCATCTCTTGAAGAGTTACTAATAAACCGTACGTACCGATGCGGTTTCCAATAAAGTTTGGTGTGTCTTTCGCGATAACAACGCCTTTTCCAAGAACGTCTTCGCCAAATAGTTTCATGAAGCTTAATACTTGTGGATCAGTTTCTTTCGTCGGTATTACCTCTAGAAGTTTTAAATATCGTGGTGGGTTAAAAAAGTGTGTGCCTAAGAAGTGTTTCTGGAAGTCGTCTGAACGACCTTCTGCCATTTTTTCCACTGAAATGCCTGACGTATTCGAGCTTACGATAGAACCCGGTTTACGAACAGCATCTACTTTTTCAAATAGTTTCTTTTTAATATCTAAGTTTTCAACTACTACTTCAATAATCCAATCTACATCAGCTAGACGCTCAAGGTCATCTTCTAAGTTACCTGCTTCAATCAGTGCTAAATTTCCTTTCACTGTCAGAGGAGCTGGTTTTTGCTTTAATAGTTTTTGTAGTGCCGTATTACTAAAACGATTTCTCACACTTTTATGTTCTAATGTAAGTCCCTTCGCTTCTTCTTCTTTCGTAAGCGCAGGTGGTACAATATCAAGCAATAATGTCGGAATACCAATATTAGCTAAGTGTGCCGCAATTCCTGAACCCATTACGCCTGACCCTAGAACAGCAGCCTTTTTAATTTGGAACATCCAATTCTCCCCCTATTCTTGAATGAATGCTCATTCAATTTTTCGACATAAGTCGCAATCAATGAGTGAGCCTCTACTAATAAATATATGATACTGTTTAAATTTTCGCAATATATTTATTGATAAAATTTTCTGAAATAAATATTTTTCTTTTATTTGGCTATGCTATATATGTATTTTCTTCACTAAAATACACTTTCCCTTTTTATAATCTGACGAAACTGGAGGAATATATATGGCAAAACTTAAGAAGAACCCTTCAAAGGCTGGAATTAGCGCAGCAAGTGTGACAGGAAACGCTGGACCAACTGATCGAGGCGTGGAAAAAGGACGTCAAGGTAATAACCAACAATATAAGAAGCATAATATAGGCGAAAAATAACGCTATATTTTTGGGCAGAGAACGTGGCATAATGGGTAATGGCTGCTTTTTCTGCCCAATTTATTTGTAACAAATGAGGGAATTATAATGAAACGAACAATAGTTATGATTGTAATGATTGCCACACTATTTACAGGGATGATTTTCTTCTCTTACGCACAAAGACAACAAGCTGTAAGAGCCGATCAACCTAGCATCACTGGGCAATACGGGATTACAATCGATGCAGACACAGGTGAAATTTTGTATGGAAAACGAGAAGACGAACGCTCTTATCCGGCTAGTATAGCCAAAATGATGACAACCCTTCTTTTACTAGAGAATGTAAAAGAGGATGAGGAAATTACAGTTACAGAAAACGCAATTAAAACAGAAAGTCAAAGTAAGAAAATTAAACTTCGTGCTGGGGAAAAGTTAAAACGTGATGAGGCATTAAAACTGATGCTTATCATTAGTGCAGACCCAATAGCTGAATCCATCGCAGAACATATCGCAGGATCAAAAAATGAATTTGTAAAAATGATGAATGCTAGAGCGAAGGAACTCGGTACAAAGCATGCGACTTTCAAAAACGCAAGTGGTGCTGATGCACTAGGAAACAAAGTATCACCATATGACATTGCTATAATTACGAAAGAAGCATTAAAGTACCCAGTTGTTTTAGAATATATGAATTCAACGCGTACAACTCTACATACTTCAGAACGCTCTCCAAAGATTGCAAACTATGGACGAGAAGAACTATATGATGATCCATATGCAATTGGAAGTAAAAGCGGTCTATCAGCACTCGGAAAATATACAGTCGTAACAGTGGATGAGAAAGACGGTAAACGCGTCATTAATGTTGTATTATCTTCTACTCGCAAGCAACTGTATCCTGATACGAAGAAAATGGCACATTACGCATTTCAGCAATTAAAATAACCAAGGAGTATTTTCTCCTTGGTTATTTTTTAACCATACCTTTTAATACGAACGCAACGTTTGCTGGACGCTCTGCTAGACGACGCATGAAGTAGCCATACCAGTCGTTTCCATAAGGTACGTAAACACGCATTTTGTAACCTTCTTTTACTAGCTCAAGTTGACGCTCATTACGAATACCATATAACATCTGGAATTCAAATTGATCCCTTGGAATGTTGTGTTCTTCGGCAAGTTTTTTTGTATATTCAATAATCGCTTCGTCATGTGAAGCAATTGCAGTATAATTTCCATTTAATAAGTGCATCTTAATAATCTTTTTATAATTGTCATCTACATCTTTCTTGTCCGGGAACGCCACTTCTTCAGGTTCTTTATAAGCCCCTTTTACAAGACGTAAATTAGGATTATAAGCATTTAAGTCTTCAATATCTTTTTCTGTACGATATAGGTAAGCTTGAATAACAGTACCAATATTATCGTACTCAGACTTTAACTGTTTAAAGATATCAATTGTCTTTCCGCAGCGTGTATAATCTTCCATATCAATTGTAACGAACACACCATTTTCTTTTGCAGCTTCTAAAATGCGGCGCATATTGTTCATTACGATTTCATCAGAGATATCTAGCCCCATAGAAGTCATCTTTAAAGAAAGTTGCGAATCAAGACCTTCTCTTCCAATTGCACGGATTGCTTCAATCGATTGGTTAGCCATTTCATTTGCTTCCGCTTCATTATCAACGAATTCCCCTAAATAATCGATTGTTACGCAAAGTCCTTGCTTGTTTAATTGTTTAATAGCTGCTGTCGCTAATTCAATTGTCTCCCCTGCGACAAAGCGACCTGCGCCAAAGCGTAAACCGTACTTTTTAGCCAGTTTTGTTAGCGCTTTATTTTTAGATAAGAAAAGAAACGAATTTCGCATTAATTGTTCCATGTAATTCACCCCTATGACTTAATTTATCTGTTTTTTACCCCTCTTCGAAATTATATCATTGTTTAAAATTATTGGATACAAATAATTATTTAGATAATTTATAAAATACTATAAAAACATTTAAAAACCTATATTCTCGCTTATAAATATGTCTGAAATATTTTTCGACATTTAGAAAAATAGAGTTTAATAGGCACAAAATAGGCATGCCGAAAATATTCGACATGCCTATAAAACCCTTTATATTCCATGTAAATTATATGAGGATATTAATACAGAAAACTTGAGATTATATTTACCTCAAGTTTTTTTATTGCTCATTTCTCTTCTCTTCATTCAGCCTTTTAATATGTGTAATTAACTGCACCATCTCTTCTTTCGCATCGGGATACGTCTCATTCCAATGCTTCACTAAAGCCGGCATCGTCTTCGCTATGTAAGAATACAGTGCCCACTTCTGTACCTGTTCTTTTCTCTCTTCATTGCTCTCTCCAAGTAATAGTTCCGTGTATTTCTCTAACAACCCGTCAAATTGTTCGTTAAATTTTTCACTCATCTTATCTACCTCCTATATGAAAAAAGCAGCGAAGATCGCTGCTTTTCTTTATAATTTTGATCGAACAGAGTTTAATTTCTTCTCCATTGTGCTTACTTTATCACGACGATCATCGATACGAATTGTTGTTGCAACGCGCTGTGCACCTTTCGTATATGGAACTTCATGCATTTGTTGAATTACTTCTAGAATGACAGGAAGATCTCCTTCAATAATTGTATTCATTGGTGTTAATT
Organism: Bacillus cereus group sp. BfR-BA-01453; assembly: GCF_022662915.1. Taxonomy (NCBI): domain Bacteria; kingdom Bacillati; phylum Bacillota; class Bacilli; order Caryophanales; family Bacillaceae; genus Bacillus; species Bacillus cereus group sp. BfR-BA-01453. Next base: position 14,062 of record NZ_JAKUEN010000024.1, on the reverse strand, counting down.
GATACTTCACGCGATCTGCATTTTTCTCTAGCACCTTTTGTACTTCTGCTACATATTCACTAACACTTGGATTACCTGTTCCTACTGGAATAATCGATACGTCAACAATTGCCATAGTAGTCTTCCTCCTATAATTGCTTCTTATATATCCATTATCTATTTTACCGAAATACGCATCATTTTACTAATTTGTTATTCCTCTATTTTAAATTGCTCAACCAATCTTTCCAAGTCTCTCATATGCTCGGTCAAGCTTTCCATCGTATGAGCTACCTTTTCTAGATGATTCACTTGTGATTCAGTTGCAGCATTTACTTCTTCCGAAACAGCTGCACTTTCTTGACTCGTACCAGCAATTGTATGCATGACCGCTGTAATTTCCCCTTGCTCATGACCGATGTTATGTACCTCTTCTACAATTTGTTCCACTGAAGTACTGATGGTATTAACAACTGACATAATTGTGCGGAATTCCGCCTCTGCTTCTGTCGTAACATTATTTTGTATATCCGCAATATCTTTTAATTTACTTACAACTTCTACAACTCTTCTTACCTCTACTTGTACATCACCAATCATCGTCGCAATTTCTACTGTTGCTTCTTTTGATTGTTCCGCTAATTTCCGAACCTCTTCCGCAACAACAGCAAAGCCTTTACCTTGTTCACCCGCACGTGCTGCCTCGATTGAAGCATTTAAAGCAAGTAAATTCGTTTGATCCGAAATACCTTTTATAAGCTCTACAACATTTTGAATCGATCCAACTCGTTGTTCTAACTTTCCAGATGCTTCCTCTGTATGAACAACAATCGAAGATGATTGGCTCCTTGTACGAACTAAATTACGCATCGTATTTAATCCTTGCTTAGATGCCTCTTCAGCTTTGCCAGCCACATCTTTTATATCACCGACCGAATTATTCATTTGTTCCACTGACTGTGCCATATTCTCGAGCTGTTCTGAAACTTCATCGACACTATTAGCAAGAGTGGACGCTCCTCCGCTCACATCATCCATTGCACCTGACACTTCTTTACTAGCTGCTACAGTTTCATTCGTTAAATAATGTAGATTATTCGTTGATTGTTGCACAGTTGATACACTATTTTTAATTTTGCTTACCATTTCATTCATTTGCTCAACCATATGATTAAAATGGTTCGTCAGTTCTCCAACTTCATCCTTACTTGTCACTTTCATTTGCAACGTTAAATCACCTTCTGCTACTTTTTGAACGTGATTCGTTAATAGTTGCAGCGGTCTTGCTAATCTTCTTGAGAACAAGTATGAAGCTGCAATTCCAACTAATAAGCTAATACATGCCATTATAATGACTGTATTTCTCGTACTATTTAATAGCCCATCAATCGTTTCTTTCGGATAAAAAATTCCTATCTTCCATTTCATCAAATCAAATGACTGACTATATGCAACTACATCTTCACCTTTTAATGTAGTGACAGCATACTTTGTTACATCTTTATTTAAACTCTTCACAAGTGGCTCTTTCGAAACATCTTTCCCTATCTTTTCTGGGTAAACAAGAGCCATATTTTTATCATTTATAATAAACATTTCTCCGCCGTTATTGTATTGAATATTATGAAGTAATTTCTGAATTGTTCCGAGCGATACATCCATCGCAACAACACCTAATATAGATCCATCTTGAGCTGTAATTGCTTTAGAAACTCCCACGCTTAACTTCCCTGTTGCAATTTCATACATGGGTTGTCCCCAGTGAACCGTTTTCACATCAGCTTCTGAGTCTTTATACCAAGGTCTTGTCGTTGGGTCATATCCTTCTGGCACTTGTCCACCTTCAGCAAGGTTGGCACTTAATGTTTTTTTATCTTTCGTACCAATATATAAGTCTAAAATGCCAGGATGATTCTTTTTGTACTCCGAAAACTCTTTCGTCAAAAATGCTTCCTCTTCTGGAGTAACTCCATCTTGAAGCATATTACGAATCATTTCACTGTTCGCATAATACCCCATATCTTCATCCGTTCTTTGAACAAATGTTGTAAGTTGCTCTGTCACAAGATCCATCGTATTTTGAGAATACTGGTCTAAGGAGCGCACTTCCTTCTCTTTCTGTAATTCATACATAGCTGTACCCAATATTACGAACATCATAGAAATAAGTACCGAAAATACTACCGCAATTTTTAAACGTAAACTTCTTAACATCTTCCCCAAAGCATCCCCTTCGCATTGAATTTAAATCTTATTAATCATTATATTAAGTATAATAGATAAAATTAAAAAATTGAAACTAATTCTCACCTCAATCTGAATAGAAAACCTACTACCACTTGTGCAAAAACAAATAGTTCATTATCCTTAAACTATAATCTCATTCGTTCGGAGGTAACTATGTTACAAAAATTCGGTTTCTCACAATATGAAAGCCAAGCTTACGAAGTTGTCGTATCAAGCAACGAGCCATTAGATGCTACAACGATTGTGAAGCATTCTGGCGTGCCAAAAGCAAAAATATATGAAGTGCTTGCACGTCTAATCGATAAAGGAATGGTAATGGATTCTGTTTCGGAGAAGAAAAAGATGTATACAGCATTACCACTCAAGCTAGCAATTGAAAAATTAACGACAGAATTTCAATCCAATATTAAAGAATTAGAGACAACTATATCGAAAAAATCATTTACAGATGACCGTGTGTGGAGCTTAAAAATGCAATCTTCTATTCGCGTTCAAAGTAAAGAGCTCATCGAAAGTGCAAAAGAATCAATTCGCATTTCAGCTTGGAATGATACTCTTTTAGAATATCTTCCTTTATTAGAAGAAAAAGCAAAACAAGGCGTCAAAACCGAATCCCTTATAGTTGGAAAAGTAAAAACAGACTTAGAAAACATGCATTTTCTAATCCCAGCCGAAGAGCCTAACGCGCTAGAGCGATACTTACTGCTCATCGTTGACGACCGTGAAATTTTATTTGCTGGTGTAGAGCAAGAGTCATGGCAAGCGATGAAAACAATGTCACAACCTTTCGTAAAGTTCTTTACAGAATTTTTCTATCACGACGTTGCACTTGCAAAGATTACCCAGAAACACCATGACCTCTTTATGGAAGATGAGGAAATTAAAAGTTTATTGATGAAGTTGAGATACTAAAAAAACGCCTCTATTACAAGGCGTTTTTTTCTACATTTCTTTTCTATTTTTCATTCTTAACACATAAGCACCAGCAATAATAAAACCAATTCCTAAAACGAATAAAGACGTAAATTCATTGCCGATGCCGCCAGTAGCTGGCAAACGCACTTCATTATGAGTATTATGTTGTTGCACCTGCTTCACATCAGCAGAAGGTTTCACTTCTCCATTCGGTGTTGGCTTATTTGGCTTAGAAGGAAACGATGCCTTTTCTTCTTTCTTATTTTTCACAATATGTTTAATAATTTCTCCATCCTCTTTTATTTCAAATGCGAACGTCTCTTCATTTATTACATATCCATTTGGTGCTATTGTTTCTTTATACGTGTACTTTCCGTATGATAGTTTGAATTTCGCTATACCTTGCTCATTTGTTTTTCCTTTTACTACTTCTTTCCCTTGTTCGTTGTAGATTGTAAACTCTGCATTTGGCAATTTCGTATTCCCATCCGCTATATCTACTTTCGTTATTTCTAATTCACCTTCTACTTTCTTATCTTGAACGATATGTTTAATAATTTCTCCATTCTCTTTTATTTCAAAGGCGAACGTCTCTTCATTTACTACATATCCATTTGGTGCTATCGTTTCTTTATACGTGTACTTTCCGTATGGTAATTTGAATTTCGCTACACCTTGCTCATTTGTTTTTCCTTTTACTACTTCTTTTCCTTGTTCATTGTAGATTGTAAATTCTGCGTTCGGCAGTTTCGTATTTCCATCCGCTACATCTACTTTCGTTATTTCTAATTCACCTTCTACTTTCTTATCTTGAACGATATGTTTAATAATTTCTCCATTCTCTTTTATTTCAAAGGCGAATGTCTCTTCATTTATTACATATCCATTTGGCGCTATTGTTTCTTTATACGTGTACTTTCCGTATGGTAATTTAAATTTCGCTACACCTTTTTCATCCGTTTTTCCTTTTACTACTTCTTTCCCTTGTTCGTTGTAGATTGTAAATTCTGCGTTCGGCAGTTTCGTATTCCCATCCGCTACATCTACTTTCGTTATTTCTAATTCACCTTTTACATTTTCATTTTTAAGCTCTAATACAGCTGTTTCACCAGTTTTCACTTCAATTTTTTTAACGCTTCCGTCTAACACATATCCAGCTGGCGCTTGAATTTCTTTGACGCTATATATACCGATTGGAAGATTACCTAACTCCGCAATGCCCTTATCATTAGTCGTAACATTTTGTTTAAAGTTTTCATTCGAAACTTCAAACACCGCTCCTTTTAATACTTCCTTTTTTTCTCCTAATTTCATAATCTTTAAAGAGCCTACTGATTCCCAATTTACAACTAAATCTGTACTGATTTTCTCACTATTTCTTTGTAACAATACCGTTGTATTTTGAACTTTTTCTGATCCTTTAAAAGCTATTGCTTGTAAATTTGTTAAAGTAGACTTCACTTTCATTTTAAAGTTACCACTACTCGTATTTTTCGGTATTAAGATTTTGAATTTTTCGTTAATTGATAATGTACTTTTCTCTTCACCATTTTCATTTACAATTCGAAGCCCTTTAGGAGCATTTTCAGGAAGAATTGTATAAGAGCCAGAAACCGCATTTGTTTGCACTGCATAAAATCCTGTTTCTAAATAATCACCTTTTTGTGTAGCAGTTTGTGAATCTACAGGATTAACTTTAAAGAATACATTTTGTGATCCAGTTTCTTTTTTTGAAGCCTCTACTAAACGCTTCATAAGATTATGTACACGTTCATTTTTTGCAACTAAATCTTCTTCCGTTAATTCATTTGCTGCAATCCATACTGCTAATTGTGTAGCATAATGCGCTTCTTCCGTTGTCGCTACACCTAATTCAGATGGGCCTTTTTGAGGATATCCATTTAATAAAACACGATATACGGCATCAGATGTTTTCCCCATTTCAGGCAAATCATCCCCATTGGGAGAACGTAAATCAGGCGTTAAACAATACGCAATACTCCCCGAAGCCGTTTTAATTATTTCGGTCTTTATTTCACGCTGTTTCGAATTACTATAGCTCCAATCCATCTTATATGTTTCCCTGTTCATTACTTCTGCCTTTACTTGTGGCATTGCAATTCCTAATAAAATAATAAGAGCACTTAAAAAACTAAACCATTTTCCTACCATCTTTCGTTTCATTCTCTCCACCACCATATATAAATTTCTACATGAAGCAATCTTACTGTTTCATTGTACTTATAGTGAAAAAAAGAGAATAGGTGTTTTTTTTGTAGTATCTTGTCGAATTGTTGAGAAAGTTTTACAGTAATAAGCCATTTTAAAACGTTTTGTTGTCATGCTGCTATTGACAAATAAACATTACATGTTTCCAATTTTCAAACATAATAAAAAAGGCACTTTATAAGTGCCTTCATATCTTACGAGAAACAAATTTCAAATGAATACATATTACTTATCTTTTTCCTTTATCTCCATCAACAGCTCAATCATTTTCTCATTTTGCTCCACTTGTTTCTCTGAATTTTGATAGATGAAACGAACCCATCTAAATGCAAGAATAACGAGAAACAACGGAAGCATTGAAATTAGAAAGCCGATAATTGAAAAATTTGTATACATGTACATCACCTCGCTACATACAAATTCTCCATCTTCCTACTAAAACCTGCAATTTTTTACAAATAAAAAAGAACCTATCAAACGATAGATTCTTCTTTTGCAAACTGAGTAGAACGTCCTCTCGTAATCGAGAAAATTGCACAAAGCAGCGCTAATATAATAAAGCCGCCTCCTACCCAAGCATTATATATAACAGACGATTTCTCAATAACAACTCCGCCTACTGTTGAACCGAGCGCAATTCCTAAGTGAAGGGCAGAGTTATTTAAACTTTGCTGAATACCAGCTGATTCCGGTGCAATTTCAATTAAATAATTTTGTTGTGCTGGCGAAATAGCCCAGCTCAGCATACTCCAAAGTCCCATCATAATAATGAACAGCGGGAATGAGAATGTCATCATCGGCAATAGGAAGATTGCACACGCAAATACGATAATAATTGAGATAATACTTTTCTTCGATCCCCATTTGTCAGCAAGAAAGCCCCCAAGGCCGCCTCCAAGTACCGCTGCGATTCCGAAAATGAAGTAAAATACACTAATCCAATTCGCTTCCACATGCATAACATCTTTTAAAAATGGTGTTAAATATGCATATAGTGTTAAATGACCTGTTAAAAATAAGAATGACGTTAACTGTGCACTGACGATTTTTTTATCTTTTAACGTAGCAATTTGCTCTCTTATTGATAATACCGATGTCGGTGGTACTTTCGTTAAAAATAGAGAAATACAAGCGATTGCCATAACTGTTAAGATTGAAATGAGTACAAATGGTGCACGCCATCCGTATGCATTTCCGAGTACAAGGCCAAGCGGTACTCCAAGTACAAGTGATCCACTAATCCCCATGAAAATGATTCCAATTGCACGCGCACGAAAATGCGGTTCTACAACGCTAGAAGCAAGTGTTACTGACAGTGCAATAATAAGCGAACCACTCGCCGCACAAATCACCCTTGAGAACATTAACATCCCGTAATTCACACTACATGCTGAAATAATATTTCCGATTAAGAAAATTGATAATGCCCCAACATACAATGTTTTTCTGTCAAACTTCCCTGTTAATGCTAATAAAACAGGACCTGATAAAGCAAATACTACTGAAAATATTGTGATTAGCTGACCAGCTGCACTAATAGATACACCTAAATCATTGGCAACTAAATCAAGCGTTCCTCCTATAATTAGCTCAACCGTTCCGACTACGAAAGCCGCGATAGCTAAAATATACACACGAAAATTCAAGTCTTTCCCCACGCTTTCTATTTTGGTTACTACGACTATAGTAACCAAAATAGAAATTGAAAACAAGTACAATTTTTTTACAGTAAAAAAGGTAGGCGTATTATACGCCTACCCTTCAATCATGACACTTTATTCTTCTTATTTAAATACCAATACACCGGCAGCCCAGTAAAGACAATTCCAATTGATAAGAAACAACTTACCGGATCATTGATAATGGCACTACCAATTACAAAGAGCGAGCCGAAAATCGCAACGATTGGTACGATTGGGAATAACGGTACACTGTATGCACGCTCTTTATTCTTATTGCGCTTTCTTAAAATGAAGACGCCAATAAACGTCATTACGTAGAAAATATAAATAATGAATACGGAAATCTCAGATAGCTTATTCGGATCACTAATAAGCATTAAAATAATTCCTAAAATGATTTCAACAGTAATCGCATTTGCTGGTGTTTTAAATCTTGGGCTTTCCTTCGCAATAAACTTAGCAAATGGAAGTTGTCCACGTTCTGCCATCGACATCGGGATACGTGGGAACGTTAAAATCTTTCCATTTAAACAACCGAAAATAGAAACGATAATACCGATACTAATAATTTTCCCGCCATATTCTCCAAGTAGCATTCCTGCAGCTGTCGCTGTTGCATTTTCTCCAAGGTCTACAATTTGCGTTGCTGGTAATACATTCAGTAACGCCAAATTAATTAATACGTAAGCAGCTGTTACAATTAAAATCCCAACTGTCATAGCTTTCGGTAATAACTTTGTTGGATTCTTCATTTCTCCGCCAATTGAAGCAAGTAAAATCCAGCCGTCATAAGCAAATAATGTTGCTAAAATTGCCATCCCGATACTTTGATTTTCTGATATTGGCACAACTACATTAAAGATATCGCTATTCCCTTTCCAGAAACCTAACACAACAATTAATACGATTGGAATCATCTTCCCGATTGTCGTGATTGTTTGGACGATACCTCCATATTTTGTTCCCATACTATTTACAACGCCAAGGAACACAACTGTTCCAATTGCGATTGGTAAATTCCATACTTTATCTAAATAGAAAAAATTAATCATTAAAGAACTAAAGTATAGCCCTAATGTTCCAATAATAGCTGGCCCATAAACAATTGTTTGCATCCAGCCTGATAAATATCCCCAAAAACTTCCGTAAATCTCCTCTAAGTACGTATACAACCCACCATTTTTCGGGATTTGCGCTCCTATTTCAGCTACTGTTAAACCACTTGCTAGCGTCAACAGACCACCAATTACCCAAGCAAGAATCGCCATATTAGAACTCCCTGAGTAATCTAATACGCTGCCTGGTTTCATAAACACACCAGACCCAATAATCGTTCCTACTACGATAGAAAGTGCTACCGTTAAACCAATTTTGTTCTTCTCATCATGATGCATGCTGCGTATCCTCCTTCCAATCCTAGTGTGATGCAAAAATGAAATAAAAAAACACTCCTCCCTAAAAAAGGGACGAGTGTTATATTCGTGGTTCCACCCTTGTTTCAATTCGCAAAGTAACACACTTCACCAATTTCTCAAGTCTAAAATAACGGTTTTTGCCGGCAAGCAATTACTAGATGTTCGTTCACTGCTGCAGTTCAGAGGTGGTAATCCATTTTTTCGTATTAGGAAGCTCACAGCCAAAGGCTTCCCTCTCTGAGAATCGTAAAAAATTGATCGTGTCCTCATCATCACTTCTCGATGTCGAATTTTGTAGTTATTGTTCATTATATTGAATTGTTAGAAAAAATCAATATATTTTTTTATATAACATGCGAAATATTTCTCTTCTTATATTATAACAGAAGTTACGACACTTCTCTAATTTCCTAGTATCTTTGGAACAGTGTAGCGATAAAAAATTATATCAGCGATTTTTCAAATATATCGACCACAACTTAATTTATATCAGCGATTTTCAAAATATATCGACCGCAACTTAATTTATATCGGCGATTTTCGAAATATATCGATTTACCAACAAAAAACGACAATAAGTAAGAGGAGACTGTTCCAAAAACAGCCTCCTCGCATACGTATCTTCCGGTTGCCCACACGAAAGATATGTAATTCGCTTATTTATCTTCTTTGTTCATAAAAAACTTATGATGCGGAAGATCCACATTTAATGCCTCTAATTGTTTCTTTTCATTATCTAAAATCGCTTTTGCTTTTGCTTTTGTTGCCTCATCTAATCCCGCAAAGATGTCTTCATGCTTCTCTTTCTCTGGAAGTTTTACACCTAGTTTCGTTAATTCTTCTTTTGCTTGCTTATGTGTTAATTTCCCGGACTTTTCCTGTTCAAAAATAGATTTTGCTTTTTCTTTCGCCTGTTCATCTAAATTAGCAAGCATATCTTTACGCTTACCCTTCTCCGGCATTTTCACGCCTAACTTCGTTAACTCCTCTTTTGCTTGTTCACGTGTTAATTTGCCGGATTTCTCTTGCTCTAAAATTGATTTTGCTTTTTCTTTTGTCGCTTCATCTAATCCCGCAAACATTTCTTTGTGTTTACCCTTTTCCGGCACCTTCACTCCTAGTTTTGTTAATTCTTCGTTTGCTTGTTCTCTTGTTAATTTTCCAGATTTCTCTTGCTCTAAAATTGATTTTGCTTTTTCTTTCGCCTGTTCATCTAATCCCGCAAACATTTCTTTATGTTTTTCTTTCTCTGGAAGCTTTACACCTAGCTCCTCTAACTGTTTCTTTGTATCATTCATAATCGTTTTTACTTTTTGTTTTGTAGCGTCATCTAAATCTTTTTTCGCCGTTTTTGTAGATTGCTCAGCTGCTGGAGTATTCGTTGCCGCGAATGCCGGGATGCCGACTCCCCCAATGATTCCGAATGATAAAGCACCTGCAATCGCTAAATACCCAACTGTTTTCTTCTTCATAGGAAATTTCCTCCTTCATATTTCTAATGCATGTACACTCTCGTATACAATGCCTATAGTAATGTTGGTTTCTTAACATTTCCTTAACGACTTAACAAAAAAACACCGCTCATGATGAGCGGCGTTATTCTATGCTTTTTGTAATTGTAATTCTTCACGTTCCATTATTCTTCTTAATACAATTGTTTGTGTCATTGTAAATAAGTTACCTGTTATCCAGTACACCACAAGTCCTGATGGTGCTGCGAATCCCATAAATAGAATCATTGCTGGCATCATAATTTGCTGCATCTTTAGCATCTGTACTTGTTCTCCAGGTGTAATATTAGATTGGAAAACTTTCATCTGAATAAATGTCGTTAATGCTGCAATAATCGGTAATATATGATAAGGATCTGCATGTCCTAAGTTCACCCATAAAAACGAAGATGTGCGAATCTCTTCTGTTCGGCTAATGGCATAATACAAAGCAGAGAAAATCGGCATTTGTATAAAGATTGGCCAGCAACCAGCAAGTGGATTCCAACCGCCTGATTTCATTAGTTCTGACATTTCTTTTTGATACTGTTTTTGTTTTTCAAGATCTTTACTTACATCACCGTATTTTTTCTTTAACTTCTGCAATTCAGGTTGCATTTTCTTCATTTTCGCTTGGCTACGATATTGCGAAACAGCTAATGGAATCATTGCTGAACGAATAACGAGCGTCATAATAATGATAGCAATCCCGAAGCTAGCTCCCGGTATATGATGAGCAACAAATTGAATCATAAACGAGATTGGATAGACAAAATAATGATCCCAAATTCCCGTACTATGTGCATCAATTGGGGCTGCATTACTGCAACCAGATAAAACAAAAACAAGTAATAATGATAAACTAACGAGCACAGCTCGGTATGATTTTAACATGTTCATTCCTCCAATGTTTCGTAATTATTTAGCGAAACATTGGTGTATACGGACCGACCTCGTCATTCTCTTCACTCGATTCTTGTCTGCGCACAGAACGAATCATTCCATATTTATAAAAAATAGAAAATAGCGGTACATTCCCCGCACTATCTTCACATGTATCAACTAACGCAAATGCTCTTTGTCTACCGCTCGATGCTTGCTGACGCACAAAGCGAGAAACGTTAGCAAGGAAGAAAACTTCTAATAAACAAAGTGCTGTCGTTACAAACGATATATATAGAATTGCATCCTGCAATAAAAATTCCATCGCTTCACATCCTTAATAAGGTCATTTTAGCACATTCGGCAAACATTCTCTATTTCCTTTTATCGTCAAAAAAAGTATTTTGCATATTTTCTCAAGAAAATAATAATTAAGAAACATTGTATTCGCTTTCTTTAGTATATTCACACACATCAATGAATAGGCTTGATTTATTAGAAATTTATAAAATTTTTGCATTATAATAAAACTATTGCCAGTTTTTGAAAAAACCTTTATTCTCTTCTTGTAATCAAAAATGAATATGGAGATGAAACATACTATGGGTCAACTAGGAGACGCCGATTACGTTCCCGACACCGCCTTTTTATCCTTCCCAGCAGCTAAAACATTTCACTTAGAATTTATCATACAGTTGATTGTTATTTTCGTAGCTTCTATTTTGTATGCAATTTCTATGAATATGTTCTTTATCCCGCATAACATGATTAGCGGTGGATTCGCTGGAGTAGGGATGATTATCGGTTATTTAATGCACTACAATATCGGTGCACTTATCTTTTTACTAAACATTCCTCTTCTTATTTTAAGTCACTTTTACTTAGGCAAGAAGACAACCTTTTTAACAGCGTACTTTGTAGCTGTATCATCGTTAGCGATGAACATTATCCCTGTACACCAAGTTTCAGACGATATTTTACTATCTTCTGTATTCGGCGGTGTAATCTGCGGAGCAGCTTCAGGAATCATATTCCGATTTGCTTCTTCAACAGGTGGTTTTGATGTTGTTGGATTGATTGTAGCGAAATATCGAGATGTTTCAATTGGAGCAATCATATTTGTATTCAACTTAATCTTACTTGTTGTAGCAGGATTTATTTTCGGATGGGATATTACACTTTATACGTTAATTAGTCGATTTGTAGTCAGCAAAGTGATCGATGCTGTGCATACGAAACATATTAAATTAACGATAATGACAATTACAGAAAAAGGCGAGGAAATAAAAAGCGCCCTACTACATCACGGCATACGTGGCGTGACAATGGTAGATGCTGTCGGCGGCTATACAAACCATAAGAAAAAAATGATTTACACTGTCGTGACTCGCTATGAGTTAGGCGAAATGAAACGTATTATCCGTCAAGTGGATAATAAAGCATTTATGAACATTACTGAAACAGTTGAAATTGTCGGCCGTTTCAAACGCATATAAAAAGGTCAATACATGAAAGGGCATAACATATAGTATGTTATGCCCTTTGTTATTCAACTCACGTACCCTTTAGCATAATACAATCATTAAGTTTATTACTACAAATCGGAGGATAGCATTCCATATACAATACTATCTGTCCATTCATCTTTATTCCAGAAATCTTGTATGAAATGTGCTTCCTTTCTCATGCCTATTCGTTCACACAATTTTTGTGAAGCTGTATTTCGTGCATCAAGATTAGCTTGTATACGGTGTACATTACATTCATTAAATAATTTAAATACCAAACGACTTACTGCTTCTGTTGCCAAACCTCTTCCAGTTACTTCATTTGAAAAACTATAACCAATCTCAACAGTGTCTTTCATATTTGTGTACCATACAGATAAATCACCAACTACTTTCGTTTTGTATATAACTGCTAAACTTAATATTGAATCTTTAGTAAGTACATTATTTTCTAGCTTCTTATTAAATCTTTTCTGCATGTCTTCATGAGTCCACTTATTATGTAATAGGAACTTACATGTATCATCATTATTATAAATGGAAAATACATCCTGTAAATCGGTACTCTTAAAAGGTCTAACTGTTAATCTTTCTGTTGTGAATTCCAAGTTAGCTCTCCTCCCTTCCATTCATGGCATAAAACATTTTTATAGTATTTAAGTCCCCTTCTTATATCCCACCTTGATTACATATTTCATCATAGTAAATGAAAATCCTTCTTCCTCTAAACTGCACCGTTACTGGTATTTCTTTGCGCTTTTTATTTTTTACACTTATTACAAAATCAGATAATTCTATTATTATGCCTCTAAATGTGTTATAATGAAAACAGACTCACAAAAAAAGAGTATATAGACTTGGAAGTTTCTCATATTTTACAAACAAAAAGAAACGAGAAGTCGGGTATATTTCAATCACCATACACGTAACGGTTTAAAAAACCGATCACTCTTCAATGATCTTTTTATAAAAAGATACGTACAACTAAAACTCACTTCAATATACTATACCTACCTTTTTGACTTCCAAATCATCTTATTACATAAGGAGATGAACATATGAATCAATATATACGATATACAATAGCTGTCCTGTTTGCTATTATCGGCGGAACAATCTGCTTCTGGACAAACACTCAGCTTGGAGAGAATATCATTTTTAATGGAATCGAAACACTTGTAAGCGCTTCAATTTTAGGTGGATACATTTTCTTCCTCTTTAATCCAGAAGAAAATGCGCAAAAAACAATGTTATTAACAATGATCGGAATCGTTGGCGGATGTATTTCCTACTCAATGACTAACTATACATTACCACTTCAATTAAGCTCAGCTTTCTTCCACGGTCTATGGACTTGGTTCATTGCATTCTGTCTAGCAGATGTATTCAACCTATTACAAGACAACGAAGAAGAAAACGGTCGCCAAATTGAAAGTAACTCGTAAGCTGGAAGATGTTCTTCCAGCTTTTTTATGTTGTTGTGCATACCCCGACATTACAATAAAAAGAAGTTACCTTCACGGCAACTTCTTTTCCATATACCCCATCCAGTACCAACCAGATTATATCAGCGATTTTTCAAATATATCGGCGATTTCTCCACTTATATCGATGATGTATAAAAGTATGTGTAAACATTTTTAGGCAAAAAATAAGGCAAAGTACCCCCTAGGTTTATCCAGAACCTAAAATGAAAGGAGACTTTGCCTCATGCC
>NZ_JAKUEN010000023.1:0-48516 GCF_022662915.1 Bacillus cereus group sp. BfR-BA-01453 | reverse complement strand
GGCAGAGAGGTCACACCCGTTCCCATACCGAACACGGAAGTTAAGCTCTCTAGCGCCGATGGTAGTTGGGACCTTGTCCCTGTGAGAGTAGGACGTCGCCAAGCAACTAAAAACACAAGTCTTTTGACTTGTGTTTTTTTGTGTTTTCAAACAGTATGCAAAAAGAAGTAATGGTAATACAAACACGTTGCCCAAGGATGAATCATATTATATAAGAAATCGATGTATATTTTTCTGTAAATTGTTAAGGAATAGAAGTATAAAATATGTCCATTTAAATTAAATAGGGAGGGAAAGATATGAAATCACAAAACGAAGTTTGTATTGTTTGTGAGACAGAAAGAAAAGAAGGGATATATGTTTATAATAATTTAATATGTTATGAATGTGAAAAGGACATGGTGAATACAGAAACAAATGATCCGAAGTATATATATTATTTAAAACAGCTTCGGAAATTAGAAGTATCATATTTTTAAATAGGCATATGCCTATTATTTTTTTTGTTCTGTATAATAGAGAAAGAATGAAATAATAAGGAAGAGATATAGATGAATCAAAATCGCATACCTTTATATGAAGCATTAATAGAGTTTAAAGAAAGAAGGCCGTTATCCTTTCATGTTCCAGGTCATAAAAATGGTTTAAACTTCCCTCAAGGGGCAGTAGAGGAGTTTAAAGATATACTATCTATCGATGTAACTGAGTTGTCAGGGTTAGATGATTTACATAGTCCGTTTGAATGTATAGATGAGGCACAACAATTATTAGCTGATGTATATGGAGTGAACAAAAGTTATTTTTTAATTAATGGTTCAACAGTCGGGAACTTAGCAATGATTTTGTCTTGCTGTAGGGAACATGATATTGTTCTTGTACAAAGAAATTGTCATAAATCAATTATTAATGGTTTAAAATTAGCAGGAGCAAATCCAATTTTTTTAGATCCATGGATTGATGAAGCTTATAACGTACCCGTGGGAATTCATGATGAGATTATTAAGGAAGCAATTGAAAAATATCCAAATGCGAAAGCACTTATTTTAACACATCCTAATTATTATGGTATGGGGATGGATTTAGAGGCAAGCATTGCTTATGCACATGCACATAAAATTCCTGTGTTAGTAGATGAAGCGCATGGAGCTCATTTTTGTTTAGGTGGGGCATTTCCAAAGTCAGCTTTAGCATATGGTGCAGATATTGTAGTTCATTCCGCACATAAAACATTACCTGCGATGACGATGGGATCCTATTTACATATAAATAGCCGCTTAGTGAAAGAAGAAAAAGTTTCTACTTATTTAAGTATGCTACAATCTAGTAGTCCATCGTATCCAATTATGGCTTCCCTTGATATTGCACGCTTTACGATAGCGCGTATAAAAGAAAAGGGACATGATGAAATTGTCGAGTTTTTACAGAAATTTAAAGAAGAATTGTCTTCTATCCCACAATTAGCTATTTTACAATATCCATTACAAGACGAGCTAAAAGTTACCATACAGACGCGTTGTCAGTTATCAGGATACGAATTACAGTCCGTATTAGAAAAGGTTGGTATATATACCGAAATGGCAGATCCATATAATGTCTTATTTATTTTGCCTTTGCAAGTAAATAAGAAGTATATGAAGGCTATAGAGATGATCCGGGCGGCATTGCAACCTTATGAGGTGAAAGACAAGACGGAATCTATTCGTTATACTTATAAAGGAGAAATTTCTCCCCTGCCGTATACATATAAACAACTGGAAGGATATGAAACAAAAGTAGTATCTGTAGAAGAAGCAGTTGGGATGATAGCGGCGGAAATGGTAATTCCATATCCACCTGGTATTCCATTGATTATGTATGGAGAAAGAATTACTTCAGAACATAAAGAGCAAATTATGCATTTAGAGAGAGCAGGCGCTCGTTTTCAAGGTAGCACGAAATATATGAAAGTGTATGATATAGAAAGTAGGTTTTAGGATGAAGGGATTATTTGTAACAATTGAGGGGCCAGAAGGTTCGGGTAAAACAACGTTAATTCAAGGTTTATTGCCATACTTTGAACAAAAGGAACAAAAGGTAATGGCGACAAGAGAACCAGGTGGTATTGCGATTTCTGAGGAGATTAGAACGATTTTACATAAGCAAGAATATACGATGATGGAAGCACGTACAGAGGCACTTTTATATGCCGCTGCACGTAGACAACATTTAGTGGAAAAAGTTATGCCGGCACTTGATGAGGATTACCTTGTATTATGTGATCGTTTTATAGATAGCTCTTTAGCGTATCAAGGCTATGCAAGAGGGTTAGGTATGGATAAAGTATTTGAAATCAATCGTTTCGCAACAGAAGACTGCATGCCTAGTTTAACAATTTACCTAGACATTGAACCCGAGGTTGGTTTAGCTCGAATTGCAAAAGATGCAGGACGTGAAGTGAATCGGTTAGATATGGAAGATATCACTTTCCATAAA
This sequence comes from Bacillus cereus group sp. BfR-BA-01453, assembly GCF_022662915.1. NCBI lineage: Bacteria > Bacillati > Bacillota > Bacilli > Caryophanales > Bacillaceae > Bacillus > Bacillus cereus group sp. BfR-BA-01453. Next base: position 46,044 of record NZ_JAKUEN010000023.1, on the reverse strand, counting down.
CGTGTGCGTGAAGGGTATTTACAAGTTGTAGAACGTTTCTCGGATCGTATTGTATTAGTAAATGCTGATCAACCAATGGAAAAACTTATAGAAGAAGTTATTCAAGTTATAGAAGATAAATTGTTATAATAGAAGGAAAGAATGAAATAAGTGAGGTATGCATTATGACGAAGACGTGGGAGCAGCTTTCTGCTATACAACCCATCGGTGTAAAAATGTTGATGAATAGCATCGCAAAAGAGCGTATATCCCACGCTTACTTATTAGAGGGAGGGAAAGGGACAGGAAAGTTTGCGACAGCAATTCAAATGGCAAAGAGTTTCCTCTGTTCTCAGCGGAATGGGGTAGAGCCTTGTCATGTATGTACAAATTGTAAGCGAATTGATTCAGGTAACCACCCAAACTTACATATTGTAAAACCAGACGGATTGTCTATTAAGAAGCAGCAAATTCATGATTTACAAGAAGAGTTTTCAAAAACAGGATTAGAAGCAAATAAAAAAGTATATGTTATTGAGCACGCAGACCGTATGACAGCAAATGCGGCGAATACACTGTTGAAATTTTTAGAAGAACCAAGTAGTGATACAACAGCTATTTTACTTACTGAACAAAGTCATCAAATTTTAAATACGATTTTATCTCGTTGTCAAGTTGTTACATTTAGACCGTTACCTACGGAATCTTTAATTAGAAGATTACAGGATGAAGGTGTTACGACATCTTTATCGACACTTGCTGCACAACTCACAAATAGTTTTGATGAAGCTTTAGCTTTATGTAGTGATGAATGGTTTGCACAAGCACGAGCTTTAGTGATAAAATTATGTGAAGCGCTCGAAAAAGATAAAGCCTCTATTTTTTTTGTACAAGAAAAATGGGGAAAACACTTTGGAGAGAAAGAACAATTACAGCAAGGTTTAGATATGTTACTCCTTATTTATAAGGATTTATTATATGTTCAACTTGGAGAAGAAGATCGTCTTGTTTTTCATGAGCAGAAAGAGATGTTTGAATCTTTCTCCTACGCTCAGAAGCGCATTGTATCAGCTCTCTTTAATATATTAGAGGCAAAAAATAGAATCAACGCTAATGTAAATGCGCAGCTTGTGTTCGAACAGTTAGTGTTGCGGTTGCAGGAGGGATGACCGTTTTGTATGATGTAGTAGGTGTTCGCTTTAAGAAGGCCGGAAAGGTGTATTACTTTGATCCGAATCAGTTCGATATCTCTGAAAATGAGTTTGTAATTGTAGAAACGGTAAGAGGTATTGAATACGGAAAAGTAGTTATTACCAAAAAGCAAGTTGATGAAAACGACGTTGTATTACCACTAAAAAAGGTTATTCGCATTGCAAATGAAAACGATCGTACCATTGTTGAAGAGAACAAACATGCTGCAAAAGAGGCATATCAAGTTTGTCAGCAAAAGGTAGTAGAACATAATCTTGATATGAAACTTGTAGATGTAGAGTATACGTTCGATCGCAATAAAATTATTTTCTACTTTACTGCGGATGGTCGGATTGATTTTCGCGAACTAGTGAAGGACTTAGCAGCAATTTTTAGGACAAGAATTGAACTAAGACAAATCGGTGTTCGTGATGAAGCGAAAATGCTTGGTGGTATTGGTCCATGTGGTCGTATGCTTTGTTGTTCTACTTTTTTAGGGGATTTTGAACCTGTATCCATTAAGATGGCAAAGGATCAAAATTTATCATTAAATCCTGCAAAAATCTCTGGTTTATGTGGTCGCTTAATGTGTTGCTTAAAATATGAGAACGATGAATATGAGGCAGCAAAGGAACAACTTCCTGATTTAGATCAACGTATACAAACCCCGCATGGTACTGGCCGTGTTATCGGATTAAATATTTTAGAAAGATTAATTCAAGTGGAACTAGTAGACAAGGAACGGATAGTAGAATATACGTTAGATGAGTTAGTGAATAAAGGGGTCGTTTCGAGTCAAACCACAGATTAATGAGGTGGGTGCTTGTGGAGAAAAAAGATATTTTTGCATCGGTTTCTAGTATGGAAGAGCAAATTGGACATTTATACAAACAGTTGGGAGAATTAAAACAACATCTTGCAGAGTTACTGGAAGAAAACCAACATATAAAAATGGAAAATGAAAATTTGCGACACCGCTTTGAAGAAGTACAGATTAAAGAAAAACAAAAAACTCAAAAACGTAAAGAAGTGAAGCCGAAGACAGATATTGGTGAAGGCTACGATAATTTAGCAAGACTATATCAAGAAGGTTTTCATATTTGTAATCTGCATTATGGAAGTGTACGTAAAGAGGGAGATTGTTTATTCTGCCTGTCATTTTTAAATAAAAAGTGAAATTACCTTTCCAATAATAATTGGAAAGGTAATTTTTTATACATGAGAGTAGAATCGAATATGTTTTTTATTAGTAGAAGATGAAATAGGGTAGGTTAAGTGTAAGAAAAGGAGCAACATATGAATTTATACGAAGATGAACGTTTAGATTACTTATTAGCACAAGATTTGAAGATTATACAAAGCCCATCAGTATTTAATTTCTCGTTAGATGCTGTTTTACTTGCAGACTTTGCTTGGGTGCCAATTCAAAAAGGTAATTTACTTGATTTGTGTACAGGTAATGCAGTTGTACCCCTTCTATTAAGTACAAGGACGAAAGGGAATATTACTGGTGTAGAAATTCAAGAACGCTTATATGATATGGGAATAAGAAGTGTCCAATACAATAAGTTGGAAGAAAGAATTCACTTAATACACGGGGATTTGAAAGATATGCCGGAGAAACTTGGGCGTCATCAATATGATGTTGTCACATGTAATCCGCCTTATTTCCAAACACCTGCAACTTCTGAAAAAAATATGAATGAACATTTAGCGATAGCTCGTCATGAAATTATGTGTACACTAGAGGATGTTGTATCTGCAAGTAGTCAGCTAGTAAAGCAAGGCGGGAAAGTAGCATTTGTACATCGTCCAGGTCGTTTATTAGATATTGTTACATTAATGCGTAAATACAAAATTGAACCGAAGCGTGTACGATTTGTTTATCCTAAGGCAGGGAAAGAAGCGAATACATTGTTAATTGAAGGAATTAAGGACGGAAACGCAGATTTGAAAATATTGCCACCTCTTTTTGTATATGAAGAAAATAATGAATATACAAAGGAGATTCGTTCTATTTTATATGGAGAAGAATAAGCATTGTTTTTACGTAGTGGAGTGCTCTGATGGAAGTTACTATGCTGGATATACAAATCATATAGAGAAGCGGATTGAGACCCATAATAGCGGAAAAGGGGCTAAGTATACGCGTGCTAGACTTCCTGTTGCTTTAAAATACGTAGAATTTCATGAAGATAAGCGTACAGCTATGCAAGCAGAGTATTATTTTAAGCAATTAAATAGAAAACAAAAAGAAGAATATATGCAAAAAGGAGAACGCTATGTGGCAACAAAAAAGCTTTCAACAAAGTGAAAAGGGAGTTTTATATTTAGTACCAACTCCTATTGGAAATTTAGAAGATATGACATTTCGTGCAATCCGAATTTTAAAAGAAGCGGATTTAATTGCTGCTGAAGATACGAGACAAACGAAAAAACTTTGTAATTATTTTGAAATTGAAACGCCTGTTATGAGTTACCACGAGCATAATAAAGAAGTAAGTGGAAAGAAAATATTAGAGAAGTTAGATGAAGGAAAGACTGTAGCGCTTGTTAGTGACGCTGGTATGCCGTGTATTTCCGATCCAGGCTATGATATTGTTGTCGAGGCGGTAGCTGAGCAATATCATGTAATCCCGCTTCCTGGGGCAAATGCAGCCCTTACAGCATTAATTGCATCAGGACTTGAAACAAAACAGTTTTATTTCTATGGGTTTTTACAAAGAAATAAAAAAGAAAGAAAAATGGAGTTAGAGAAGCTTCGTTACATACAAACTACAATGATGTTTTATGAAGCGCCTCACCGCCTGGATGATACTTTAATCTCGATGCAAGAAGTATTGGGAAATAGAGAAATCGTATTATGCCGAGAGTTAACGAAAAAATTCGAGGAATTTATTCGAGGAACAGTTGAAGAAGCAATTGAGTGGACGAAACAAAATGAAGTTCGTGGTGAGTTTTGTATTTTAGTAGCTGGTTCAACGGAAGAACCTGCTCCAGAAGAAAAATGGTGGGAATCTATTTCAGTATATAATCATATTGAACATTATATAAACGAAAAAGGTATGAATTCAAAAGAGGCGATAAAAACAGTCGCTAAAGATCGAGATTTGTCGAAACGCGATGTATATCAAATCTATCATGTCGATAAAAAATAAGCTTCTCATAATTGAGAAGCTTATTTTGCTGTTTCGATATAATCTTGAAGCTCGTTTAAGATTTGCTCAGCGCCTTCTTTGCTTAAGATAATTTTACCTTCAGCTAAAGATAGGTTACCATCAGATACTTCACCAGTTACTTGGCAAGTCATGTTTGGTTTATATTTTTTTAAGATGATTTTCTCGTCATCAACATAGATTTCAAGAGCATCCTTTTCTGCAATACCTAAAGTACGGCGTAATTCAATCGGAATTACTACACGACCTAATTCATCAACTTTACGAACGATACCAGTAGATTTCATAATTCTTTTCCTCCTAAAGAAATAGTTTATAAGTTTCGAGTCTATTTTTAGATTCGTCATTTTTCGACAAAATACCCTATGGACATATGATACCAATCATTTACATTTCCGTCAATTCTTTAATTCTATATTTTTTAAAAAGATTTATAGATTTCTTACTTCTTATATATAATAGAATTTGAGTAATTTCTACTATTATTTCACTTTATTTTCGGAAAAATCAAGAAATTATAGGTAATGACTGTATATTTTCTTGAAATATGAGTAATAGATGATAAATATAAAAATATGAACTTGTTTTTATCCTGCATTAACGAGTAGTAAGATTCTAAATTTTAAATTCGGCTGGGCCAAAGAAGTTAAGTGGAAGTCGGATTGCTCGTAAAAGTCCGATTGGTGTGGGTTGATAATCCGTGGGAATGAACAAGACCCTCACAGATTAAAGTTTCACTTTATATATAAGTTTTTGATATACTATTTATAAATACATATGAGGTTATCCGGGAGGTCCAAAACAATGACAAAGGAAAACAAATCCTTTTATATTACTACCCCAATTTATTATCCAAGTGGAAAATTACACATTGGACATGCTTATACAACAGTAGCAGGAGATGCGATGGCACGATATAAGCGTATGCAAGGATATAATGTTCATTATTTAACAGGAACTGATGAGCATGGACAGAAGATCCAAAAGAAAGCAGAAGAATTAAATGTTACACCACAAGCATATGTGGATAACATCGTTGCAGGAATTAAAGAACTTTGGGAGAAGATGGATATCTCCTATGATGACTTTATCCGTACAACGGAAGATCGTCATAAAGATGTTGTCGAAAAAATCTTCAAGCAACTAGTAGATCAAGGTGATATTTATCTTGATGAATATGAAGGTTGGTATTCTGTACAAGATGAGACATTCTATACAGAGCATCAATTAGTAGATCCAATTATGGAAGGTGACAAAGTAGTTGGGGGAAAAAGTCCAGACAGTGGTCATGATGTAGAACTTGTTCGTGAAGAATCATATTTCTTTAGAATGGGTAAATATGTTGACAGACTATTAAAGTTCTATGAAGAGAATCCACATTTCATTCAGCCAGAGTCTCGTAAGAATGAAATGATTAATAACTTTATTAAACCAGGATTGGAAGATTTGGCAGTTTCCCGTACTTCATTTGACTGGGGAGTTCGTGTTCCAGGTAATCCGAAACACGTTATTTACGTATGGGTTGACGCATTATCTAACTACATTACAGCATTAGGTTATGGAACAGAAAATGAAGAGATGTATAAGAAGTTCTGGCCAGCAGATGTGCATTTAGTTGGAAAAGAAATCGTTCGTTTCCATACGATTTATTGGCCAATCATTTTAATGGCATTAGATTTACCTCTTCCGAAAAAAGTCTTTGCTCACGGTTGGATTTTAATGAAGGATGGAAAGATGAGTAAGTCAAAAGGAAACGTAGTAGATCCAGTTACATTAATCGATCGTTACGGATTAGATGCATTACGTTATTACTTACTTCGTGAAGTTCCATTTGGATCTGATGGCGTATTCACACCAGAAGGATTTGTGGAGCGTATTAATTTCGATTTAGCAAATGACTTAGGTAACCTATTAAATCGTACAGTAGCTATGATTGATAAGTACTTTAACGGAGAAATTCCTGCATTTAAAGCAAATGTAACGGAATTTGATGAAACGTTAGTAACGTTTGCACAGGATACATTGAAAAAAGTGGAAGAAGCAATGGAGAACATGGAATTCTCTGTAGCTCTAAGTTCAATTTGGCAATTGATTAGCCGTACGAATAAATATATTGACGAAACACAACCGTGGGTATTAGCGAAAGATGAGAATGATCGCGAAAAGTTAGCCTCTGTAATGGCTCACTTAGCAGAAGTACTTCGTCAAACAGGTATTATGCTTATGCCATTCTTAACAGTAGCACCAAGCAAGATGTTCGCTCAGCTTGGCCTTACTGAAGAAGCACATACATCTTGGGAAAGCCTGTCTACAATTGGATGCATTCCAGCTGGAACAAAAGTAGAAAAAGGAAACCCGATTTTCCCTCGTTTAGAAATGGAAGTAGAGGTAGCGTACATTAAAGAACAAATGAAAGCCTCTGCTCCTAAAGTAGAAGAGAAAAAAGAAGAAGAACCGAAGGCAGAAGAAATTACAATTGATGATTTCTTTAAAGTAGAATTACGCGTAGCTGAAGTTCTATCGGCGGAACCTGTGAAAAAAGCAGACAAGTTGTTAAAAATTCAACTAGACTTAGGCACAGAAAAACGTCAAGTGGTTTCTGGAATTGCAAAATTTTATTCGCCGGAAGATTTAAAAGGTAAAAAAGTTATTTGTGTAACAAACTTAAAACCTGTAAAATTACGCGGTGAATTATCACAAGGTATGATCTTAGCGGGTGAAGAGAATGGCGTATTGTCATTAGCATCGATTGACCAAAATCTACCAAATGGTACAAAAATTAAGTAATTAAGACAAGAAAAGAGATGTTTCACGTGTAACATGTGTGAAGCGTCTTTTTTCTTTTTACACTCTCAATTTTTGCATTAAGATTGTAGTATTGTTATCGTTAAGTTATAAAAGAGCTTATTTGCGTAGAATAAATTTGATTTCAATATAAAAGGAGTTATGTATGATGTTGTTTGATACACATTCACATTTGAATGCAGAGCAATTTGAAGAAGACTTACAAGAAGTTATTGCCCGAATGAAAGAAGCGGGGGTTACTTATACAGTTGTTGTTGGTTTTGATGAAGTAACGATAAAAAAGGCGATTGAATTAGCTGAAGCCTATGATTTTATTTATGCCGCGGTTGGATGGCATCCAGTTGATGCAATCGACATGACAGAAGAGCATTTAGCTTGGTTAGAAGAACTTGCTTCTCATCCTAAAGTCGTTGCACTTGGAGAAATGGGCTTAGACTATCACTGGGATAAGTCTCCAAAAGAAATACAGAAAGAAGTATTCCGTAAACAAATTGCATTAGCGAAAAAAGTAAAATTACCGATTATTATACATAACCGCGATGCAACTCAAGATATTGTTGATATTCTAGAAGAAGAGAATGCAGATGAAGTAGGAGGTATTATGCATTGCTTTAGCGGTAGCGTAGAGGTAGCAGAGCGATGTGTTGATATGAACTTTTTAATTTCGTTAGGTGGACCGGTTACGTTTAAAAACGCTAAGAAACCGAAAGAAGTTGCTACGGAGATTCCATTAGAGAAATTATTAATAGAGACGGATTGTCCGTATTTAACACCGCATCCATTTCGCGGGAAACGAAATGAACCAAGTTATGTAAAACTCGTAGCAGAAGAAATTGCGAACTTAAAAGGAATTTCTTATGAAGAGGTAGCGGAAGTAACAACTAAGAATGCAAAAGCTTTATTTGGTGTCGAATAAAAAGAATGGGGGAGCCCATTCTTTTTATTTTTTGAGAAACAGAATAGTAGAAGTGGTAGAGAAAACGAGGGTGAATGAGTAAGTGTTACAATAAGGAGAGAGAACAAAGTTTTGGACATTCTATTTTTTAAAATGTAACAATGGGGAAAATAATAATGGAAAAGTCGTCATTTTTTTGTTTTACTAAGTAGAGACGAAACGAGTGTGGAGGCAAGCATGAAAATTAAAGAGATTATCGTTGTAGAAGGTAAAGATGATACAGTCGCGATTAAGCGTGCTGTTGATGCGGATACAATTGAAACGAACGGTTCAGCAATCGGTGATCATGTTATTGAACAAGTTAAATTAGCGCTGCAAAAACGAGGCGTTATTATTTTCACAGATCCGGATTATCCTGGAGAGCGTATTCGAAAAATTATTTCTGATAAGGTGCCTGGATGTAAACATGCTTTTTTACCGAAGGAAGAAGCACTTGCTAAGAGGAAAAAAGGTGTCGGGATTGAACATGCTTCTAATGAATCAATTCGCCGTGCTTTAGAGAATATACATGAAGAAATGGAAGCTTACACAAGTGAAATCAGTTGGAGCGATTTAGTCGATGCAGGTTTAGTGGGCGGAGAAATGGCAAAGAGTCGCAGAGAAAGAATGGGTAAGCTATTAAAGATTGGTTATACAAACGCAAAACAGTTACATAAACGTTTACAAATGTTTCAAGTTTCAAAAGAATCATTTGCAGAAGCTTATAAGCAAGTCATACAGGAGGAAAGAAAATGAAGGATATCGCAACGCCAAATCGTACGAAAGATATTGTTGAAAAGTATGGATTTTCATTCAAAAAAAGTTTAGGACAAAATTTTTTAATTGATACGAATGTATTAAATCGTATCGTTGATCACGCTGAAATTGGTTCAGAAAGTGGTGCAATTGAAATTGGACCAGGTATCGGTGCATTAACAGAACAATTAGCGAAGCGTGCTAAAAAAGTAGTGGCTTTTGAAATTGATCAAAGGTTATTACCGATTTTAGATGAGACGTTAGCTCCATATGGCAACGTTACTGTTATCAATAAAGATGTACTAAAGGCAGATGTACATGAGGTGTTTAGTGAGCAATTTGAAGAAGGGCAAGATGTAATGGTAGTAGCTAACTTACCATACTATATTACGACGCCAATTTTATTTAAATTGCTGGAAGAGAAATTACCGGTTCGTGGATTCGTTGTTATGATGCAAAAAGAAGTTGGGGATCGTTTAGCGGCTAAGCCTGGAACGAAAGAGTATGGTTCTTTATCCATTGCTATTCAGTATTATACAGAGGTAGAAACAGTTATGACTGTACCGCGTACAGTGTTTGTGCCACAACCGAATGTTGATTCTGCAATTATTCGCCTTCTAAAGCGTCCTAAACCAGTGGTAGAGGTAACAGATGAGACATTCTTCTTTGAAGTAGTACGAGCAAGTTTTGCACAGCGTCGTAAAACTCTAATGAATAATTTATCAAATAATTTAAATGGTTTCCCGAAAGATAAAGAGCTGTTGGATCGGATTTTAACAGAAGTAGGAATTGATCCAAAACGAAGAGGCGAAACGCTATCTATCGAAGAGTTTGCGACATTAAGTAATGCATTAGTTCTTCATAAGTTATCATAAGGGTACAAAAGGGACAGTTCAATTTGAACTGTCCCTTTTGTCACCTTTCTCCTCCTAAATTCATACTTTAAAAACAGGTAAGATGGCCTAACGAGTTTGGAGGTAGGAGAATGGCTTTACATGTTGGAGAATTAGTGGAACGATATTCTCATAATAGGGATATCCTTTTTCGTATTATAGAAATAAAAGGCGAGATAGCTATATTGTTTGGAGAGGAAATTAGATTAGTGGCAGATGCGCCACTTGAAGATTTAATTAGTATAGATCAACGAGAACATAAAAAGAGAGCAAAGCGTGAGAAAGAAACAATGGAGCGGACGTATCGTTTGTTTCAACAAGATTACGTATTAATGAAACAAAGGCATGAACACACTTCAACTGGTGGATATACAAGTGAAGTGAATTATTTTCAAATGCCAGGACGTGTATTGCACATAGATGGAGACCCCTTATATTTGCGCAAGTGCCTAGATTTATATAATAAAATTGGTGTTCCTGTACAAGGTATTCATTGTAAAGAGACGGAGATGCATGAAAAGGTAGTAGATTTAATAGACCATTTTCGCCCGGACATTTTAGTTATTACAGGGCACGATGCGTATACAAAATCAAAAGGTGTAAAGGGAGATTTAGCAGCATATAGGCATTCAAGGCATTTTGTACAGGCTGTTCGAGAAGTGAGAAAAAAATATCCATCATTGGATCAACTCGTTATTTTTGCTGGGGCATGTCAATCACACTTTGAAGCATTAATTCGAGCAGGCGCTAATTTTGCTAGTTCCCCATCTAGAATTAATATTCACGCACTAGATCCTGTATATGTGGTTGGTAAAATTAGTTTTACGTCATTTATGGAAAGGGTTAATGTATGGGATGTTGTACGTAATACGATTACTGGTGAAAAGGGACTTGGCGGGATTGAGACAAGGGGGATTTTACGAACTGGCTTACCTTTTCAACATTATGAAGAATAAGCAAGGTACATATGTATCTTGCTTTTTTGTATGGAGAGGATTTAAATCTGTTTGGATAAAAAGAGACAAGAACGCACAGACTACATAATGATACTTTTACAATATAGTATTTCTTCTATCTATTCGAACGCATGATGCTTTTATAATGATATTGTCTGTGAGTTGCGGTTAATAATTGGGATAGATATATCGTGTTTTAAGTGTTCAATCTAAATTACAGCGAGGTGTAACGAAGTATATGTCAAAACGTTTAGATGAAATTAAAAGCGAATTAGATCACCATCTTGGACAGAGACTGATGTTAAAGGCAAACAGTGGGAGAAGAAAAACTGTAGAACAATCAGGTGTACTTGCAGAAACGTACCGTTCTGTTTTTGTTGTACAACTGGATCAACAAGAAGATACGTTGCAACGTGTGTCGTATAGTTATGCGGATGTTTTAACAGAGACAGTAGAGTTAACATTTTATGGTGAACCTCATAATGAAGTGATTTTATAATTCATGTATCGTTACATATATTCCCACAAATGAAAAGCTATATTATTTTGCATACTAATGATACCGTAGCAAAATAAGGAGGGACTCTGCATTGAGTAGACGAAGAGGTGTCATGTCGAATCAATTTAAAGAAGAGCTTGCAAAAGAGTTGGGCTTTTATGATGTTGTTCAGAAAGAAGGATGGGGCGGAATTCGTGCGAAAGATGCTGGTAACATGGTGAAACGTGCTATAGAAATTGCAGAACAGCAATTAATGAAACAAAACCAGTAGTTGTAAGATACTTTCTATGCTACGGTAGCCGAGGAGTGATTCCTCGGCTTTTTGTACTATAAAAGGTGCCATCATTTTACATAAGTAGTTTCATTCTGAATGCTTTTCGTTATAATTAGGGAAGTGTCATCGTCTTACTATAAATTTATGGTAAAATAAACGATAAAAGATTGAGTACATAGAGTGGGTGAATAGATTGAAGCTACTAGTGAAAGCACCAGCAAAGATTAATCTGTCGTTAGATGTACTGGGAAAAAGACAAGACGGATATCATGAAGTGAAAATGATTATGACAACAATTGATTTAGCGGATCGTTTAGAACTAATGGAATTAGCAGAAGACCGTATTGAAATTTTATCCCATAATCGGTATGTCCCAGACGACCAAAGAAATCTGGCTTATCAAGCAGCGAAATTATTAAAAGAGAAGTTTAATGTGAAAAAGGGTGTATCTATTACTATTGAAAAAACGATTCCAGTAGCAGCTGGATTAGCGGGTGGAAGTAGTGATGCAGCAGCGACATTACGTGGTCTTAATAAATTATGGAATTTAGGGCTTACAATTGATCAGTTAGCAGAGCTTGGCGCAGAAATTGGGTCAGACGTATCGTTTTGCGTATATGGTGGGACAGCAATTGCCACTGGAAGAGGGGAGCAGATTGAGCACATAAAAACTCCACCTTCTTGTTGGGTTATTTTAGCAAAACCCCATATTGGTGTATCTACTGCTGATGTGTATGGAAATTTAAAGTTAAATCGAGTTACACATCCAAATGTAGATAAAATGGTGGATGTCATAAATGCTGGAGACTACAAAGGGATTTGTGATACTGTCGGTAACGTTTTAGAAGATGTAACGTTTGCGATGCATCCTGAAGTTGCACGTATTAAGGCACAGATGAAGCGATTTGGAGCAGATGCCGTATTAATGAGTGGTAGTGGTCCAACTGTATTCGGTCTTGTGCACCATGATTCGCGAATGCATCGTATATATAACGGATTAAAAGGATTTTGTGAACAAGTATACGCAGTACGTTTATTAGGAGAGCGAGAAACGCTTGAATAAAGACGTATAATACGTTATGATTTGTTTAGAATATTCGTGATTTGAGGTGAGAGTATGAAAATTAGACGAAGTACAAGATTAGTCGATATGACTTATTACTTGTTACAAAACCCTCGTCAGCTAGTTTCTCTCACTTTTTTTGCTGAAAGGTATCAATCAGCTAAGTCTTCTATTAGTGAAGATTTAGTTATTATTAAGCAAACGTTTGAACAACAAGGGGTCGGCACATTGCAAACGATACCAGGAGCAGCAGGAGGAGTGAAATATATACCATATATAAGTGAAGAAGAGGCAGATCTAATTATTGGTGAGCTTTGTAGCTTATTTGAAAATCCAGATCGTATTTTGCCTGGTGGTTACTTATATATGACAGATCTTTTAAGTAATCCTCGTCATATTAATGGGGCAGGTCGTTTGTTTGCTTCTGTTTTTGCTAGGCAACCAATTGATGCAGTTATGACGGTGGCAACAAAGGGAATTCCACTTGCGTATGCAGTGGCAAATTACTTAGATGTACCGGTAGTAATTGCAAGGAAAGACAATAAGGTAACAGAAGGACCAACTGTTAGTATTAACTATGTATCAGGTTCCTCTAAGCGCATCCAAACAATGACGCTAGCGAAGCGTAGCCTTCCAGAAGGATCCAATGTTTTAATTATTGATGACTTCATGAAAGCTGGCGGAACCATTCAAGGTATGATGAGTATGTTAGAAGAGTTTAAAGCTAATGTTGTTGGGATTGGTGTATTGGTAGAGTCTACGGATATTGAAGAAAGACTAATTAACAATTTTGTATCATTAATTCGTCTATCGGAAGTTGATGTGAAAGAAAAAGCGATTCAAGTGGAAAAGGGAAATTATTCACTGGCACCATTTGATGAAGGGCTTGTAGAGGCTGAGTAAAAAGGTAAAGCAAATAGCTTTATCTTTTTTTATTCTATTTATAAGTTATAAAATAGATGGACAAACTGCTTTTCGTGCACTATTTTTAAAGAGTAAAAATAAATAATAAAAGGGTGAAAAGTATGAAAGTTGTTCAAACAAACAATGCACCACAAGCAATTGGACCATATTCACAAGGGATTATTGTAAATAATATGTTTTACAGTTCAGGACAAATTCCGTTAACTGCAAGTGGAGAGCTTGTAGCAGGAGACGTAACAGTACAAACAGAGCAAGTATTTCAAAATTTACAAGCAGTATTAGAAGAAGCAGGTGCTTCATTTGATACGGTAGTAAAAACAACAGTATTCTTAAAAGATATGGATGACTTTAATGCTGTTAATGAAGTATATGGATCTTATTTCTCTGCTCATAAGCCAGCTCGTTCTTGTGTACAAGTAGCAAAATTACCGAAAGATGTTTTAGTTGAAATCGAAGTAATTGCCCTAGTTAAGTAATTCTTTGTAAGCGATAACCTCTACTAATCTCTATATTCAATTAAATTAAAAATTTTTATCTTAAAAATTTTTAAAAAATTAAAGGGAAAATAGAAATTTTGTGGAATTTATACAAATATATCGCTTATTTAGAAAAGGGTGGTGAACACAAGATGGAAGTGACTGACGTAAGATTACGCCGCGTAAACACAGAAGGCCGCATGAGAGCAATTGCCTCTATTACTCTAGACCATGAATTTGTTGTTCATGATATTCGTGTAATTGATGGTAATAATGGATTATTTGTAGCAATGCCAAGTAAACGTACTCCAGATGGAGAATTCCGTGACATTGCACATCCAATTAATTCTGGTACACGCTCTAAAATTCAAGATGCGGTTTTAACAGAGTATCATCGTTTAGGCGAGTTAGAAGAGGTTGAGTTTGAAGAAGCAGGTGCTTCGTAAAATTCGAATGAAAAGGGCTTTTTAGAGAAGCCCTATAATTTTGCAACAAACTCCTGTAAGCATTTACAGGGGTTTGTTTTTTTGTGTTTATACATATATCTCATTTAGAAAATTCCGAATTAAATAAAATAAAGAGGAGAACTTCTAATTTTTTCAAAATCATTTTAAATAGTATAGCTTATTTCTTAAAAAAGATACTAAAGAGTAAAACATCTTATAAGAATTATGGTAAAATTTAATAGTTAAAATGTGTTTCTTGAAATATATGATGATTTAGGATAATATCGTTAATGGATAAATAGGTTGCGATGGAGGGTCTATATGTCAAACAGATTTGCAGTGATTCTAGCGGCAGGTAAAGGCACACGTATGAAGTCTAAGCTATACAAGGTGCTTCATCCTGTATGTGGAAAACCTATGGTACAACATGTTGTCGATCAAGTATCTCAATTAGGATTGCAGAAACTTGTAACAGTCGTAGGACATGGTGCTGAAATGGTACAAGAACAGCTAGGAAACGTAAGTGAGTTTGCATTACAAGCAGAACAACTTGGTACAGCACATGCTGTAGATCAAGCTGCAAGTGTACTTGCAAACGAAGAAGGAACAACTTTAGTTATTTGTGGTGATACACCGCTAATAACTGCTGAAACGATGGAAGCATTACTTCAGCAACATAAAGAAGCAGGGGCAATGGCAACGGTATTAACAGCTTACATAGAAGAACCTGCTGGATATGGTCGTATCGTTCGTAATGAGAATGGTCATGTTGAAAAGATTGTTGAGCATAAGGATGCAAATGAGAAAGAATTAGCTATTAAAGAAATCAATACAGGTACGTATTGTTTTGATAATAAAGCTTTATTCGCTTCACTTTCTAAAGTTTCAAATGATAACGTACAAGGTGAATATTACCTGCCAGATGTTATTGAAATTTTAAAAAATGAAGGTCATATTGTATCAGCTTATCAAACAGAGCACTTCGATGAAACGTTAGGTGTTAACGACAGAGTCGCTCTATCGCAAGCGGAAATTATTATGAAAAACCGTATCAACCGAAAGAACATGGTAAATGGTGTTACTATTATTGATCCAAGTAACACGTATATTTCTGCTGATGCAATTATCGGTAGTGATACAGTTCTTCATCCAGGAACAATTATTGAGGGGAACACTGTAATCGGTTCTGATTGTGAGATTGGACCGCATACAGTAATTCGCGATAGTGAAATTGGAGATCGTACGACAATTCGTCAATCTACTGTACATGATAGTAAGCTTGGTACAGAAGTATCGGTTGGCCCATTTGCACATATTCGCCCAGATTCAGTTATTGGAGATGAAGTACGCGTTGGAAACTTCGTGGAAATCAAAAAAACTGTTTTTGGTAATAGAAGTAAAGCTTCACACTTAAGTTATATCGGGGATGCACAAGTTGGAGAAGACGTGAATCTTGGTTGTGGTTCAATTACGGTGAACTATGACGGTAAGAATAAATTCAAAACTGTGATTGGTAACGGGGTATTTATTGGATGTAATTCAAACCTTGTTGCTCCTGTAACAGTTGAAGACGGTGCTTATGTGGCAGCAGGCTCTACAATTACAGAGAATGTTCCATCAAAAGCATTGTCTGTAGCACGTGCACGTCAAGTTAACAAAGAAGACTATGTTGATCAATTGCTGAATAAGAAAAAATCATAATGTGGAGGGTTAATCTAGATGTCGACTCAATATCTAAATTCTAATTTGAAAGTATTCTCTTTAAACTCTAATAAGGAACTTGCTGAGCAAATTGCAAAGCATATTGGAGTAGGACTAGGAAAATGTTCTGTTGATCGTTTTAGTGATGGAGAAGTTCAAATTAACATTGAAGAAAGTATCCGTGGTTGCGATGTATTCATTATTCAATCTACAAGCTTCCCAGTAAACGAACATATCATGGAATTACTTATTATGATCGATGCATTAAAGCGTGCATCTGCAAAAACAATTAATATTGTTATTCCTTACTATGGTTATGCGCGTCAAGACCGTAAAGCGCGTTCTCGTGAACCAATTACATCGAAACTTGTAGCAAACTTGCTTGAAACAGCAGGTGCAACTCGTGTAATCACTCTAGATTTACATGCTCCACAAATTCAAGGGTTCTTTGATATCCCAATCGACCACCTAATGGGTGTACCGATTCTTTCAGATTACTTTGAAACAAAAGGTCTTAAAGATATCGTAATCGTGTCACCTGACCACGGTGGAGTAACTCGTGCTAGAAAAATGGCAGATCGCCTAAAAGCACCGATCGCTATTATTGATAAGCGTCGTCCTCGTCCGAACGTATCTGAGGTAATGAACATTATCGGTAATATTGAAGGTAAAACAGCAATTTTAATTGATGACATCATTGATACAGCTGGTACAATTACATTAGCAGCAAACGCTCTTGTTGAGAACGGTGCTTCTGAAGTATATGCTTGCTGTACACACCCAGTATTATCTGGTCCAGCAATTGAGCGTATCCAAAACTCAAATATTAAAGAGTTAGTTGTAACGAACTCTATCGTATTACCAGAAGAGAAGAAAATCGACAAAGTACATGAACTTTCAGTTGCTCCACTAATCGGAGAAGCAATCATTCGTGTATACGAAGAAGAATCTGTAAGTGTATTATTCAATTAATTGGATAGAATGAGACGTAACCAAGATTGGTTACGTCTTTTCGTATCGAAAAAAGAAAGTAGTGGTACAAGAATGAAATTGATAGTAGGACTTGGGAACCCAGGTAGAGAATATGAATTAACAAGGCATAATATTGGATTTATGGCGATTGATGAACTTGCAAAGCGTTGGAATATTTCTTTGAACGAACAAAAGTTTAAAGGAGTATTTGGTGCAGGATTTGTTAATGGAGAAAAAGTAATCTTATTAAAGCCACTTACATATATGAATTTATCTGGGGAAAGTATTCGTCCGTTAATGGATTACTATAAAATTGATGTAGAGGACTTCGTTGTTCTGTACGATGATTTAGACATCCCTGTAGGTAAATTACGCCTTCGTATGAAAGGCAGTGCGGGTGGACATAATGGTGTGAAATCAACAATTTCACATTTAGGAACACAAGAGTTTCAACGTATCCGCATGGGAATCGATCGTCCGAAAAATGGAATGAAGGTAGTAGATTACGTATTAGGACGTTTTACATCAGAAGAGATTCCTGATGTAAATCATTCTATTGAAAAAGCAGCAGATGCATGTGAAGAATGGTTAAATAAACCTTTTCTTCAAATTATGAATACTTTCAATAGTTAAGAGTACGATTGGGAATATTTTATTTTATTTTTACCCATACTAGCAGTAATTGGATTTTTAGGAGGCTAGTATGGAAGGGTATTATTATTGCAGACATTGCGGGAGTAATGTAGGCTCCGTTACCGCAGAAAAAGTATATAGCGACGTTTTATTTCAACTAACAGAGCAAGAAGTAGTAGAAATGATTCATTTTCATGAGAATGGAAATATATATATAAAAACGATTTGTGAATTGTGTCAAGAAACGCTCGCATCTTATCCTGAGTATTATGAATATGAAAAATTTCTGCAATAAAATGTTGTCGCTTTGGCATGTCCAAAGCATTTTTCTGTTTTCTTTTTCCAAAATATTTGCATAAAATATAGTGGCTTGCTCTTTTATGTTGAGAGGGGTTTTGAAAATGATAGGTTTATTAGAGCAATTTTATAAAAATGAAGAAATCCAATCGGTCATTAATGGATTAGAAGATGGTTTAAAAGAGCAACTTGTATCAGGTATGGCAACCTCTTCTCGTTCGTTATTAATGGCGGCCTTATATAAAAAAACAAAAAAATCACAACTTATTGTGACGCATAATTTATATCAAGCACAAAAAGTACATGAAGATTTAGTGGCGTTACTTGGTGAAAAAGATGTATGGCTATATCCAGTAAATGAATTGATAGCATCAGAACTTGGTGTTGCAAGCCCAGAATTGAAGGCGCAACGTATTGAAGTGTTAAATCGCTTAGCTGCAGGAGAGCATGGGATTATTGTAGCACCAGTTGCAGGACTACGCAGATTTTTACCAATGAAAGAGTTGTGGAAGCAAAGGCAAATCGAAATCAGTCTAGGGCAAGAGATTGATTTAGATACATTTTTGCATACTTTACATCATATCGGCTATGAGCGTAAGTCTATGGTAGAAGCTCCTGGAGAATTTAGTTTGCGTGGGGGAATATTAGATATATATCCACTAACTGAAGAGTTACCATTTCGTATTGAATTTTTTGATACAGAAGTCGATTCTATTCGATTATTTGATGTGGATGAACAGCGCTCTCAAGATAAAAAAGAAAGTGTTAGATTTGGTCCAGCAACAGAGTTTTTATTTTCGCAGGAAGAATTGAAATCAGGAATTAAGCATCTTGAAGAAGGTCTGACTAAGACGATGCAAAAACTTTCTGATGATAAGTTGAAGACTACAGTGCTTGAGACGGTAAGTCATGAAATTGAGATGTTAAAAAACGGGCAAAGTATAGAACAGATGTTTAAATATTTATCTATTTTCTATAACGAACCTGCTAGTCTGATAGATTATTTACCAGAAGATGGTGTTGTGATTTTAGATGAGATTTCACGTATTCAAGAAACAGCATCACATCTTGAAACGGAAGAGGCGGAATGGTATATATCCCTTCTCGGTGAGGGAACAATCATTCAAGATTTATCTTTCTCTCATTCGTTTGAAGAATTTCTTCATCATAAAAAAAGAAGTTTTGTATATTTAACGTTATTCTTACGTCATATAGCACATACACATCCGCAAAACATTGTGAATGTTACATGTAAAACAATGCAAGATTTCCATGGGCAGATGCAGTTGTTGAAAACTGAAATTGATAGATGGAACGAAGGGCATTTTACGACTGTTGTGTTAGGTACAGATGATGAACGTGTGAAAAAACTACAACATATTTTAAGTGATTATGATATTGAGGCAGATATTGTAGAAGGCACAGATATATTATTGCCTGGAAGGTTACAAATTGCTGTAGGTGATTTACATGCAGGATTTGAAATGCCGATGCAAAAGCTTGTTGTCATTACTGAAAAAGAGCTTTTTCATAAGAAAGTTAAAAAATCACAACGTAAGCAAAAGTTATCGAATGCTGAACGTATTAAAAGTTATTCGGAATTAAAAGTTGGGGATTATGTAGTTCATGTAAATCATGGTATAGGTAAATTCTTAGGTATTGAAACATTAGAGATTAACGGTGTTCATAAAGATTATTTGAATATTAAATATCAAGGTAATGATAAGTTATACGTTCCAATTGAACAAATTGACCAAGTGCAAAAATATGTAGGATCTGAGGGTAAGGATCCGAAAGTTTATAAATTGGGTGGAAATGATTGGAAGAAGGTCAAAACGAAAGTTGAAAAATCTGTACAAGACATTGCGGATGACCTAATTAAACTATATGCTGAGCGCGAAGCTTCAAAGGGTTATGCATATACACCGGATACGGCAGAACAACAAGAATTCGAGTCCGCTTTCCCGTATCAAGAGACAGAGGATCAATTACGTTCTATTGAAGAGATTAAAAAGGATATGGAACGTGGACGTCCGATGGATAGGCTTCTTTGTGGTGATGTAGGATATGGAAAGACGGAAGTAGCTATTCGTGCGGCGTTTAAAGCAATTATGGATGAAAAACAAGTTGCAATTTTAGTGCCGACAACGATCCTTGCACAACAACACTATGAAACAATTCGAGAGCGTTTTCAAGATTATCCAATCAATATAGGATTATTAAGTAGATTCCGTACGAGAAAGCAGCAAAATGAAACAATTAAAGGTTTAAAAGATGGCACAGTAGATATTGTAATCGGAACGCACCGTATTTTATCTAAAGATGTTACTTATAAGGATTTAGGTCTTCTTATTATTGATGAAGAGCAAAGATTTGGTGTAACGCATAAAGAAAAAATTAAACAATTAAAAGCAAATGTTGACGTATTAACATTAACGGCAACTCCGATTCCGCGTACGCTCCATATGTCTATGCTTGGTGTGCGTGATTTATCTGTTATTGAGACGCCGCCAGAAAATCGTTTCCCGGTTCAAACATATGTAGTAGAGTATAATCCAGCATTAATGCGAGAAGCGATAGAACGGGAGCTTGCAAGAGGTGGTCAAGTTTACTTCCTATATAATCGTGTAGAGGATATCGAACGAAAAGCAGATGAAATTTCGATGTTAGTTCCAGATGCGCGTGTAACTTATGCACATGGGAAAATGAACGAGAGTGAATTAGAGTCTGTTATGCTATCGTTTTTAGAAGGACAGCATGATGTTCTTGTAAGCACAACGATTATTGAGACGGGTGTAGATATTCCAAATGTAAATACATTAATTGTATTTGATGCAGATCGTATGGGATTATCGCAGTTGTATCAGCTTCGTGGGCGTGTTGGACGTTCTAATCGTGTTGCATATG
The DNA here is from genome assembly GCF_022662915.1 of Bacillus cereus group sp. BfR-BA-01453. Taxonomy (NCBI): domain Bacteria; kingdom Bacillati; phylum Bacillota; class Bacilli; order Caryophanales; family Bacillaceae; genus Bacillus; species Bacillus cereus group sp. BfR-BA-01453. Next base: position 25,162 of record NZ_JAKUEN010000023.1, on the reverse strand, counting down.
CTTACTTTGCATACAAACGGGATAAAGTGTTATCGGAAGTTGCGGAGAAGCGCCTGCAAGCCATTAAGGAGTTCACAGAGCTTGGATCTGGTTTCAAAATTGCGATGCGAGATTTATCAATTCGTGGTGCTGGTAACTTGTTAGGAGCCGAACAACATGGATTTATTGATTCTGTCGGATTTGATTTATATTCTCAAATGTTAAAAGATGCAATTGAACAGCGTAGAGGAACAGACGGAGTTGAAAATACAGTTAATGTTGAAATTGATTTAGAAGTAGATGCATATTTACCGGATGCTTATATTTCTGATAGTAAACAAAAAATTATGATGTATAAACAGTTTAGAGGTGTTTCTGCAATTGAGGATATTGAAGAGTTGCAGGAAGAGATGATAGATAGATTTGGTGATTACCCGCAAGAAGTTGGTTACTTATTGCAAATCGCAAATATTAAAGTATTAGCAATGAAAGAACAAATTGAATTAATTAAGCAAAATAAATTTGAAGTAACAATTCTGTTCTCAGAACAAGCGAGTCAAAACATTGATGGCGGAAAATTATTCATGCTTGGAAATAGTTTTGGGCGAATGATTGGTCTAGGAATGGAAGGATCACAATTGAAAATCGTCATGAAAACAAATGGCTTAGAGACATCGAAGTGGTTAACAATTGCTGAAAATTTATTAAAAGGCTTGCCAGATGTAAAAAAAGAAGTCATAAATGCCTAATATTAGATAAAAAAATGCAATTCGACGTGCATAGAAGAACTAATGTGTAAAATACTATGTCTAACAGTTGGTGATTTTTACATGAACAGGTAAATTCACCACTTTGATCATCAGTAGAAAGTGAGGCAGCATTAGAATGAAAGCAACTGGAATCGTACGTCGAATTGATGATTTAGGTAGGGTAGTAATCCCGAAGGAAATTCGTAGAACTTTACGTATTCGAGAAGGGGACCCACTAGAAATATTTGTAGATCGCGATGGAGAAGTAATTTTAAAGAAATATTCTCCAATTAGCGAGCTAGGTGATTTTGCAAAAGAATATGCAGATGCTTTATATGATAGCTTAGGACATAATGTGCTTGTATGTGATCGAGATTCTATTATCGCAGTATCAGGTGTATCAAAAAAAGAATACTTAAATAAAAGCGTTGGCGATTTAATTGAAAAAACGATGGAAGAAAGAAAGTCTGTTATTATGACGGACGAAAGTGATATTTCCATTATTGATGGTGTAACAGAAAAGGTTCATTCTTATACAGTTGGGCCGATTGTTGCAAATGGAGACCCAATTGGGGCTGTCATTATTTTTTCAAAAGAAGCGATTATAAGCGAAATAGAGCACAAGGCGGTCAATACTGCTGCCAGTTTCTTAGCAAAACAAATGGAACAGTAAAGGTGTATGATTTTAGAAGTAGCAATCTTTCCTAATTATGATATTTCTTCTTGAGAAATCAATTATTTGGAGATATATGTATATTGAATGAAGGTAGCGCTTTGCTACCTTTTTTCATTGAATATTTCTAACGTTGCACGAACGTATTCTTACTTGTGTAGGTAAGGAAGCTTGTCCTTTTCTTTATGATATAATACGAGGGGTGAGAATAGAAAAAGGAGTTTTCTTGCATGGAATCGAAGAAGTATCAAGCCTTTTGGCGTGGGGCTATTATATTAACAATCGCAAGTTTTGTTACAAAGGTATTAAGCGCCTTTTACCGTATTCCATATCAAAATATAGCGGGTGACGTTGGTTTTTATATTTACCAACAAATTTATCCATTTTATGGATTTTGTTTAATTTTAGCTACTTATGGGTTCCCTATTATAATTTCAAAAATGGTTGCGGAACGATTAGAGCGAGGGAAAAAACAAGAAGCAGAGGAAATTATTTGTGTATCTTTTTGGTTTTTATTAGGGATTGGTTTCATAGGATTTTTTACATTGTTCTTTGGTGCCGAAGCAATTGCGATAGCTATGGGCGATATACACTTAGATAAGCTATTACGCGTTATTTCCTTTTCATTCATATTGATGCCGTTTTTATCTGTAGCAAGAGGATATTTCCAGGGATTCAATAATATGATGCCAACAGCTGTTTCGCAAGTGATAGAACAAACGATTCGTGTTTCTATTATTGTATTTTTATCTCTATTCCTAATTGCTCACGAATTTGATTTATATACAGTTGGTGCAGGTGCTATGCTCGGTTCAATCGCAGGTGGATTGATTGGGATTATCGTACTTATACTTTATATGCGTCATGACTTTCGTTCTATATTCTTCAAAAGTGTAAAGAGGATTAAAGGGAAAAAGAAGATTATAAAAATTCTGTTTTGGCAGGGGTTAGCGATTTGTGTTAGTAACTTAGTGCTTATTTTTATACAAATGGCTGATTCTATTTCTTTCTATTCTCTACTTATTGGAGCGGGAGAGCCAGTTGAAAGTGCAAAGGTGTTAAAAGGTGTTTATGACAGAAGTATCCCGCTTATGCAATTGGGTACTGTCGTGACAACTTCCTTCTCGTTGTCGCTTATTCCAATTATTACAGCAGCGAAGGAAAGAGGGGATCTTACCTTTATTCGAGAAAAGGTAAGGTTAGCGATGAAAATAACATTTGTTATCGGATTTGCAGCAGCCATTGGATTAACTTGTATTATTCAACCTACGAATATTATGTTGTTTGAAAATAGTGATGGGTCAGATGTTTTATCTATTTTATCTTTATCTATTTTATTTAGTTCATTGTCGATTACAACTGCTTCTATTTTGCAAGGGTTAGGACAAACATTAAAACCAGCAATATTCGTTATATTTGGCGGTTGTTTAAAGTTAGCTTTAAATTATATATTAATGCCATATTTTAGTGTGAAGGGAGCTGCAATTGCGACGCTAGTTGCGTTAATTGTAATTTCTATACTAAATAGTGTATTACTTATGCGAGCTGTATCCGAATCGCTTATCGACAAACGGAATATGTTAGGTATAGTTATTAGTGGTATCGGTATGGGATTTGTACTAATAATGTTTATGCGTGTATTGCAAATGTCTGGATTAGTAATGGATACAAGTCATAGAGGTGTTGCAACACTTGAGGCGTTGTTAGGTGTAGCCATCGGCGGATTGGCATATATGTTTTTCATTTTAAAATTACGTGTATTTACAAAAGTAGAAATAGGAACCGTTATGAAAAAAGAGAAAAAAGAAGGTTCATTGAAGAAGAGTGGATAGAGGTGACAGGTTGTGAGTGGAATCATTACTATTTTAGGATTAGGTGCTGGTGAATTAGATCAGTTAACGATGGGTGTATATAGAAAAATAAAAGAAGCAGATCACATGTTTGTTAGAACGAAGGAACATCCCGTTATAGAAGAGTTGGAGAAAGAAGGTATACGATATACTGCTTTTGACAATGTATATGAAGCACATGATACATTTGAAATTGTATATGAAACAATTGCGAATACATTGCTAAAACAAGCTGAAGGTGCAGAAATCATCTATGCTGTTCCAGGGCATCCACTTGTAGCGGAAAGAACGGTTCAGCTACTATTGGAAAAAAGTGAAGTAGCGAATATTGAAGTGCGAATTGAAGGTGGGCAAAGTTTCCTTGATCCTATGTTTGCAAGTCTTAAGATTGATCCGATTGAAGGATTCCAATTAATTGACGCTACATCATTTGAAAGAGGACAATTAGAATTACGTCAACACTTAATCTTTTGCCAAGTATATGACGCATTCGTTGCATCAGATGTGAAATTAACATTAATGGAGATGCTGCCAGATGATTATGAAGTGTATATCGTAACAGCTGCAGGGACTTCATTTGAGCAAGTGAAAAAGGTGCCGTTGTACATGTTAGATCATGAAACGGAGTTGAATAATTTAACGAGTGTGTACATACCACCAGTTCAGGAACGTGCATCCTTGTATCAACAGTTTGATGTGCTTAGAGAAATTATTGCAGATCTTCGTGGCCCGAATGGCTGTCCATGGGATAAAAAGCAAACACATCAATCTTTAAAGAAATATTTAATTGAGGAAGCTTATGAAGTATTAGAAGCAATTGATGAAGAGGATGATGATCACTTAGTAGAAGAACTGGGTGATGTATTATTACAAGTTATGCTTCATGCCCAAATCGGAGAGGACGAAGGTTGGTTCTCTATAGATGATATTATTCGAACTTTATCTGAGAAAATGGTTCGTCGTCATCCGCATGTATTTGGGAATACGGATGTAAATAATGCCGATGAAGTAATTGCCAATTGGGAAGAAATTAAAAAACAAGAAAAAGGGTTTGTAAAAGAATCTGTTTTAAATGGGGTTCCAAAAAGTTTGCCGCAGTTACTGCGCGCTTATGAAATCCAGAAAAAAGCTGGTAAGGTTGGTTTCGATTGGGTTGATGTACAGCCGATGATAGAGAAAGCCTTAGAAGAATGGCAAGAGTTCCAACAAGAAGTTACAAACATGGATGAGGCGAAGATGTTAAGTGAATTTGGCGATTTACTATTTGCGTTTGTTAATATAGCTCGTCATTATAAAATAGATCCAGAAGAAGCGTTACGTTCAACAAATGAGAAATTCGTCAGTCGTTTTTTATACATGGAAGCAAAGGTAGCTGAAATGAAGAAAGAGATGCAAGATTTATCATTAGAGCAGTTAGATGTTTTCTGGGAAGAGGCAAAACAAACAGAGCGTTAATAGGGGGATTTAATATGCGTCTAGATAAGTTTTTAAAAGTATCACGTTTAATTAAAAGAAGAACATTGGCGAAAGAAGTAGCTGATCAAGGAAGAATATCCATTAATGGTCAAGTGGCAAAAGCAAGTTCAGATGTAAAAGTAGCTGATGAATTAACAATTCGTTTTGGTCAAAAAATAGTAACTGTAAAAATAAATGAATTGAAAGAAACGACTAAAAAAGAAGATGCAGCAAATATGTATAGCTTAGTTCGTGAAGAAAAAGTAAAGGCCGAAGAAGGCTTGTTCTAAAATCGATTATCCCTTCATACATTACTATTAGCTAGTATAAATGTATGGGGGGATTTACGTGAATAATGGTTACTCACCTATGTCTTCTAATCAACAAAATGTTTCTGTAGAGCATGATATTATTATGCGTGGCAGACGTGTAATTGATATTACCGGTGTAAAGCAGGTAGAGAGTTTTGATAGCGAAGAGTTTTTACTTGAGACCGTAATGGGCTTTTTAACAATTCGCGGTCAAAATTTGCAAATGAAAAATTTAGATGTAGAAAAAGGTGTTGTATCGATTAAAGGGAAAGTTCATGAGATGCTGTATATTGATGAGAATCAAGGGGAGAAAACTAAAGGCTTCTTTAGTAAGTTGTTTAAATGAGTCTAACAATTCAGTTGTATACGATGCTCTCAATGATCGGAATGGGTGCTTGGATTGGAGCGTCTTTAGATACATACCAACGATTTTTAAAACGTCAAGAACGTAAGCGTTGGATTGTATTTATACATGATATACTATTTTGGATTGTCCAAGCATTATTCGTTTTTTACGTATTACTTCTTGTAAATGAAGCTGAACTACGTATATATGTATTTTTAGCATTATTATGTGGTTTTGCGGCATATCAAAGCATGTTGAAAGCAATATACATGAGACTGTTAAATTTTCTCATCTATATTTTTGTGCAAACAACACACTTTTTTGTTCAAATTATACAGCTACTCATGATAAAACCTGTTATTATTATAGCGCAGCTATTTATTGCATTTATATTATTCTTATTTCGTATACTGCTTTCAATTGGACATGTGTTATGGAAAATGGTGATTTGGATATTACTTTTCATATGGAAAGTTTTTTTCTGGCCTGTTCGATTTATTGCTTCGCTCATATGGAAACTTCTCCCTAATCGTGTTAAACTTTTTATAATGAAGCATGTAGGGTTCCTGCAATATATAGCAAAATTGAAGGGACATATCTTCCAATTGTGGGAGCGTATAAAAAAGAAGTTAGGGGGACCTCGGAAATGAGGGAACTGAGACAAAGAACAATCGAAAAACAGAGTCCAAATCCTGTTAAAGAGCATATAATACAAACGGATGAGAACAGGAAGCGACTTTATCGCCGTTTAGCGGTTTTTCTTGTCTTTGCTTTTACAATTATTGCGAGTATTAGTGTAACGTTTTATCAACAAAACAGTTCCATTAAAGCAAAAGAAGCAAAAGTTAAGGACATGAAAAAAGAACTGGATTCATTAACGAACAAAGAAAAGAGTCTAAAAGACGAAGTTCAAAAGTTAAATGATGAAGAGTACGTATTAAAGATTGCTAGAAGGGATTATTTCTTCTCTGGAAAAGGGGAGATAATTTTTCCTGTTTCTAAGTAGAGTATGTCTTATTGACACTATATTTTAGGATTATATATAATAAAGTAAAATTTGACTTTTTAACCACTAAGGAGGAGCATTTTTTTTATGTCAATCGAGGTAGGCAGCAAGTTACAGGGTAAAGTAACAGGTATTACAAATTTTGGGGCTTTTGTGGAGCTGCCAGAAGGCTTAACGGGTCTTGTTCATATTAGTGAAGTTGCTGATAATTATGTGAAAGATATTAACGATCACTTAAAAGTGGGCGACCAAGTAGAAGTAAAAGTTATTAACGTTGAAAAAGATGGTAAGATTGGTCTATCTATTAAAAAAGCGAAAGAGCGTGAAAAAACAGAAGGAGATCGTCCACGTGGTGAATACCAACGCGGTGGTGATCAACAACGTTCTGGACGTCCACAACGTAATCGTTCTTTCAACAGAGATAACCGTGGTGGCGGTAACGACCGTGCTCCAAAAGAAACATTCGAGCAAAAGATGGCACGTTTCTTAAAGGATAGTGAAGATCGTTTAACTTCTTTAAAGCGTAACACTGAATCTAAACGTGGTGGCCGTGGCGCACGTCGCGGATAATAAGAACGTTTAATTCTTAGAATATAGAGAGGTGCCCAGGGCGATTGCTCAGGGTGCTTTTTTATATGTGAAAATATATTTTTAAAAAAGTTTTCAAGATGTGTTGACTTTAAATTATATCTGAGGTAAGATACTAATTGTCCGTTAAATAAGACGACATGGCGGTGTAGCTCAGCTGGCTAGAGCGTACGGTTCATACCCGTGAGGTCGGGGGTTCGATCCCCTCCGCCGCTATATTTAATTTAACGGCCCGTTGGTCAAGTGGTTAAGACACCGCCCTTTCACGGCGGTAACACGGGTTCGAATCCCGTACGGGTCATCTAAAAAGATCATGCAAATGCGCATGATCTTTTTTTGTTAAATAAATTAAGACATACAACACTTCTACAAAATCACCCTATATTTTCTGAATGTTCGATTAAAATATTAAAAATAAAATACATACTGTGTATATATGTAGAGTTATTTCGAATAAAAAGTCGAACGATTATAAAAGTGAAAACTGTTGTTTTGACAAAAATCCCAATAATCATCTTTTATAATGACAGTAATTAAACTATGCAGGTGGTGTTAAAAATATGCCTAAAGCAGGAAGGAATACTATGAATACAAGTGCATTGGCAATGAATGAAGGTCAGCTTGGAGGAGTAAAGTGGACGAGTAAGTTGCGAATGAAGTTTGAGCAAGTTTTCTTTAGATGGGGATTTATTATTGTTGTTATTGGTTTTCTTTTGGGACGAGCATATATATTAACAAACATTTTACCGTTTGCACTACCGTTTTTTGCTGCTGTTTATGTTATGAAGCGGGATAAAATGCCGCTCGCATTCTTGGCCCTAATGGGGGGCGCACTTTCAGTTTCGATAGATAATTTATTCTTTACCTTTGCATCTATTTTTACTTTCTTCATTTATAATATCTTCTTTAGTCGGTTTACACGTAAAACTGTTGGACTTGTACCATTCCAAGTATTTATCTCCGCATTAACTGCACATTTAGTTGTCGTATATTTTGCACAACAAACTGTTACCATGTACGATTTACTCGTTAGTACGATTGAGGCAGGGCTTAGCTTCGTATTAACTATGATATTTTTACAAAGTGTCCCGCTTTTAGTAGAAAGAAAAGGGAAACAACAAGCGTTAGAGACAGAAGAAATTGTTTGTTTAATTATATTACTAGCATCTGTTTTAACTGGTACAACAGATTGGTTCATATATGACGCTTCTATTCAACATATTTTTACTAGGTATTTAGTGCTTGTGTTTGCGTTTATCGCAGGAGCGGCTACAGGATCTACAGTAGGGGTCGTCACTGGGTTAATATTAAGCTTAGCAAATGTCTCTAGTTTGTCCCAACTTAGTCTGCTTGCTTTTTCTGGATTGCTTGGTGGTTTGTTAAAAGAAGGGAAACGCTTAGGTGTTAGTTTAGGTTTATTAATTGGGACAAGCTTGATTACGCTATATGTAGACAAGCAAACAAACATTGTGACAACTTTAATTGAATCTGGTGTGGCGATTGCTTTCTTTTTATTAACACCGAAACTTGTTATGGATCGTATTGCTAAATTTATGCCAGGCACACAGGAGCATTCGCAAGATCAACAACAGTATTTAAGAAGAATGCGTGATGTTACAGCGAATAAAATCAATCAATTTGCCAATGTATTTGCTGCTTTATCTAATAGCTTTTCTGTATATGGATATGTGGAGGAGGAAGATAAAGAGACGGAGGCAGATTTGTTCTTAAGTACAATTACTGCAAAAACATGTCAAACATGCTTTAAAAAGGACCAATGCTGGGTAGTTAATTTCGATAAAACATATGATTATATGAAACAAATAATGAGTGAAACGGAAGAAGGAACTCTGCAGCATAATCGGAAGTTAGTTCGTGAATGGGACAAGCATTGCGTAAGAGGCAAGAAAGTGACGGATTTAGTAGCGGGTGAATTAGATCACTTCTATGAGGGACAAAAATTACGAAAACAAATGAAAGAAAATCGTAGAATAGTAGCGGAGCAATTGTTAGGTGTATCAAAAGTTATGGAGGATTTTGCTAAGGAGATACAAAGAGAAAGAGAAAATCATCAAGTACAGGAAGAACAGATTCTGCAAGCGTTTCGTGATTTTGGTGTAGAAATAGAGCATGTTGATATTTATTGTTTAGATAGAGGAAGTATTGATATTGAAATGTTGATTCCAGTTGCATCTAATGAACATGGAGAGTGTGAAAAATTAGTTGCACCAATGCTTTCTGATATCCTGAAGGAAAACATAGTTGTGAAACATGAAGAAAAATCTTCTTATCCGAACGGCCACAGTTTAATATCATTTGGTTCAGCAAAAACGTATTCCCTTGATACCGGCTTGGCCACAGCCGCGAAAGGCGGTGGGTTTGTTTCGGGTGATTCTTATGCGATGATGGATTTAAGTGTTGGGAAATATGCCCTTGCAATTAGTGATGGCATGGGAAATGGGCAAAGAGCTCATATGGAGAGTAAGGAAACAGTGAAATTATTACAAAAAATACTTCAGTCAGGCATTGATGAGGAGATAGCGATTAAATCTATTAACTCTATTCTCTCTTTAAGAACAACAGAAGAGATGTTTACGACATTAGACTTAGCTATGGTAGATTTGCGTGATGCGAGTGCGAAGTTTTTAAAGATTGGATCAACGCCGAGTTTTGTTAAACGCGCAAATAATATTTTGAAAATTGAAGCAAGTAATTTACCAATGGGAATTATCGAGGATGTTGAAGTTGATGTAGTGGGTGAGCAATTAAAAACAGGTGATATTCTTATTATGATGAGTGATGGGATTTTTGAGGGCGCGCAGCATGTGGAGAATCACGAGTTATGGATGAAGCGGAAAATTAAAGAGTTACAAACTGAAGATCCACAAGAGATTGCTGATATCATCATGGAAGAGGTGATTCGCTCTGGCGATGGTTATATAAATGATGATATGACTATTGTGGTGGCGAAAGTGAAGAAAAATATGCCGAAGTGGGCTACCATTCCAATTGTGGGAATGCAGGCACAATAAAGTTGAAGTGTGATGTTCCTTTATCGCTTTTTCCTTCTAAAAACCTAGGTGAATACCTAGGTTTTTTTGCTTTAAAAGATAATGTTATTATTTTTGTGAATATGTACGGATGATGTAAGATAAAAATGTAATTTTTGTATATCTTTTTTTTGCACAATGTTTGTAAAAGTTGTACCATTATAAACAAGGTAACTAACGTTGCTGTTCTTGTTTAATGAAAGGTGATTACGAAGTTGAAAGATACATTTGTTGAAAAGGTAGATGACTTTGTAAAGCAGCATGATGTATTAAAGGAACGCTCAACAATTGTTGTAGGGGTTTCTGGTGGTCCTGACTCTTTGGCTCTTCTATATTATTTGTTAGAAAAAAGAGCAGCAAAACAGTTTGAAATTGTAGTGGCGCATGTGGATCACATGTTTAGAGGTGATGAATCTCATGAGGACCTACAGTTTGTGCAGGACCTTTGTAAAGGACTGGGAGTTATTTGCGAAACGATAAGAATTAATGTGTCGCAATATCAACAGCAATACGGGATGAATGCACAGGTTGCTGCTAGAGAATGCAGATATGCATTTTTGGAAAGAATAATGAAGAAATATGATGCGAGATATGTAGCCCTTGGACATCATGGTGATGACCAAGTAGAGACGATTTTAATGCGTCTTGTACGAGGGAGTACTCCGAAAGGTTATGCAGGAATTGCAGTGAAGCGTCCTTTTCATAATGGATATTTAATTAGGCCGTTACTTGGAGTAACAAAGGAAGAAATTGTTGATTACTGTAATAAGCTGAAAATAATTCCTCGTATAGATCCAAGTAATAAAAAGGAAGTATATACAAGGAATCGATTACGTAAATATGTTCTTCCTCATTTGAAAGAAGAAAACCCACAAGTGCATGAGAAATTCCAAAAATTTAGCATGCAGATGCAAGAGGATGAGGCGTATTTGCAGGAATTAGCTTTTGAGAAAATGAATAAAGTAATTACAAAAAAAAGTGATAAACAAATTAGCTTATCAATTCCTGCCTTTGAATCCATGTCTATGCCTTTACAAAGAAGAGGGATTCAACTAATATTAAACTATCTTTATGAATATAAGATTCCATCTTCTCTTTCCTCTATACATATTGACAAAGTGATTGAGTTTTTTAAGCGGACACAACCTTCGGGTTCACTTGATTTCCCAGGTGATTTGAAAATTGTTCGCGCATACGAGGAGTGTAGCTTTGGATTTAAACAAGAAATTGTTTCTCCTTTCTTACAAGATTTATCAGTTCCCGGGACAATTACGCTATCGAACGGGGATAAACTTGTAACAGAGGTGAGCGAAGATATACCAAGTGACATGAATGAAACAGTATTTGTTGCTAAGTATAATGATATATCATATCCACTTCGTATTCGGTCTAGAGAAAATGGAGATCGCATGTCAATACAAGGTATGAATGGCACTAAAAAGATAAAAGCTATTTTTATTGAAGCAAAAGTACCAAGAGAAAAAAGAGAAGAATGGCCGGTCGTTTGTGATGCAAGTGGGAATGTTATTTGGTTACCCTTGTTGAAGCGATCTGCATTTGCTATCTCAAAAGAGACAGCAAAGAAGGATAAATATATGATTATTCACTACAAAAGCAAGGAGTCTTCCGGGAGGATAATGAAATGATGAATCAAGATATCGAAAAAGTATTAATTTCTGAAGAGCAAATACAAGAAAAGGTGCTCGAATTAGGCGCAATTATTGCAGAGGATTATAAAAACACAGTACCTCTTGCGATTGGTGTACTAAAGGGTGCAATGCCATTCATGGCAGATTTATTAAAGAGAACAGATACATATCTTGAAATGGACTTTATGGCTGTATCTAGTTACGGTCACTCAACTGTTTCAACAGGCGAAGTAAAAATTTTAAAAGACCTTGATACTTCTGTAGAAGGTCGCGATATTTTAATCGTTGAAGATATTATTGATAGCGGTCTTACGCTAAGTTACTTAGTAGACCTATTTAAATATCGTAAAGCGAAGTCTGTAAAAATTGTTACGTTATTAGATAAACCAACAGGCCGTAAGGTAGATTTGAAAGCGGATTATGTTGGATTTACTGTACCGCATGAATTTGTTGTAGGATATGGATTAGATTATAAAGAGCAGTACCGTAATCTTCCTTATGTAGGAGTATTAAAACCAAGCGTTTACTCAAATTAATTAAATACAGGCGTCACAATTGTATAGGAAAGTTTTTCTATGTTACGATTTACTATAGTGTTTATGCCGTGAGAGGAGGTTAGGAATGAATCGTATCTTCCGTAATACCATCTTTTATTTACTGATATTCCTAGTAGTAATTGGAATCGTGAGCTATTTTAATGGTTCGACACAAAAAACGACATCAGTTAGCTACGATAAATTCATTACTAAACTAGAAAAAGGTGAAGTTCGTAATGTGCAACTTCAACCGAAAAATGGTGTGTTTGAAGTAAAAGGACAATTTAATAACTCTAGCCAGGGAGAACAATTTGTTACTTATGCACCAAATACTGAGGAATTACAAAAGAAAATTAATGATAAAGCGCAAGGTGCTGAAGTTAAGTATCAACCAGCAGAAGAAACAAGTGCTTGGGTAACCTTCTTTACTTCTATCATTCCGTTTGTCATTATCTTCATTTTATTCTTCTTCTTATTAAACCAAGCTCAAGGCGGCGGTAGCCGTGTTATGAACTTCGGGAAAAGTAAGGCGAAGTTATATAATGACGAAAAGAAAAAAGTTCGTTTTAGAGATGTTGCTGGAGCGGATGAAGAGAAACAAGAGCTTGTTGAGGTAGTTGAATTCTTGAAAGATCCTCGTAAGTTTGCTGAAGTTGGTGCCCGTATTCCGAAGGGTGTTCTATTAGTGGGACCTCCAGGTACAGGTAAAACTTTACTAGCACGTGCCGTTGCAGGTGAGGCAGGCGTTCCGTTCTTCTCTATCAGTGGTTCTGATTTCGTAGAGATGTTCGTCGGTGTCGGTGCATCACGTGTACGTGATTTATTCGAAAACGCAAAGAAAAATGCTCCTTGTATCATTTTCATTGATGAAATTGATGCGGTAGGACGCCAACGTGGCGCAGGTCTTGGTGGTGGCCATGATGAGCGTGAGCAAACGTTAAACCAATTGCTTGTTGAAATGGATGGATTCGGTGCAAACGAAGGTATTATTATCATCGCTGCGACAAACCGTCCTGATATTCTTGACCCAGCATTATTACGTCCAGGTCGTTTTGACCGTCAAATTACAGTAGATCGTCCAGATGTAAATGGCCGTGAAGCTGTACTGAAAGTACATGCTCGTAATAAACCGCTTGATGAGAATATCAACTTAAGAGCAATTGCAACTCGTACACCGGGATTCTCTGGTGCCGATCTTGAAAACTTATTAAACGAAGCTGCTTTAGTAGCTGCGCGTCAAGATAAGAAGAAAATTGATATGAGTGACATTGATGAAGCAACGGATCGTGTTATTGCAGGTCCGGCTAAGAAAAGTCGTGTTATCTCTGAAAAAGAACGTAATATCGTTGCTTTCCATGAAGCGGGCCACACTGTAATTGGTGTTGTTCTTGATGAAGCTGATGTCGTTCATAAAGTAACAATTGTCCCTCGTGGTCAAGCTGGTGGATATGCAGTAATGCTTCCGAAAGAAGATCGTTACTTCATGACAAAACCAGAGTTACTTGATAAAATCACTGGTTTACTTGGTGGTCGAGTAGCTGAAGAAATTGTATTTGGTGAAGTGAGTACAGGTGCTCATAATGACTTCCAACGTGCGACTGGTATTGCAAGACGTATGGTTACGGAATTTGGTATGAGTGATAAGCTTGGACCAATGCAATTTGGTAGCTCACAAGGTGGTCAAGTGTTCTTAGGAAGAGACTTCCATTCAGAACAAAACTATAGTGATGCGATTGCACACGAAATCGATATGGAAATGCAAACGATTATGAAAGAATGTTATGCTCGTGCAAAACAAATTCTTACTGACAATCGTGATAAACTAGATCTTATTGCGAAAACGTTACTTGAAGTAGAAACGTTAGATGCAGAGCAAATTAATCATTTATGTGATTATGGCAGATTGCCAGAACGTCCAACATCTTCAGCTGATGTGAAAGTAAACATCAACATGAAGAAGGACGATGAAGAATCAGAAGATAAGTAAGAGATGAAGGAGTGACGATAGTCACTCCTTTTTTATTTGTAGAAGGGAACTAAGTAGAAAAAGAATTTAAATAAATCTGGTATTAAAAATTGAAATGGAGAGTAATCTTTTTGTAAAATGATGAGGATAGAAAAGCTGATTATATAAGTATGTGTGATATGATGTTTTTATAAGTTTTATGCATACTACATAAATATAGATTAAATAAGATAAGTGGTGAGAATATGATTTTTGTATTGGATGTAGGGAACACAAATGCTGTACTGGGCGTGTTTGAAGAGGGGGAACTTCGTCAACATTGGCGCATGGAAACAGATCGTCATAAGACAGAAGATGAATATGGAATGCTTGTAAAACAGTTGCTTGAGCATGAGGGTCTTTCGTTTGAAGATGTGAAAGGTATTATCGTGTCTTCAGTTGTACCACCAATTATGTTTGCTTTAGAGCGCATGTGTGAAAAGTATTTTAAAATTAAGCCGCTTGTAGTAGGTCCTGGAATAAAAACGGGGCTAAATATTAAATATGAAAATCCACGTGAAGTAGGTGCGGATCGAATCGTAAATGCAGTAGCAGGAATCCACTTATATGGAAGTCCACTTATTATTGTCGATTTTGGTACGGCTACTACATATTGTTATATTAACGAAGAAAAGCATTATATGGGTGGAGTTATTACACCGGGAATTATGATTTCAGCAGAGGCTTTATATAGTAGAGCAGCAAAACTTCCTCGTATTGAAATTACAAAACCAAGCAGTGTAGTTGGGAAGAATACGGTAAGTGCGATGCAATCTGGTATTCTTTATGGTTATGTAGGACAAGTGGAAGGTATTGTTAAGCGCATGAAAGAGGAAGCTAAACAAGAACCGAAAGTTATTGCAACAGGTGGATTGGCGAAATTAATTTCAGAAGAATCGAATGTAATTGATGTTGTAGATCCATTCTTAACATTAAAAGGTTTGTATATGTTATACGAGCGTAATGCAAATTTACAGCATGAGAAAGGTGAATAAATAAGTATGAAAGATTATTTAGTAAAAGCGTTAGCATTTGATGGGGAAGTGCGTGCGTATAGTGTACGTACTACAAACACGGTAAGTGAGGCGCAAAGACGTCATGATACATGGAGAACAGCTTCAGCGGCACTTGGTCGTTCTTTAACTGCAGGTACAATGATGGGTGCAATGTTAAAAGGTGACCAAAAGCTAACGATTAAAGTAGAAGGTAATGGCCCGATTGGTCCTATCTTAGTAGATGCTCATGCAAATGGGGATGTACGTGGTTATGTAACGAATCCGCATGTTGACTTTGAAGGAACAGAACAAGGGAAATTACGTGTATATCAAGCGGTAGGTACTGAAGGGTTTGTAACGGTAATTAAAGATATTGGTATGCGTGAGCCGTTTATTGGTCAATCTCCAATTGTTTCAGGAGAATTAGGAGAAGACTTCACGTATTATTTTGCAGTTTCTGAGCAGACGCCTTCTTCAGTAGGTGTTGGTGTCCTTGTAAATGGAGATGATAGCATATTAGCAGCAGGTGGATTTATCCTTCAAATTATGCCGGGTGCACAGGAAGAAACAATTTCATTCATTGAAGAGCGTTTACAGAAGATTCCTCCTGTATCAACATTGATTGAACAAGGGCTTTCTCCAGAAGAGTTACTGTATGCAGTCCTTGGAGAAGATAAGGTAAAAGTATTAGAAACGATGGATGTTCAATTTAATTGCACATGCTCACGCGAACGTATCGAGAGTGTGTTAATTAGTTTAGGTAAAACGGAGTTAGAGCAAGTTCGTGAAGAAGAAGAAGAAACAGAAGTTCATTGTCATTTCTGTAATGAGCGATACAAGTTCTCTAAAGAAGATATTACAAATTTAATTGAGAATTTGTAATAAGGGAATTCGCCCTCTAAATACATTGACAAACAGGGAATTTTCTGACAAAATCTAAATATAGATAAAACCAATAAAAATACTCGGTGTTAGGAGTGACAGGAATGCGAGTGGCACAATCAGTTTCAGAATTAATCGGGAAAACGCCGATCGTTAAGTTGAACCGCATCGTAGAATCAGACAGCGCAGATATATACTTAAAATTAGAATTTATGAATCCAGGGAGCAGCGTTAAAGATCGTATCGCATTAGCTATGATTGAAGATGCTGAGAAAAAAGGATTATTAAAAGAAGGCGATACAATCATTGAACCGACAAGTGGTAACACGGGAATTGGTTTAGCGATGGTAGCGGCTGCTAAAGGATATAAGGCAATTTTAGTAATGCCAGAAACAATGAGTATTGAACGTCGTAATTTATTACGTGCTTACGGTGCGGAATTAGTATTGACTCCAGGGCCTGAAGGAATGGGTGGAGCAATTCGTAAAGCGACTGAATTAGCAAAAGAGAATGGTTACTTTATACCACAACAGTTCAAAAACCAATCGAATCCAGAAATTCACCGTTTAACAACAGGTCCAGAAATTGTTGAACAAATGGGCGACCAATTAGATGCGTTTATTGCAGGTATTGGTACGGGTGGAACGATTACTGGTGCTGGTGAAGTGCTGAAGGAAGCATATAAAGATATTAAAATTTATGCAGTAGAACCTGCGGATTCACCAGTATTATCTGGTGGGAAACCAGGCCCGCATAAAATCCAAGGAATTGGGGCTGGATTTATCCCAGAGACATTGGATGTAGAAGTATATGATGAAATTGTTCAAGTGAAAACGGAGCAAGCGTTTGAATATGCAAGAAGAGTGGCTAAAGAGGAAGGTATTCTAGTTGGTATCTCTTCAGGAGCGGTTATTTATGCAGCGACAGAAGTTGCGAAAAAGTTAGGTAAAGGGAAAAAGGTACTTGTTATTATCCCAAGTAATGGTGAACGTTATTTAAGTACACCACTTTATCAATTTGAGTCTTAATTACATGTGATTGAAAAAGCATCCTTGAAAAAGGATGCTTTTTCTTTTTGGATTGGAAATAGGAAAAGAGTGAATGACTAGAAAACTTCATGTAAAATAAGAGGTAGTATCATTAATTTATTTTCACTAGCCTTCGAATATAACTCTTCTATATACATAACGAATGTAGCTTGAAGTGGTTCATATAAGAGGGTGGGATAAAAGAAGACGGGGTGTTGATATGCAACGAAGAAAATCTTTAGCGCTTTCTATTCCATATCAGTTAGATTTCTTTAAGCAATATAAATTTCTTTCTAAGGATAAACCGCAACACATTTTGTTAGAGAGTGGACGTGGCGGTCGTTATAACATCGTGGGATTAAACCCAGTAGCGGTAATCCGAGGGAAGGGTGAAACGTTACATATAAGTGAAAGTGGTAAGGAAACAATAAAGCAAGGAAACCCATTAGATTTAATGCAGGAATATATGGAGCGATGGAAAACGGATTATAATCCGGAATACCCGCCTTTTCAAGGTGGTGCAATTGGTTACTTTAGTTATGATTGCATCCGTTATATTGAAAAACTTCCTTCCCTTGCAGAGGATGATATTAATATACCTGACATATTCTTTTTATTATTTGATGATGTGTTTGTGTATGATCAAAAAGAAAAAGTGTTATGGATTATTACACATTATGTAGATAAGCATGAAGAGGCAAAAGAGCGATTGCATGAGTGGAAGGTTCTTTGGGCGACAGAAGCGCCGGAAGTGACTATACCGTTTGCATGCCCTGAAAAGAAAAGTGAAGCAGTTGCTTTTACTGAAGAAGGTTTTATGAAGGCAGTTGAATGTATTCAAGAATATATTGGGGCTGGTGATGTGTTCCAAGTAAACTTGTCGACGAGACAAGAAAGAACGTTACAAACACACCCGCTAGAAATTTATACAAGTCTTCGTGAAATTAATCCATCTCCATATATGGGTTACTTGGAGCTTGGGGATTTTCAAATTGTTAGTGGATCGCCGGAGTTGTTAATTAAGAAACAAGGAACTGAAGTAAGTACAAGACCAATTGCTGGAACGAGATCTAGAGGGGCGAATGAGCAAGAGGATGAAGAATTGGCAAGAGAATTAATTGAGAATGAAAAAGAAAGAGCAGAGCACGTCATGCTTGTGGATTTAGAACGAAATGATTTAGGGCGTGTTTGTAAATATGGCACTGTAGAAGTAGATGAATTTATGGTAATTGAGAAATACTCACACGTTATGCATATTGTTTCTAATGTGCGTGGTGAGGTGGAAAAAGATAAAGATGCTTTTGATTTAGTGAAGGCTGTGTTCCCTGGGGGGACAATTACTGGCGCCCCGAAAATACGTACGATGGAAATTATTGAAGAATTAGAACCTGTTCGCCGAGGGATTTATACAGGTTCAATCGGTTGGATTGGTTATTCTGGAGATACAGAATTGAATATTGTAATTAGGACACTTCTTGCTAAAGATGGAAAAGCGCATGTACAAGCAGGAGCAGGAATTGTAATTGATTCAAACCCGGAAAATGAATATAAAGAGTCGTTAAAAAAGGCGATTGCTTTATGGCGTGCAAAAGAACGTAGCGAAGAAACGGTTAGGTGAGAGAAATGATATTAATGATTGATAATTATGATTCTTTTACATTTAATTTAGTGCAGTTTCTTGGAGAACTTGGACAAGATCTTGTTGTTAAACGTAACGATGAAGTGACTATTTTAGATATTGAGAATATGAAACCAGACTTTTTAATGATTTCGCCAGGCCCATGTAGTCCGAATGAAGCAGGAATTAGTATGGAGGTTATTCGATACTTTGCCGGAAAGATTCCGATTTTTGGGGTTTGTCTTGGGCATCAATCCATTGCACAAGTGTTTGGTGGAGAGGTTGTCCGTGCAGAGCGATTAATGCATGGGAAAACATCGCTTATGCATCATGATGAGAAGACGATTTTTTCGGATATCCCTAATCCGTTTACCGCGACGCGCTATCATTCCCTTATTGTTAAGAAAGAGACGTTACCTGATTGTTTAGAGGTAACGTCTTGGACAGAAGAAGGGGAAATTATGGCGCTCCGCCATACAACATTACCGATTGAAGGTGTGCAGTTCCACCCGGAATCTATTATGACTTCTCACGGGAAAGAGTTGTTGCAGAATTTCATTCGTAAATATAGTCCAAGTGTGACATCATGTTAATTTACGTAAATGGTCAGTATGTAGAATCGAGTGAAGCGAGAATTTCTCCTTATGATCATGGTTATTTATATGGTCTTGGAGTTTTTGAGACTTTTCGTATTTATAATGGTCATCCTTTCTTATTGGATGATCATTATGACCGTTTAATAGATGCGTTGGATACGTTGCAAATTAAATGGTCGATGACGAAAGATGAAGTAATGCTTATTTTGAAGAATTTACTCGTTAAGAATAAATTAGAGCATGCGTATGTCCGTTTTAATGTATCGGCGGGTATAGATGAAATTGGATTGCAAACAGAAATGTATGAAGAGCCGTCTATTATTGTTTTTATAAAACCTTTAGCGGCCCCGGGAGATGTAGTGGAAAAAGAAGGGGTTGTCTTAAATCAAGTGAGAAATACACCAGAGGGTGCATCTCGCTTGAAGTCTCATCATTATTTAAATAACATTTTTGGAAAACGTGAAATTGGAAATGGTGTGAATAAGGAAGGTATTTTCCTTACTAAAGCAGGTTATGTTGCAGAGGGTATTGTTTCGAATCTCTTTTTTGTGAAAGGTGATATTTTATATACACCTTCGCTTGAAACAGGGATTTTAAATGGTATTACTCGTTCGTTTATTATAAAGGTTGCTGAAGAGCTTGGTATAGAAGTAAAGGAAGGTTTCTTTACAAAAGATGAATTACTTTCAGCCGATGAAGTCTTCGTAACAAACTCGATTCAAGAAATTGTTCCGCTTAATCGTATAGAGGGACGAGATTTCCCGGGTAAAGTAGGTATGGTTACAAAAAGATTTATGAACCTTTATGAAATGCAGAGAGAGAAATTGTGGAGCAGAAATGAATTACGAAGAGGAGATGTGTAGTTTGAAGTGGGATTATGATTTGCGCTGCGGCGAATATACATTGAACTTAAATGAAAGAACGTTAATTATGGGGATTTTAAATGTAACACCAGATTCGTTTTCTGATGGTGGGAGTTACAACGAGGTAGATGCTGCAGTGCGCCATGCGAAAGAAATGCGAGATGAAGGTGCTCATATTATTGATATTGGTGGCGAATCTACTCGTCCGGGCTTTGCTAAAGTGTCAGTGGAAGAAGAAATAAAACGAGTTGTTCCAATGATTCAGGCTGTCTCAAAAGAGGTGAAATTACCTATTTCTATCGACACATATAAAGCGGAAGTTGCAAAACAAGCGATCGAAGCTGGTGCTCATATTATTAATGATGTTTGGGGAGCGAAGGCGGAACCGAAAATCGCTGAAGTTGCGGCTCATTACGATGTACCTATTATCTTAATGCATAATCGCGATAACATGAATTATCGTAATTTAATGGCTGATATGGTTGCTGATTTATATGACAGTATTAAAATTGCTAAAGATGCTGGTGTACGAGATGAGAATATCATTTTAGACCCAGGCATCGGTTTTGCTAAAACACCTGAACAAAATTTAGAAGCGATGCGTAATTTAGAACAGTTAAACGTACTAGGTTATCCAGTTCTCTTAGGGACTTCAAGAAAGTCCTTTATTGGGCATGTGCTAGATTTACCGGTAGAAGAACGTCTTGAGGGGACGGGAGCTACCGTTTGTCTTGGTATTGAAAAGGGTTGTGAGTTTGTTCGTGTTCATGATGTGAAGGAAATGGCACGTATGGCTAAGATGATGGATGCGATGATTGGTAAGGGGGTAAAGTAATTGGATAAAATTTATATTCATGATATGGAGTTTTACGGTTATCATGGTGTATTCCCAGAGGAAAATAAATTGGGCCAGAGATTTAAAGTGGACTTAACGGTGGAATTGGATTTGAAACAAGCAGGAGAAAGTGATGACTTAGAGCATTCTGTTAATTATGGAGAGCTTTTCGAATTATGTAGGAAAGTTGTAGAAGATAGAACATATAAGCTTGTAGAGAGTATTGCTGAAAATATTGCTACAGATATATTGAAACAATATGAGAGTATTTCAAGATGTACGATAAAGGTAATTAAACCAGATCCGCCGATACCAGGACATTATCGTGCTGTAGCGGTAGAAATTACGAGAGAACGTCCATGAATAATATAGCTTACATTGCATTAGGTTCAAATATTGGAGAGCGTTATACGTATTTAACTGAAGCGATTCAGTTTCTGAATAAAAATCCTTATATCAAAGTTGAGGATGTTTCGTCTGTATATGAGACGGAACCGGTTGGCTATACTGACCAAAGTTGCTTTTTAAATTTAGTTATAAAAATTTCTACCAATTTATCACCGCAAGAATTATTGAAAGTAACGCAAAAAGTAGAAAATGATCTAGGAAGAAAAAGGGAAATTAGGTGGGGACCTAGGACTATCGACCTTGACATTTTACTATATAATCAAGAAAATATTGAAGCAGAGAATCTTATTGTTCCGCATCCGCGGATGTTCGAAAGAGCTTTTGTTATCGTTCCGTTGTTAGAGATTAATCAAGATATAAAACAAAACATTTCACGTTCACAAGTAGAAGAAATGAAAAGGCGAGAGGGAGTAACGGTATGGAAGCAGAAAAATGGGGAAGACGCATTCGTGCTTTTCGAAAACTAAAAGGTTATACGCAAGAAGGTTTTGCAAAAGAATTAGGGGTATCTGTATCTGTTTTAGGTGAAGTTGAGCGAGGGAATCGATCGCCTTCCCAAGACTTTGTAGTGGAAGTTGCTAAAGCATTAAAGGTCTCGATAGATGAGCTAATGCCAAAGTGACCATGAAGGAAGGAGTAAATCGAGTGTTAAAAATCGCAAATATTGAGATGAAAAATCCGGTTGTATTAGCACCGATGGCGGGAGTGTGTAACTCTGCATTCCGTTTGACAGTAAAAGAATTCGGTGCAGGCCTAGTTTGTGCTGAAATGGTAAGTGATAAGGCGATACTACTGAACAATAAAAGAACATTAGATATGTTATATATTGATGAGAGAGAAAAGCCATTAAGTTTACAAATTTTTGGTGGCGAGAAAGAAACTCTTGTAGATGCTGCGAAATACGTAGATCAATATACGACAGCAGACATCATTGATATTAATATGGGGTGCCCAGTACCAAAAATCGTTAAGTGTGATGCAGGAGCAAAGTGGCTTTTAGACCCAAATAAAATATATGAAATGGTAGCGGCAGTTGTAGATGCTGTAGAAAAACCAGTTACAGTAAAAATGCGTATCGGTTGGGATGAGGATCATATTTTCGCAATCGAGAATGCGAAAGCTGTTGAGCGTGCTGGTGGACAAGCGGTAGCGGTTCATGGGCGCACACGAGTACAAATGTATGAAGGAAAAGCGGATTGGGATATTATTAAACAAGTAAAGCAAGCTGTAAATATCCCGGTTATCGGAAATGGCGATGTCGCAACGCCGCAAGATGCAAAGCGTATGCTTGATGAAATTGGTGTAGATGGTGTTATGATTGGCCGCGCTGCCCTTGGAGATCCATGGATGATTTATCGTACGGTAAAGTATTTAGAGACTGGTGAATTAATGCCGGAACCGACAGTACGTGAGAAAATTGACGTATGTATGTTGCATCTAGATCGTCTGATCGATTTAAAGAATGAAAATGTCGCTGTAAGAGAGATGAGAAAGCACGCAGCTTGGTATTTAAAGGGCATTCGTGGTAATGCAACTGTACGTAATGGTATCAATGCTTGTAATACGCGTGAAGACCTTGCAAATGTATTAAGTACATTTGTAGAAGAAGTAGAAGCGAAACAACAAACAATTCACGTTGGTTAATAATAGGAAGGGAAGATTGACATTCTTCTATACACTTCCTATAATTACGTGAAAGAAAGAAGAACTGCCAGTTAGTTGCTGGCAGTTTTTCTAGTTGAGTAGAAAATGCTATACTGTATATATTGTAAAAATTAATAGAGCTGGAGTGATATCAATACCATGGATAACATGAACCACGAAGAATTAAACGACCAATTGCTTGTTCGTCGTGAAAAGCTACATAACTTACGTGAGCAAGGGATCGATCCGTTCGGTAAACGTTTTGAACGTACAAATGCAACAAATGAATTATTAAGCCTATATGGAGAGTTCTCTAAAGAAGAATTAGAGGAGAAAGAAATCTCTGTTTCTATCGCTGGTCGTATTATGACAAAACGCGGTAAAGGAAAAGCTGGATTTGCACATATTCAAGATTTACATGGACAAGTTCAAATTTACGTTCGTAAAGATGCTGTTGGAGATGAAGAGTACGAATTATTTAAAACGGCAGATTTAGGTGACTTAGTAGGTATTGAAGGTAAAGTTTTCAAAACGAACGTTGGAGAACTTTCGGTGAAAGCAACGGGCTTTACGCTATTAACGAAATCTCTTCGTCCATTACCGGATAAATATCATGGATTAAAAGATGTTGAACAACGCTACCGTCAACGCTACTTAGACTTAATTACAAGTATGGAAAGTCGTGAAACATTTGTTACTCGCAGTAAAATCATTCGTGAAATGAGAAGATACTTAGATGACAATGGTTATCTTGAAGTGGAAACACCTATGATGCACGCAATTGCAGGTGGAGCTTCTGCGCGTCCTTTTATTACGCATCATAATGCGTTAGATATGGAATTATATATGCGTATCGCAATTGAACTTCATTTAAAACGCCTTATTGTGGGTGGATTAGAAAAAGTTTATGAAATCGGCCGTGTATTCCGTAACGAGGGTGTATCAACTCGTCATAATCCCGAGTTTACGATGATTGAATTATATGAAGCGTATGCTGATTATAAAGATATTATGAAACTAACAGAAAATATGGTTGCTCATATCGCGAAGCAAGTACTAGGTACAACAACAATTCAGTATGGTGATTATGAAATTAATCTAGAACCAGAATGGACACGTCTTCATATGGTAGATGCAATTAAAGAACATTCTGGAGCAGATTTCTGGAATCCGATGAGTGTAGAAGAAGCGCGTGAACTTGCAAAAGAACATAATGTAGAAATTAAGGATACAATGGAAGTTGGTCATATTATTAATGAATTCTTCGAGCAAAAAGTAGAAGATAAATTAATCCAACCAACATTTATTTACGGTCATCCGGTAGAAATTTCGCCACTTGCGAAAAAGAATGACGAAGATCCACGATTCACAGATCGTTTCGAATTATTTATCGTTGCACGTGAACATGCAAATGCATTCACTGAATTAAATGATCCAATCGATCAGAAAGAACGTTTTGAAGCGCAATTAAAAGAACGCGAACAAGGTAATGATGAAGCTCACATGATGGATGATGATTATATCGAAGCTCTTGAGTATGGTATGCCTCCTACAGGTGGACTAGGAATTGGTATTGATCGTCTTGTTATGTTATTAACGAATGCACCATCTATTCGTGACGTACTATTATTCCCTGCTATGCGTCATAAACAAGACTAAGCTTTGGAGATTTCTCCAAAGCTTTTTTTATCGCGATTGGTGAGGCTTGAATAAAGTTTCACTTTATTTGAGTATGAGCGTGGAGATTAGATGTTGATGTTGGAAGAAATTATATTTATATAGAAGAAAAGTGCTGTTTTTATACTTTTTTACTAAGTTAAAAATTTTATTAGAAAAACTATTGCATTTTAATAATCAAACTGGTATATTTATATTCGTTGCCACGAAAGGTAACAAACAAAACAAACGAAAAACAACTTATTGAAAAAAGTTGTTGACGAAAATATAACGAAATGTTATATTGATAAAGTCGCTTCTGAGCGGCGAAGTAGTTCTTTGAAAACTGAACGAAACAAACAACGTGAAACGTCAATTTTTATTTTAGATGCTAGACAAACTAACTTTATTGGAGAGTTTGATCCTGGCTCAGGATGAAC
>NZ_JAKUEN010000022.1:0-56104 GCF_022662915.1 Bacillus cereus group sp. BfR-BA-01453 | reverse complement strand
GTGCAGAATGGTATGGAAGCGCGGCTGGTCATACTATATTGGCTGTTGGACAACTATTCGTAGGAACAAAAGGCGTGGATAAAATTGCAATGTTGAACCCTGGCACAAAATTAGCTGAGATTTCACGAACTGCTAATCAAAGCTTGCAAGACGCTGCATCCTTATTCAATCGTAATCACAATGAGTTTGCTTTCGCTGGCGGAGGTAATATACCATCTCGGCTTGATACGCCTAATTTTAGACAAGCTGAAGATACTATTTTATCTGCTGAAAACATAGATAGATCAAATCAATATAGTCCACGTGTATTCGATGGTGATTTAAAGCAACACGAAGATAAAGGTGGACATTTAATGGAAAAACATGTTGAAATATCTAATGAAGCATTGGCTCAACGCTTAATAGACGATCCTGATATCACAGGGTCCTCATCTTTTAATAATTTAGAAACAGCCCAAAAAATTGCTGATGAAGTGTTAACCAATCCTAGAAATATACGTAAAATAGAAAGGTGGTTAGATGATCCCTACAGCCCGCCAACTCTAGGGTTTAAGTATAGAGGTGATGAAGTTATTGGTCGATCTATTGTAAGAGGATCTGAAAATGTTTTAGAGGTAACTAATGCTAAAATTATCTTAAAAAAAGACGGACAAGGAAGTTATATTCGAACAGGATATCCCGTAAGATAGAAATTTAGGAGGATACTTATGAATGATAAATATTATATGTATGAAGAATTAAGTGATTTTTTAGATGGAACATTTCATCAAGATATGGGAACAGTAGAAAAAGCCTTAAATGAATTTATAGAAGAAGCTCATAAAGTGTGTATAGAAAATACCGTAAAGTACATAACTGAATTTTTAAGAAGTGATTTATCCACGCAAGAAAAAGAAGCGTTCATTGAATATTATACTGAAATTTATTTTCCTTCTTTAAAACTTAATCCTATAGAATGGCTTGAACAAACAGCTGAAGCGTTAAAACAAGCATTAAAAAATCATTAGTAAAAATTGACCGCCCGTAATAGGCGGTCTTTTGTTCGTATTACATAACAATGCCGTCCAATTAAGGGCGACTTTGTTATACATCAAACTATTCTTTTGTATAGAAGTATTTAAGTCCTTTCGCATCTAACCATGCTGTTGCTCGATCTAGTTCATTACCTTGGCGATAGTTTGTCTCAAATCTAACTAGACCTTGCTTGTCCCCACCAGAAATGATACGAGATTCATATCCTAAAGAATCCATCATTACTAACATTTCCGGTACTAATGCTGTTCCAAATTCATACGTAACAACTTTATTAAATTTATTCACTGTAATCTCCACCTCTCTATTATTTGTGCTTGATTGAATTGTTTTGCCAACAATAACCTCAGCTACCGCTTTAGCTGCCTTGTAGAAGTTATCACGGTATTTTTGCATATCTGTTTCATTATCGATAAAGCAAATTTCAGGGAGTAATCCAGTCTTAGTCTTATTAATCCATCCTAAATCTGTTGTTAATTTAATACCTCGGTCTCTCAATCCAAATGCATCAGCCATTGCCTTTGAAATCTTTGCTGCTAATTCTCTATTTCCGTATGAAGGGTGCAACCAAACTTCACAGCCTGTACCACCTGGAGAAGCATTTAAATGAAACTGTAAATCTACATCACTGTCTTTCACTCTCAAATGATTATTTGCTGCATTGCTCCAAACTGCGGTTTGTGTCGTTCCAACTTCATCAGAACAATTCACATACTTCCATCCAGCTGCTTGTACATATTTAGCAACCGCGTCAAGAAACTTTCTATCCTCCACATGTTCTTTTCCATAAATGCTATTTGCACCTTGTACGATACTATTGTGACCACCTGATCCTGCGAAACAAGCCATTATTCAACATCTCCTTTTTTTATTTCTTGTTTTTGTTTACCACCTAAAACTTCAATTGCATTCATAAATACTGAAGGTAGCTTGATACCCATTGAACCTGCATTTTCTAATAGTGATAACAACTCATTACCGATAAATAAAAATAGTGTCGCTTCACGAACTGAATTTTTAGTTCCCATAACAATATCTACTTGTGTAGCTGCTGCTACCAAAAGAAAAAGCATTACCTTTTTGGCAATGCCTTTGAATCCTATTTTGCTTTTTAATGTACCGTTAACACCTGCAGCAAGTACTCCTGTTAGATAGTCAATTACTGTCATGATTACTAAGACTTTCAATGTTGCATCCCATCCTCCCAAAAAGTACCCGCAAAAAGCTCCGAAGGTAGCTATAAATGTTTTCATTAATACATCAATACGATCCATCTTTTCACTCCTTTTCTAAAAATAAAAAAGCCTGCTATAAGCACGCTTTGGTTTGTTGTAAAAGCCGTATTTTGTTCAAAATAAAAAGACCAGTTAATTAAACCTGCTCTTTGTTTTCTAAATCAGCTATTCTATTATTTAAATCAACAATTTGTTCTCCCAAATTCGGAATGACTTGCTTTATTTTATTAATTTCGTGTTCATAATCTGGTGTATCTTGTATAGGTGCTGCGAATGCTATTGGCACTTCTGTTTCATCAATAGTTGGTGGCTTCTGATTTTTGATATCTTCGAGTTCTTTCTGAATATCAGCTAATTGCTGTTTGATTTTTTCTAACTCTGAAGGTTCTTCAGGCTTGGGTTCTTCGGGTTTCGGTTCGACTGTTTTTATCCATTTATCGTCTTTAAATACTGGATAGTAAATACCATCAGGTGGAATATCTAAAGTGCAATTTGTAGGAATGTCCGGTTCATAACCTATAACAACATCTTCTTCGTATGGTACTTTAATAGTTTCATACTCTATATGCTCCATTACACAATCAGGGCATTCTTCCTTACTAATCGGTTCTTCCACATTCTCTTGATCCGGCTCATAAGTACCGTCCACAATTGATTGATGAAGCTCACAAAGCTTTTCTTCCGTTACAACTTCTTTTGTTTCTTCTCGGTAAAATGTTTTCTTCTCATAGATCGCTTTTTCTTCTAAAGGAATCATCTCAGTAAATTTACCTTCCTCGTCATAGCAATAACCGTAATATTTAGCCATGTGGTTACCTCCTTAATCGACTACATAAGAGATAGTTACATAATAATCCTTACCTTGTGCGTTGTTTGACCCAACATTCTGGATAGAAAATTCACCGTTAGTCTGTATAGTTATCAAACATGGTGTTCCATCCGTTGATATTGTGTTCTGTTGAACTGTTAATAGTGGTCTCATATCTACAGGTAAAGTAAAAATAGCATTCGTATGCGGAATACCTACTTTTCTTCTTACCCCTGCTCTCAGTGTTACAGTATTACCTCTTCTGTCCGCGATAACGCCGTTGCCAGATATTAATTCTCCATCTGCTGTGATTGATATATTAGCACGGCCGTCTTTCTTTGTACCGAGTGAGGGGACAGTTACCTTTCCAGTATTTAAATCCATAGCAAACTCGTTAGCCCATACTGGGTTTCCGTCCATCTTAGGTGCAACAGACCATTTATTAACTGAAGAGTTGACTACCATATTTACACCTTTTAATCCGTCAGCTGTTTCTTGGTTGATGTTATGCCTGAAAATCATGTGACCTGTGGCTGTGTCTCCTGTTTTCTTCATGAGGTTAGTGTTAGGTGCGACCATATTAAAAGACTTTTGGTCAGAGTTGTATTCCCAAATGAAAACACCTGAAGTTTGGTCTGATAATACTAGTTTATTTTGATTCGCTTGTCCTCGTAGAACATACTTATTAGCTGTTGAACCTCCAGAATTAAACAATAGGGCTTTACCTATATCCAACTCGGTATCACCTGTAAATACCCCACCTTTAGAGTCTATCATTTTCTCCCAAGCGTTCCAAACAGAGCCTGTCTTCCGTCGCACCCAAACACTTCCAGTACTTCCAACCAAGGTAGTAGCTCTTTGCATCGTATAGTTTGCATCTGCGTATCGGATAACTTCAACGTATAGATAATCCTGAGTAGGTGCATTAACAAGCTTTGGTCCTGCGAATAAGCCTGTATCTAAAAAGTTATTAAGGTCGTCTCCTTCTCGTAACTGGAATGTTCTACCGTTAGGTTGTGCATAAGTGTAAAACGCTTCAGATTTCTTTAGAAGGTTAGTATTTTGAGCATGTAAAGTAAAGACATTATCCTTCCAAGACCATATATCCATCCCTAAACGGTAATCTCTTAGAGAAAACGTGTTGGTAGCTAGTACGTTTCTCATAGCGATTAAGTCACTGGCTCCTGTGCCCACTTTAAATGACAAAGCTCTCTCGCCTGTAGAACCATCTAAAGTTAGATTACCTGTCATCGTACCGCCTGTTTTTGGTAATGCTCCCTTTGCTAATTCACCTGCTGCAATAATCCCGTCAATATCTACACCTTCAAGCTTCTTACCTGCTTCAATGGCTTTTTGGATTACTGGAAATTCATTTGTAGATTTCATTGCATCATCAGACATTATTGATTCATCTACTGTAAATGCGAATTTACAAGTTTCAATTACTTTGTTATTCGGGAAAGTGAACCTCAATTGTGCAATGACATTACCATAGGCAATCAGAGTTTGTGTACTTAAAACAACGTAGTACTTACCCTGCATTTGATTCACATTCTGTACATCTTGGAATACTCGTTTACAATCTGGCTTTAAAAATGCAATTTGCACGCTTGTCGCTGATGAAAAATCTGTTACTACTTTGTCGTGAGTAACATTGATTAATAGTTTGGCAGAGTTTAAATCATTCTGATAAAACCGGATGAGTTTTAGTTCCTCTTCTTTTGTATTGAAATCCTTGTGTTGCATAGTATCAATTGTTATTTCTCTTATTTTAAGTATTTCTGCCAATTGATTTCACCTCTTTTATTGTTGCGATACTTGTGCTGCTTGTTGCTGCAAGTTAGTTAAACAATCAGAGCACACATTTAACGTTCCTAACTTATGCAAATGAGCATTCTTTTTGCACATATCACAAAATGTATCTGTTTTACGTAAATATACAAAATCAAAATCTGCAAATACTTCAATTTTATCCCCTGGCTTCACACCCACACCTTCATACATATCTAACGGTATTTGTACTGAACCATCTTCTTGAATTTCTATTAATCTTCCTAAGTATCTTGAACCTTCCATTTTTGTTTCACTCCTTTTGTTATTAAGTAGTCCAGTTAAATACAACCCAACGTCCATCACCAATGTTCCCATAATAGTTCCAACCTTTATAACCATTCATGTATTTTATTGTTCCGGAACTATCAGGTAGGAATCCACCTACGTTCACTCCACTTGTACTCACTTGAGAATTAAATAATACGTAACCCTTTGTATTGAATTCTATTGCATTCGTTGCCCTTATAAATAAACGATCTCCAGACAGAATATCCATATTAGCGGAAGCATCTAAACGGATAAGGTTTGCAAAAGTACTTGCTTGTCGAAATGAACGAAAATCTATTCCCATTTCACCTGTAATTGTTGTTTTGTTGTCTCCATATAGAAGGGTATCTCCATTTGAATAAAGATTTATTTTGCTTGGATAGTACGGGTCATCCGTAGATGTTACTCCTTTAACTACCCCCATACTTGCCGCATATGAAGTTCCTAGATTTTGTTGCGAAATTGCAAATGTTCCATCAGAAAATCTACTAGTATTAACATTCTCATGAAGCAGAATTGTAGGTTGCATTCTTCCATCTTTATTCCAGTAGTACCCGAAATACATTCGTGTTAAATTCGATTCCATCAAGCGGATGAATTGTTTTTCTATGTGAACATAGTTAGAACCACTATCAGTGCGTAGTGTAGAACCTTTAATTTCTCCTGCTAATATACGCTCCGCAACAATTCCTCGGCCAGTGATTGCGTTCCTAAAGGTCATTCCTCCGTCAGTACTTACACCTAATCCGGCACTATTCAAGACTACAACATAATTGGGATTATTCTTATCCTTCGCAATTAACCCTTGTGGTGTGATATCTAATTCACTAGTTACACCTAAAATCATGCTCGTGACATTCGCAACTTCCGCTGCCATCGCATTGATTGGGAGCTTTTCTCGCCCCTCTATCAAATCATTAATTGTTTTAGCGGCATGATCTAAATTAGACTGATACCTTTTGGTAATGTCTTGATTCCCAAAGGTCAATTGAACATCCAGTATATTCCCGCGCCAATCACGTAATACACTCCGATTTACAACACGTACTTCTGCATCCAATCCAATTCTTTCATCAATAAGAAATACCCGATCACCAAGTCCACTCTGAGCAATCGGGTATTTCTGTTTCGTTAAATCATGTATATCAGCAGTAACACTAATTTTTAAACTTTCATTAACAATCTTTTTTAAACCGCTATCCATTGTGGCAGATAATTTTATGCGGCCGTCTTTTAAAGGTGGAGCGTGACGCACTCCGATTCCAGGAATACTTGCAAGTGGTGATGTAAATTCACGAATCAATTTAGCACCTTGCCATCCATCTTCTTCAGTGAAATCGCCATAACCTTTAGCGTATGTCCAAAATCCTGACGCATCAACTTCTTGAACTATATTAGAAGCATTCAATCTATGGCGGTACATGACGTTTAAGTCAGATCCAATTTGAGGTTCAATCGTTACAACCTTTCCCAGAATCCTGAACTCTGCTCCATAACGATTCAATGCATCTTTAAACATTTCAAGTCGGGTAGATCCACCACCGAATCCTTCCCATTGTAACGAGTTGTAACTACCATTCAATTGATAAACATAGCCACTCCCATTAAAAATGGTTGCAAAACAAGCATTCGCAGTAAAGGATTGATTATATTCTTCATACACGCGGCCACTATCGAAGTCATCATAAAATTTTGGTACTGCTTTAATCTCTGCAGTTAATGTTTTCCCTTCACCCTGTTTTTTCAGATAAACGACTTTGTATTCCGTTTCATTATCATCGACTAAAGTCCACATTTCTGAGAGTCTATTAAGAAATGTTAAATTCACTTTATTGGGAGGTATCTTTGCAGAAAACACACAATTTCCATTTAATTCTTCTTCAATTAAATAAGTTGTTTGTGTGACATACTCTATATTTTCTAAATCACGTACATACATATCAATTCACCTCACTTGTAGTAAAACCTAAAATCAAATTCTATTGTTGCTGAGGTGCAATTAAACACTTCTAAGGTATTCCACCCTGGTACAAGTTCGATGAAATCCTTCTTTGTATTCCTTAAAAAAGATAACCCGTTCCTACCTATATTTGGACCTGAGTAAATAATAGTGTCTGTAATATATAAAGGAGAAGTTATCGTCGCTGTGCTAAAATTGGTATAGTTTTTAAGCATAAAACCTGCCGTACTACCAGCTACGTCACTAATTGTTATTTTTAATTCTTGTTCAAATGGATGGACTGGAACATTACCAGGATTATAAATAAAAAATTGTTGTCCTGCTACGGCCTTGTGCTTATATATCTTTGAAGCAGGATCACTGATAATTCCCATACCAGCTCCCCATAATCCACTCCCTGGATTAACTCCATCACGTTGAATATCTGATGACTTACCAATCGATTCAGCAAATGGCAAGTCTGCTGTTTCAAATTCCAATTCACCAAATCCATATTTGAGTTGCTGATCTATATCGAATGTAGAGGACATATTTACTTTATAACGTTTGCCACTAACAATTAGATTATCTCCATTTTGATATTCTAATCGTCGTAATTCGCGAATATAGAAAGGTTCTGTACTTAATATCATTTCAAATAATTTATCTCTCGTTATCGCTACATCTAATAAATCCTGCGCTTTAAAATAAAAAGGTACGGTTATAGTCCGTACCCCATAAGTAGATCCTGTGCTAATTCTTCCGCTTGCTCCCTCTACATCTATAAAGGTAGGACGTATTTCAATCGATCCCACACGGAAGTCCTGTACCTGAACGTTTATGTCAGATAATTTCATAGTTTGTCCATTCATTCTTGTGATTTGCACGTCCATTAGAAATACCTCCTTACTGTGTTTTCGATTGCATTCCCTTCATTTACATGAGGTCGTACAATACGTCCTACTGTTTCGCCTTCCATAACAACTTGTAAATTATCTAATTTGTCACCTAGATTTTTAACTGCAGCTGCCACTAATCTATTATCATTTTGACTTGCAACATTAGCTGATTGAGAGTTAATCATCGCTTGTTGCCCGAAATCTGATGATGAGTTAACACCCGATGTGTAAGAAGGTGTAGTGTAGCTTCCTGATATTGCTCCTATACTAATGCCTGGAGTGAGAATATCCGGAACTTCCAATACAGATGCAAATACTCTTTTGACTGCACTTCTTGATTTTTTAATACTATCAGTGATTGGTCCTCCAAAATCTAAATGATCTAAATCAGATAATGGTCCTGTCTTTGCAGGAGAGAATGGAAGGAAATCACGAATTTGTTGAGCGAGCCAGCCCATAGTTCTTAAAACAGGATTAACCATAGACATAATCCCTTTGACAATCATTTCTACGAGACCAACTCCAGCTTTGTAGAATGTTGATCCCAAGTTAGTTATATATCGTACTATGTTAGTAAAAGTTAGCTGTATACCAAACACTAGATTATCAAGTTTCCTAGAAACCCCACCTATAACTGCATCCCAAATTCCAAGGAAGAAATTTTTGAACATGCCGCCCCAACTTTGCACTAGACGAGTTATGTTTTCTAATTTTGAACCAAAGAATACATATAAATCAGCGAGGGCGTCATTCCAAACTTTTTTAATGTCTCCCCAATATTTCACAAACGGCCTTATTAAATCATCAGCAAATTTACCAAGCCACTTCAGAATTTTTCCTGCACCCCATAATTGTAAATAACCCCAAATCGCTTGAAGTGCTCCGAACCAAATTTCCTTAACTCCTTCCCAAACACCAGCCCAATCGCCAGTAAAGAGAGAAGAGAAAACTTTTACAATTCCAAGTATAACTTTTAGGATTCCTTGTATAAAATCACGTATCGCTTCTAGCGTCCCAATCACGATTTCCTTAATGATAGGCCACGCAAATTGGAAAACAGCAACTATAATTGGCATCACTGTCTTTATGATTTCAACTATCAGACCCCATGCATTAGAAAATGCCTGCTTTATCTGATCACCGTTTTCTAGCCAAAATTGAGCTATTTGAGAGCCGATTTCTGTCATGAATGCCCAAATTCCAGTTAAAAATTCACTTATTGTCTGCTTGATAGTTGCCACTGTATTAACAATTGTTGTTATTGTTTTAGAATTCATTCCTAAAGATTTCAACAATGCTGTTCCGTTTTCTTCGTCGCCCGCAAACAACGCAAAAATACCTTGCATGAATACTGCAAAGTCAGAAAAAATTTGTTTAATTGAACCTATGACACCTCGAACGGTTTCACCAAATGAAATAATTGCTCTTACGTTTTCAGGAGACATACCTAGAGAAGTTAGCATACTCGCCGCTCCGCCACTATTCCCTTGTATAACTTGCCAAAACGCCTTAAAAACAGTTATTACATTATCAACTGCGTTTCGGAATGGTTCTATACGTTCATAAGCCAATTTAAAACCTAATACAAGGGCAGTTATAGCTGCCGCCAACCCAAGGGCAACTGGCATAGTTAATGCCATCCCTTCCATAAGCGGCCCAATTACCATCCATACCGCAAATGCAGCTGCTCGATATCCTTTAAATAAACCTATGCCTACTGCGAGCGGTGTTAATATGACAGCTAGTGCAGTAGCTAAATATAAAATCATCCCTATTACTTTCGTTATATTAGGGTTTATTTCATTTATCTTTTGGATAAACTCGCCCACTTTAGTAAGTGCATTGACGAATCCCGCTGCGAACTCTCCCCAAATTTCAACGAATGGTTTTAAAGCTTCAGCCCAAACTTCCTTGAACTTCTCAATTGCTATCCCAAGAGGTTTAAGTGAATCCTGCAACTCTTTTATCTTTTGTTCGGCTGCTTTTCTAGTTCGAGTTAACTCATCAGCTACCGCTTCATTAGTTAAACTTATCTTTTCTCTCCAAAGAGCAACGTATTGATCTAATTCGGGTTTTGACATTTGAGCTAAGGCTCTAATTTGTCCAGCAGCTTCAGGTCCCATTTTATACAATTCTTCCCTCAAGTCTTCTGGGATTCTTCCACTTAACGATTTCATATCTTTAACCCAATCTCGCATTAATGCTACTTGTCCAGCTAGGTTCTTTGCCAATTCTTTACCACTAAAAGTTTCCCTAGTGACCTTATCAAATAATCCAGCAAAATTATAAACTTCATCAATTCGTTTTTGATACGCTTTGATATATTCCGCTGTTATAGCATCCTGTTGTTTTCGTATATCAGAAGGATCGGGTCCTTTTGCCGCGTTCCACATTGCTGCTGTAAATATCCCGAATGTCGCAACAGTAGCCATGGATGTCATTTGTAAACGCATAAGACCCATATTAATAATTCTTATCTGATCATTTAACTGTTTCATCGATGCATTAGGACCAACAAATTCTAACGCTAACCTAGCCGCATTACCTGAGTTGGCAAATCTGTTAAAAGCACCTACTGCAGTTAGTGCGCCACGAGACAAGTTATAAAATGGATTACCCATAGCGGTTAAATTACCTTTCAATCTATCCGCCATAAGGGTCATATTCTGCATATAACCAATTGTTTGAAGAATTGATGCCATTTTCATCCGATTAAGATTTATCATTGCATCATTAGCCTTTTTCTCCGCCGCTCCTAATGCTGTAACTTCACGAATTAAATCTTTCGTTGAACCTTGATAGTTACCCAAGCTCATACCTAATTCTGTATAAGCTAGTTTTGTACGCTTTAACTCTTCTATATGAGGAGCCATAGCGGCTCTTTGTTCAGCTTTCATTTGTCTTAATCTACGACTATACTCACTGTTAGCATTCCCCATATTTTCGATACTTCGGCGATATTCCCGAGAACTTCGACTTGTTGTTGTTACAAAGTCATCCATTTGTCGGCGCATTTGTTGTATTTCGCGCCGCATTTGGTCAGTTTCAGCCCTAAACTGAACTATTAATTCTTCTGTTGTTGCCAAAATCTCACCTACCTTTCCTTAATTTAAGTCGAGATTTTGCAATAACTTCATGTCATCTTCTGCTTTTTTAAGTTTTTCTTCTATTGATAATTCTTTGTTGTTTGTATCATTTAACTTGTCACGGTTAAATAAATCAGTTGGTTTTAATTTCTTTTTAGGGTCGTGGTGATAAGCGACACGCATCATAATGGTATAAATACTATACATCTGCAGTTGGTCAAGGTATTGTTCATTACGACCGATCATCATATTTTGGTACTCACGCGGGGATAGGTTCATAGCTTTATCGGCTGTTAAACCTAAATATCTGAACCCATCCTGCTGCACCTTATCAAAATCTTCTTGCGTGTATTCTTTTACGCTAGAAGATCCTCCATCATTTCCTTGCTGTCCGGATTCTCCTTCTCTACTTTCTGCAACATTTTCGCCTTCATCTTCTGAGCTGTCGCTTGGTAGAAAAAATGATCTGTAATTACTTCTTGGATAACCTTTTTAATGTATTCTTGAGTAAGTACTTGCTTCTCCATTAACTTTTCTAATGCGTCCTGAATCTTTTCACGTGTAAAACCTTGTTCTGTATGAAGTAAACCGTAATAAATTGCATCTTCAAAGATTTCTAGGTCGCCTAGCATTGCGACAGATACAATCTCTTGCGCTCCACCTTTATACTTCTTGTTAATTTCAGAAATAGCCTTATAAGTTAACTTTAGTTCGTATTCTTTTCCTTCGATTTCAAAAAACATATATATCAATCTCCTTTTAATTGGATGTTATTTTCAAATTTAAAAGAGTAGGTATAAAACCTACTCTTAAGATCCTGATGGCGGTGTAGTAACTGTTCCTCCAGCGCCAGGTGGCAATGTAGTTAATGTTTCCTTAGTTGTTGTACCAGAAAGTTTCGCTTCTGCTGACCAAGTTGATGTTTCCCCTTGTGAAGCTGTTTGTTCAAAAGAAGATAACATATAAGTTCCTTTCTCAGCTTCTAATGTGCGTTTATTAATTTTATAAATCTCGATATACTCTTTATTACGAATTTTATTAATAGCTGCATCTATAAACGGATCACCTTGGGATAAAATACCCTCAAAAGAAATACTTTCAGTTACTTTTCCATAATCAGAAACAGTTCGGTCCTTTGACTCAGCCTCAATTTCATCTGCTTCAATGCTGTGAGACAAATCGGTTTGATCAAAAGGTCTTACAAGAATTTCTTGATTAGTTTGGTCTTTAATTTTAACCGCAACAAGAAACTCGTCTCCGCGATACATCTTGTTTTTTACTTCAGCCATATATTTCACGCTCCTTAATTTACATAAGCTTGTTGGTATTCGAAAATCATTGTTAACTGTGCAGAACCAACTCCACTTGGAGCGGTTGTTACTCTTCGAAAATAAACTGTGTCAATCGATTCACTTCCATCTTCATTCCGAAGATGTACTGTGTAACCGTTACTTCTGATTTTATTAGCAACCTTTTCTGCTGCTTGCATTGCCTTATCTGTCGTTGCATTAAAAAACCTTACTACCATTGTGTATAGTAAGGTGTAATGATCTTTTGAAGTTTTATCATCATTTATAGATAAAATCGGATAATATACCGATGGAATAACTAATTCTTCTGGAACTTGATCATGATAAGCAAATGTATTAGCAGATAAACTGTCGTATACAAAAGCTTTCATGGAACCATGTATTTGCTCATACATAATTATCTCGCTCCATTCTGTACCCATTGCTTAAATTGGCGGTCAAATGAACGTTGAAACATGCGCTCATAAATGGCAACTGCATTATCCCAATACGGACGGCCCTCTATGAATTTTGCAGTTAGCATCATTCCAGTAGGTGCATGTGGATCATACTCAAAATTATGACCTTCCCATCTACCAGGAACGAATCTTCTTACCTGCTGCCATCCGTCATTTTGAAGTTTAGCGTATTCTACATTTGTACCAACTTCCAAAACTAAACCACCATCAGAGGAGCGCCATACGTTTCCAACTCCGCCTTTATCAAACGAATTGAGCAGCCTTCTCGTATCGACAACTGCTAGTGAAATGATTTGGTTCTGAACTTCCTCTAAAAATTGAAATCCACTAGCTTCAAGCCATAAGGTAACATTCTGATCTAATCCGTTTGCCATACGGTTCAACTTAGCGCTGAACTCGCGGAATCCTCTAGTCGTTATTTCGCTAGCCACGGCTCACTCTTCCTCTCTGCTATGGCTTTTATATGATTAACCTCACCAGTAAGTGGGTGCACTACTGGAAAAGGATTACGTATATAATAAGTGACATTTGTATTCTTCTTAATCACTTTGTCATTGTGTCTCACATCTGTACCAGGCATGAATAACACTTTCATTTGCTCCATATTTAATTGGTTTGGTGACGACTGTATCGTATCAGGAGCAGCAGTTGCTACATTCTCGGCAAAATAGCAACTTTGTTCTGCTATATCAGGAGTTTCATTGTAAGAATATACGGTCTCTCCTGGTTGCCCATACTTACCTGGTTGCTCTTTCTTCTGCAAATGGTAAATATCACATTCATGGATAAACATTCCTTGCAGAGACATTAAATCGCCCTCATTTTGAACGTAACTTTATTCTTACCTTTATGATCCATAAACTTCTGCAAGAGATATAACACTGAAGGTTTTGTTACACTCGCACTATCCTTTGTATAGGAATAATCACCGCCACCAATACTTTCAGACTTAATCCCCTTCATAGCAGTTGTATCAGCATTTGTATACGCATAATACTGAGCTAACTTTTTGCAAGCTAACTTCACTTCTGCTGGAACCTCAGGATATTTCGTATTATCACCAAAATCTATTTTTGATAGATTATAAATCTCTGTTTCTGCCTCAAGTATGTCCTGCTCCAATAGGGGAACAGGACGATTCTTTACTTCAGGCAGTACAGTGTAATCTATTAATTCTTGAGTAGTAATAAGCGCCATACTTATCACTTCCTTATTTAGTTGTAGTAATTGTAGAGTTAACTGTCGAGTTAGGAGCAGCTGCATCTACAACAGTAGCAACACGATGTTTACCATCGTTAATATGCTGGTTGTATTTCGCTTTTAAATCATCTGCTTGTTTTTTTACAGAATTCAAATCATCTACAATAGAATTGAGCAGGACCGCTAAATCAGTATTTAAATGTGCGCCACCTTTTCCAATATCCTTAGGAATCTTAGGCATTTACATCACCTTTTTCTGAGTTCTTTGTTTTAGAAGATTCCTTTACTTCTTCTAGATCTTCATAAACTTCTAATAACTCATCTCGTTCTTTTACTGTCACCTTTTGTGGTTCTCCTGCATGAAAAAAGCGCCCTTCACCAATATGAAGAACGCCTGTTTTTTGTTTATATTGAACTAAGGGCATTATAACGCTCCTTTCTTACAGTTTTTCACCTGTCATCCAAGCTACAGCATCAACTTCACGAATAACCGCATCTAAGTAAGCGAATAAGATATGGTATGTTGCATCTTTTGCAGCTGCAGTTGCACCTTGAGCAGTACGGTTATAGCGTAAATCACGAGTAAATACAGGTTTTAAGTTTTCACGCGGCGTTAACATAGCAAAACCTGATTGCATTTCTTGTACAACCTCAACTTCATAACCTGCTAATTTTGTAACTTTACCATCAACTAATACAGCATCACCTAAATTAGTTTGACGAGTAGTTAATAAGGACATTAACTTATCATGTGTTTTCTGCGTGATAAACCAAGCAATATCTTTGCGAGTTTTAAATCGTTCAGGCAGAAGTGCTACATGGTCCACAAACGCTTGAATAGTTAGTTCGTTTGTAGCTAAATCTGTTTTGTTTGTAGAAACTTTAGCCTTTTTAACAAATCCGTCGATGATTTTAACGAATGGATCAGCAGAAGTAGTGTCACCGTTGAAGATTAAATCTTGTAAATCAGTACCAAATTGGTCTTGAATCATACTAATGATTACATCTTCAACATTTTGACCACGTGCTGCCAATGCATACCATACATCATCATTTTGAATCCATTCATCCCATTTTACTTTCTTAACAGCGTAAGGGATTTGTCCAGGTGCGATAGAACCAACACCAGTTGGAGTATCGTTTTTAGAAGCTTCACGTAATTTACGCTTACCTACGCTTAATGTATCAATATTCCCAGCAGGAGCTTTCTTGTAGTATGGGTTTAACTTAGGTAATACTGTAGCTTTATTGATTGTATCGCGTAAAAACGCTTCTGCTGCTGCCTGTGGTAATGGTACATTTACATCCTTTAAAACGATATCTGTAGAACCACCTGCAATAATTTGTCCGTTATTCATATATGTGTTTCCTCCTTAGTTACCAAAGTATCCAGCGTAACCGCCAGCAGATTTTTGTACGTTTGTATGCCCATCTGTATCTTGTTGGTTGCTGATACCTTGGGATTTTTTTAGTTCTTCTAACTCTTTGATGATTGGAGCAGTAGCTGCTTCAACCGCTTTAGCGACTGCAAGTTCCTCAGGTGTCTTTTCTGGTTCTATATTTAGATGTTTCTTAACTGTTTCTAGCTCCTTTTTAATCGGTGCTACTACAGCTTCTAACGCTTTTGTTAATTGTTCTTGATTCATATCATCTTCCTCACTTCCTGCGCCTTCCGGTGAAGGTGTGACGCGTGTTTTTAGATTTGTTAATGATTCAATGGCCGCATCAATATCAGCCATGTTTACATTACTAATTTTCTTACCTGCTTTTTCTACTTCTTCAGCAAGAGAGGTAGCTGGTTTGTTTTCCCATGCCTTTACAACCGCTTCTGTACCCTTCAACTCATTGATAATCTCAACGAATTCGAGTGCAGCCGCTTCTATACGATCTAAGTCGATTGCATCAGCAGTAGGGGCGTTCCATAATGATTGATAGAAAGTATCTTCTAAAGCAGAGAAAGAGGCATTAACGTCACGGCGATGTTTGTTTTGGTTAAACTTATCCCTAACCTCGCCTTTTTCAACTTTTTCCCCACTAAAAAAGCCCTTCATCAATTGGAAGAAGGACTTAAATTGTTTCTCTTCAGTTTTCGTTACTTCTTCCTCAATCACTTCTGTTTCAGCGACTCCTGCAAGGGAATACCCTTGGAATTCACCTTTCTTAACAGCTTCCCATGTGTCTTCATCTGCTTTTGTAGTAAGGATCCATGTACCTTTCTTTACAGGTTCACCATTAAGCTCCATATCAGCAGGTGCAATATATGATTCAACAACTTCTCCTACACCTGCTACAAAGTCATGATTTTTATCGATTTGGCGGTACTTAAGCATAAACTCATGCGCTGCCTTTTCGATAGTCTCAGCATCCGTAAAATCGCCATGAGCATCTAATGTGTCAGGCTCGTATACAACACCATATACAAGACGTTTCTCTTCATCATCAGATTTAATAACTTTTACAGCCTTCTCGAAGTTCGGTTGTTCTTCTGATTTCGTCAAAAAGAACTTGCGTTGGTTTGCTCCATTCTCTACAAAAGAAACGTGTGAAACCTGTAAGTTCTTCAGCTTACGTTTTTTCATTTATTCACCTCCTTTCAAATACGATACAATTTCTTATGAGTAGCTTCCATCACTTACTCAACTCCTTCAAAGTCTCTTCCCTAATCTTCTGTTTCTCTTCTTCAGATAGACCTAATATATTGTTATCTACTGCAGGAGACATAACACAATGACACTCGACTCTCTCTTTAGCTGATAAAGAACTATCACGAGGAAACATGCAACGTTCCCCAGAATCGGGGAGTTCAAACTCTTCTTCGACTGGTACAACAGTTCCATCGTATTCAACGTGATTTTCTCTAGGTGTTATGCCTTTACTACCACTATGACGCCACTTCTTACCAGTAACAGCAGGACTCTGCCTATATGACTCGAGTTGGCTCGCGCTACAGGCCGCAAGTGTTTCTGTTTGCGCAGTTCTTCTTGCTCTTTTTCGGTCAAATTCAGGGAGCTTTTGCAATTCCCTAGTAATCTCACGAATACCTTTCCCTTTCTCCAAACCTTCATTTAACACACGCTTTACCGCTTTATGTGAGTTAATCTGCATCAGCTTACCTAATTCATCAGACCAACTATCAATCCACTTTGTAGTGCGTTTTGAAAAGATATTAAACTGGATATCCGGGTCGATTGCATTCATAAAAGCAGTAGTCATATCCTTCATCGAATAATCGAGAAATTTCCTCGCTGCTTTGCTCAAACTTTTAGCAAATGTATCTGCTCCAAATAGGCTTCCAGTAACGAAATTAACTATGTCTCGTATTTTAAATGCCTTTTCGATTGCATCCTTTTTCGTGTAGTTCTTAATACCATTTACAAAGTATCTCCGTTGCTTCCGGAGTAGTTTAGCGATTTCCTTTTCGAAATCCTCAACATATCCTGGTAGCATGTCCAGTACTTCTAAATCAGCAGGTAATGAGTCTGTGAAATCGTCTGTATCAGCTTTTTCAATCCACTCATTCAATGAAATTAGCAGTTTATCAATCTTCTGCATCTTGCATCGACTCCAATAAGTCCCTTAAATCCTTCATAATCATGACTAGATCAGTAGGAGTATCGGATTTTTGAACTGATTCTGTTGTTTTCTGTTCGGAAGCCTTCTTGATCGCTTGTAATACCAGCGCAATAGGCTGACCTGCTTCTTCTGTTTCAAACGGTTCTAAGTCTTTATTAAGCACTTTCGCTGCTACTTCGCGCAGATCATCGAATGTTGTACCACCGTATTTACTTAGCACATCTAACATCTTAACTAAGTCTTCGGTATTACTTATTTCAGGCTTACGTAGGTTCACATATACATGTTTTAACTCATATGGAAGCAGAAGAATGTTATTTATGATGAACTCAAGTGAGTTTCTTTCTGGTTCAAATACTTGTTCTTCTGTAATTTCTCTTGCTGCATCAGCAGTAGCACGGTTAAAATCTCTGCTATACCCTACGTAAATGTCTGGTAAACGGAATGCTGACTGTACCTTTTGACGTGATTTATCATCGTATTTAAGGAATAGAGCATCGTTTTGCAGGATATCTGCTAATGATTTAAGTTCAATATCTACATTAGGTCTAGGCTCACCAACCACTTCTTCTTCAGTACTTTCAATTTCAAGGACTAAATATTTATGTTGATTTTCCTCCCCTTCTACAGTAGATACATAATCAGAAAGTGCATCTTCACTTTCTTCTGAAAGAACGCCATTCTTTAATAGAATAGCCATCGGTATATGTCTACCTTGTTTGAAATAACGTAGGTTTAGCTCTTCTGCCTTTCTAGCACCAACCATATGAACTACATGTGATACCCAACGTGGAATGCCATAAGGACCATTTCCTATTTTCAAATGAATTACCTCAGTTGCGTCTTTAGGACCAAGTGATTTATCGCTAAATTCACCAGTTTCTTTATTCAAGAACCGCGGATCGCCAAATTCTTTAAAATAAGTAACGCTTGCCCCGACCTGCTGGACATA
The DNA here is from genome assembly GCF_022662915.1 of Bacillus cereus group sp. BfR-BA-01453. Classification (NCBI taxonomy): domain Bacteria; kingdom Bacillati; phylum Bacillota; class Bacilli; order Caryophanales; family Bacillaceae; genus Bacillus; species Bacillus cereus group sp. BfR-BA-01453. Next base: position 37,512 of record NZ_JAKUEN010000022.1, on the reverse strand, counting down.
ACGACGGAATATTTTTTTTCGTTTAATAGTTTTTCCATTTATGAAATAGGTTACTTCTTGCGGTTTATCATCTTTACGTGTCACCCTCATGTATTGTGGTAACATATTGATTAATTCAACAGGTTTACCCTCTAAATTACGAATCACTTCAATATATCCATTTCCGGTTGTTTCCCTATCATCAATTCCAGTTTCAAGAATTTCTTTGAATGGCTTTTCAAAACTAAAAAAAGGAATGACTTCTGTATCTACATACGCCCATTCCGATTTCATTTCGTCCGTTTCTTCAATATCATTCTGTTTGTACTGCATTTCATGACCAAACCCAGCAATATTTCTCTTATAAGCATCAATACACTGACCTAGAATTGTACTATTTTCTCTAATCTGCTGTAGGTCTTCTATTCTATAAGGTGGTGTAATGATGCCATTAACCGCATTCTTTTCTTTTTCATCTTCTTGTTGGCGTGACAACACTTGAGTACTTGTTCCAGATGCTTTGATTACTCTGGCACTAACTTGTCTTTTCTTCGTCATTAAGCTTCTTCACCTCTTCTCTTTTTCTTCTTTTTACGCAATCCAAATACGATTGTATTAATGAAGTATCTTGTTTCGTCCATGTGATGGTCATTTTCTTTTAGAGGTTTATCCTCACCACGTTGTATTGCTTTTTCATCCCATATATAAGAAGCAAACTCTTTGAAAGTCTCAACACAACAATCATTAAAGTATGCTCTGCCAGTATTCAGTGCTATACCAACGTTACCTATGCCTTCTTTTACGTTGTTACGTGCTTTGTATACTTTCCGCTTGTTACGAACTAACACAGCGATAAATGAAGCAGCAGAGGGATCAACTACAGTTCCTTTGATTGGTAAATCACCAACGAATTCCTCATAGTCTTCATAATACTCTTGGTCTGTTTTCTGCTTCTCTGTATCACGACCGCTATAATGGTACTCCTTGATTTTGTACCATACTTCTTTGTCACCGTCTTCAATGCATTTACCCCATAATCCATACGCCATAGCGTTCTGCGTACCGTAGTCACATGACACATAATACTCAACATAATTACGTTCAATAGACTCGACTTTGTGTACTTTCTCATCAAACATATCAAAGATAAGTCCAGAAGCAGCTGCCCATTCGCCTTTGATATATCTGCGATAGAAAACGCCACTATACATACGGTGATATCTTCTTTTTGTCTTCTCATCTAATGACAAATTGTCATCCATAGAGAATTTAAGGTGTAAAAGATTCTTTTCTTTCTTTTGATCCAACCACTTCTCTTTAAACCAGTGATACGGTCCTGCTGGATTACAATTAAACCACATTTTTGAACCGGTAACGGATAAACGACCTGTTGCTTGGTTAACAAAACTTTGTACCATAAGTGCCACTTCATCAAAAAACATGCCAGCGGCAGTAATTCCTTGAATCAAATCCTGCGACGCTTCATCTTTCCCACCAAAGATATAAAAGAAGTTTGTCACGCCATCTTTAGTAATCGTAAGCATATTCTCACTTCTATGATCCTTAACCTTATAACCACGAGACTTCAGCATCTTTTTAAGTGGCGTTATAACGTTACGACGGTGTGAACCAATCGTTTTACCACACATACCAAAGTTCTCGCCCTCAAATGATTCCATTGCCCACATTACATAGGAAAGCGCCATCGAAACTGTTTTACCTGCACGAATAGAACCATCGCAAATAATCCCGTCATAATCTTTAACGGGACTGTTAGGCTTCCACCAGGTTAATACTTTCAGCTGCTTCTTGGAAAATGGCTTAAATTTAAATGGAGCAGGTTTCTTTTTACGCTTCGGAATCGTCGTCATGGTCATCCCACACTTCCTCTACCTTACCTTCTAGCGCCTCTTTGAAACCGTCATCTTCGTACTCATCACCATCTTCACCTTTAATACGAGCTGTATCGGCTTTTGTTTTTTCAATGTTAGCTTTCATCTGCTCTAGCTTCAATCTTCTTTCATCATCAGCATTTGCTAACTTATCAAATCGTTCAATCATAGAGGATAACGCTGTCATAGCGCGCGAATAAGCTGTAAGTAAATTGGCTTGTTTATCCCATGCAAACTGCACTGTATACGCGTCTCCATTCAGTGATTCACTAATCATCTCTTTTGACATATCGTTTTGAGTACGAACATGCATAATACGTTGTGAATTAAGGATGTTGAAGTATTGCAGTTGAATAGAATGGAATAGCATATCTAATTCAGTATGGTTTTGTATTTCATCCAGCAATTCCATTGCACGCGGATCGTCACTCGGGATTATCTTCCTAAATAATCCATGCGTCATAGCGTTATGGTTACCTTTTGGCGGGCCATGCCCTACAGCATTCTTGTTCCCCCATTTAGGGTTCTTGTTTCCCGAATTACCAACTGCATTCTTATTACCAATGGGTGCACCTGTTTTCTTTTGTGTGCGCACTTTTTCATCTTTTGTATGCACACTTTTTCTATCCCATTTATATCTGGTCTTCCATGACTTTACGGTATTTACACTGACCTCATATTTCTCAGCCAGTTCCTTATACTTCATACCTTGCATGTAATCTTCTTGAGCTAACTCGTGTTTTTGTTTCACTTCATATCACCCACCACCCTCTATATTAATAGGAAGAAACTTGTTCATTTCTCCCTTCGAATAAGTTTTTTACAAAGAAAAAAGACCTTGTAAATATTACAAAGTCTTTTTTCTTCTATATAAACTTACAACTTTCATATTAGAATTAGTTAAATCCCTCCACCAGGCTCTGTGTTAGCAGGTGCTCCTCCATAATCTCCATGTGATTCTAACTTTGGTGCAGGGTAATGTCCATGAGTATAAGATGGTGCTCCTGTATTTCCATGTGCGAAACTCGGAGACCATGTATCTCCCTTATTGTAAGCAGGCGCCCCTCCTGTATGCCCATGTGCATAACTTGGAGACCATCCCTCTCCATGTGTATAAGATGGCGCTCCTCCATGGTCTCCATCAGCTTCTAACTTAGGCGCCGGAGTATCTCCTCCATTAAAAGAAGGTGTTGGATAGTCTCCATATCCATAAACTGGTGCTCCCGTATGCCCATGAGTATAGGACGGTGCTCCACCATGATTTCCATGTGCATATACTGGCGCTCCTCCATGATCTCCTACAGAGTTAGCTTTAACAATTCCTCCGCCATTTCCATAAGTAACACCAAAAATTCCAAATCCTAAAACAGATAAACTTACAACTGCTGTGCTAATTTTCCTTTTCATAATCGCTCTCCTCTATGTGTATTTCATGTAAATTGAAATGAACATATTCTGGATATCCGTCATGATGAAAATTCGACTTATTTCATTACCATATATTTATACTTCTATGTATTTTTTTGTAAAACCTTCTTGTAATCTGAAAGAAATAGTTATTTTTTGTAAACTTTTAAATATGGTAACAAATTGTCTGTTTCACGATCTGGGCTTCGTTGCCTAGCCATATTCACCACCTCGCGGTAATCCCTAATTTAATCTTGAAATTCTCTAAAACTCGTATTATTATATTTTTGTGTTTTTCTCAGTTCCCAAACGGAGAATACATCATCACTTGTAAAAAGAACCCAAACTCCAGCGGGTTCTTTTTATTTACTTGAACTCATTTTCGAATTATTGTATTATATTTTCGGGTCTTGCTCCATAAATCATTATCAGGAGAATCTGCAAGTTTGCAGGTTCTCTTTATCAAATAAAAACATCCATTATATGAACACTTCATGTTATTATGGTAAAGCTGTATTAATTCAGATTGATATGTAGGTGAGACTAATGGAAAAGAAAGAACCTGAACAAAAGTACGATCTAAGCAAGATATATACATACACAGAGCATCCTGACAAAATCAGTGGTCGCTGTGATAATTGCGGAAATACCGCATTCAAAAGTTCCGTTAAAAATTTCATCTATATAAGAGAATGCCGTAAATGCAGCATGAAGAAAAGTATCTAGCCCCATATGGGCTTTTTTCTTTATAAAATAAAAAAGCAGCTGTTAGGCTACTTAAAGTTTGGTTTATCACCAAATAAAATGATATATATATTCTCCCATTATACTTTCATCAACTCCTGCAACTCGAGCAAATCTCACTATATCCGCTCCCTGAACAAAATACATCGTTAGCATGACTGGCACCCGTGACCACATAAACCGATAAAGCTCATCTACTCTTTGCTTAGTCGTAACAATTAAATCATTCGCAGGTCCATTTATCCACGCAGTAGTCCGAACTGAAGTAAACGGAAGATCTTTCCCATTAACCACTATTCTCGCCATAGCATATGTTATATCCACATCGATCCCCTCATTCCAAGAATCAAATCTGCTTCCCATATTTACATAAGTATTCTTAGTTATAAGAAATGTTTATGGCGAGTTTCTATTTTATTTATATGAACTCCCACAAAACCATCTCAAAAGAATCATATTTTAAAAAATCCATAACGAAAACTAATTTATGCAGGGAAATGAATAATATACACAAAATGACTGCCGATAACTTGCATTATGTTAATAAGGTAAACGGGAAATACCTTGGTATCAGCGTTTTCTTAATTTCCGATGAATAAGAGGTATTCATAATTTTATACATCGGCTTAAAAACGCCATTTTTAGCACCTAATCACCGTTATTTCCTGCATAAACTTCACCTTGTTAACTATCCACATTTTTGTTCAATTAGGTCATGGGATAGCTACTTTATATATGAGACTATTTTAAAGGAGAGGTTACTATGAAAATAGAAATCAAAAATAAACTAAGCATTACTGTTTCGCCTGAATTCATAGCATCTACTGGCGAATTAATCACAGCTATCAGTCGATTAATCGCCGCGCTCCACCTAGCAGGAATCATTTGATTCTTGCTTTTCTTTTTCTTTCGTTGTGTTCGTTTGTTTTGTTACTTATTATTGAATACAACCGAGACTACATACTTAGCGTTTAACATCGCCATAATATTCCCATCGTCATCTTTGATGTCTAAAATAATATCTGTTGTAAATAACTTATTACCATGTTTCTTATACAAAGCTAACAATGCTGGTCCATTCATAATATGAACATCACCGTTAACGCTTTTTAAAATAGCTTTTTTCATTCCTTCTCACCCCTAACAAGTAGTCCTAGCTCTAATAAGCATCAGTTTACGATTCAATACCTGCGATTTCATTGATGAAACGACCTCTTCAAAGATTGGACGCAATATAAACTCAACATATATCAACATTCCTTCACCCCTTCTCACTAAATGCAACACGTTTGCGCTTATCTTTCCTTAACAACAAACAAGACGCCACCCAAATCACGGCAGCGCCTACGATAATTGCTATTGGTTTAATCATTAACAAGTATATCTGGCCCTTTCTTCAACATGTACGCGAAACCCGAAATGAATACGACACTAAATATAATAATAGAAGACCACATATTAAAATGATATTCTTTACCTGCAACTAAATTATATATGTTATGAACCAAGAAATTAGCACCTATGATAATTCCACCTAAAAATGCACTAATTAAGATGCTCATTAAATAAAATTTAACCTTCTGAAACATTTTTCCTCTACCCCTTTTCTAAAATAAACTTAATTTGAACTTCTTAGAAAATTATACCATTTATTTTTTAGGTATTATTAAATCCATAGTTAAATTAAGGTTATTTTAAGGATGATAGTTTTCTATTTAAATGTCCATTTTGTTCAAATCTACGTTTAATGTGTAATTTCTATATAACAAAGAAAAAAGCACCCGTTATGGATGCTTAATCTTAAATATTCGTATTCAACCACCTGGTTTAATTGTCATCATATTAAACCCCTCCCAATTATTATCTATTCGACAGAATCTAAACAAATCCTATAATAGATAAAAAGCCATCACCGAAGTGACAGCTTTCAAGGGGATGGGAGAAAAGAGAGAAAACAAATGGCAAAGTTTCTCTTAGATCAAGGCTGATTACTCTCAACCTTCTCCAAGCCACCGCATCAACTGTTTTGGCTACACGCCCTGTATTCGGTGACTGGGAAAAGAGCAAGAATTCCATAACCTCTTTCAACCGACGACGTTCAGTAGGCGCTCCATGCGTAAGAGCTGTCATCGGTTCAAAGAGAGCTAGGTACTCTCTTATAAAGGGTTTTTAATTTATATCAAGACGTATGTGTTTCTTCCGACGCCTTGTTTTAACCAATACACTAGAGGGACAGAAGGGGAATGTTTCCGCTGTATTGGCTTAAACAAAGAGCGGAAGCTCCTTGCACAGCGAGAATTCGTGAGTAATCGCTATATGTCCTATTCAAATTGATGAAGAAGCCTATTTTAATATTTGTTTTCTTTCCATAAACGCGATGTTCATTTAATCATAAATAAACCACCCCATTCCATTTCCAGAAACAAATAACAGAGAGTAATAGACTTATATTCACTATCAACCCAGAGGACGCATCTGAGCTGAATGGTAAATATAATAGAAACAGTATGACGAATGCGAGTTATCTCACACCCGCCACACTGGAATATGTCATTGTTATACATTCATTGGTCTTTTCGTCTTTTGCGGGTTCTTACCGCCTTGCCCGCCCTACTATGCGGTATACGTTACCGTGACATTCTCGCATAAGAACGTTTCACTGATAGGTGTACTAATCCTCTTCGATATGCGGTTTTCAAAGAGCTTGTAAGATAATGATAATTTGAATCGCGCATCTACTTATCCGCTCCTTTATCGTGAATTTATCCGCATTTTATCCGTATTTTTAAATAATAAGCAAAGCTTCAGCAAGTGCCATAATCGCATGTCTCTTTTGGGTATAGAACCAGTTATTCTCCATCATCATTTGTGCCTTCACTGCTTTATCGCTCATCAATCCATTGTTAAGATACTTCCTTTCAATGATCTCCCTCTGCTCTGGATCTAGCGCGTGTTCTAACGCTCTCTTCATTTGAATGTACTTGATATCCTTTATTTTCTTCGTATTACGTATTTCCACAAAAGGACTACTAATATTCTCTGCTGCACACTCTTCCTGATTAATCATACGAACCTTTAAAGCTCTATAGTTGAATAATGCCTTTGCTACTTCCTTCTGTATCCTTTTGTACTCCTCATTCGTAATTTCCGGAAAGAATGCTAATTGCTCCATCTGTAATCCCCCTATTTCTGAATTTATCTTTTACATTCACATAAGGTACGTGAAATTTTACTATCTCTTTGTTGAATAAGGGAAACATGCATAGCGAGCAGCCCCACCATCCACTCTGCATGGTTCCGTTATCCATTAAGCCTTTAATAATTTACGTTTCTTGTTGATCATCTTCTCTTTCGCTTCTTCAATGTTATTTGCTACTTTCTTATGGTCCTGATCAAATTGAATCATGCCATCAAACATAACTGGTGCTACTACTTCATCAACGTACTGCAAGTAATCAATCGGTGTTCGTTCTGTCTGTTCTACTAAGTATCCATAAATATCAAAGTCTGCTCTTGGTATAGACTTCTTACCCTTTGGTTGCTGCGACATCCTTACATAAGATTGAATGACCGATAGCGGTACCACGAATACTGATTTATCCTTACTAAATTCAATTAGGAAGAAACATATCGCCCCCATTTTCTCTGCTTTCTCCAGGTAATCCAGCTGATGATGCGCAATGTTCTTTAAATCAAAGCGTGTAGCATTCTCTGTAGATTTCGCTTCGAATGCTATAGCTCGTCCCTTATACACGCCGTCATAGTCTACTGTACTTTTAGCTTCATAAAATCCATTTAGCACACGGCCACCTTTACTTTTCAACACCTTCACAGGAGTCGGCCGCTTGTTTATAAGCGCCACTCCCCCTCTTTGATACATTTCATTAGCTAGATTGATAAGCATTTCAAATGCCATCCCACGGTTCCCTAGTCCCATTGTTATTCCTCGCTTCCTACTTGTAAATTTCTACTTCAATTAAAAATGCAATATTTCATATTTTATTATCGTAATATCCTTTTATTAATCATCATTTTCTATCCTATCATTTATATTCATTGATAAATCAACATTTGTAATTTAATTCCTGATGTTTAATTTCGCTGAAATACATTAATTTCGTATATTAAAATAATTATATTGGAATTTCTTGTTCTACAAATCTATACGTATTTTGTGTATTATATAGCGGAAGAGTAAGGTAAGAGTTACTCTTTGCCATTTTAGGAAAGGTCCTGTTGGAGACAACGGGGCCTTTTTTCGTAAAAGGATTATTTTGTTGAGTTTTTTCATTACATACAATTAAAAATCTCCATGATATAATATTTTAAGATTACATAAATTTTCCATTATTAAAAGGAGGTAGCTATTATGAATAAATGGATTATCGCTATCATATATTGCTCACTTTTAACAACATTTTGCTATTTATCCATTAAAACTGTACTTTTATCTGCTACAAATCATACTTCATTTCCAAACTCTCAGTTTTTTGTTGGGATAGTTGGTTTAACATTTGGCGTTTGGATCCTAGCATTTGGAATACGAAAATATATTTCGTTTGCTACCGAGAATGAACAAGAACGCCGAAAACTTAAAACCATGTTTTCTATCATTTCAGTTTTATCTTGCTACGCCGCAACTATGTTGTTTTTCATCTAATTCAATCTACAGTTTGTACATATACTATTTCTGTCTCCCTGAATAAAACTAAATATTCCGTCAATAATGTAGATGACACAGTAATCTTTTCTCCTTTCCCCCTTGGAGAACCGAACAGTTAGCTTTTGCTAGCTGTTCTTTTATTAGTAACCATTCCAAACAATATTTCGTATTATAAACTAGTCCTTTCTTATAATTTGAGCTCGTCACTTTAATTATAAAAATAGGCTTAAGTCCTATAACTTTTTCTAATATCATTCATAATTTATATTTGAAAAAGTTGCTCTGTGTTATAAAAAGGTGGTTGCGGAAACAACCGCCTTTTTATTTATGACAAAATGAAATTTTTATTGTAATCTTCCTTTGTATATCTTCTTGATCTCAATTTCACTGAATCCCTCATACACCGTAAATATTTCTGGAAACTGACTCAAACACATGTCGATGATCTTGTCATCAGTTGTTCTAACGAAAAAGTATTTAACCTCACCTAAGTAATCATTGTGTAGGTAATAACTCCTAATCTCGCAATGGTAACCATTCGCTCCTAAGACTTCATACAGTTTAATTTTTGTTTCATCCATATCAAATATTGATAACTGGCCTTCGATCTCCACTGGTTCAATCATTTCCCCATGCCCCTTTACACTTACTTTTCTTCTATGTCGTAGTCAATTATTTCTACCATTGCTACTTCTGGGCCTAATTCATCTGTCTTATTAATCTCTAAACCAGCTATTTCTTTTTCCAATAGATGTACAACATCATCTGCACAATCTGAAAGGGCTTCTACACGAGCAATTATGATGTCCATTTCTTTTTCTGATATATGTTCCGGTAACGTAAATTCATATGATACTGAACTTACTAATCTTTCTTCGACCGTTATCTCTACTTTTCTCACCTTATGATCCACTCCTTTTTTGCCAAATAGCGTTTTCTTTGAAAATAATGCCCTCATGCATTTGGACACATTTACCAGTATTTCTACCAAAAAATTCATGATATGTTTAATTAGTCGAGTACGTCATTACTTGACACTTACCCTTAGAAGCCCCGTGGATAATCGGGGTTTCTTTTGATCAATATATAGTTGTCAAAATAATTATTTGAGTGTTAAAATACCATAGATTCTCCTTAGGGAGCTTTCATGTAATTAAACAAGAGTTTAAAAGTTCTCGAATCTTAGCCCCTTGGAGCGCCCTTCAAGGGGCTGAACCAATTAAAATAAAGATTTTGTTTGAATCCATTCACCAATTTCATACTTTTACATACTTTAATACTACCTTTCTGTATAATGTGAATGTGAGCTCTTCACTTTCATTATAATTAGGTATAAGGAGCGCTCTTGATTAGCGCTCTTTTTATATTTAAATTTTCTCAAATAAGAATTTTGTTTAGTTTATATGAATCTTTTCAAATACAATTTCTTCACCGATAATGCTCGATTCACAACCTTCATATCCGCAAGTTTCTTCCCATATTAGATAGTAAGCCCGCTTAATTAAGTTTTCTTTGTGAGGAACTTTCTCTATTTTCCATGGAGAGTTCCCATCAATATCTTCTGGTTCTGCTAATTCTTCACGATCTTGGATGACTGAACCTAATCGCTCATAAAACTCACTTTCAGCTTTCTTATAATCTAAAAAGTACATATCTCCATAGCTATATCCCATTACATCAAGAGTTGCTATTTTGTAAGCTTCCATTTTTCATTCCCCTCTCAAATAACTATTTTGTTTAAATTCACCTTAATTCTCATTAGGGTTTCTTAACATTCAAATTAATAACTGTATAATAAAATTAACCATTAATTAGGAGTGTTAAAAATGATAGAAACCATAGTAATTTGTCTATATATTATCTTTGGTATAGGCGCAATATTTGGCTTAATTAAAGAATTTCAAAAACCCGAGAAAAAATATTCTATGATTTTATTCGAATTTTTAATTCTAATGGCAGTTACAATCACTTTATATAGAATATTAATCTAAACTACATAACGCATATAATTTGAAGTCCACGGCAGCTAGGGAGTCCTAACTGCCTTTTGCTTTAAAATAACACTTTTGTTCAATTTAGTAATTTTCTGTATAATAAAAGTTAAATAATCCAGAAGGGACTGAATTATGCGCAGATATCAATATTTTTAATCTACCTATCACAACAACATAATGGAGGTAAAAGTATTGATTACAGAACTACACACACAAAGATTGCATTTAAGACAAATGAAAGAATCAGATTCATTAAGCTTATTTAGAATATGGTCTGATCCTGACGTTACAAAATTCATGAATATAAGTAATTTCACTGATGAAAACCAAGCGAAAGATATGATTCATTTCCTCAATGAACTGGCTCAAAATAATAAAGCTATGCGTTTTACTATTATTGAAAAAGAATCTAACCAAATCATCGGTTCATGCGGTTATAATTCCTTAGATTTCAAAAACTCAAAAACAGAAATTGGCTATGATATTTCGAAATCCTTTTGGGGCAAGGGATATGCCCCTGAAGCGATTTCTGCCCTATTAGATTATGCTTTTACACATTTGAAACTAAATCGTGTCGAAGCAAAAGTTGAACCTGAAAATGTGAACTCCATAAAAGTATTACAAAAATTACAATTCACTTTTGAAGGGACTCTAAGAAAAAGCGAAATCTCAGCTGGGAAGCTTATCGATTTAAATATCTATTCGAAATTAATAACAGATTAATTTTAGTCCCTCGGCCTATACTATATCGCAGTATAGGCTTCTTTAATTTTTATACAAAATTCAAATTTGGTCTTACTTTGTTCCTGTAGATCCAAACCCACCAACGCCGCGCTCACTATCCGATAGCTCGTCCACTTCTACAAAATGAGCTGTTACCACTGGCGCTATGACGCCTTGAGCAATACGTGTTCCTTTTTCAATCACATGAGCTTGCATATTTAAACTTATTGGTCTTTCAGTGTTATCAACCAGCACCCCAACCTCTCCACGGTAGCCACTATCCACCGTTCCAAGTACCACTCTTAACTTTGTATTACGCGTCATACCGCTACGCGGGCGCACTTGCAACTCGTATCCTGGCGGAATCTCGAAAGCTAATCCAGTTGGTACAACCTTCGTTTCGCCCGGCCATATAATTGTGTCCTCTGCTGCTACAAGATCAAAGCCACTATCACCCGGCTTCGCATATTTTGGCATTTCTACATCTTTCACTCGCTTAATTTTCACTCTTAACTTCATTCCTGATACACTCCTTTTATTAGATTCCACAGCTCTTGTTCAGTCATCTCATAAAGTTGTCGACCCGTCTTTTCCTCTTTATAAATTCCTTTTTGTAGTAAAACATCGATGTAGATTTGTTTCCTGTCCATGTTGCCTCCTAGCTTCTTTTCTTCTTGGATCTCCTTGTAGGTGTAGTCGCCGCCCTTTGTGGACTCCATCCCATTTTTAATACTCTTGTACTAAATGTGTGATATGAAATACCTTTCTCTTGAGCTAAATTGACCATATCTTCCATTGTTACTCTTAATTTATTTACAGGCTTTTTCGCTGCTTCCTCTGGTGACATCCCTTTATAAACACGAGTTAAAAATGTCTTCTTTTTAATTCCATTTTCTAACGCTACTTTTAACCACTTTTGTTCTCTAAATTGATATTTCCGAGGCGGTGTATTAATTGCCTTATCAATATCCCATCCCATTTGATACACCCTACGATATAACATACAGTAGCCAATGCCGTTCTTCTCGGCTGCTTGATAATCTTCCTTTTCTAGCCATCTATTTATCGTCATGACGCTATGCCTCCTAATCCAATTTCATAATCTCCTCTAAAGTTCTATCCGAAATATACGTAGTGATAATCTGTATCTTTCCGTATTTCTTTTTAGCCATTTCTATAGCTGCGCACTCGGACTTTGCTTCAAACCAACGAAGCTTCCACTTTTCGTTTTTATCGTAAAACTCTACTGAGTACGTCATAACGCTATTACGCTTCAAAAATTTGTCCGCTGTACTTGTTGCGTTATAATCAAAACTTCCAACTACATCCTCCAGTGTTAGTTGCTTCATGCCCCTAATCCCATTGGACGCGATTTGATTTTGTTCTTATCTGCCTGATCCATGATTAATGCAGCGATTTCTAATTGATGCCTTCCTAATTCTTTTGCTATTTCAAGGATATCTTTATCCTCATCCCACATTTTCCTTAATTGAATCACTTCGCTTTCATCAAACACTAAGTCCAACTCTTCTAAAGCGATATATAAATTACGACGCGATTTCTTCATGTACTTCCCCTGCTGCAACGCCATTGTGTAATTCTCCTTTTCCAAATCCGTTCCAAGTCTTGGCATCCCATTTCCCCTCCAGTTGTAATTTATGAATCTCTCTTAGCTCTGCCATAACGGCATGACGTTTTCTATCCACTTCCTCATGCGTTTGATTGGCTGCTTCGCAAATACATGGTCCAAATTGATACATACCCATTCCAATGTCGTTCTGAATGATTCCCGTTCCGTTACATGCACACATTTCAATTCCCCCCTTTTTAAAATGGCAATGCCTTTCTTCTATAATCCTTTGTTTCTTTGAAAGTGATTGTTCTGAAATTATTGAGAATCCGTGATACAATCCGCTCGTCGTATGCCTCATCTAAACGCTTCCCTGTGAGGTTTGTCGTAAAGATAGTAGATTTACCTTGCCTACCATCGAAAACATCGAATAGCACCCTATTAATGAAGTTTGTCGCTTTTGTATTTGCATCTAATGCACCTAGCTCTGCTCCTAAATCATCGACTATTAATACTTCCGCTCTTACTAATCCTCTTATAATTGCATCTTCAGTTAATGTAGAATCTTTACTGAATGTACTTTTAATCTTCCTAAGCAATTCGCCAACTGTGACGAAGACAACTGACTTCCCTGCTCCTGCAAGCTGATCCGCTATAGCATAAGCAAGATGCGTTTTCCCTGCTCCGCAATTCCCGGCCATAATTGTGTTAAACACCTTTCCATTGAGATAATCCGTAGCGATGACCTTTGCGAGTTCTAGGTTCTTCGCTCCTTCCTCGCTAGTAGGTTGGTAGTTTTCAAAGTTAGCTTTCTTAATGTTGCTATCGGCGATCATACTTTGTTGATGAAACATGAATTTCTTCTCGTTCGCCTTATCTGCATCGTATTTCGCTTGTTCTTGTTGCTGAAGTTTCTTACTTTCGTTTTCAAGGAAACAGCGAGGGCAAACAACTTGTCCACCAAACTTCATCTTATTCATGCCATGCTTATCACACACATCAGAATCCATAGTCATATTCACCTTTTTGGCTATATCGGTTGGTATTGCCAGTTCCGCTCTCTGCATTGTTCTTCGCTCCTTTTTTAGAATTCATTTGAATAGTTAGTTGATCGAACTTTTCACGTAGCTTTTTAGGAGATAAGATATTCCCTTGCCAAAATGGATCTGCTTGGCACCAATCAATAACATCTTTAATCTCTTGCGGTTCTCTGTTATCACGTTCTCGCATTAATCTAAATTCATTAGCCCATGAATCGAAGTTAGGCTCTTTTTGTTTAGGATTGTTACCCTTAATTTTTTCAAACAAATACTTAGCCTCGTTGGTGTCGCAAGTTTCAAACTTGTGACGAGAAGGTTTTATTTTCTTCTTCTTATCTTTTTCTTTATCTATATCTAATTCTTTATCTTCTTCTATATCTGTTGCGTGACTCTGCGTGATTGTCCCGTGACTGTCACGTGACGTCTCTAACCTGAGTTTTTCCCTTTGTTTTTGCTTACGTAATCGGTTTTGTTCACGTATTTTCTCTAGTCCATCAACGTTTTGATGTTTCTCCCAATTTGAAATACATATGTACTGATCGTCTGTGATGTCTATCATTCCAAACTGTTTGAACGTTTGTAGAGCAAGTCTTACTGTCGCTATCGGTCTATTAAAAAGTGTTGAAAGCATTTCTTCTGTGAAAGGAATGTTTTCACTTAAAAAGATGTAACCATTGGCATTTGTTCTGCCCGCTTGAGACAACAATTTAATCCAAATGATTAGTAGTGTGTCTGCATCTGGTAAACTTTCAATCAATCGAATTTTTTCATCTTCAAACATGCTAGTAGAGAGTTTTATCCATTTAACATCTGCCATTTAGTTCACCTTCTTCATCACAAACAAATACTCAACTGTATCTGTGTACCCGTTAAATTTATATCCACCATTACCAAAGTTACGACTCATATCGTAATCGAAACTTTTTCTTTGTTTATAAATCTTTTGATATGGTTTTACATGTTCATATCCGTCTTCTTCTAATTCCCTAACACGTTTAAGTAATTTAGTAAGGTTGTAACCTCTTACTGGAATTGGCTTGCTTGTATCTTGATTATGTTTATTCCATTGAAAACTCATCACATCACGTCCCTTTCGCATACCGCTATATCGCCTTGAATTTTGATGATTTTATATCCTGGGTAGCGATCGGGAGTAATGTACTCAATCGCCTTCGCTCTTACTTCCTTTTCGTTTCGTGCGCCCTTCCTCACCCACGCCGGAAGGACGACTTTCGATTGATTTTTATCTAACATAGGTTTTTCACTCCTTATCCCGCTTGGCTGTATTGTGTTTCCCAACCAGATAATACTTGTATTGCTTTAGATGCTAACTGTGAGCTTAAATCACTTAAATTATCAGCATTGATATTGCCTTTTAAAGTATCTTCAACTGTTTGTTTATCCGTTTGCGTTAATGTCGATACATGCGCTATTTTTGCGTGTATCATCTTCATTTGTTTCTCAGACGCCTTACCGTTACCGCCACTTCCTTGCGGTTTATTTGAGGCTTTTCCACTGTTACTTTTTTGATTAGGTTTGTTACCTTTCCCATAAGTAGCACTGTTACCATCATCATCTTCACCTGTATTCAAACTAAGGAATGCTGCTAATGAATATCGCCGAGCGTATGTGATGCAACTCCCTACCGCTTGTGGATCGTTCTTTACTGGCTTCATTGTTAATTCGTCTGACTCTAGCCATTCACCACTCTCGTGTAAGAGAAGCGTTTTTAATGTTACGTTTTGACCGTCACCACTTGGTATTTGCATGATGCTTAATCCGTGTTTAGAAAGGATTGGTCTAATTTCATCTATAATTGTGTCTAGCGTTGCGTAATTATTTTTAAAGAAAGGATTGTCTGCATCCTTCGCTATTTTGTTAACTTCTGAGTTGAACTTTACTAACGCTTTGGCTAATTCAGTGATAGTTTCGCTCTTATTCATCGGATCCGAACTCCTTCACTCTGACGTAATGTAATTCCATCCCACTGCATCCCATCTTTAACCGCTGCGAGTAATAACTTCTTATCAACTTTAGGCGGCTGAGGAATCATGTATTCTGGTGGCACAACCGCATCCTCCGCGATATCTAAGCTTGCTGGATTCTTTTGAATGCCTACTGTTACGATTGTTCCTTTAATGCGTTTTAAATCAGTTGCTACCATTTGTTGATACAAGTAATCTTTTAGTCCCTTACAATTGTTTTTTATTGCCTTTCTTCGTTCTGCTAGGCGCTTTTCTTCTGCTTTGATAGCATCTACATCAGCTTCAAGGTTACGGATTACTAAAGCTATGTTTTGCACTTTATCCTGGATACTTTCCTCAATCGCTTGTAGCGTATCGGCTAATGTTGATGGATCTACACCATCCTCGATCATCATTTGTAACTCTCTATAATTAGAAGTAAGTTCATATAATTTCATTTTCATATCCTCCTAGAACGGCATAGCGCCATGCGGTTTATTTGTTAAAACTGTAATTACATAGTCGATATCTAGCTTTCTTACGCTGTCTTGTTCCTTTTCAGACATTTGTTTTAAAGTTTCGATTGCACGTTCTTTTTGCTTGTCTAAAACATCTTTCATTTCCACATTCCTCCTTATTTACTTGGAAGAAACGACTGTGATATAATAGAGGTACAAATATTGCGTCGTTTCTTGAACCAGTCGATTAGGGGTAATCGGCTGGTTTTCTTTTGTTTTGATGCTTTCACGCATCGGAATATCCAGGAACCCATTTACTAGGTGGGGGATACCATTAGATTCCTGAATATTCCGACAAGCGAAGGCTTGTCTATGTTCGTAATTTCATAAAATCTTTATATAGAGTTTTAGTAAATTATATGTTAAGCTAATTACACCTCAAGATTTCTTTTTCCGAAATCTAAAACTACTATCTTTTTATCGCCCTGCATCTCAACATGTAGGGTTTTTATCATTTAGCTAGAGTTATAAACTCCTTATGCATTTCCTCAACCTTATCTGCGCTGTTATGTATCCCTTTAGCTCGTAACTCTCGTATCATTTTGATGATGTTTGCTTTCTCTTCTTTGTCCCGCTGCTGTCTATCCATCACTTTTCATCCTTCATAAACCTTTTGTCTATCCAATCCATCAGATGAATGAATCCTGCGGTTAAAATGACAATTACCAGTACCATTAAGTGTGAGAATGTGCTTTCTTCCATCATTTACATTGCTCCTTCCATCGGTCTTTCTGGCGGATACCATCCAGACACAAATTTCATAGCGTTCTGATAATATTTGCGTGGAATCTTATCGTATTTGGCCACTCCGAAGTGTTTCTTTAACGCTCCGTAAACCGCTTGATATGAAGCATTGCTGTAACCTTCTTCTTTTAGCTCGAATACACGACGCTTAACCTTTCGTTGTACAGCTTCTTTGTTTTGCTCAGTAAGCCAAACCTCGTTATCTAAAAGATGTTTCACTTTACTTAGTTCTTCATCTGTTTGTTGCTGATGCTCTTTGATTTGCTTTAATTCCTTCATGCTATGGATTACTGCATCTTCAATACTGATTGGCTGCTGTTGCATCTTTTGGATGTGTTCTTTCATTCGTTTGAACTCATTTAGAAATTTGATTTTCATCTTCATTGCTTCTGGTGTTATGTAGCTCATTGCGACGATTGCGAATGCATCCTCTGTTAAGTTGTATTTGTCATACCATTGTTTGTTTTGTGGGTGTTGGTATTGGGTCTCCCCAAAGTTGGTGATACCCCATTGTTGTTCTCCTGCTTCAAGTAACTTTTCGATTTGAATTTCGATATCTCTCATTACATGATTATGACGCTTACCAAACATTTGAGAGATTGTTAGGCTATCTGTAACAACTTTGTTTCCTTCCATAAAAACAAATTCACTTTCCGGATGTTGTACAACTTTTAATTGATTCATTTTCTTTCCTCCTGAAAGTTTACCTTAGGTAAACGTAACTTTAAAAAAATTTGACTACCTCTAGTTAACTTAATTCTAAAAGTTCATCTGTCGATACCTTGTATAATTTTGATAATCTCCCTAGTTTATCAAGGCTAGGCTGTCGATAACCAAGTTCCATTTGGCAGTAAGATCCTTTTGTGCATTCTAGGTGTTTAGCTACTTCTTCTTGACTATAACCTAGCTTCAAACGTATCTGTTTAGCCTTTTTCGTATTTAATTTCGCCATGTTAATCACCTTTATTCGTTTCGTTAATTTGATTATATAACAACGTTTACCTAAAGTAAACATAAAATTTTAAAAAAATCATAAAATAAAAATAAAAGTTGTCTTTGAGTAAACTTTTCTGTTACATTTTATATGAGGGAACTACTTTTAGTAGTCCAATTAAAGGGGAGTTTTTAAATGATGGAAAACATTATTGGTATTCGTGTTAAAGAAATCAGGAATAACTTAGCTATGAGTCAGCAAAGTTTCGCTGATGCTATTGAAGTAAGTAAAGGAATGGTATCCTTAATTGAATCGGGTAAGAAGAAACCTTCTAGAGAAACTGTATCTAAGATTTCAAACTTAGGTAATGTATCTGCAGACTATGTAATGGGGCTTTCTAATTATAAAAACCTAGATGAAAGTCAGTCGTCAGAAGTTAAAACAGAATTACACGACATGATCAGTAAGATAGAAAAACTTGATGAAGATAAACAAAAACTAATATTGAACATGATTAAAGGTGCAGTAAACAGTTTAGACGATTGATGGCGATATTCAGCTAACAATCGTCTATTTTTTATTTAAACTTCCTGTTGGAATTGATTTATTTGCTCCTTAATTACATTTAAAGCTGCAATCGCTTCTTGATCCCCACTCTTTGCCTTACTAATTAACACTTCTAATTCTGAATACTTTTCCATCCCCAACATCCTCCAGTATCTTCATAGTAGTTTGTGAATAAATTCACATTTATTGAACTTTAATATATTTTTAACTAAAAGTTCAATAACCCCAAAAATGACGAATGACGTCTTCTGCAAGAGAAGACGTCATTCTTATATATCTATAAAATTAAATCCCTGTTCCAGGATCCTCTGCATATAAAATTACATTTTGTGTTTCTTTAGCAACTTGTTTTGGTTGCTCTTTGTTATCAGCTGGTGCGAATAAGAAACCGCCAGCTAATGCTACGCTTGTGATTAGCGATAGTACTTTTTTCATTTAGCATCACCCGACTAAATTATAACATTTTTGGGATATTATTCCTAGGTTTTTCTTAACTAAATATGAATAAAAAATATCAGAAGATCGCTCGAATAAATCCAAGGCATCACTTAGTATCTGCGGATCATTCCCCTTTGCTATCCCCAGATAAGTTAAACCGAAAGCGCTAAGTTTCCCTTTATTTTCAATTACATCTTCTAGTATACTTATCGCCTTTTCACAATTACCCTTTTGTATTTCTAAATAGGCCTTTTCAACCTCATCCTTAGGGTTGATATTATCCAGCTCTACCTTCCAATGTATCTTCAAGAAATCAATCGTATTCAATATCATGTTTTTCCTCTTCATCATTTGATTACCAGGGCCATTCGTTATAATGCTTGCAGCAGCATTTAAATATCCTAATGATTTATAGTAATCCGTAAAGATATACGACTCTCCCAGCACACCGTACGCTGTTGCTTTAAAGATAGGAAATAACATATCTGAACTTTCATCATTTATTATTTCATGGCATACACTTCTTAATCTTGGAATCTCATTACATGTTAACAATCCGTAAATAGTAGCTTCTTGTATTTTAAATTTTAAAAATTCCTTAGCGTAGTTATCTTCCAACTCTTCAACCTTCTCATGTAATTCTTCAGAAAGTCGTATCATCGACTTATAGTTTTTCTGATCATATCTAATATGAAGAAGTACAATCCCCTTGAGAATCTCAAATTCAACATTTTTTGATTTAATACCCTCTACTTTTTCTTTATAAACCTTTAATAGTTCATCCCCAGATAGATCGCCTTTGTAACGTAGATATATTAATCTACATACCTTTTCCCAATCGTGCTTAATTATTGTTTCGTTTAACAGTTCCGCTACGGTATCTAATTCCCCGTGCGCTAACAAATAATATACAGCTATCTTTTTATTCCCTTGTCTCTTCAGGACGCTAGAATATTTACGGCAAAAACTCCTTCTCACATTAACATCATCAGGATACACTTCTTTTAAAATTACTCCATACTTATTAAAAACGAGTTGATGTTTTCCTTTTAAGAATCTTGATAATGTAGCACCATCTATGTCGATTCTTTTTACAAGTTGAGTTCTATTAATGTTTTTGCTATCCATATCATCTGATATCTTGCTTAACACTTTTTGCATGAAATTGCTCCCCTTTTTCGGAACAAAAGACACGTTATACCCAGTTTGTTACATTTAAGGAAAACGCGTCACTATATCTAAGATGTGTGTTATAATTATGTATGAGACTTATGACAAGTGTTTCCCTACTGCGGTTAGGGGACGGTGTAAGGGTGTTGGTAGCACCACTTGCACAGTCATGGGTCTTTTTTTTACGTCCGTTTATTTTGTTATTTTCATAATATCACATTTTTTCCAAAATTCAGTCGTGTGGTTATCAGAAAAATATTGAGAAAGTTTTAAAATCGCTATATATCAACATTTTTCGCATGGCATAAAAATAAAACTATATATCGAGAATGAAACGTATAAAGACCTCACATGCATATTTTACCACCAAACAAACATTCGTTCTATAGAAAAATATCTTTTCATGAAATTCTAACTTAATTACTTAAAAAGTTAGTATATCTAACTTTTGTGGTATGCAAATGTTGGAATAACTATACTCAAAGTATGAAAACTTTAGGACAAACTATTAAATTCTTTAGAAAAAAGACAGGTTTAACTCAAGAAGATTTTGCTGATAAATATGGCTTTAGTCATGGTCAAATGAAACATTGGGAAACAGATCGTCATCAACCGGATGTAGAAAGTATCAAAACCTTAGCATCTATTTTTCGCATATCTACAGACACACTTCTCGGGTTCGAGAACGAACAAGATGATGCATTACTATCATTATTGCAAAAAGACATCAAAAAAGCTTATGAAGAGCTTGACGGTCGTCAGAAAGGACGTTTTGCAAAACAAGTTTCGTTGTATGTAAAAATGCTACATGAAAACAAAGAAATACTATGATTTGTTTTCATTTTAGAAGAAATCATTTCCATTTTCTAGAGGTAAGATTTTACATAATTTTACCAATCCTACCAAGAGAGCCATTCGGTTCTCTTTTTTATTTTCATTCGACATAATATGACAAAATAGTTGTAACCATTTCTGTTATGATAATCTCGGAAATCTTACATTTTTCATAATTGGAGGAACTGAGATGTACAAAAAACTAGGTACAATTGCTTTAACTGGGGCACTTGCTCTTAGCTTGGCTGCATGTGGAGATACGGACGAATCAGCAAAGAAAGTCTCTACCAATGAAAAGAAAACGGAACAACCAAGTGAGAAGAAAGAAGAGAAAAAAGAATTTAAAGTTGGAGAAACAATTCAATTGGGTAATCACAAATTAACTGTTTCCAACATTGAAAAGTCTCAAGGTGGAGAGTTCGATAAACCTAAAGAGGGCCATGAATTTATAATAGCTAACTTAACTATTGAAAATGGTGGTAAAGAAGAAATTGGTTATAACCCCTTCGATTTCACTTTGCAAAATAGTGAAGGTAATATTGTGAACGAAACATTTACTACTGTAAATCAAAATACACAATTAAATGCCGGACAACTTGCTCCGAACGGGAAAGTTACAGGAAGTATTGCCTTTGAAGCGAAACAAGGCGATCCGAAACTTCAATTAATATTTAAACCTAACTTCTTATCTTCAAAAGAGATTAGAGTTAATCTTCAATAATTACATACGTAGGAGAATTTAAAATGAAACGAACAGCTGAATTTGTATTAGGACTTATTGGTGGTATTTTTGGAATTCTATGTGCATTTATCGCATTATTTATCGGTGGGCTTGGATCTGCTTTAGAGGCTGATGGCGCAAATACTGTTATTGGTTTAGGGTGGGGAGCTGTAGGCCTATCAATCTTAGGAATCGTTGGTTCTGTTATGGTGAGAAGTAAAGCTAAAGCTGGCGGTATCATGATGACTGTTGCTGCTATCGGCGGATTTATTTGTATTTCTGTAATTTACTTATTACCAGGAGTATTATTATTGATTGGTGGATTAATGGGAATCTTCCGTAAAGATAAAGCTGCTGTATCTGCTTAATCATACGTTATGTTAATCAAAATTAGAGGGCAAAGCTCTCTTTTTTTGTATATTCTAAATATCTTGTACTCAAATAATGGAAATTTTGATACTATCTTATTATTAAAATCTAATATATAAGGGGAGAAATACAGGTGGAAGTTGAAAAGAAATCAAAGGTTTGGGAATATATTGGATGGGGTAGCTTCATTTTAGTCGGTTCTTTCTTATTTTTTTGTGCATTGATATTAGTATTTGGTGATCCGAAGACTAAATACCAAGCTCAAGAAGTTACAGCCAAAGGTCATGAAGTTAAAGATGCTGAAAAAGATTCGAAGAAGGAATATTCGATTGGCGAGACTATTAAATTAGGTGATCACAGATTAACTGTAACCGAAGTTAAAAAATCTCCTGGTGGAGAATTCGATAAACCAAGACAGGGACATGAATACGTATTGGTAGCGGTAAACATCTATAATGGTGGTAAAGAAGATATCTCATACAATACGCTTGACTTCGAAATGAGAAATAGCCAAGGTAATATCACTAGACCGACCTTATCAATGATCAATCAAAATACCGCACTTAATTCTGGTCAATTAGCGCCCAAAGGACAAGTTGCAGGAACTCTTGTGTTTGAACAACCTATAGGTGAGAAATTAAAATTACAATTCACGCCTAATTTCTGGAGTAAGAAAAAGATCATCATTAATCTTTAAAATAAAAAAAGCACAGGGGAAGGAAATCCCATGCGCAATAATAACTTAGGTAATTACAGTATAACATAAAAATCAGGTTACATATTAGTTTTATTTTATACAAATAAACAAATATTACTTAACACGAACAATAATATTTGGATTGGCGTCCAATACATATTATTAAAGTGGTTCAAGTCGGAGGAAGGCACCTTAGGGTGTCTTTTCTTATGATTTTACACAGATAAAAAGCCCCTTTATAAGAGGCTTTTTATTATAAATAGATTTTATTAATTAATACCAGCCTTCAAAATGTCCTGTCCATGTGCCATCATCTTCTTGAGTTGCTTTTTTTAAATACCACTTAATACCATATAATACAGTCACATTTGGCACATCATCTATAGTTGCATAGCCTCCTATCTTAATATATTTCTTTTCCGCTGCCATAGTAACCTTATCTGTCTTTGCACTATCAGTATTAGGTGTTGCAGCCATCGCTCCACCTGCACCAGATAACATAATACCAGTTGCTAATGTTCCAACTACTAATTTCTTGAACATAATAAATCCCCCTTAATATTTTTTATAACTCGCACCTTAAATGTATCACTTTTGTTATTTTTGTAAATATTTTGAATTTGTAGAAATATTTATTTAATTATTGTTAATATTAGTAATATTTACAACATAATTTATCAAATGGAAAATAGAGGTATTTCTGTTAGTATGTAATATTGCATGCTCATTCAAAAAAAGAATGTGATAAACTCTAACCACCTGTTCTATTTTTTCAGTTATCTTGGAAACCTTACTTCTTATTTACCCGAACACAAAAACCCGCTGTCATGAAAATACAGTGGGTTTTTCTTTTGCACATAAATAAGCCTCTCCACCCTATGAAAATGGATACCACTTTGCTATAGGATCGTTCAAGTCGGAGGAAAACTCCTTAGAATTTCTTTTTTCATTAAACTAACATGTAACCTGTAGCAAATCCTTTTATTTTTTATCATGTAAACCCCCATCTACAAATAAATCAGAGCAAAAATGACTACCTGTCCAAATTAGTTCCAAGGTAATATTTTACAATAATTACTATTATATCAAATTAAAAACTATTAAAATAGTCTATTAAATACAAATGTTTTATTTTACAATTTTGACAAATAATATTATTTTTAGGAGGTAATTTCCACATGAATAACAAACAAACAAAAAAAATTATTAGTGCAGTTTTAGCGGGTACATTTATGTTTGGCGTTGCAGCCCCATTAACCTTTAATGTACAAGAAGTGAAAGCCTCAGGATTTGAAACAGTTGATGAAAGATTAAGCCAAGAAGAAATTTTAGATTTACTAAAATTAGAAAAAGAATTGAAAGAAAATAATATTTCAATTGAAGATATTATGACAGGGATTGAACAAGAATTAGCTAAAGAAGTTCCTGGAGAAGCATTACCATTATCAATCAAAAATGTTGATGGTCCACAATACGGTCCTAAGTCTCAAGCGGCAAAGATAGCAGCAAAACAAATGTTAAAAAATCTAAATAGAATTGGGAGAGTTGCTTGGGATAGAAGTGTAAGACAATATGTTGATAAATTACCAATTTCATGGGACAGTAAAAAAGCATTAAAAGGATATTTGAGTTATACTGTAGTTGTTAAAACTCTTAATGTAGTCATTGGTTTTAGCGGAACTATTACAACAGCTATATCAAACCAGCTTAAAAAGATGGGCTGCCCTGCATGGTTAGCAGATATGACAGCAAGAGCAATTGTAACATTGTTATTATAAATTTGAATTTCCAAAGAAGGTGGATATTCTATGAAAAAACTATTGCAAATAGCTATTACCTTTTTCGCAATATACACAATTTTACACATTATAGTAGGTTTTGATTTTAATCCAATTATTAGCTTAGTAACTAGAATTATTCAAGCCTTATTGGCAGTTTGTTTATTAATTTATGTTATCAAATTTACAAGAAAAACAAATCGTTAAACTAAATCATATTGTTCAATTACGTACATTGTAACACTCGTAATTAGACATAGATATGTCGTACACCAAAGATACCCAAAAGTGCTCAATTCATTCATTAAAACATAAAGTAAGGTGAACCCGTTAAAATCCATAGAATGAACCCTAGTTTTACCCTCGGATCTAAAGGAGGAACTATTGTTATGGGATATGGTGGTACTTGCGGTGAAGGCTGCGGCTTTGCTGGAGGATTTGCTTTATTAGTTGTACTCTTTATACTATTAATCATTATCGGATGCAGTTGCTTCTGCTAAAAAAACTATCGGAAAAGGCACCTTATGGTGTCTTTTCTTCTGTACATTATATCCATTACGTGCTCATTGATTTTTTATGTACGTTTGATATAATTACTGTAATAGTATTACAGTAATACCTTGTGTATATAATAAAAAGAAGAGATGCGCTAACATCTCTTCAAGTAACTGCTACCGCAAGGTGGTCGGTTGCTTAAACTTATTTTTTGCGTTTAGAACCGCCCTTTCGCTTGCCGGCATTTGGGGCGGTTCTTTTATTTCGTTTACTGCTAATCTTCTTCGCCAGCTCATTCGCATAAGCTGTTGCAAATACTGTAAGGAATACCTTAGCAGCGTCATACAATAAATTAAATAAAGAATCCATTCGGTCACCTCCTTTCTCTCTAGAATCAGAGAAAGGATAGCAACCTCCCGCCCTCACAATATACAGTTACATACAGTCTATCATACAATTCTATTAGAAGAAATATCATTGGAATAATCTCAAATTACATCGAGCTAAAAATAGAATATAGATTTTGTTCACTTTTACGATACATTTATGAAACATTCATATGTTACGTTATATAAGTCCTTTTTTGAATCATTTTCATTCTGTCAAAAAGTCCTAGTCCCCTCTAGGGCTTTTTACGTTTAAATAAAAGATTATAGCCTCTTTCTCAATATATAAAATAATATTTGGGTGGGAGTCCAATACATCGCTTCTTCTAAATGGTACAATTAGGAGAAAGGGGTGGAAGAATATGTATGATTACAAATTTGTGAAAGTCGAAATTGATGGATGGAAAGGGCAACCCAAAGAAGATTATAAGCGTATTATTATCGAACATGCTGAGGATGGTTGGGAATTTGTTCAAGTCCTTACTCTCACAACCTCAGGATACACGACTTCTTTGGAGATTATCTTCAAACGAACCAAAGAACTTCTTTAAAAATGAAAGAGGTTTGCCTTAAATAACATACAAAAAGAACTGAAATATTTGGATGGGAGTCCAATACATATTATTAAAATTAAAGTGGTTCAAGTCGGAGAAAGGCACCTTTGGGTGTCTTTTTTTCTACCTATAACTGTTTAATTGTTATATAATAATAATATTGTATTTTAGGAGGAACATAAATGAACAAAAAACTAATCATTGGAATTATCGCAGTAATAGTTGTTGTCATTGCTGCTGTATCTATTTTTAAAGATTCCAAATCAGAAGATACGAAACCTAAGTATTCACAAAAAGATATGGATGAAATTACCGATAAACACTTTAAAGAACAGCAAGAATTAAAAACACAAATCAAAGAGTTGAAATCTAAAGTAGACTTCTATGAAAAAGAGCAAACTAGGTCACTTCAAAAAACTACACAACCGAGTCAAGAAACAACTGAACCAACTGAAAATGCGGATAAGGTTACATACAAAAACGAAATTAAGCCTACTATTGATGAAATGTTAAAGGACTATGATGAGATTTGGAATCAGGACTGGAAAGCTATTTGGGGAGAAGGAAGCAAGGACCCTGAATCTCTTGACAAGAACGCTTTAAAAGAAAAAATGGAGTCAGTTACAAATCGATATGATGCACTTTCCAAGAAAAATACAGAATTTAAAAGTGGCTCAAAGTTAACTGATCCGGTATTAAAAGAAAAGATTGAGAAATTCAGAGTAGAGTTTGGACTAGCAACTAACTATAGAAGTAATGCTGGAAAAGCTGTAACTCAAGGAGTAAAAGGAGTAGCTCCGTTGAATGAAAGAATGGAAGAAGCTCAAAAATCAATCAAGCTTTCCGATCAAAAACTAAAAAATGCTCTAGCTAGCTTAAATGAAATTGAAGCAAAATTGGATGTTAGCCGCAATTAAAACACATAACAAAATATAACATTGAAAAAATAATATTTGGATGGGAGACCAATACATATTATTAAA
Source organism: Bacillus cereus group sp. BfR-BA-01453 (assembly GCF_022662915.1). NCBI lineage: Bacteria > Bacillati > Bacillota > Bacilli > Caryophanales > Bacillaceae > Bacillus > Bacillus cereus group sp. BfR-BA-01453. Next base: position 10,348 of record NZ_JAKUEN010000022.1, on the reverse strand, counting down.
ATTAAGATTGTTCAAGTCGGAGGAAGGCACCTTAGGGTGTCTTTTCTTTATGTATTATGACTTTTATAAGGTGCCACCAATAACTCACTTAGCGTATGTTTCTGCATTTTTTGTTGGTGGGAACCTACTATTAAGTTTCGACACCAGAATCAAAATATTTATACGTCATTCGATTTGATTTAGAAGAAATATTCTCAAACCCTAATTTGCGATAAAAGGAAACTAATTCATCTTGATTTAGCGCATTTCCTAGTTTGTATACAGTAGTACAAGCAGTCAAATATAGTTCTGAAAAATCCTGAGATCGCCCCCAAGCTATTACTTTTTTCATCATATATGTAGCAAATCCTTGATTTCTGTATTCCTCATTTACCGTAAGCTTTTTTATCTCTGCCTTGCCTTCAGCAATTGAACCGAATTCTAATTTTCCAATGAGTGTAGCAAAACTTTCACGTTCATTTTCAAGATTAGATCCTAAATCAAACATCCATTGTTCAGCAGGGCGATCTAACTTATAAATATAAATTGCAGTAACATGACTGTCATCCAATAAATCAATGATTATATAATTATTAGTGTCTTTTAACAAAATATGAGGATATTCTTTACAACGTATATTACTTCTTCTTTGTTGTACATCTCTTTCTTTATAAAAAGAAAGTTCTCTCTTTAACTCATCTAATTCTCTCTTTAACTCATTTAATTTAGTTTTACGAAAAAACATCAATGTTCTCTCCCTTTTAAAAATTAAAATTCAAGTTAAATTTCACGTACTATATCTGTTGTGTAAAACCTAATTTAGCAATAAGGCCTATTCTACCATCCGCCCCCTTATCCTCTATCCAAGTAAGTAAAAATTCCTTATTTATTCCTCTATCTTAGTAAATCATTCCCCCTAGGTCTTAAACAATCTCAAGTTTTTCATCTTTTCTTCGCAATTATGCTTGACTGAAGGTTTTGAGGGTTTTTATCATGTGGGAACGATTATGGAACACGGCTGGAAGGCAGATTTATCCCCTACTTTGAAAGACTACAAAAAAAGTAATCGATCAAAATAGATGGATAAGCGTCTTGTTTTCGCCATGCGGTCACTTATAAGGTATCCGTATGTATAGACCCTGTTCACTCAGCGATTTTCACCGCATACACCCTTTTTCTATGGCTTGTCCTTGTAATATCGTCCCTACACGACAAACTGAATGTACTCCCTAGCACCGTAATGCTAACGATAACCACCCGAACCTTTTAGAGAATCGTCCCTGGGCAAGTTCTCGCCCTCCCTCACCAGAAGAACAGGATTCCAATGAGGGGTGCTGTTTTTGTAGGCGCATACTCTGTACCCCCTGCACGACCAACAGCTAGCCACGCACGTAACACGTTCCTCCTATATGTATAGCAGCACGGAATTACGGCTTATCAGTTTTTATTTACGTGGTTTCAGGCAATTCCACGCGAACCAAAACAAAAAGGCATCCCAAATTCCTAAATGGCCTGTACATTCACAAGACTTCTAGGTTTAGAGATGCCCGTTATATATCTCTTGGACTATAAATTAATCAAAACTAGTATTTACTAGTTGATATTTATCCAAACAATAGATAAAATGGGTATATCAAAGAAGCCTCGTGAAAAGGCATAGTTGTTTAAGGTTAGTGGTGGTACACTACTTAAACGTTAACACTGTGGGTAAATACAGTTTTTTCTAGTCAAGTGGTGGTACACTTGCTAGAGTAAGTCATTCCCGCTAAAGGTTGGTAGCCGTTAGCATATGGGAGTGGCTTTTTGTTTTGTGTTCATATTCAGTTGTTTTTAATTTATCTCATAAGATCTTCATGATCTTCGTTTATGTAAAATATCAAATTCTGTTTTGTTTTGTAGAATGTTGCTTGTTGTTTATTACGTTACAACAAGCTTTTTTGTTTGTAAACAGCGAATTTGCGCACTTTTTGAATAATATCCCTATATCCCTATTTCCCTTTTTCTATTTATAGATATAGGGATATTTCCCCTTTTCCCTATATCTATATTTCCCTATTTTTATTATTTTTGTACCTTCTATCTTCCTTGCAAAATTATATATTTCTTTCTTACTAATCTCTGTTTTAATTGTCTAAAGAATCTTTTGATATCAACGTTTTTGTTATTAATTACAAAGTCTATGATTCTATTGCATAACCCAAATATCATTGTTATAATTTCTTTAAAGATATAGAAATATCCCTATTTCTATAGTTAGAAATATCCCTAATTCCCTATTTCTATTTTTCCCTATTTCTATAAAGGGATATAGGGAAATTTCAAAAAATATAATTGGAGTGTTAAAAATGGCCATTACAATTACGGTAGGTAATTACAAAGGTGGAGTCGGTAAAACCACAAATGCTGTATTGAACTCTTATGAATTTGCTAAAAAAGGAAAACGCACGTTAGTTGTTGACCTTGATCCACAAAGTAACGCAACAAAATCTCTAATGTTGACTAAATCCATTCTTAACCCTGATGAAATCGTTACTGTTGAAAAAACATTGATGAAAGGAATACAAGAGGGGAACTTAGATGGCCTTGAGGTAGAGATTACGGATAACTTATATTTATTACCTTCTTATGTTGATTTTCAAGACTTCGCAAAATTCCTTTATAAAAATTGTTCTTCAGAAGCTGAAGAAGATCATTACTTTAAAGGATTACTTGAAAAGATAAAGCATAAATACGATTACATATTTATTGATGTTCCTCCAATGTCGCTAGAGGTTACAAAGAACGCCGTTGTAGCTTCCGATTACGTTCTAATTGCTTTGCAAACGCAAGAACGTTCTCTAACTGGTGCTGAGAATTATGTTAATGAACTTATCAAGTTAAAAGAACAATATGATCTTGATATTGAAGTAGTCGGTATTCTTCCAGTTCTATTAAAAAACAACGGTAAGGTTGACGAATATATCATGGAAAATGCACGTGAAATTTTCGGTGAAGAAAACCTATTCAAAAACATCGTTCCTCAAATGGAACGTATTAAACGATTTGATGTTAATGGTATTACTGAAAAAGATAGACATGATATGAATGTAATTGAACTATACGAAAAAATTAGTGATGAATTATTATCTCGTATTGATATGTTTGAAAAAATGAAGGTTGGTGTGTAAAATGGCGAGAACTCCTGGTTTACTAGGCAGAAAGAAAAGTAACTTTGAACCTACTGAGCCTTATGTACCAGAGCAAGGACAAGCTGTAGAGGAAACTAATGAAGTACTAGCTGCTCCTTCTCAACCTAAAACAGAAGAAAAACAAGTAACTCGAAAAGAAAAAAGAAACGAAAAAAATGAACCAAAAAAGAAATTTAAAAATCAGCAAGGCAGCATTAAAATTTCTAATCAATCAAAAGAAGAACTAGAAGTATTAATGAAACTTACAAATACAAAATTCGCTTATGAAATCATTGATTTACTTATAGATCGCTATGTAGAGAATGAGCTAACGCCTGAACAGAAAAGGAAATTCAAGCTGTTGACAGAAATTTAAAAATATAGAAATATCCCTATTTCCATAAAGGGATATTTCTATATTTTCGTCTTCCCCCCTCTATATAACAAGCAAAATAGTTTTATCAGTTTAAGATTAAAAAACTAAATAGGAGTGGTACCTTTGGAAAATAAAAGTAAATCTTTTGTAGTAACTGTAACACCTATTACCGAGGCTTCAGATTTAACTGACCAACTTAATCCTGTTAACACGGAAAAGGAAATACAGACACCAGAGCAACCAGATCAACGTTTAGTTCCATCTAAAACAGCTAAAATTTCACCTGCTGTTTTGTTAAAGCTCAATACCCTTAAACCATTCATTAAAGAACAAGAGGGTATGGAGAAAACATCAATTAACAATATCATTGATATGCTTGTTGAAAGTTTTGTAGACACCCATCTAGCTAATCGTCATTCTGAAGCATATAAAGATATGTACAAGCGTCTTTATGAAACATTAGGGAGTAAATAAGAAGTGGAATAAATATTCAAATGTGAGGGACGTACAGAAATGACACGTAATATTAAAACAACTGAAGAAATACTGTTAGCTGAATCGATTGGTCGTAATATTAGATTCATAATGAAAGCTAGGGGATTACGCCAAACAGATCTATCTGAACTTACTGAAATAGCACGTTCTACAGTTTCAGATTATGTTAATGGATGCACAGTTCAGCCTTTACAAGCTTTATATCGTATATCTAAGGTTTTAAATGTAAAATTAGCAGATTTAGTTAATTTAGAAAATGAACATAATGATTTCTCTGAATCAGATGTATTTGAAATATCTTCAAGCTATCAATTAGAGAATGACCTGAAGCAAGCCCGCGAACGTAATAAAGAACTTGAAGATAAACTCAAACAAATTACAGAAATATTAGTAGGAAAATAAATGTAATGCCGGGTATCACAGTTAAAGTAGGGACGTATAATCATATACTTCCCTACTTTAGATTTTGTGATATTACCAAAACCTCCACCACGGCTTTTTCTTTTCTTTCGCAGCAGCAACCTCATCTCGAAACTCCTGCATCATTCTCTTCGTTTCCTGCATCTCACGTAGTGTCTTCATAAGCGTCTCATCCCGCGCTTCCAATCGTTTTTCCACTCGCTCGTTATGCGCTTCTACACTCGCTTTAATTTCCTCATTACTCTGCTTTGCCTGCTCACTCAATCGCTTTTCTATCGCTAACATGCTTTGATTCATTTCTTGCGCCATAACGCTATACTGTTCCTGTAATTGCTGCTTAATGTGGAATGGCACTAAATCCGTTTCCTCAGCCTCTTCTTGAATCAGATCCGGATTAACTTTCTCTATTTGCTGCGCAATCATCTTCGCTGCCTTTTCTAGCGTCATACCGTCATGCTTACTCAGTTCAATTAATTTTTCAATCACCATAATGTCACTGTCTGTGTACTGGCGTCTGCCGCGATTATCTTTCTTTACAGCGAATCCCTCGCGCGACAATACTTCCATGTACTTTCTAAGGGTGCTATCACTTATTCCTAGTCGTTTGTATACTTCACTAGCAGAATAAACAATTTCGTCCGTCATAACGTCACAACACCTCCTAGTGACAGTATTCCATGATAGTTAAGGAATTCCTGCAAATAAAAAAAATCCCCATTTAGGGATTCTTAGTCACATCGTAAATATTTCCTGTTATTTAATTAAATAAGAATTCACTTTTCCATTCAGGATCCTTTCTATTCTCTTCATTATAATCAAGAAGACACTTTTTCATTATTTTTGTATCTATCGGTAACCTTTCTTCTAACTTTGACCATCCTTCGAAGATCATTTTGTTTGGCAAAGGAAACACAAATCCTGTAATACAATCCCAAAAAGCATCCCAATTTTCTCCATAAAAATCAGGAAACTCAAGCTTCTCTTTAAGAAGTAAGTGCAATTCTTTTACACTATAAATGTTGCTTACATCTATGACCATAATTGACTCCCGTTCATTACTCAATTTATACACCTCATTAACACATTAAGCTTATATTTCATCACTATTTTACAATATATCACTTATTTTTAGGCGTCTATATACTTCACTAGCGGAATAAACAATCTCGTCCGTCATAACGTCACGACACCTCCTAGTGAGAATATTCCATGATGATTAGGATTTTCCTGCAAATAAAAAAGCTCTGATTATACAGAGCTTCTAACTTAAGTATGCTATTCAGTCACTAGAATTGACTTTCCTTTTCCATCTACTACTATACCACCCGTGCCTGGATTTAAACCTTTAACATAATATTTTCCGTTTTCTATCGTTAATTTAAAAACACTTCCGTCTCCAAATTCAGAATAAGCCCAACTTCCAGAAACTCTTTTTTTCTCCCCTACCTTAAGTTCAATGTCATATCTAGCTATTTCGTTCTTTACTTTACTATCAGCTAATGAATTTGATTCAAATGTAGTTGCCGAAGCTCCAATTCCTCCAGTTAATACAATACCAGTTACTAATGTTCCTATTACTAACTTTTTTAACATAAAAGATCCCCCTTTTTTATATTTTATAGCTTGCCATTTAATCATATTTTCAAAAGCATAAACTGTAAATATATAGAACTTTTAGAAATATAAAACAATTAATTTTGAATGTTTAGTTAAGATATGTTGTTTGTTAATAACGATAAACAGTTATTTTTATATAAAGAACAATACTTGTTAGAGACAACAAAATAACTTTAGCAATTTCAATAAGTAATCGCATATGCACCACTATATAACCAATCCCTGCGCGGCTTATTAGGGAAAATCTCCATTTCTGGCTACCAACCATAAGAATAGGCCGCCGCATAACGCTACAACGGATATGATGGAATCAGCAGTTAAGAAATTCTTGCAAATAAAAAAAGAAGCTGTCCCATAAGCAGTGAAACCGACTTATGGGCAGCTCCTTTTAAATGCCCTATGCAAAGGGACCATTTAAAACATCTATAAGTAACTTTTACTATTTTCGTTTTCCAAGAAGAACGTTTATATGATAGCCATCCCTATAAATTTCAACATTGCGCCCATCTAATTCTATTGTTCGAGAGCTTGCAGTAGGATTTTGCATTATATTGTACAGATAATCTCCTTTAGTTGGTAAGAGGTTTTTTAGGATTTTCTTCACAGGCTCGTTTAATACAGGATCATCACTAGAAATAAACATTTTATATGCTGTGTCATCGTCAGAAGAAAATTCAAAAGTCATAAGGTTATTATATGCTTTACCATCTTTATCATATCGGTAGTTATATTTGGTTTTTTCAAACCCAGAATCAATCAATATATTATGAATTTCTTTATAATTATGCTCATCCCCATCTTTCTGAGGAATAGACTCAGGAACGAAGTTAGGGTTTACAAAAATTGCATTATACATAAATTTTGCAAATTGTTCCCTTGTTACATTCATTTCTCCGCCATATTGATAGTCTCCAATTCCGTTTGTGATGCCATTACTATACAATGAACGAACAGAGTCTTTTGCCCAATGATTATTTGAAACATCATGGAAAAGGTCGTTTGTTTTTACAGCTAAATGAAAAGCATTTTGTAAGATAACAGCCATTTCGTATCGAGTTAATGTATCATCGGGTCTAAATTTGTCAGTATTGTCCCCTTTCATGATTCCTGCTTGAACAACTGCTTTAATACTGTTTTCAAACATATGGCCACGGATATCAGAGAAATTTTTGATTGTAGATCCATTGTTTTCTAATTTTAGGTATCTTGAAATAATCGCAGATACTTGTCCACGAGTTACATTGTCTCCAAAACCAAATCTTCCGTTTCCATAACCACTAATTACCTTTTTATCGGCTAAGTAGTTAATAGAACTTTCAGACCAATGCCCACTTGGTACATCAGTGAAAGCTGCAGTTTGTGCATGAGTATTCGTTGTGCCGAATAGCGTAGCGGTAATTAATCCTGTTACAAGTACATGTTTAAAATTCATTATAATTCCTCCTAAGTATATAAAACAACGGATATAACTCTTTTTCATTATATTAATATATATAATTATATAAAAGACGTCAACGACTTTCGTACTACAACGGGCTATCCGTTAGGAACTGCTTTAATTAAGAAAATAACTAGCGTAAAACCACTTCCTTGTATTCTGTTTTATTTTTTTGAAAAAAACCTCTTCATAAAAGAACATACATTCGTATATAATAAGAACTAACGTTCTGTTATTTAGGGGGAATAACGGTGTATGACTATTCAATATTGCCAAATCGAATTGTTTTATGTGTAGATCTTCGTAGCTTTTATGCTTCAGTCAGCTGCATCAAAATGGGATTAGACCCACTTCATACTAAATTGGCTGTAGTTGGTGATGTGAATAGGAGTGGTTCAATTGTTTTGGCCGCAACTCCACCATTAAAAGCATTAGGCGTTAAGAAAATGGCGAGATTATATGAAATACCACGTTGTAAAGATATCCTTGTGGTAAATCCAATTATGAGTACTTACATAAAATGTTCTAATTTCATTACTAAGTTGGCTCTACAATACGTGCCTATTGAGGATTTCCATCAATACTCCATCGATGAGTTCTTTATGGACATTACGGATAGCATTCATTTGTTTGCTAACGATCCATATGAATTCGCACTGAAATTCAAGCGTGAAATATATGCAAAGACAAGAATTGAATGCACGATAGGAATTGGACCTAACCCTTTAATGAGCAAGGTTGCTTTAGATGTAGAAGCGAAGAAAACGAAAGATTGCATAGCATACTGGAAGTACGAAGATGTACCCATAAAATTATGGCCAATACGACCGCTTAGTAAGTTTTGGGGGATTTCAGGTAAAACAGAAGCAAAGTTAAACCGAAAAGGAATTCATTCAATCGGAGACTTAGCGCAATACCCACTCAAATATTTAAAACAAAGCTTCGGGGTCATTGGCGAAGAACTACACTTACATAGCAACGGCATTGATTTTAGCCGTATATCAGAAAAATACGTTCCAGCAACAACTTCTATTGGTAAGAGTCAAATACTTATGCGTGATTACACCATAGAAGAATTCCCGATTATTCTACTGGAACATATTGAGGAAGTTTGTTATCGAATGCGAAGGCAAAACAAACTAGCTCAAACTATCCATTTTTCTATTGGTTATAGTAAAAATTACGCTGGTGGTTTCAGAAAAACTCACACTATGAACCGACCAACTAATTTAACAATGGATATTTATAAGATTTGTACATACTTTTTACATGAGTTTTATACTGGGGAACCCATTAGAACCATAAATGTTTCTTTAACTAACTTAATCAATGAAGGCGAAGAACAAATCTCACTATTCGATAATGTAATACAACGAGAAAAAGAAATGAAACTAACTAAAGTAATGGACGAAATACGCACTAAATTTGGTAAGAACAGCATATTACGAGGAATTTCGTATACAAATAGTGCAACAGCAAGATACAGAAATACACTAATAGGAGGCCACAAATCGTGAACAATGCTAATATGCCAAAAGGAAGAAAAATGGTAAAATGGACTCCATTCGCAGCGATGCCGGAGCAATTCGCTGGTATCCGTGAAATAGTTAAAGAAAAAACGAAGGTAGAACGACCTACATTAACTCAGGATGAACAAGAACTTATTGAGAACATGCTATTATGTTCATTGTTATCTGAGGAAGAAATACTGATTACATATTACGAAGGTGGTTTTTTGCTTACTAACTATATGACCGTTGTTGACATTGATCCGCTGAATAAATCTATAATTTGTACGGATGCATTTTACAATAATATGACGTTGAAATTTATTGATATTATTGATGCAAAATAAAAAGCTAACCTAGTAAGGGAGATTTTATTTATTTCATATACAAATCACCTTTATTTACAATTAAGCAGATTTTATTTTACATAAATATTATTATACTAATCTAAAGTTTCTGTATTTACATTTTTTTCTTTTTATCTCATAATTTTAATTGGGGAAAGGGAGGAAAAAAATGGTTCAAATCAAAGTAACACCTGAAATGCTAGAAGACGTCGCTAATCGTGCGAATAATACCAGAATCGCATTAGAATCTATACATAATAATTTATGTAATGAAATAGATCGTTTATGTTTTCAATGGATTGGTGCCTCTAATCAACAATTCATTCAAATGTTCAATGATGCGAGACCAAAAGCTTTTACAGCTATCAATTCAATTATACAAGTGGAAGAGGATTTGAAACGAATTGCCGAAAAATTCCGTACCACAGATGCTTCATATGACGGAAATCTTGAAGAAGGAGCAATGTGTGGTAAGTTAAATAGTGAGAAAAATGATGGATCTTTACGTGACAAGGTTTGGCATGGTCTCAAGGAAACTTATGAAGATCTTAGTAAAGTAAAAAATTCCGATGAGTCTTTATATGATAAATTTAAACATGGTATCGATGTAGCTTATAAAGATGTGAATAAAATAAAAGACACTATAGATGATGAAATCGAATCTGCTTTTGAAAAATCTGGATTAGGTGTCCCCTATCACTTAAAAAAGGGAATGGGCGACGCTATAGGTGATGAATTATTAGGACTTGCAGATGCAGTTATCCATCCAATTGACACATTTAATAATACGATTGAAGTCGTTTCTCACCCAGTCGAGACGTTCAATGCGATAAAACAAACAATTTCTGATTCTTGGAATCGTGATGTTACCAATGGTAACTCGTATAGTGGTGCAGAATGGTATGGAAGCGCGGCTGGTCATACTATATTGGCTGTTGGACAACTATTCGTAGGAACAAAAGGCGTGGATAAAATTGCAATGTTGAACCCTGGCACAAAAT
>NZ_JAKUEN010000021.1:0-56230 GCF_022662915.1 Bacillus cereus group sp. BfR-BA-01453 | reverse complement strand
ATCAGTGGACATTAAAAAAGATGGCTCCGATCGAATATCGGAACCATCTTTTAAGTGCTTGATTTTTCAGGGCTTTTTTATTAAACTGTCCATTTTATAGGGTACAGTTCAGGAGGTAGAGTACTGCTTCTTTTTATTGCTTCATAATTAAAAATCAGAACTTTCTAACTATCTTTTTTAATATTTTTAAATTATAATAAATAGTAGCAATCTATTCCAATTATCAGGGGGCTCATACATATGAAAGCTGCAGTAAAACATAACATCTCAGATTTTAGAGACTACTTAAAGTCAAACGATATATACATGGAAGAAAATATAGATGAAAATGATGGCTCTGTTCACTTTTCAGTAGGATTAGAGACAGAAGCTGGCGCAAAAATTCAACTGATCGCTGCTTTCCAAAACGAACATCCTACTGTAGATATATACTGCTTCAATGTTGCTCACGTACCGGATGCAACAGCAACAAATGACATTTTGCACGTTATTAATGAATTAAACACATCTTACCGATTTGCAAAATTCACATTAAACAAGCAAAATGCAATTGACATTTCAACATCTCTTGCATTCTCAGAACCAAACTTTAATCCAGCACTTGTATTTGAACATACGAGAATGCTATATAAATTAGCTAATGACGAATATAAAAATTTAATGAAAGTGATTTGGGCATAAATAAAAGGATGGGCTGCAAGCAGTGCCATCCTTTTATTTCGATATCATATCAATCCACATCTTAATAGCTGTACCTACAATCAAAATCGATAACATATATTGCAGTGCTTTTTGATTGATCTTCTTCCCAACTCGCGCTCCAAGCGGCGCAGCAAAGATGCTTGCAATCGCAATAATAAGAGCTGGCATTACAACTACTTGCCCAGTTATCACTTTTCCAGTCGTAATCCCTACTGAGGAAATGAACGTAATAGCGATAGAGGTTGCTATCGTTGTACGTATTGGCAAATTTAAAATGACTAGCATAATCGGAACTAAAAGGAACGAACCTCCAGCACCTATAATACCTGATGCGCCTCCTACAATAAATGCTAACAAACTTGCTAACCATTTATTATATTTTACTTCATCACCATTATTTCGTTTCGGTACGAACATCATAATAGCAGCTATTGTTGCTAACGCTGCATAAACAACATTGACCGTATGTTCCTCTAATGCATTAGCACCAAAACTACCTATAAAACTTCCTATTAATATACTAGCTCCCATATACACAACGAGCGTTTTATCCATATCATTACTTTTCCGATAAGCCCATGCCCCTGCAAAAGTTGCAAAGAATACTTGCACCGCTGTAATACCACTCACTTCATGTGCAGTATAGCCAGTAAATCCTAGCAATACCGGAATGTATAAGATCATCGGATAATTAATAATCGCACCGCCAATTCCAACCATTCCTGATATAAACGATCCTATAAACCCAATTATAAAAAGTAATACGACTAAGCTCATCTTACATCCCCTCCCTTCTAGAAAGAAGATGAATTAAATGAATAAGTTCACATTCCCATCCGAAGCATCTGCTAAATATGCTCCTACTCCTGCAAACTCTACCCCTTCCATAATCTCTTCCTCTTTTAACCCTAATAAATCTACTGTCATTTGACAAGCGACAAGTTTAATCCCCTGTTCTTTCGCCAAATCTATTAAATCTGGTAACGGCATCGCATTATGTTTTTTCATAATACCTTTAATCATCTTTGGTCCCATACCAGCAAAATTCATTTTAGATAATCCCATCTTATCAGCGCCACGTGGCATCATTTTTCCAAACACTTTTTCGATGAAATTTTTCTTTACCTTCACAGGTTCATCTTTTCTTAAAGCATTTAATCCCCAGAAAGTATGAAAAATCGTTACCTCTTGATCATAAGCAGCTGCACCATTTGCAATAATATAAGCAGCCATCGCTTTATCATAATCTCCGCTAAACAAAACGATTGTTGTTTTCTTTTGTTGTTCCATGTTGTCCTTCCTCCAATTACCTATAGGGGTATTTTTATTTTTATAAAAAATCGTTTCGCCCTATTCTACTTTACCTTCCCAAGCTAACATACCACCTACCATATTGATCACTTGAAAACCGTAACTTTCTAAAAACTGAACTGCTCTTGCACTTCTTCCGCCAGAACGACAAACGATAATATACTCTTTCTTTTTATCCAACTCATGCATACGAAACTCCAATAGTCCTAGTGGAATATTACACGCTTCTGGAATTTTCCCTTCAGCTACTTCTTCTACTTCACGTACATCTACGATATTTACTGCTTCTTTACGTACCAATTTTTCTTCTAATTCTTTTGCTGTCATTTCTTTCATTTTACATTTCCTCCTCACAAACCATTCATTCCGCCTGAAACATTGATAACGTGCTGAAATCCTAATTTTTTTAACATTTTCGCTGCTTGTTTACTTCTCATTCCACTCTGACAAATAACGATTACTTCCCTATTCTTATCTAATTGATTTGTCTTACTCGCTAAGTCATTTAGCGGGATATTTTGAAATCCTTTCATATGATTTCCTCTATATTCACCTACTGTACGAACATCGATAAAGTACTTTCCCTGTTTTCCTACTATACTTTTTAATTCTTTTCCGTTTATATTTTGAACACCTTTCACAGGTAAAAAGCGTGAAATAACAAACCATGCAGCAAGTACAATGAAAAGCGTACTTAATATTGTGTTCATATAATCAACCTCTCTACATTTATAAAAATACTATGCCTTCTTAATCCAAAACTTCAGCACATCGCCTTCCTCTTCATGCTTTACGATGTCATGGCCACTTTTATTTGCCCAAGCTGGAATATCCTTAACTGACCCTTTATCAGTTACCTGTACTTCTAACACTTCTCCAGTTTGCAAAGTATCCATCGCTCTCTTCGTTCTTACAATCGGCATTGGACATGCTAAATCTTTTGCATCTAATACTTGTTTTACATTCATCATCTATTCCTCCATTTTTCATTCATTCGTTTATTTATTTATTTATTTATTTGTGAACTGCACAACGATTTGGACCAATCTCCATTTCACGCTCTTCATCCAAACTCGGGTGAATTTTACCCATATTCGTTTGACGGATTTCTTCATATGCATTCGGTTGAGGTGGTAAATTCTCTGTTACAACTTTACGGAACTCTCCCTCATCCTCAATATTTAAACCTGCATTATGCTCAAATAAATCTTTTAATTTTGCACTAACAATACCACTTTCGTCCATTTCACTTATTTTTGAATAATGAGCCGGTAACACAATTAAACTTTGAGATAGTTCTTTATATCGGCTATACAAAGTATTACGTAAATCACTTACCCAATCTTCAGCTTTCCCAGCAAGATCTGGACGCCCGATGGAATCTACAAATAAAATATCGCCTGATAATAAATAGGAATCATCTACAATAAATGACGTACTTCCAATCGTATGCCCTGGTGAGTATAATGCGTCAATTTCAATTTTAGTACCCCCCACCGTAATAACAGATCCTTCAACAAGCGGTTCGTATGAGAAAACAACTTCCTCCGCATCTTTTGGCGGTAACCAATACGTACCACCTACTTTTTCCGCTAACTTACGTCCTCCAGAAATATGGTCTGCATGTAAATGTGTATCCATTACATTCGTAATCGTAACAGCATGCTCTTTCGCAAATTCTTCATACGCTTCAACTGTTCTTACTGCATCAATAACTGCTGCTTCACCGTTTGAAACGACCATATAAGATAAACAGCCTTTTCCAAGACGGTTAAACTGATACATACTTCCGCCATTTTTTAAATCTCCAACTTTTACAGGCTTTACATATTCACTCCATGCCTTCATACCACCAGCTAAATAATAAATATTTTCTAATCCAGCCTCTGTTAATTGCTCTGCCACAAATATAGAAGACCCTTCTTTTGCGCATACTACTAAAACATCTTTATCTTTAGGTAATTCACTTACAATATGATCTACACCATCTAACAAATCAAAATACGGTTTATTTATAGATGAGATTTGTTTCCCTTCAATTTTCCAATCTTCATAATCCGTCTCATTACGAACATCTAAAATAAACAACTCTCCGAATAAAACTTTCTCTGCAACATCTTTTGCTTGTAACGGTTTAACATTCATTTAATTACCCCCATAGGTATATTTTTATTTAAAAAATTTTAATTCTTTATATTCCCTTGCCACTCTAACATGCCTGGAATGACATTCTTCACATTTACATAACCTTTCTCTTTCAACATATGGCAAGCTACATCACTACGGTTACCCGTTCGGCAAACAACATAAATTTGCTTCGTCTGATCTAAAGCTGCACTGTCTAACTCTCCTAACGGCACGGAAACAGCCGATGGAATATGACCAAAAGCGAATTCCGCCGCTTCTCGAACATCTAATACAATACACTCTTCATCACTTAATAATATCTCTTCCAACTCTTCATTCGTAATTGTATGAGGATACTTTGCTACTTCATTCACTTCATGCTCATGCGCTTTCCTAACGTAATGCATCAAAACATCGCCCTCTTGTTTCGTCCCGATATATTGATGCCCTACTTTATTCGCCCAGCTTTGTATGTCTACTGTAGACCCTTTATCTGTTGCCTTAATTTCAATCACTTGTCCTGATGCCAATCCTTCTATCGCCTTCTTCGTTTTCACAATCGGCATCGGACAAGCCAAACCTTTACAATCTAAACTCATATCCACTTTTATACTCATAGTCGATTCCTCCACAATTTATATACATATACCTGTAGGGGTATATTAAAATGTTTTTGAAAATCTGTCAACTCTTACGTTTGACAGATTATCGGCTTTTTACAAGTAATTGAACAGCTTCTTTAATTAACTCTTCATTTGAACCGTTACCTTTTTCAAACTGCTCACGTAAACATTGCTCTAGATTTGTTCCAACAACAAGTCCAATTGTACGATCAAGTGCAGAACGAGATGCCGTTAACTGTGTAATAACCTCTCGGCAATCTTTTCCTTCTTCCATCATACGAAGCACACCACGAACTTGGCCTTCAATACGTTTTAATCTATTTTTCATATCTTGATTGTATTCCACTATAGACCACCTCCGTAATTATAACTATATTATACATTACTTTGTAACTTTGTATAATATCATATACCCTTAAGGGTATATTGTAAAGCGTTTTGTTTTTTGGACATTTCTAACGGATAGTAAAAATGCAAAAGCCACTGATTGTATTGGCTTTTGCATTTCTCAACTACACTGCATTATTATCTTACTTCTTATAAACTCTTTTTAAAACTATAATCCATTTCTCCACCTAGTGCTGCAGCTGTATCACCAGTTTCTCTAAAATCATGTGTATATGTTTTTTCAAATGAACCGAAATCTACTTGCTTATAAAATTCAAAACAAGGGAATCCATCATGCTCTCCTTGAACATCGATAGTACCATCCTTTTTCACACAGACATTTAATACATAATCTACAGGAGGTGCATATACATTTAATGGATTACTTGCACTCGCACTCATTTTAAATTGTACACCACCGGAATTCCATACGATATCAGTACACACAATATTTTCCGTACTCGCTTTTCCAGTTCTTTTATTCACCGAACCATCTGGATTCGTAATCTTCTCTGTCGTAATACCCGTATTCGCATATGAAAACACTTCTTCTTTATAAAAATCAACTACTACCTCTTGCTCCACTCTAGAACGCATCGTATTTACCGCATGTGGTGTAAATTCACGTGAATCACCTTCAAATTGGATTACTTGTCCTGTTTCCATATCCTTCTTGGCTTCAGTCCAAGACATTGGAATAAATACACTGGCTCTAATTTTTACGATATTAGTCATAAGAAACACCTCTATAATTCTAATTTTATATACTGCATTATTTAATAAAAAATCCACCATTTCAGCTACATAATTAAAGCCTTTCTCTTTTATGTTGGCTACTTCCTTCATAAAAATGGTGCTATATTTTCCTTTTAAAGTTATATTCCATTTCTCCATCTAGTGCTGCTGGGGTATCATTCGTTTCTCTGAAATCATGTGTATATATTTTTTCAAATGAACCAAAATCTATTTGTTTATAAAATTCATAGCAAGGGAAACCATCATGTAAACCTTCAATATGCACAATGCCACTTGTATTAACTCTTATAACCAAAAAATAATCTGCTGCAGGTGCCGCCGCATTTAACGGATTACTTGCACTTGCTCTCATTTCAAATGAAACTTCATCTTCACTCCATACAATATTTGTACATGCGATGTTTTCTGTACTTGTTTCTCCCTTTTGATATTCAATTGAGCCGTCTGGATTTGTAAT
This sequence comes from Bacillus cereus group sp. BfR-BA-01453, assembly GCF_022662915.1. Classification (NCBI taxonomy): domain Bacteria; kingdom Bacillati; phylum Bacillota; class Bacilli; order Caryophanales; family Bacillaceae; genus Bacillus; species Bacillus cereus group sp. BfR-BA-01453. The sequence continues at coordinate 49,867 of NZ_JAKUEN010000021.1, read as the reverse complement.
TTTTACAGTAACGATGCAAGCATCTGCATATGTGAAAATTTCTCTTTTATAAAAATCAACAATCACTTCTTGTTCTAATCTTGAACGCTTTGAATTTACAGCGTACGGTGTAAATTCACGTGCATCTCCGGCGTATTCAAAAATTCTTCCTGTTGCAGCGTCCTTAATAGGCTTCAGCAACGCATACGGTGCAAATACACTCCCTCTAATTTTTACGATATTAACCATGTGAAACCTCCATTGATTGTATATTATATAAATCATTATTTGTTCTACAACATAATATAGTCAATTTGATTGACTATATTATGCATAGTACAATAAGTATCATGTATAGTCAACTTAATTGACTACAGATACGGAGGTTATATACATGGATCAAACATTTAACGAGTTCGATCTTACATCGCTTTTATCATTATCATTTAGCACATTAATTACTGAACTACATGACAAATTAAATGAATTGGGATTTGAAGATATTAGGCCAGCACATGGTTTTATGTTCAAACGCATTCTACCTAATGGAGCAACGGGTATAGAACTAGCTGAATATTTAGGGGTTTCAAAACAAGCTGTAAGTAAAATGGTGGATTCTCTTGAGAAGAGTGGCTACGTTACACGCAAAACACATCCTACTGATAAAAGAGGGAAAATCATTGTTTTAACCGAACGTGGTTTGTCAGTATTGAAGGCAAAAGAAAAAATAGTAGCTGAAATAGAGCAACAATGGATTGAAAACATAGGTACAGAACGAATGCAAATGCTAAAAGAAGATTTAACAACATTCGTTACTAAAGAAAATACAGAGAAATTATCATCAAATATACGTCCTGTTTGGTAACTAAAAACTCCATAAAAAAACGAATCCATTTTGAGTATTCTTTTTCAAAATGGATTCGTTTTCTACAATAATATATTTATTACTCTCGTTTCATCTCTATCGTTAACCCTAACTATTTGCGTCTCACCATTTGGCAAAAATATGATATAATTTCCCTTCCTCACATTCCTCCAAATAACTTTTCCTTCTTCATCCGTTCTCCCTATTGAAATCCCAATTTCTTTACTCGGCTCAGGTGATTCGTCTTTCATAAGTATAATTTCAAAACCTTTTATTGGCTGTTTTTCTTTATTTTTCACGTGAAAAGTTACATAATTAACAACCTTACTAAACTTCTTTTCATTATTTGCTATAGAACTAGACATTATGATAATGACCAATATACAACATAAAATCCATATAAGGTTATTATATTTATTCAGACCATTTTTTAAGATTATTAAAAACATCGTCTGTCACCCGGTTTCCAGAATTCCAAGAACTACTTCCTACTGTATGGGTAGCTATTATTGTTACACCCGTACGAGATGGATAATTAAAATTACTGTCTCTTAATAAGTATCCCCAATCTTCCCCACCATGTTTACGCCCTTCAAATGAAGGTGAAACAAGATCTTCTCTCCTTCGATCATTACTATACAAAGATTGTTCTTGAAAAAGTACACGTTCTCCCTCATTGGAAACTGATGTCCACGGTACATCTTCTGCATACACCTTTTGATTCACCAAAAATACTGTACAAAAAAAGATAAAAAGAACACCAAAACTATAAAGAGCCAACCTACATCTTATAGAAATAAAGCTATCCAACATAACTTACCTGCTATACAAATGATAGCGAACAATTGAAGATCCCTTTATAAATTCTAGTTTTTCTTTTTTCAGAAGTCAATGTAATTAATAATGAGTATCATTATTAATTACATTGACTTCACAAAATCAAACAATGAGTCATATTCTTTACTCTGCGTTCAAAAATCTGTCGCATTACAAAATCTTTATTTAAGTAGTTTCTTAAGAAAGATACGTTCCATTCAATTTCGCATACTTCAAAGATTTTGTCTCGACCAGATCCTATTGTTTTATTTCTTCTGTCGGGTTGTTGTAGCGTTCTTCAATATCTTCAAACATTTTAATACCGAGGTAGTATGGATTAATGCTCGTTTTTGATAGCTGAAGAGCACCCAGCCCTCGTATTGATAAGGTGCTTTAATCACCCAAAACTAATTAAAAATTTATAATCTAGATAATATGATATTTTTCACAAAATCTATTGCTTTTATGCCCATCATTTATGTATTATATGGAATGGTAGAAAATTCTTGTTTTAAAATACATTCAATTATCATAAGGGGAATTTAATATGAATCCGTCATCCATCGAATCCACTAGTAATAAAAAAAAGATAGTTGCTTTTATAGCTGGCGTCATCACAACTATTGGAACATGTATAGGAATAATTAGCTATATAGAAACTAAAACGGAAAACAATCAAAAGCAGAAAACCTCTGAAGATATTCAAATCTTTTTAAACAATTATAGCAAACAAAGCTTACTTGCTTTTAATAAAAACACTAGCAGTTACATTGAAGATTTTATTGAAAAAGATGGTCAATATTATACAGGTATGAACAATTATATACACAATGAATTCTCTGAGGGGCACCAGTATCATGTCGTTGAATTTCAACTTTCTGCAAAACCAGAAGAGATTACGAGTTCAGAATACAAAATTACAACCTCTGAAGAATATATTTTTACCACCGGAAAAAGCAAGTATAGAGAAAAGGTAAAAAACAGATTATATAAAATAAAGATACTTGATAATAAGATTCAAATTTCCTCAATGTTAGACAAAGGAGACACGACAGGGCCAAAACCAATTGAATGAAGCCCTATACATTATTCTCTAAATAGAATTTTTACTAAAATAGACTGTAAGCCCTTGGTTCACAGTCTATTTTAATACCTCAATGATTGCATCTAATTTCAAAATCCACCCTCTACTTTCACTTTTTTCTGTGGTTAATAAACATATTCATACTTTCTCAAAGTCTACTTCTTGAAATAGCTTCAGCGCTTAAATAGTTGTTATTAAATATTTTAATAATAGTTGAAGTATTATATAGTTTACCAATAATCTTTACATCCTCATTAGTCTGAACATCTAAATCATAATTAGAAAACGTTTGTCTTACTATATCTATTTCTTTATTTCCAACTATCACTTCATCGCTAATTTTCTTTAATTCTTTTCATTAAATCTTGTAAAATACTTATCACATCTTCTTCTATTTCCTGGCTGTACTCTTGAATGAACAGGATCTTTCCGTATTTTTACATAAAATTCTCCCAACCTCCTTTTTTATCCCTATTTTCTAATCCCAACAAGTTCTCGTAAACTATTTTCCTTCTTTCTACTTGTCCTTCTGCATCCTTATCATCTATTAATCCCTAATTTCACACTCATTAGGGATTAATTTGTTATTTAAATCACAAATACTGCATCTAGAACCTTTCAAAATTCATATCTTCCATCTCTTTACTCTAACTTATTGTATAGGTAAAATATAGAAGAAGATAATTTGAACTTGTAAAGGGTGTGTATGCATGGCAAGTCGATACCATTATCAAAAAACTATTAGTAATGACTATTTAGGAAAAAGCAAACTGATTAAAGCTGCATCTCCATGGGAATTGAATCTAAAAATACAAGAACAAGAACAAAAATGGGCACAAGCTGAAGTGAAGCAACGTGAACGAGACAAGATTCAAGATATAAAAATGCAAGCAGAATTTGATACAATTGCTGCCCAAGATATAATCCATGAATATGAAAACCTGTTAAATGCTACACTCGAAATTGACGACACCTTAGATTGGGAATCTCAAAAGAAATACGACAGTTATCCACCATTTTTCTATGAACCTTTTAATACACAAAAACCTACCTTAGATACTTTTAAACATACATATAAAGTTCCAACCGAAGGAATATTAGAAAAATTCATATCTCCCCTCAAACGTAAAAGAATTCAACTAGAAAATCAGGCAAACAACGCTTATGAACAAGCATTGGAAGAATATAATCAAACTTATGATACATACGAAAAACAGAAAGAAGATGCTCTCAATAAACACCTTCAGCAAAAAGAAACATTTGAATTGGAACAACAACAATACAATGACAATATTACGAACTGGAAAAAGCAATTTGAATTAGGGGAACCTGAAGCAGTTGAGAAGTATGTAAATGTGGTATTAGAAAACTCTCTTTACCCTGATGGGATTGAGAAAGAGTATGATGTACAGTTTCGAAAAGATTTAAATACACTAGTTATATCATATAAACTACCTAATCCAACCTTAATTCCAAATATCACTGAATATAAATATATTGCCACAAGAAAAGAAGTAAAATCAGTCGAAATGAAAAAGAAGGATTTCGAGGAATTTTATGAATCTATAATATTTCAAATAACATTAAGAACAATTCACGAAATTTTTGAAGCTGTATATAACAACGATGTAAATATCGTTGTCTTTAATGGATGGATTAGTTATATAGACGAAGCAACTGGCAATGATTCTACTTCATGTATTATTTCCGTCCAAGCGTCTCGTGAAGAATTTGAACCTATAAAATTAGACAGAATAGACTATAAAAAATGTATTCAAAGTCTAAAAGGATTATTTGCAGGTAAGCTTACAACCTTATCTCCTGTTAAACCTATCATGACTCTACAAACAAATGATAAACGGTTTGTGGAATCCAAAAAGGTTTTAGCTAACCTTACTTCTGCGGACAACTTAGCTACTATGCATTGGGAAGACTTTGAACATCTAGTAAGAGAATTGTTTGAAAGAATGTTTAATGAGGATGGTGCCGAAGTCAAAGTAACACAAGCTAGTCGTGATGGCGGAGTAGATGCTATTGCGTTTGACCCCGATCCAATTAAAGGCGGAAAGTTTATCATCCAAGCAAAACGATATAATATGACGGTTCCTGTATCCGCAGTACGTGATTTGTATGGAACTATGCTTCACGAAGGAGCAACAAAAGGAATTTTAGTAACAACAAGCTCTTTCGGAAAAGACTCTGTCACATTTATAAAAGATAAGCCAATTACACTGATTGATGGTCAAAATCTTTTATACTTGTTTAATAAGTTTGGATATTCGACTCTCAATATAACATTGAATAGATAAAAATAACGGGGGAAGTTCCCCCGTTATTTTTCAAGTTACCTATTTTACTTTAATTAATACTTCCCTTTAGATGGCTTCACACATACTTCCGATGCACCATCTTCCCATCATAAGAAAACACAACACCCTTACTCTCCACAATCGACTCCATATGCACTGTTCTTCCCCACAGCTGATGAAGATATGGTAATACCTTTTCTAAGTATTTTAAATCGAGCTCGATTCCTTCGTAACTATGTTTAATGTATAATTCTCCGTTCTTTAAGTAGTCTCCATCTTCTACTACTAAGTACGGGAAGCCACCATTTGTCCGCATATTTACGAGTTGATCACGCACATGTTCCCACTCTTTATCTATTACCTTATATTCTTTTCCTTGGCGCTGGAATAAGTACATATCTTCTCTCATTACGAGATCTTTATTTAAGTAGTTTCTTAAGAACGATACGTCCCATTCGATTTCGCGTACTTCAAAGATTTTGTCTCGACCAGATCCTGGTTTGACGCCTCGTCGTTTCATTTCCTCTGTCGGGTTGTTGTAGCGCTCCTCAATATCTTCAAACATTTTAATACCGAGGTAGTATGGGTTAATACTCGTTTTTGATGGCTGGACGACACCTGCATTTAGTTTCGCAAATTCAATTGCTTCATCCGATGTTAAGTCCATTTCGCGAAGTATGCGTTGGTGCCAGTATGATGCCCAGCCTTCGTTCATGATCTTCGTTTCAAGCTGTGGCCAGAAATATAGCATTTCCTCACGCATCATCGTTAATATGTCTCGCTGCCAATCTTCTAGCTCACGGCTATATTCTTCAATAAAAAGGAGTAAATCTTTCTCTGGTTGCGGTGGAATCTTTTTCTTTTTACGCACGTTGGAGCGTTCCTGTTTTTTATTTCGATTATCTAAATTCCATAGGTCATCGTACTGTGATGCCTTTTTCTTCTCTACTTCTTCCTCTTCTAAGTCATCAATACTCCACGCTAGTTTCGGACGCATAAGCGACGGGTCAATATGCTCTTGAATGGCAAGTACGGCATCTAAAAATGTTTCTACCTCTTCTTTTCCGTACTTATGCTCATATGCTTTCACCCGTTCAGCTGTTGCTGACATACTTTCTACCATATCTCGCTTCGTATTTGAAAAACGAATATTATTTTTAAAGAAATCACAGTGCGCTAACACGTGCGCCACAATTAATTTATTTTGAATTAACGAGTTCGTATCTAATAAAAAGGCATAACATGGATCAGAGTTAATAACGAGTTCGTATATTTTACTAAGACCTAAATCGTATTGTAATTTCATTCTGAAAAACTGTTTTCCAAAACTCCAATGTGAAAATCTCGTCGGCATCCCATATGCACCAAATGTATAAATAATTTCCGCTGGACATATTTCATAACGCATCGGATAAAAATCAAGCCCAAATCCAGTCGCAATTTCCGTAATTTCCGCAATCGCATATTGCAGTGCTTTATCGTCACTTGCTCTCATTATTTTCCCTCCTTACACTTTCCCTTAAGAAAGTGTATGATTGAGAACAAGCTTTCATGAGGATTGATTGCATAATAAAAAGACACCCTCATAAAAACGAGAATGTCTCATCTATTACCCCTCAATAATCTCCATCTTCTCCGTAATCGGTGTACGAGCTTTTCCTTCTGGCGCTTTATCGAAGTAGCCAAGGTGAAGAATTCCAACGATACGTTGACCTCTAGTTAAACCGAGTCCTTCTATAAATAATGGATTGTAGTTCAATCCGCCTGATTTCCAAACACAACCTAATCCACGTTCCCAAGCAAGAAGTTGGAAGTTTTGCATAAATGCACATGTTGCAGCGTAATCTTCGTCACGTTGAATTTGACGTGGGTCTTCATTTATATATACAACGATTTGTGCTGGCGTGCTTAAGAAACGATCAGATAAAATTTTACCGCGTTTCGCTCTTTCTTCTTCTGTGAAAGAGTTTAATACTGCATCTACCAATTTCTTACGGCCTTCTCCAATGTATAATTTACAATTCCATGGTTCACGGTGTTTATGATTCGGTGCCCATGTTGCGTCGTTTAATAGTTCAATTAATAGCTCTTTGTCTACTGCTTTATCTGTAAATGTACGAACAGAACGTCTTTCTTTAATCACATTTGCGATGGAAGTATATGTAGTCATATTTTTCTCTCCCTTATTTTTATCTATATGTATACGTTTATTATTGATATTGATTTTCAATTTCGATTATAACCTAGTTTTTTACTATTAATCAATGTTTTATGTTGGAAAACTTGTAAAAACTTCTTTTTCTACTGTGAATAAAAAAACTTAGCTCGTTCACAAGTTTTTCACATTTTATGGAAATGATATGTGTAAAGTTTTCCACATTATCCATCTAGGAGGAGTTTACATGTACAAAAAAATCGTAGTAAGTATGACTATGGCAGCATTATTATGCGGGATAGCTACTTTCCCTGCTTCCGCTGCTACGCCAAAAGAAGTAACATTGCATCATCATAAGCCAATTTCAGAAGAAGAAATGCAATCGTTCGAAAAACTCGGCTATAACAAACATGAAATTTGGAAAGCTGCCCACATTGCAAGAATGAGTAAAAAAGAAATTAAGGACGTTTTAGCTTACTATAAGCAAAATAAATCTTGGGAGAAAACAGCGGAGCATTTCGGGGTAGATCCAAGTAAGTTGAAAAAGCATCATATGAATAAAGAAACGAAAAAGGCGCTGCTGCAAGAATTAGCAAATATGCAAAAATCTACACCAGACGGGCTAAAACAAAAAATGAAAGAATATAATATCGGATTACGTCAGCTCACGGTATTAACAATCATCTCTCAAAAAAGTAATACTCCCCTTGATGATGTGCTAAAAATGAAAAAAGACGGAATGGATATGAAACAAATTGCTGAAAAATTAAATGTAAAGAAAGAAGATATACGAGTAGAAATAATTAAATTAGTAAAGTCGATTAAAGAAAAGAAAACAAATTAATACAACAAAAGGAAGAGTTTTTTAATACTCTTCCTTTTGTTTATGAACTTTCAATTTTCAAGTATAAATTCCCGTCTTTCCCAAAAACTAACACAAGTAAATGATATATGTTAGGGGTGAGAAAATGTTCGGTTTATCATCTAAGAAATCCAAAAAGAATAGTACAAAAACAATTTGTTCTATTCCAGAATTTATAAAAAGCATGAAAGAATCTAGCGATTTTGTCTCCTATAACGTACTTGACGATGACACGTTATGCTTGTTTTATTATAAATCTGTCGTGGAAGCACTTATTATTAAACAATTTATTTTAACTCCTCTAAAAAAGGAATCTGAACAAATCCAAAACATCTCTGATTTATGCAATATTGTCTCTATTGAAGATATTATTACCTCCCCTTCTATTGATGATATTCGTGAGAAATTATTAGGTGGATATATTTTAATACGCTTAAAAAATAATTCGAATCCCGATCAATATGCTTTAATTCGCGCCGAAAGTACTGTTTTAGGAACACGATTATATAACGATACAGAAAATGAATATAGCGTAATCGGGCCTAAAATCGGTTTCGTTGAAAACCTTGATACAAATATACACTTATTACGCCGAAATATTGTAACAGAGCAACTCATTTTTAAAGAAGTTACCGTCGGATCTATGTCAAAAACGAAAGTAGCTGTTGCTTATATAGAAGGCGTTACAAATGAACAATTTATCAACACCGCAATACAACGGCTAGAAGACATTGACTTCGATGTCCCATTTGATGCAACTATGATTGAGCAATTTATTAGTGATAATAGCAATTCACCTTTTCCTGTTCTATTACCTACAGAACGATTAGATCGAGCTGTATTTGCTTTAATTAACGGGGAAGTTTTAATTTTAACAGATGGCTCTCCATATGCTTTATCAGGACCAACAACGTTACTAGATTTTTTCATTTCACCAGAAGATTATTATTTACCGTGGATGATTGGATCGTTCTTTCGTGTTATTCGTTTTTTCGGGGCTATATTTTCTCTTTTTTCCTCCGCTATTTATACAGCGGCTTTAACATATCATTATCAAATGATTCCTGCCGATTTACTAGGTCCTATTATTTTCTCGAGAGCTAACGTACCTTTCCCTCCTATTCTAGAAGCACTCTTTTTAGAAATTACAATTGAATTGCTTCGTGAAGCGGGAGCACGTTTACCGACGAAAGTAGGACAAACAATTGGTATTGTTGGCGGGATTGTAATTGGGCAAGCATCTGTTGAAGCCGCTTTAACAAGTACAATTTTATTAATTGCAGTTGCTTTATCCGCTCTTGCATCTTTCACAACACCGACTGTAAAAATGTCTTCTACTATCCGGTTGTTACGATTTCCGCTTATTCTTTTAGCCGGCGCATTCGGAGGATTAGGCCTTATTGTCGGATTTGTATTTATTTTAGCTCATTTAATTAAATTAAAATCACTTGGATCACCTTATTTATTACCTTTATATCCATTTCGTGGTTTAGGTACAGCAGAAGGTTTTCTTCGATTACCATTTAGTCAAACAGCACAAAGGCCTTCTTTCCTTAGACCAAAATCAAAATGGCGCTATAATCCGAACAAAGTGAAGCAAAAACGTGATGGTGATAATGAATGAAAAAACTTTTCTTGTTCCTTATTATAATCTTTTTTGTTCTACAAACTGGCTGTACACAAACGTATATAGTGGATACACAGCGCATTATTCATATTGCTGGATTTGATATTACAAAAAACAAACAATTCCAAGGGACGATCTTATTCCCAGAATACACGCATGGTGTAAAGTCTAAGCCTGAGACACAATCAACATCTGCTCGTTCACTTGAAACAATCGCTTCACGATTGAATGCTAAATCTCCTCACAATGTTGTTGTAGGTCAAATGCGTGTCGTCTTATTTGGAAAGGCTCTAGGAGAACGTGGAATGGGAGAAATTATTACTAACTTACAACGTGATCCAAATATAGGACGTGATGTACAACTAGCAATTGTAGATGGATCAGCTGAAGAGCTTTTAAATTACGGAAAAAAAAATGGTTCTTTATATATTGCTGATTTACTCGAGCAAAATATAAGAAATGAGAACATTCCACAAACTGAATTAAATGTTTTTTTATATAATTACTACTCTTCCGTATGTGATGCCTACGTTCCTTATATAAAAATGGGCGATAATCATTCCGTCGCTGTCAAAGGACTTGCCTTTTTAAAAGGCGATAAAGTCGTCATGTATACGGATAAAAGACATTCTGTTTTAGCAAAACTGCTAATTAATCCTACCAAAAATGGGCGTTACGAAGCAGCGATAACAAAGGATAAACATAAAGGTATGGTTGTTATACAAAACTTAGCTGGGAAAAATAAATATGATATAGATCAAACTGGCGACATACCAAAAGTAAAAATCCATTTAAAATTAAATGGTTTAATTAAAAACTCTCCTAATTGGATTGATTTGAGAAAAGAAACAAATATCAACTATATAAAGAAACAAATTGAACGCAATGTTGAAAAAGACTGTGAAGATTTAATAAAAAAATTCCAAAAAAAGGAAATTGATCCTTTAGGCATACGCGATGAAATTAGAAGTCATACGAGAAAATGGAATATAAAACAAATTCGAAATATGTATAAGAACGTCGCCGTAGATATAAATTTAGATCTTAATATTGTACAATCTGGAATCGGGGAATAGTGAGGTGAAATAAGCAATGAATACAATGAATAAATCAAAGACAGTCTCTCCATACTTTGCCTTTATATTATTACATTCGCTTCAAATCGGAATAGGAGTTCTTGGGTATCAACGTGTAATTTTAAAAAACGCTGGTTATGATGCCTGGATTTCTCTTATTATTGCGGGGATTGCAACCCATATTGTGCTGTTTTGTATGTTAAAAATGTTAGAAAAAGATGGAGATTTAATTAGCATTCATACAACAAGTTTTGGAAAATGGTTTGGCTCTATATTTTCTGTCATTTTCACTCTTTATTGCTTATTATTCTGCCTTACTGTTCTTCGTACATATATGGAAGTGATACAAGTTTGGATTTTCCCTACCATTAAGTTATGGAAACTTACCCTTATGTTTTTATTAGTCACTTACTACATTATAAAAGGTGGGTTCCGTTCTGTGACAGGGATATGTTTTTGGGGTATTGTACTTCCTATTTTCGTTGTATTCTTTTTAGTCTATCCAATGAAATACGCTCATTTCCGTAATATTTTACCTATTTTTACACATTCACCTTTTGACATGCTTATATCTGCAAAACAATCTGCATTAGAGTTTCTCGGCTTTGAAACAATCCTTATCTTCTATCCATTCATTGAAAAAGGTAAGTCTTTAAAAAGATGGGCTCATGCAGGAATTTTTTTTAGCACTTTGATTTATGTAGTTTTAGCTATTGTATCTTTTATGTATTATAGTGAAGGACAATTAAATCATACTATTTGGCCTACTTTAACGATGTTAAAAATAATTAAAGTTCCTTTTATTCAACGGTTTGAATATATTATTATTTTTGTTTGGTTTTTAATTATTTTGCCGAACCTTTGTTTAACCATTTGGTCATCATGCCAAACGATGAAGCGTTCATTTCATATTTCATTTAAATTTACATTACCGTTTTTTATTTTCATCGTTTTTACAGCTTCTTTATTTTTTAAAAACCGTGAAAGTATCAATACATTAAATACAGTCCTATCTCAAGCTGGTTTATATATTGTATACGCTTATATCCCGGTTTTATTTCTATTCCATTCGCTAAGATGGCGCTTCAAAAATCAGTCGAAAAAATCTTCACCCGACACACCATAATCTCTGATACAATTTGATTAATACATTTGTAAAGGGGACAAGCGTATGAAGAAATATGTATTTTCTTTACTTGCAGTACTGAGTTTAATTCTTGCTGGATGCGGAGCTACTAGTACAAATGAAAAAAAATCATCTGAATCAAAAGAAGAGCACGACCATGCATCGCATACTCAGCAAGCTGACATTCAAGAGAAAACAAAAGGAGTCGACACACTTCCTACCTTCCTAGACAAGCTTGATCCACAAATGAAAGATATCTACACTGTCGCTGGACAAAATGCAGAGCTATTAGATTGGATTCCATGTTACTGTGGTTGCGGTGAAAGTGTAGGACATAAAAACAATAAAAATTGCTTTATTCGTGAAATTAAAAAAAATGGTGAAGTTGTTTGGGATTCCCATGCAACGACTTGCGTCAATTGCCTAGAAATTGCAGTTGAATCTGCTTCGATGAAACAAAAAGGAAAATCAACGCTTGAAATTCGTAACTATATCGACAATAAATACAAAGAAGGCTATGGAAAACCAACACCTACGCCAATGCCAAAAGCTTAAAAAACGAGGAAACACCTCGTTTTTTTTCATTCACTTTTTTTCTTAACAAATTCTTTCAAGTGTATTTCTCCTTACTTATCACACACTATATATAACTCTCGGTAAGGAGGGTACACAGTGCAAACATATAACGACTATGATAAAGCTCTCTATTACACGTATTGCTGTAATTGGGATAAATTACTCGTTCTCATGGTTCAAACGAACGATCAATTATTTTCTAAGCGTATTGAGCATTTTTTACACGCTTATCAATACAGTAAAGAACTGCCAGAAGTTGATAAACAATTGCAGCTCCTATTTCAATATATTGACCACGCATCCCAAAAGTCACATATAGAAGAAGTAGAGCAAATTCAAATGTAAACTATAGCGCTATTCTCTTCTGGAGAATAGCGCTTTTTTAAAATGTTCATATCAATAAAAGTTTCCCCTTATAAAACTTTTATTGATAAACATATTTTTTCTTTCTTTTCTGTACCACTTCATACTATAATTTAGTATGTAACTATTATAAGAGAGGTATAAAATATGGGACGAGAAAAAAAGCAAGAATATGCTTTATTTACCGCGTGGGGAGCTTCTTTTATTGCTACACTAGGAAGTCTATACTTTTCCGAAATCATGAAATTTGAGCCTTGTGTCCTTTGTTGGTATCAACGTATTTTTATGTATCCATTCGTTTTATGGCTCGGTATCGCTGTAGTAAAAAAAGACTATCGCATCGCAAATTATTCTTTACCAATCGCAAGTATTGGTGCTTGTATTTCTTTATATCACTATGCAATTCAAAAGATCGCAGCATTTTCAGCTGCTGGGGCAGCTTGCGGCCGTGTACCATGTACGGGAGAATACATAAACTGGTTCGGCTTTGTGACAATCCCGTTTTTAGCACTTATCGGCTTTATTACAATCGCTGTTTGTAGCTTTATTGTCATTAAAAACAAATAAGGAGATGAAAGAATGAAAAAAATACTTATATTTGGCGGTATTATTATCGTTTTATTTGCGGCAATGTTTGCTGTAGCACAAATGGAAAAGAAAAACGCATCGACAAATGAAAAAGATTACTACTCAAATAAAATTTCTCTTGAGGATCTCAATAAAAATATAGAAGATAAAAAAGCACAAACGATTTACTTTTATCAAACGTCTTGTGTTCATTGTCAAAAGGTCTCTCCTACTGTTGTACCTTTAGCAAAAGATTTAAATGTTGATATGAAAGTAATTGATATTGAAAATTTAAACGAGCCTTGGGATAAATACAATATCCAAGGAACACCAACAATTATTCATTTTAAAGATGGTAAAGAAGTAAGCCGTATTAGCGGCGAACAATCAAAAGAAAAGTTCAAAGAATGGTTTGAACAAACGAAAAAATAACGAGAAAAGGAAACTCCTTCTACACATGAAATGGACGTAAAATTCCAAACTAATGTATAAGGAGGGGGTTTTATGCCAGAAGTAAAATGTTCTGTTTCCAATTGCTCATTTTGGGGACAAGGTAACTTTTGTCAAGCAAGTGCAATCATTGTTCAACCAGATGCTGAAGAAACGGGTTCGAATACAAATGATTCGTATACAAGCGCAGTTTTAACAAACGAGACGCTAGAAAGTTCTGTAACAACAAGTGTTGAAACTTGTTGCCATACTTTTAAACCAAAATATTAACAATTATTCCACCTCATATACGTGAGGTGGTTTTTTCTTTCCCCCTTCTTATTTACGTCTTCTCTAATTCTCCCTATAATAAAGTTAACATTTTTATGAATACGAAGGTGAAATACTATGGCTAAAACAATTGCAGATATCGCCAAATTGGCTGGAGTTGCAAAAAGCACAGTTTCTCGTTACTTAAACGGTGGATATGTAAGTGATAAAACAAAACTTAAAATCGAAAGTATTATTCAAGAAACAAATTTTTCTCCCAATACATTTGCTCAAAGCTTAAAAGCAAAAACAACAAATTTAATTGGTGTTATTATCCCCCGATTAGACTCCTTCGCTACAATGAAAACACTTATCGGGATTGATAATACGTTACAGGAAAATAACTATCAAATGCTTGTAGCAAATGCAAATCAAACAATTGAAACTGAAATACAAGCAATGGAAAACTTTATAAAACAAAGAGTAGCTGGCATTATTTTATTAACCAAAACTTTAACAAATAAGCATCAACAAATTATTGCTAATTCAAATATCCCTATTTTATTCGTTGGGCAAGAATATAAAGATCAATATTGCCTCGTTCATGATGATTATGATGCAGCTTATGAGTTAGGAGCATACGTATTATCACAAGGTCATAGAAATATCGCCTATTTAGGAGTAGAAAAAGATGATATTTCTGTTGGTATAAATCGAAAAAACGGTTTTCAAAAAGCCATTGAAAATTTAGAACCAACTTGCAGTGTTTGTTATTACGAAACATCTTTCCAAATAGAAGATGCCATGAAACAAGTACAACATATTTTAGATAATAATCGCCCAACTCTTATCGTATGTGCTACAGATAATATCGCTCTTGGCGCAATGAAAGTTATTCACTCCCACTCCCTTTCTGTACCAGGTGATATTTCTGTAACAGGATTTGGGGGATATGATATTTCAGAAATGGTACACCCTAGCTTAACGACAATTGCGTTTGACTATGAGTATGCTGGAAAGCTTGCTGCCACTTCTCTTTCACAGCTTGTTGAAAACAAAACTATACCAAAAATATTACACTCTCGTTATACATTAAAAATCCAAGAAAGCGTTGACAAAATATAAAGGCGCTCTATAATAAAATTAAAACCGGTTCCACATTTTAAAAACAGGATTTTCAACATCATTTCCCTGTTTTTTATTTTAACTTATTACGGAACCGGTTCCATAAAAGAGAATTTATAGTAAGGGGGAATTTTTATGGATATGAAACAAATTGCAACTCAAGTATTACAGAACATTGGTGGAAAGGAAAACATTGTTCGTGCCACACATTGCGCGACTCGCCTTCGTCTTATATTAAAGGATGATACGAAAATAAACGCTGCAGAAATCGAAAACATCGATGGAGTAAAAGGTGCTTTCGCAACGACCGAGCAATATCAAATTATTTTTGGAACTGGCATAGTAAACAAAGTATATGATGAATTCTCAAAACTAATTGGGATAGCCGAACTAGATTCTACAACATCAAACGATATACCTAAGAAAAAAATGAATCCTATCGCCCGCCTAGCAAAGACACTATCCAATATTTTTGTTCCAATTATTCCAGCTATCGTCGCAAGCGGTTTACTTATGGGTCTACTCGGAATGTTGAAAGCGTTTAAATTAGTTCCTGGAGATCACTCACTTATCCAATTACTTGATATGTTCTCAAGTGCAGCTTTCATTATTTTACCTATTTTAATTGGAGTGAGTGCCGCTAAAGAATTTGGTGGAAATATTTTCTTAGGTGCAGTTGTTGGTGGTATATTAACTCATCCAAGCTTAACAAACCCTTGGACTCTTTCAAATGCAAAACCAACTGTTTTACATTTCCTTGGTATGGATATTGATATGATTGGCTATCAAGGTACTGTTTTACCTATTTTATTATGCGTATATGTTATGAGTACAATTGAAAAAGAACTTCGAAAACGTGTTCCGAACTCTTTAGATTTATTAGTTACACCATTCTTAACAATTATTATAACTGGCTTTTTATCACTTATTATTATCGGACCAATTGGATATAAAATCGGTGACGGCATTACGTACCTTTTAAATACAATTTATCAATTTGCAGGACCAGTAGCTGGACTTATATTCGGCGGATTGTATTCAACAATCGTTCTTACTGGCTTACATCATAGCTTCCACGCTATTGAAGCGGGCTTACTTGCAAATAAAGATATCGGTGTCAATTTCTTACTCCCTATTTGGTCAATGGCGAACGTTGCACAGGGCGGTGCTACTTTAGCAGTTTATTTCAAAACAAAAAACAAAAAAACGAAAGAAATTGCAATTCCCGCAGCAGCCTCAGCATTTTTAGGAATTACGGAACCAGCTATTTTTGGGGTCAATTTAAAACTTGGTAAACCATTTATTGCAGCCGCTATTGGCGGCGCAATTGGAGGCGCTTACGTTGTTTGGATGCAAGTGGCGGCTAATGCATACGGTTTAACAGGTATTCCGATGCTTACAATTGTTGCACCTCTTGGCATGATGAACATGATTCACTATATAATTGGCTTCACTATTGCAGTTATCACTGCTTTTGTTGCCACATTCATTTTATATAAAGAAAGTAAATAATAACGGGGTAAAAACTATGTCAAAATATAAAACAATACTGCAATCTAATAAAGACGAATTACATTCTTTATATGAAATTGCAAACCAAGATTCATGGAAACCAATTTATCATATCCATCCACCATTTGGATTAATGAATGATCCTAACGGTGTATCATACTACAATGATGAATATCACGTTTTTTATCAATGGTATCCATTTGGTCCCATTCATGGAATGAAGCATTGGGGGCATGTGAAGTCAAAAGACCTTATTAACTGGGAGCGTATGCCTGTAGCCATCATCCCTACTGAAAGCTATGAATCACACGGTGCATATTCTGGTAGTGCTATCGTAAAAGATGGCCTTCTTCATTTACTTTATACAGGGAATATAAAAAATCCTGATGATTCCCGTGATGCAAAACAATGTATGGCAACAATGGATTCACAATATACGATGACGAAATATAGTAATAATCCCGTTATTGATATAATTCCTGACGGATATACAAAACATGTACGTGATCCAAAAGTCTGGAAACATAATGATATGTACTATATGTTACTCGGTGCCCAACGTGAAAATAAAACAGGAACTCTATTACTATACAAATCACAAGACCTATACAATTGGCATTTCCAAGGCGAAATTACAACAAATTTAAAAGAATTTGGATTTATGTGGGAATGCCCCGATTACTTCCAATTATCAGGGAAAGATGTACTTCTCTTTTCACCGCAAGGAATTGAAAAAGACGGAGAAAACTTTCACAATGTATACAATGTCGTTTATGCTATAGGCCATTTCGATATTAAAAATTTATATTTCCATGTTGATTCCTATTACGAAGTTGATAAAGGATTCGATTTTTATGCTCCTCAAACTTTAGAAGACTTTACTAGTCGTCGCCTATTGTTTGCTTGGGCAGGATCAAGTGAAATCACATATCCTTCTGATGATTATATGTGGGCTCATTGCCTAACAATTCCACGTGAATTAACATTAGAAGATGACATCTTAAAACAAAAACCAGTTTCAGAATTAACAAAACTACGAACAACAAAAAAAGAAATCTCAGGAGATATAACAGCTGGATTAAATGTATTATCAACGCTTGATGATGAAGGCTCCTACGAATTAATTGCTTCCCTTAAAACAGAAGATGCAAAGTGTTTTGGGCTTTCTCTCTTCCACAATGAGGAGGAATGTTTTCCAATTACATTTAATCGGGAACAAGGTACTATTTCTATAGACAGGGGCAACTTCTACCATCAATTTGGCGGAGAATATGGATTTGAACGCTGTAAAAAAATCGATATTCAAGATACGATAGAACTACAAATATTTGTAGATAAAAGCATCGTGGAAATTTTCTTATATGATGGTTCAACAGTCTTTACTTCCCGAGTTTTTCCTCGAAAAGACGTGAAACATCATATCGCAATCTTTTCAGATGCAAAACTAAACTTTACCATCACACAATATAAGCTGAAAAGAGGAATTATATGAGAAATGTCTTTTGTATAGGTGAACTATTAATTGATTTTGTGTGCCGAAATACTAACGTTTCTTTAGTAAACGGTTCAGATTTCGAAAAAAAAGCTGGTGGAGCACCCGCTAACGTTGCTGCTGCAATTACAAAATTAGGTGGACACGCTACATTTATGGGCCAAGTAGGAAACGACCCATTTGGTGATTTTCTTGAACAAACTTTACAGCGTGCGCAAGTCGACACTTCCATGCTCATAAAAGATAAACAAACAACACTTGCATTCGTATCCATAGATCAAGATGGCGAACGTGATTTTACTTTTATGCGTGGTGCAGATGGTGAATATCAATTCAATAGCATTGATTTATCAAAAATACAAACGAATGATTTAATACATTTTGGTTCAGCGACAGCTTTACTATCAAGCCCATTAAAAGAAACGTATTTCCAGTTGTTACAATATGCGAAAGATAACGGCCATTTTATTTCTTTTGATCCAAATTATCGAAGTGCACTCATTACAAATACAGAACAATTCTCTCAAGATTGTCTAACCTTTATAAAACATGCACACTTCGTAAAAGTAAGTCAAGAGGAGGCTACTATGCTCTCTAAAGAGAGTGATTTACAACAAGCTGCTCTCAAATTATTAAATTATGGCGCAAAAGTAGTAGCTATTACACTTGGAAAAGACGGTACCCTTCTAGCGACAAATGAAGGTCAAACCATTGTCTCTTCTATTTCTATTCAACAAGTCGATACAACTGGTGCTGGTGATGCTTTCGTCGGAGCAATGTTATATCAGATTGCCCAAAGTGAACATACACTTTCGTATCATTTCAAAGACTTAACAGCGTTTATCTCCTTTGCAAATAAAGTAGGCGCTATCACATGTACAAATTACGGTGCAATTGCCTCCCTTCCATCATTAACAGATATAAAAGCATACGACTAATCGTATGCTTTTTTACATCCCCCTCCAAAAATCATGCATAATAAAAAAGTATAAAATAACGAGAACGGCCGTCCCGCATAACGTAATGCGCCGATATATACTCTTCTCCCCTTCTCTCGCCTTAACAAACGCCCAAATAAATCCGAAGAACAATATTAAATCAACATATGGAACATAAAACGAAAAGACAAGAAACGCATACAAATACACGATAAATAAACAGGTCGTTACTAAGAAAACTTTAAACGCAAATTCACTTTTCATAATGTAACCGCCCCCTATCTGTACTGTATTATATTCAGCAAAGTACAATAGTTGCAGTTAAACTGGAAGTAGAAATAAGCTACCGTCTATAATACGGTAGCCATTACGGAACATTATATTTCCTTTTATATATATTACTTAAAATCGAAGAAGGAATTTGCTCATAACGAATTTTTTCTCCTGTTTCATCGACAATATACAAATTGTTTCCTATATAATATATTCCATCTTTTCGTTTTGAGTACACTGCATATCTTTCGTTTGGCAATACCATTTTCACTTTCGTTAGCTGTCCATTCGGTTCTTGCCAATATATATCCACGCGATCTACTAACGTAAGCATACCAATTTGCTCTTCTTCTACTTTACGACCATTCCAGCTCACAACACGATAACCAAGCTTATTCGCTTCATATTCCGGGCTCGTATGAAACCGAGAAATGATTACTTTCGTCTGTAATTGAACTCGGTCATATAACCACTGTATATCCCTGTCATGCATACGAATACAGCCATTTGATTCCCTACTTCCAATTGTCCATTCCCGATTTGTCCCATGAATCGCATATTCATTTTTATCTAGTCCAAGCCATCTCGTACCAAGAGGATTATTCGGTGCACCACCAGCTATTTTTTTTCGATGATATTCTTTATTTTTAAATTTAGTTATAATACAAAAATTACCTTCAGGTGTAGGAGTACGATCTCTTCCAGTTGTTACGGGGAATGTTTTTGTATAATTTCCATTTTCAAAAAAAGACAATTGGTTTGTCGTAAGGTTCACTAATATTAGATGATCTGTATTAGCCAAGGCACTAACCGGTAGGATGAAAAATAATAGTATGATGAAACATAACTTTTTCATTTATATCCCCCCTAGCGCTCACTATAATAAGTGGAATTAACTTTACTTTGCTCTTATAAATGAAAACTATCCATTTACAATAACGCCCCCATTTACGTGTATCATTTGCCCGGTAACATAGGATGAATCATCAGACGCTAAATATACGTATGCTGGTGCTAATTCATATGGTTGGCCCGGTCTTTGCATCGGAACATTGCTTCCAAACTGTGATACTTTTTTCTCATCAAAGCTCGATGGAATAAGTGGTGTCCAAATCGGTCCTGGCGCAACACCATTTACACGAATCCCTTTTTGCACTAATGACTGAGAAAGTGATCTTGTGAAAGCAACGATTGCCCCTTTCGTTGCGGAATAATCAATTAACGTTTCATTTCCTTCGTATGCAACGATAGACGCGGTATTTATAATGACATCCCCTTGCTTTAAATGAGAAAGTGCGGCTTTCGCAACGTGAAAATAAGAAAAAATATTAATACGAAAAGTCTTTTCTAGCTGTTCTGCTGTAATATACTCTAGTCCTTGCTGCGGATATTGCTGTGCGACATTATTTACCAAAACCTGTAAACTACCTAGCTGCTGGACGGTCTCTTGAACAACATCTTTACAATGCTGTTCATCACTTAAATCACCCGGCAACAATACACACTTTACACCTTCTTTCTCAACATACTGCTTCGTCTCATTAGCATCTTCTTCCTCATCTAAATAAGCAATCGCAATATTTGCTCCCTCTTTCGCAAAAGCGATGGAAACAGCTCGTCCAATCCCACTATCTCCCCCTGTAATTAATACATTCTTTCCTTTTAACTTTTCGCTACCTTTATAATTTGGATCTTCAAACTGTGGTAGAGGATTCATTAATGATTCAATACCAGGTTGTTTATTTTGATGTTGCGCTGGCATTGTTATAAAGTTTTTTTGCTGTGGCATAGCTTCTTTCAACTCCTTTTCCTTATAATGTGCATAATAAAAACTGAAATTCGCACATCAAGTTACGATTAATATTCGAATTTAAGACACAAAATATGAATTGTTGTAAACTTTTTATGCAAAACTATTGCAAAATAGATAAAAAGCGAATATTATATATAACTGTTGTGAAAATTATTCGTAAACAGAAAGGATGTTTATATGTTTAACCTTTCAAAACATAAAACTTCTATTAAAACTGAAATTATGGCAGGTATTATTACCTTCTTAACAATGGCATATATCATTGTCGTAAACCCAGTTATCCTTGGGGATGCAGGTGTTCCATTTGAACAAGCATTTACAGCAACAATTATCGCTGCTGTTGTCGGAACATTATTTATGGCGATCTTTACAAACTTACCAATCGCAATTGCACCAGGTATGGGATTAAATGCTTACTTCTCTTACTCTGTTGTAAAAGCTCATGAAGGCATGACTTTCGCAATTGCATTCTCTGCTGTATTCGTAGCAGGTATGATTTTAATTTTGTTATCATTCACATCTTTCCGTACAAAATTAATGGAAGCAATTCCTGAAAACTTAAAACATGCAATTACTGCTGGTATCGGTCTTTTCATTGCCTTTATCGGTTTACGTTTAACAGGTATCGTTACAAAAAATGAAGCAAATTTAGTTGGACTTGGTGATCTTCACTCTGCTCCAGTACTACTCGCATTAGCTGGACTTGGAATTACAATTGTCCTTATGTCTTTAAATGTAAATGGCGCACTATTTATCGGTATGCTATTAACTGGTATTATCGCTTTCTTCACGGGACAATTATCATTCTCAAACGGTGTTACATCAATGCCTGGATTACCAGAAGGAATTATCGTTTCAAACCCAATTACTGCTGTATCTGATGTAATTAACTACGGATTATACGGCGTTGTATTCTCATTCTTCCTTGTTACATTATTCGATACAACAGGTACATTACTTGGCGTTGCTCAACAAGGTGGATTTATGAAAGATGGAAAGCTTCCAAAAGCTGGACGAGCTCTTCTATCTGACTCATTCTCAGCAACAATCGGTTCTATGTTCGGAACAACACCATCAACAGCTTACATTGAATCATCTGCTGGTGTTGCAGCTGGTGGTCGTACTGGTTTAACAACTGTTACAGTAGCTGTTTTATTCGCACTAGCAGCATTCTTCGGACCATTAGTAAGTGCCGTTTCTGGTGTATCAGCTATTACTGCACCATCATTAATTATCGTTGGTAGTCTTATGATGGGTTCAGTTCGCCACATCGATTGGGACGCATTTGATGAAGCATTCCCAGCATTCTTAGTAATCTTAAGCATGCCACTTACATCAAGTATCGCAACAGGTATCGCACTTGGATTTATTTCATACCCACTTATGAAAGTGGCAAAAGGTAAGTTCCGTGCTGTTCACCCGCTTGTGTATGTATTTGGAATTTTGTTTGCTTATCAATTGATATTCTTACCACATTAAAAAAGTAGAGCATCGGATTTCGATGCTCTACTTTTCTTTTATAACAATCATTCAAACTATAACAGTCCCTCCAAAATATGAAGGAGCTTATAACCATTTAATACTTCTCTTCTACCTGTAATTCTTTACTATACTTTTGAATGAAAACTGACGAAACAACCATTACCATCCCTACACTAAATCCAATAAGCTGATCCAGTAGCATTTCATCCTGAATGAACCAACGTAGTAGAAATACCCCACCAAAAATAAGCATCATAGTAAATCCAGTATGTCGAAGTCCTTTATATACATTTTCCATATGTATCACCTCTCCATATACTTTTATCCATATTATACCACGCATCCATCGAGCAAACATATCGTCCTCTGGCAGTATGTAGCTACCTTTTGATCGTGCGTGACAACTAGAACCGTTTTTCCTTGTTTATTAATTTCTTTTAAAATACTCATAATTTTTTTCCCATTTTCTTGATCAAGAGCACCAGTCGGTTCATCAGCAAGTATAATCTTTGTATCTTGTGCTAAAGCCCTTGCTATTGCTGTTCTTTGCTGTTCTCCGCCTGATAACTCGTAAGGATATTTGTTAATATGCCTCTCCAGCCCTACCATTTTCAGCATTTCTTTTGATATTTGCATACGTTTCTTATGAGAAATTCTTCTATATACAAGCGGAAGCATCACATTTTCAACAACTGTATAATCACCTAATAGCGAAAAGTTCTGAAACACAAATCCAACTTCCGTGTTTCTATACTTATGATAGTTTGACTTGAATGTACTCGTATCCATTCCATCTAAAAAATACTTTCCAGCAGAGGGACTATCGATTAAGCCAATAATGTTAAGAAGAGTAGATTTCCCCGAACCAGAGGGCCCCATAATAGCTATCATTTCGCCTTTTTCTATTGTAAGATTAATATCCTTTAACGCACTAAAATTATTCTTTCCAAAGCCTTTAGCCACATTTACGAGTTGAATCATCTACAACACCTCTTTCATATATGTATTTTTTATTTTTAATACATTGAAATAAATGATTGTATATATAATGAAGAGCATTACAATTGATAACATACTTATAACAATCAATGATTCTTCAGAAACTTGTAACGTTCCAAAAAAAGATACGGTACTAGTTTCTATCTCTTTTTGAATTTCAATCGTCCCGCTATTCTCCCATTGAAAATACGTAATTCCTATACATATCGATAAAATAAATAACAATATATACTCAATAATAAATGGAAGACATATTTGAAAAGCACTTGCACCTAACGCTGATTTAATAGAAATATTTTTACGCTCCATATAAAGTGCTGCCATTGATATTAATACAATAGATAGAAATGAAAAAAATAAGACTATACCGCTTAATAATAATGGGTATGACATATTATCAATACCCTGCTTTTCGTTTTCTAACAATTTATTCGGATTTGTAACGTAATACGAATACCCCTTACCTTCTGTTACCTTTAATACTTTCTTTTGAAATTCATTTATATTTATCTTCTCATTTGTTTCTATAATTAACCCATTGTATAACAGGTCTATACTATAGAACTCTATTTCTTCTGTTCCAATTGGTAAAATCGCCATGTCATCTAACAATGTAATACGATTATCCGATATTTCGCCGCTCCGAGGATATGTAAATGGTGAATTTTTTTCTAAAAAGCCAATTACTTTTAGCTTCATTTTTCCAGATGGTATAACATCACCAATGGATACTTTTTCTTTATAATTAGCACCTAATATAACAGGTCTAATATCAAATACGGATTTATGAAATTCTGATTCCTCAAAATACCTTCCTTGTGAAAGTCGGATATGAAAGTACTTATTAATATCTTTATCAATAATAAGAGTCTTTATCGTTTCACTTTCTTTTTTTAAGCTAAATGAATAGTTACGGAACAAATAATTTGTTGTATTTGTTATTGGTATCGTATTAGATAACCCTTGCATGAATTGTTGATAATCACTTTTCGCTTTTTCTTCGCTAAACAATGTTATATCTTGCGTCGCATAAAGTTCATAGAAACTTTTATGAGTCGATAAATTATTTGCTACTGTCATCATTTTTCGATATCCCGACAGATTACTAATAAATTCTATAGCTGAAGAAAATGAAATAATTAAAGAAATTACTATAATCAAACTTGGTAACAACCGTTTTTTCATAGACCGTATAGAATCAAATATAAAAAACATGAAGATCACCTACGCTCTTAAATGTTTTCCAGGATATATATTTATAATGTGCTTGATTGGAATTACAGTAACAAACATTGTAAGAAAAATAATAAAAACAATATTACATACGAATACATATGGTGTTAACGGTTTTAATAAGTATGTCTGAAAATACGTATGAATTGTTCCAGAAAACATTTCTAACACAAGAAAAACCAACAACATCGCCACTAGAGAAATAAACAAAATTTGAACATATAGTTCACAATAAATAGATATATTAGAAGCACCTACTGCTTTTTTTAATGAAATCTCTCTTTCTTTTTTATAAATCCAAAACAACACTGCTGAAATACCAGAAACTACTGCAACAAGAATAAATTTATAATAATACTTATTGGCTGGATCTACATATGTTACATTTAGTTCCTGAAAATCTCTTTTATTCAGTATTTGAACCTCACCTGAGATTACTTCTTTGCTCTTATTCATAAATGTTTTTATTTCTTTATGGATAGATGATGTAGGGTTAACAACTGTTAATTGTAATTGTTTACTCGCGATAATACCTTTTTTAGATATAGTAGGTAAATTTTGAAGTGGAATGTATATGTCTGATACACCGACGTCACTGTCTTTTCTTGATATAGTGCCTATTTTTTTATATGTATTATCAAATTCATATAACTCCTTTACATTCGTTTGATCACCAACAACCATATCATTTACATTTTCACGATGAAAATATTGACCCTCAGAAATATATGGCGTCCAATAATAATCATCTTTTAAGTTCACAGCTACGATTTTTATTGCACCTGAACTATTTAATGCTTTTAAATGCTCTACGTAAATATCACTTTTCACAAAAGTATCTTGTATGAAAGGAATTATCTCATCCAATTCAGTTGCATTTGCTATCGGAACATTTAAAACTTGATTTTTTTCTGGGAAACCGATTTGAAAAGCAGATATAAAATTCCGTTTAGACTCTGTTAAAAGTGCGGCTACTGATATAGAAAGAAAAGAAATAAAAAATGCCATAAGAAGAATTATGGAAAATAGTTTATTGTTTTTTATATTTTTAAAAGCTAAATACATGTCTCTGCTCCTTTTAGATAAGAAGGAGATGATGAACATCCCCTTCTCCTTATCCAAATATTTATAAAGACAACTATTGAATATTTTTTACCACTGTAATCGTAAGTTACCGTTACTATCAAAAGTTCCTTTGTGTGTATCTTCTTGATAGTCATTATTCTCATTAGCATAATGCTCAGAGTATAGCCCCTTTGCACCAAAGGCGTTATATGCGCCATTACTAACCGTGGCATTTAATGCCCTTCCAGATTCATGTGATCCTAATTTATCCGAAGCACTTTCAATATATGAATAACTTCCTTTTGAATTAATAAAAGAAATTGCTACTGAACAGCGAGATGCATTTTGATTCGTAGTTGTTTGAGCTCTGTAAGATAGTAGGTTACCACTTTTGTGACCACTTAAAGTTGGATAGAATGCACTTGTTGAGATGGATGTTGCTAATAACATTAAAGTCGCAATCGAAAAAACCTTTCCCTTCATTAACAATCACCTCATAAATTAAATAGTTTTGTAGCGCTACCTCATCATAATATCCTTCAAATAAATTCTCCTCAATAAGACACCCCTATGTTTTACAAACTCTTTAAACACTTAAACATTCATACATTTTTCAAAAGTAACGTATAAGTAGCAATATAAAAAGGCTGCAGAGAAATTCTTCTCCACAGCCTCATACTTATTTTTGCAAAAACGCCTGCAAATCTGCAAACTGTCTCTTTGCATCTTCATAGCCTTGCTCATATAGATTTTGTAGTTTTGTTGTATCTTTTTCCATACGATCTACTTGAAGCGGCACTTCTGGGCGAATAACAAATAAATTCCCAGCTTGTTCTTCTTTTTCAATGTAGTGCAGTGTTTCATTATATACTTCATAGCGATTTAGCATCGTGTTAACAAGATTCGGATATTTTTTATAAGCTTTCGCAGCAACCCAACCAAATCTTGATTTTTTCTTTGCGTAACCGTGATTTCTTGTTAAAATTACGACTGATTTTTTAAATCCATCTTCCTGTGCTTTACGAACTGGAATCGGATCTGAAATCCCGCCATCTAATAATTGTTTACCACGGTAATTTACTACTGGTGCAATGAAAGGTAATGAACTAGAAGCTTGTAATAAATTTAGTGCATCATCATTCGTTCCCTCTTTTTCAAAATAAACAGACTGTCCTGTTTCACAATCCGTCGTTCCTACAAGGAAACGCTCTGGGCTATTAAAGTATGTTTCAAAATCAAACGGCACATGCTTTTCTGGAATTTCATGAAAAATAAAATCCATATCAAATAGCTGACGTTTTCTCCATAAGTTTTTATACGATAAATATTTCGGATGTGATGCATAATCAATATTTACTGTTTTATTTCTATTTCTTTGTCTGGAAAGATACGACGCTGCATGACAAGCACCAGCTGATACACCAATTACATATGGAAAATATAAATCTTGTTCCATAAAGTATTCTAATATCCCGCCCGTATATACACCACGCATACCGCCGCCTTCTAATACTAACCCTGTATTTTCAAGCATGTTACTCTCTCCTCTATATATATTGACTCTTTAATTATTCACCATGTTAAGTATCTTTTTCTATTATATATGAGTTCTTTCAGAAATTATATTTAAAAGACTTGAGAAAACGGAATTTTTTCTTCCAATTATATTTCCAAATGATCCGAGACATCCTTTATAAACCTTTGAATAAAATCTTGTTCTTCTTTCGTATATCTATCTAAGAGTAACAGCCACTTTTCTTCAGCTTGTTTATGCAATTTCTCATGAGCTTTATATATTTCATTTCCGCTTTCCGTTAAGCGAAAGAAAATTTCTTTTTGATTGTCTAACATTTGCATCTTCTCAACGAATTTCTTTTGGAACAACTTTGTACAAACTTTAGAGATTGCACCCTTCGTCATTCCCATTTCTATCGTAATTGCCGTTACATTCATCAGACCATTTTTCCCGATACACTCGATTACATGTAACTCAGATAAAGACATACCACTTACACCTGTCTCACGAAGAAACTTCTCATTTTGTCCTTTCAAATGTTCTTCTCTTTTATGCAAAAGTGTACGAATGTTCGAAAGTATTTCCATTTGTTTCGTTGTATAATCCAATCTGTTCACCCCCTAAGTTTCCAAAGAAACAATTTAGCTATATACCATTTTAAAATCATTTTTTCATATTTACAAGTTAGAAAAACATGTTAAAATAAATTTAGTTTCCTAGGAAACTAAAAAGAAGGAGGTTAACATAATGAAAAAATCCAAACTACATTTCATTTTATATGTTGTCTGTATTAGTGCCTTACTCAGTTCCTTCGCTCAAAATATTTACACACCTATCTTGCCCATGATTCAAGGTTCTTTTCATACTTCTCCTTATCTTGTAAATGTCACAGTTTCACTTTTCACATTCATTCTTGCAATTATGCAGCTCGTATATGGACCTTTAATTGATACAAAAGGGAGAAAATCCGTCCTTATCCCTAGTTTAGTCATTAGTACAATTGGTTCAATCGGATGTGCTTTTTCGGCAAACATTTATTTATTTCTCTTTTTTAGAGTTATTCAAGCTATAGGAATAGCGGCTATACCTGTAGTTTCAGCAACGATTATTGGTGATTTGTTTGAAGGAAAAGAACGCGGAGAAGCGATGAGCCTATACCAAATGTTACTTGCCCTCGCACCTGCGATTGGTCCTCTCATTGGTGGTTATCTCGGCAGTATAAATGGCCACTTATCCGTATTTCTATTTTTATCTATACTTGGCATTCTTTTATTAATGATAAACCTTTCACTACTTCCAGAAACAAAACCAACTGTAAGTAAGCAACCGCAATCAAAAAAGAATTACTGGTTTATCTTAAAAAATAAAACTGGATTTTCTATTACTCTTATTGGCTTCATTCAATTTTGTATTTACTTTTGCTTTCTCGTTTTTTTACCGAGTATTTTAACAAATTCATTTCATTTAACTGTAAATGAAATTGGTCTTATGTTTGTACCAATGTCTCTTTCTATCATGCTGGGAAGTTTTTGCTACAAGTTTTTGCAAAAACGCCTGACAACAAAGCAAACTTTATTTATTACGAGTTTCTTCAATATTATATGTGTCGTTTTATTCTCTTTCACATATAGCATTAATATCCCATTCATCATTATCGTTACATCTTTGTACGGTTTTAGTATGGGACTTTCTATGCCAACTCACACTACTTTATTAACGGAAGAATTCGTACAAGAACGCGCAACTGCTATCGGTATGTACAACTTCATCCGCTATCTTGGTATGGGCACAGGCCCACTTATAGGTGGATTTCTTTTATTTAACCAAAATTACTTTTGGATTTTCTTCCTAGGCGCAATTATGTTTTTACTTGTAATCTTATATGCAATGAAAATGCTACGATTCCCTGCCACACAAAAAGCAAAATAGAGACCTACAGATGGTCTCTATTTTAAACTCGTTGATCCGCAACAATATGAATATCAATATGCTTCGTCTGTCTCATAATTTCATTCACAATCGAACCTTTTCGAATTTCTTCCCATCGCGTTCTCGCTGATTGCCCAAGTAAAATTTGCGTTACTTGTAATCTTTTTGCAACTTCAATAATAACATCCGCTGGCTTTCTTCCTTTTGCTTCTTCTAATACAAAACTTGCATCAAATTGATTCGTGAGCGCCTTCCACTCTTCAATCGTCTGCTTTTTTCCAGCTGAAAGAGAATCTATATTTTCTCTTTCAACATTTAATACATACAATTCAGCGTTTAACCGATCAGCCATGCGCCAGCCCCGTCTTATTAATTTCTCTGCTGTTGAACTGTACTGTACACAAACGAGAATTTTTTCTTTCACGCCAATTGGTTCTATCACTGTTTGACTAATTTTCTCGTCCATATCGTCAGCGACTTCACGAAGCGATAATTCCCTGAGTGCTCCTAAATTATTAAGCGTAAAGAAATTTTGTAAGCTTTGCTGAATTTTTTCCTCCTTATATATTTTCCCGTCTATTAATCTCTTCCGAAGTACTTCCGGCGTTGCATCGACGAGCTGAATTTCATTTGCTTTTTGTAAAATAAAATCCGGAATACGTTCTCTTACTTTTACATTTGTAATTTGAGCTACAATGTCATGAACGCTTTCTAAATGTTGAATATTAAACGCTGACAATACGGATATACCAGCCTCTAACAATTCTTGTACATCCATATAACGCTTCTTGTTTTTAGAGCTGGGAATATTACTATGTGCAAGTTCATCCACAACAACGACTTGCGGTGCACGCTTTATAATTCCTTCCACATCAAGTTCATAAAACACTTTCCCTTTATACTCTATTTCTTTTAAAGGAACCTTTTCTAAATCAGCAATTGCGTCTTCCGTCTCTTTTCTCCCATGCGTTTCAATTAAACCAATTACAATATCCGTACCGTCCTTTTTCATCTCTCTAGCATCAAAGAGCATTTTATAACTTTTCCCTACTCCTGGAGCTGCTCCTACATATAGCTTTAACTTCCCGCGGTTTTGCTGACGAATATATTCTAAATACTCTTCTGGTGTTCGCCTTTGAAAAGTGGGTTTATAGTCATCCGCATACAAAACATTCACAACCTTTCTTTTGAAACAACGCTACCTCAATCCGTTAGATTGAGGTAGCACCGTTACTATTTCATTAGTTTCTGTAATTCTAAATTTAACTTTAAGACGTTTACGCGGGTCTCTCCAAATAAACCAAGTGCCGCACCTTCTGTTTGATCTTTAATCAATTGCTCTAGTGTTTCTTTCGGAATTTTCGTTAATTTTGAGATACGCTCTACCTGTACGGAAGCCGCCTTCGGACTAATATCAGGATCAAGCCCTGAACCTGAATTTGTCACTAAATCGATTGGTACTTCTGTAACTGGAACGCTCGGATTTTGTTTCTTCCACTCTTCAATACTTTTCTCTACTCGTTTCTCTAAATCTGGATTAGACGGTGCATAGTTATTTGAACCTGACGCTTCTGCTTTATATTCAATACTAGAGACACGCCCATGAAAATAACGTGGATCTGTGAAATTTTGACCGATTAATTTAGAACCAATCACTTCATTTTTATCATTATATATTAGACTTCCATCCGCATTATCCTTCATTACTGCTTGTGCAATACCAGTAACAATAAGCGGATATACAAGTCCGCACAACACTAAAAATGTAAAAGTAATACGGATGATTGGTGATAGTATACTTTGTTTCTTCGCCATCTCTTTCCCCTCTTCCTTATATAAACAAGCCGACAATCATATCAATTACTTTAATTCCAATGAACGGTACAATCACTCCGCCAAGCCCATAAATAAGTAGGTTTCGGCCAAGTAGTGCATTCGAACTCATCGGTTTATATGCGATACCTTTCATCGCCAATGGAATGAGTAATGGAATAATAACCGCATTAAATAGTAATGCTGATAAAATCGCTGACAGTGGTGATGTTAGTTTCATAATGTTCAATGCTTCCATTTGCGGAATCGCAAGTGTAAACATTGCTGGAATGATTGCAAAATATTTCGCTATATCATTTGCAATACTAAACGTCGTTAACGCACCACGTGTCATTAACAATTGCTTACCGATTCCTACAACCTCAATAATTTTTGTCGGGTTCGAATCTAAATCAATCATATTGGCTGCTTCTTTCGCAGCTGTTGTACCACTATTCATCGCTAATCCAACATCAGCCTGTGCTAATGCCGGCGCATCATTTGTACCATCACCTGTCATCGCTACGAGTTTTCCTTTATCTTGCTCTGCTTTAATAACTGCAATTTTATCTTCTGGTTTGCACTCAGCAACAAACTCATCTACTCCTGCTTCTTTTGCAATGGTTGCTGCTGTTAATGGGTTATCCCCTGTACACATAACCGTTTTAATCCCCATTTGACGCAACTGTTCAAAACGTTCACGCATACCAGGTTTTACTGTATCTTTTAAATAGATTAAACCGTAAATACGATTATTCACTGCAACTACAAGTGGTGTTCCGCCCTCTTTTGAAATGAAATCTGCTTTTTGATTTACATCTTTCGGAATTGTTCCACCTTGTGACTGAACCCATTCAATCACGCTACCGACAGCACCTTTTCTCACTTTCGTTCCGTCCTGTAAATCAACACCACTCATTCTCGTTTCTGCTTTAAATGGAACAAACTCACCTTGTTCTGCAAGTTCTCTATTATATGATATAGATTTCGCTTGCACATACTCGATAACAGATCGACCTTCTGGTGTTTCATCTAAAACTGAGCTAATAGCAGCCCACTTTCCAACTTGCTCAATCGTTTCATTTCCTACAGGTAATAATGTATGAGCCATTCGGTTCCCAAAAGTAATCGTACCTGTTTTATCTAAAATAATTGTATTAATATCACCCGCAGCTTCTACTGCTTTCCCTGACATCGCTAACACGTTAAATTTTGTCACTCGGTCCATCCCAGCAATACCAATCGCTGATAGCAAACCACCAATTGTCGTTGGAATTAAACATACTAACAATGCTACAAGTACAGCTGTATCAATTTGAAACCCTAAATAATTTGTGAAAATCGGCAGCGTCACAACAACGATTAAGAAAATAAGCGTTAAACTCGTTAATACTGTATTTAAAGCAATTTCATTCGGTGTTTTTTGACGAGCAGCCCCTTCTACTAAAGAGATCATTTTATCAATAAATGATTCACCAGGATTACTCGTAATGATAATCGTAATCTCATCACTTACAACCATCGTACCGCCTGTTACGGAACAAAAATCACCGCCAGCTTCTTTTATTACAGGAGCTGATTCCCCTGTAATCGCAGATTCATCAACAGATGCTAACCCTTTTATTACTTCTCCATCACTTGGAATCATTTCTCCTTGTTTTACAATAACAACATCACCTTTTCTCAGATCCGTTGCTGAAACTTGAACAATGTTCCCGTTTTCTTTTACAACATTGGCAAACACATCTTTCTTCGACTGTTTTAAAGAATCAGCTTGCGCTTTCCCCCGTCCTTCCGCTAATGCTTCTGCAAAGTTAGCAAATAAAACTGTAAATAATAGAATGAGGGAAACTGTTATATTAAACCATCCTGGTACACTACTAGAACGACTTGGAAGAAACGATAAAATGAACGTAATGATAAATCCAATCTCCACAACGAACATAATCGGATTTTTTATCATAACTTTCGGATTCAATTTCGCAAAGGATTGTTTCATCGCATGTTTCACGATATCACGATCCATCGTTTTCGCTTGTCTAACCTCATCTTCTACTGCATGTATGTGTGACTCATTTACTCTTTTTTCTTTTACTACTACCGGTCTCATCATTTACCCTCCATTACTTCAATGTAAGAAATTCTGCAATTGGGCCGAGTACTAACATCGGGAAGAATGTTAATGCACCGACAATTACAATTGTTCCGATGAAAATGCCGCCAAATAAACTATTATCCGTACGGAACGTTCCGACTGTTTCTGGCACAACCGTCTTCTCTTTCAATGAAGCTGCAACAGCTAGCATCGTAATTAAACTGAAATAGCGTCCTAAAAACATAACTAAACCAGTTGTAATATTCCAAAACGGTGTATTATCTGCTAACCCTTCAAATCCAGATCCGTTATTCGCAGCTGATGACGTATACTCATAAACAACTTGTGTTAAACCGTGGAAGCCCGAGTTAGAAATCGCTTCTGTTCCTAAATGTGTAGAAAGAGCCAATGCTGAAAATCCTAAAATAAGCAGTGGATGAAATAGTATTGTTACCGCAATTAATTTCATTTCCTTACCTTCAATTTTCTTACCTAAAAATTCCGGTGTCCGTCCAACCATCAATCCAGATATAAAGACTGCGATAATCGCATACATAATAATGTTCACAAAGCCTGCTCCAACGCCGCCGTATACTGTATTTAACATCATATTTACGAGTGGTACTAACCCGCCAATTGGTGTTAACGTATCATGCATCGTATTCACCGCTCCAGTTTCAGCAGCTGTCGTTACTGTTGCGTATAGTGAAGAAAATACTGTTCCGAACCTTACTTCTTTTCCTTCTGTACTTCCTTGTACATGTTCGATACCCATTCCATTTAAAGCTGGATTTCCATGTAATTCAGATGTCGTAATCGTTATAAACCCTAGTAAAAAGACCATGAATAGTGAAACAAAAAGGATGCGACCTTGCTTTTTATTGCCCACCATTCGTCCGTACGTAAATGGAAGTGCTGTTGGCAATAACATCATAAGCATCATTTGCAAAATATTACTCATTTGTCCTGGATTTTCGAAAGGATGTGTAGAGTTTGCTCCGAAAAATCCACCGCCGTTATTTCCAAGTTCCTTAATAGAAACGAATGATGCAACTGGCCCGCGTAATATGCTTTGCTTTGCCCCATCAATTGTTTGTGCTGTAACGGCACCGTCTAACGTTTGTGGTACGCCAAGTGCAACAAAGACTAGTGCCGCCATAAATGCGATAGGAAGAAATACTCTCGTTAGTGCTCTCGTAAAATCAACGAAAAAGTTACCGAGTTCTTTTCCAGCAAGCCCTCTTATAAATGCCATAACGAGCGCTAAAGTCGTTGCCGGTGCTGCAAACATTAAGAATGTAATTCCGATTAATTGTGATAAATAAGATAAACCATTTTCACCGCTATAATGCTGTAAGTTCGTATCAGCCATAAAACTAATTGCTGTATTAAAAGCGAGCGTAGGCTCCATTCCTTCAATGTGTGCTGGATTTAATGGCAATACTCCTTGTAGTCTGAAAATGAAATATACGACAACAATCATAAATCCATTTAATAAAACTAATGATAATGCGTACTGTTTCCACGTTTGATTATATTCTTTTACACCCGTAATTTTAAAAATAAGTTTTTCAAAAGGCCCGAATACTTTATCTAGCTTTTTACTCCCTTGAAAGGCTTTCTCTAAATAAATTCCCGTTGGCTTTGCCACAAGAATAAACAATAGCATTGTAATAACGACTGCAACCCAGATCATAATGAATGACTCCCCCTAATTAAAACTTTTCCGGATTTAATAATGCATACACTAAGTACAGCGTAATTGCTGCAACAATAATTGATAAGGCAATCGTCATGATTGCTTCCCTTCTTTCACAACTTTATCTGACCAACTTGCAAGACTTGCCATCGATGCAACTAACACAACAAAAATCCCGATCATTACAACATCTAACATAGCTATCCCTCATTTCTAATTGTTAAAATTTACCATTGAAATATTAAAAAAGAACACTGAGCTCTACTCAGTGTTCAAAAAATGAACAACAAAAAGTAAACCTCCTCTCTAAACGCTTACGAGGTTAGCTGTCGGATTCGGGCCTAAAGAGTAGCCCTACTTTCAAAACTGAAAGATTCACCCCAAGTGACGATGCACAAAATTGGTTCCCCCGCTCCATTTCTGGAACTCAGCGATTTTAGGTTTTTTTGGAAATTTTATGAATGATTTATGAGAGTAAATATACTCCTCTATATTTCACTTGTAAAGAGCTAAATTACTGAAAATAAGAAAATATCCATCTATTTAAACGCTTACATTAAGTGTTATTAATATTATTCCATCTATTTTCTCGTCTTTTCTTGCTTTTTCATAGAAATGATATTTTAAATACGAAATAAAAAGAGCGAATGACATGAAGTGCATCGCTTGTTGCACTTAGCATTCGCTCTTTTTTTATTCACTATTTATTCTCCTCGTAAAAAAGTACGTAGATTTCTCCCGCGAATATAAACTTGTGACAATTCTGCATGTAGCTGCTCATATTCGATAATATCTGTTTTTAAATATAAAGCGTCTTTTGATGGCAGTATGATATAGGGCTTTGGAAAAATGGGGTCGAGCACCACCAATTCTTGAACTCGCTCTACCGATACCGCCCAACGATTCGCTATATCTCCTAGTAACAAAACCTTCATCTTCTTTTCCCCCGCCCTATTCAAAAAATAAAAAAGTAATATTATCACAATTCGTAAACACGACAAATGTAGCTCCAATTGTTTCATAGAGCCTCGCTGGATATCGTTTATTCCTTGTAACAACAGTAATAGGTGCCTGAAAAGAAAAGCGAATGTGTTCTGTGAAAAAACTAACGATTGGAAGCTCATCCCCTAGTAAAATTACCTTCTTAATACACTCACAAATACTAGTAAAATCCTGCTCCTTACTACAACTATACGTCCAATCAAATCCACAATTCCTCACTTCAGCTGCTATCTCTTCATTTGCTGTAAAAATAATTAACTCATGTTGAAATGCTACTAAATTTCTTAAACTATTTACCTTGCTTTCTTCTCCAACACAAATAAGTGTTAGTTCCATGTACCTCATCCTCCTTAGTATAAAAGAACTCAAACATAGATTGATATTCCCTTATACTAATCAGATCGATGAAGTGATGTATCCATCATGGCACCGTCCTCTCTCAAGACGCTTACGAAGTTAGCTGTCGGATTCGGACTTTGAGAGTAGCCCTACTTTCAAAATTGAAAGATTCACCCCAAGTGACAATGCACAAATTGGTTCCCCCGCTCCATATAATTGGACTCAGCGTATTACAAAAAATATATTCTGGCTGATATATTACTCCTGTATTTAGAAAAAGTAAACAGAAAAAAAAGCCAGTTATAAAACTGACTTTTTACTTACCTACACACTCGTTTTATTCACTTTATATGCAAAATGATTCGTCGGCCCATGACCACTTCCAATATGCAACGGCTCTTCAATTGCTATACTAATAAATCGTTTTGCTTCTTGAACTGCCTCTTCCATCGAGTAGCCTTTCGCAAGCCCTGCTGTAACCGCTGAAGCAAATGTACAGCCGCTTCCATGTGTTTGCTTTGAAGGAATTCGCTCACTTCTAAATTCAATAAACTTTTCTCCATCAAAAAGTAAATCAATTACTTCATTACCTTGATATTCTGCATGTCCGCCCTTCATAAGTACATATTTCGCCCCTAATTCATGCAATACTTTTGCAGCCTCTTTACTATCTTCAACGTTATGAATTTCTAGCCCCGTTAACACTTCTGCCTCAGGAACATTCGGCGTTACAACTGTTGCTACTGGCAATAAATATTCTTTTAAAGCTTGTACTGCTTCTTGTTGTAATAATGATGCACCGCCCTTAGCAATCATAACAGGATCTAGTACAATATTATTCCAGCCAAATTTATTAATATATTCTGCTACAATTTGAATAATTTCGTTGCTAAATAACATACCTATTTTTACAGCATCTGGTGTTAAATCCGTACCAATTGAATTCAACTGTTCCGTAATACCTTCTAACGAAACTGGATATACCCCTTGAACGCCAAGCGTATTTTGAGCAGTAATTGCCGTAATAGCCGTCATCCCATACACGCCAAGCTCTTGAAATGTTTTTAAATCTGCTTGAATGCCAGCACCGCCTCCGCTATCAGAACCTGCAATTGTTAAAGCTTTATTTACTTTCATCCCACTCATCCTTTTCTATCCAAAATATCGATGATAAATCGTTTTTGCTTCGCTTATATCTTTCGTTCCATGTACAAGTACACGACCATCTTTAAAAGCAACTAATCTCTTTTCTTCCACAGAAAATGATAATAAATATGGATTTACATTTAAATCATTCACACGATCATTCAGCAGCTCTTTGTATCGTTCAAAATCTATTTCCTCTTTATGAGGTGGTCTAATTTGAACTGTATTTCTCCCGCATAAAACTGCTGTTTTCGATGTATTATCTTTATTTAAATACGGATACAAGGCATTCTCTCCGCACGAAGGACAATTGTGCTTACGAAGCTTTTGCACATTCATACATGAATATTCATTCTTCCATACATCAAACGATACAAGTCCATCTCGAAGCGATTCGTAATCTTCTACTAATAGTTTAAGAGCTTCCGTTACTTGATGAGAAACGACGAGAGATACAGCAGGCGATATAATCCCCGCTGTATCACATGTCGCTCCGCCAAGCGGAATCGATTGTAATAAACAAGATAAACATGGCGTTTTACTAGGAAGGATTGTGTAAGAAAGGCCGTAACTCCCTACACATGCTCCGTAAATCCATGGAATAGAATATTTTTGTGCTATATCATTCACAATGAAACGCGTTTCGAAATTATCAGTTGCATCAATCATTACATTAACGTTTGTAACAAGTTCTTCTAACTCCTCAGCTGTTACATCTTGAACGAGCGCTTCTACTCTTACTTCACTATTAATCTCTTCTAGACGCTTCTTCGCTGCTACAGCTTTCGGAAGATTATTTTTCACATCACTCTCTGCATACAATTGCTGCCTTTGTAAATTACTCCAATCGACATAATCCCGGTCAACAATCGTTACTGTACCAACACCAGCTCTTACAAACATTTCTGCATTTGCACTACCTAGTGCGCCTGCACCGATAATAAGCACATGCTTTTCCCTTATCTTTTGCTGTCCTTCTTCTCCAATCGGAGAAAATAGTTCTTGGCGAGAATATCGATTATTCAACTACGCTCATTCCTTCTAAAGGACTACTTGCTGTTGCACAACGTTTACGTGCAATGCGACCTGCTTCAAAGCCTAAACGACCTGCCTCAATACTTAATTTCATTGCTTGTGCCATTTTAATAGGATCTTTTGCTCCTGATACAGCTGTATTTAATAACACACCATCTGCTCCTAATTCCATCGCAAATGCCGCATCAGCCGGGCTACCGATACCAGCATCAACGATAACTGGTACTGTCGCTTGTTCAATAATGAAGCTCAAATTCAATGGATTTACAATACCAAGTCCTGATCCAATTGGAGATGCTCCTGGCATAATCGCATGCACGCCAAGTTCTTGTAATTTACGTGCTAATACAACATCATCAGATGTGTACGGAAGTACGATAAATCCTTCTTCTAGTAACATTTCAGATGCCTTTAACGTCTCTACCGGATCAGGTAATAACGTTCTATCATCACCAATAACTTCTACCTTTATCATGTCGCACAGCCCTGAAGCTTTTGCTAATTTTGCAATACGAACAGCTTCTTCAGCATTTTTTGCTCCGGCTGTATTCGGTAATAACGTATATTTTTTTACATCAAGTTTCTCTAATAAATTAGGCTGCTTTGCATCAAATATATCCATACGACGTACTGCGAACGTTAAAATTTCTGCCTCAGATACATCAATTGCCTTTTGCTGCACATCAAAATCAGGGAATTTGCCTGTTCCTAATAAAAGTCTAGAATGAAATGAAAATGGTCCAATGTTTAACATAATCAACCGCCTCCTACGAAAGTTACAATCTCAATTTGGTCTCCATCAAAAACAGATGTATCTGTATGATCATCTTTTTGTAAAATATCTTTATTACGCTCTACTACAACAATTCTGTTATCTAACTCTAAATGTGTAAGTAGCTCAGCTACTGTTTTCACACTCTCTGGCACTTCAATTTGATTACCATTAATTTTTAAATTCAAACTTCCATCCCCTTTCTAAACTGTTTTAGAAAGCAATAAATCTAGCAAGTGATTCTCCTGCTTTCCTTCTATTAAATCAGCCATATATTGACCAGAAACAGGACTTAATAAAATGCCGTTTCGATAATGGCCTGTGCAAGCATATAAACCTTTTATTTCTTCATGCTCTCCCATATAAGGAGCTTCATGATTCGACTGTGGTCTTAATCCTGCCCATGCGCTTTCCCACTCCGCTTCTTTTAATGCTGGCAATATTGTATACGCGCGCTCTAATATAGAAGTAATACTCTCTGGTTGCACAGTTTTATTGAATGTACGGGGCTTCATCGTTGCTCCAATTACGTAACGTCCGCCGCGCTTTGGTGCAATGTAAAATCTTTCTTGGAAAATAGGCGCCTTTAAAAGTGGTTTTCTACTTCTTACCGCTACTACTTCTCCTTTAACTGGATATGTACCCCATTCGCGGTGAAAATAACCTAGTAACTTCGTGCTCCATGAGCCACCCGCAATAACAACTTTCTCGCAAGTGATCATGCCTTCACTCGTCACAATTCCATTCACTTTATTATTTTCAATACGGATATCAAACACTTCTGTCTGTTCATATATATCAGCGCCCGAAAATGATGCGGAATGTGCGAATGCTTTCGTAAGCTCTGGTGCAATAACATGACCATCTTTCGGATAATATACAGCCCCTATAATTGACTCAGATAAATACGGCTCTTTCTCTCGCAAACGATCTCCCGCTAGAAAGTAAGAATCTTCACCGGTTTTCTGCTGCCAATCCATAATGTGAAGAATTCTTTCCTTCTCATCTTCATTTTGAGCAATGCGATAAATGCCTTTCTCTTCATACCCAATATCGATGCCTGTTTTTTCGCGTAAAACTTCTGCAAGTTGTGGAAATATAGCACGGCTTTCTCTAGCAAGTTCAAATAGCGGGTCATATTCATCCCATTCTGCCTGCACCCCAAGTAAACCAGCGGCTGCTTTCGAGGCTTCAGATGCAATCTGTTGCTTCTCTACAATCGCTACTTTATGGCCTCTTTCTGCTAGAAAATGTGCAACCGAACTACCAATTACACCACCGCCAATTATCGCTACATCATACTTCTTACACATGTTTTTCCGCCCACTTTCTTATTGATTCCTTATAAGATTTCGCTTTGCTATACGGGTTACTACTACTTATAATCCCAGACATAACAGCAATACCACTGACGCCGTTAGTAAGAACATCTCCAGTGTTTTCCGGAGTGATTCCTCCAATTGCTGTAATCGGTATGGATAAACACTTTGCAATGTCTGAAATTTCTTCAAGCCCTCTCGCTGGCACACCTTTTTTACAATCTGTCGGAAATACATGACCATAGACGAGTGAATCCGCGCCATTCTTAAATGCATCAATCGCCTCTTCTAAAGAATGCACAGAATAACCGACATGCAAATAAGAAAACTTTTCTTTCACTGACCTTACATCTGCGCTTCGATATCCTAGCTGCACACGCGGAATATTTAATAAAATAGCAATATCAATTCGATCATTTATCACTATTTTCGATGCTGGAAAGCCCTTCTTCAAAAGACTTTCCACACCTTCATACAATTCCTTCGTACTTTTCTCACGCTCACGAATATGCAAATAATCAATTTCACTTTCAATTTGCATCGCTACATTCACTAACTCTTCGAATGACATGTGACCATTTGAGATTACATGAAGCTCATTTTTCATATTCATTCGCCTACTTTAAAATGTTTTCGAATAACTCATCGGCCGGAACGATTTCTTTCGTCATTCCTTTATCTTTCAACCATTTATTTTGTTTCTCCCATGACTCTTTTGAATCTGATAAAAATGGCTCATCTTTCGTTTCCATCTTCTCTAATAAAATTTTCATACTTTCCTTTTCAACTTCTGGCACAAGTGGGAAGTTTTCTTTTTCTTGATGATTTAATAAAATATTCAATGCTTCATCTGGGCTTTTCTTCATGAAATCATAGCCTTTTTTCGTACCACGCAAGAAAGCTTGCAAAGCTTCTTTATCTTTTTTCAATGTCTTATCACCTGTTACAAATACGAGCTCATGATAATTCGGTACACCATAATCTGCTGGATTAAAGTATGCTGGTTCATGACCTTCATGACGCATAACAGGTACTTCGTGGTTAATATATGCTCCTGTTACCGCATCCACTTTTTTCGTAATTAATGCTGGTACTAAATCAAAACCAACATCGACTACTTTCACTGTATCTGGATTACCACCAGCTTCTTTTACCATCGTTTTTAAATACATCTCACTTAAAGGTGTTCCAGAATATCCAACTGTTTTACCCTCTAAATCTTTTGGCGATTGAATGCCTGCAGACTTCAGCGATACAACATGATTTAATGGTGAACGTACGACGGCTCCAATTGATTTCACTGGAATTTGTTCATTTGCTTTTGCCATGACAACATCTGGCTGATAATATAAGCCAACTGTTACTTTTCCTGCAGCTGCTAACGTTAATGGGTCAGTCGGATTAGAAGGGAATTTAATATTTACCTTTACTTCTTCTTCTTTAAAGTAACCTTTTTCAATTGCCGCATAAATAAAGCTATGTACCGCATTTGGGTACCAATCAAGCATGACCGTTATTTCTTTCTCTTTTTTATTCTTATCTGATGCTGAATTACTCGAACATCCAGCAATCATTGCAACTAATAATGTAAGCACAAAGATGCGTTTTAAAAATTTCATGAATGCTTCCTCCAACTAATGAATTTCTTTTCTAATACCGAAATAAGTACGACGAAGAAAATAGCTAATAATGATAACAATACAATGGGTGCAAATACACCTGCCCCGTCTAATTGCGTCATCATTCTCTTACTGAAATATCCTAGCCCCGCTTGTGCACCGAGCCATTCACCAATTGCCGCCCCAATTACACTAAGCGGTACTGCAATTTTTAAAGCTGAGAAAAAATAAGGAAGTGCAGACGGCAATTTTAATTTAAGAAAAACATCTTTTTTCGTTGCCCCATACGTAACTAAAAGCTCTTCCCATTCTTTTTTCGTACTGCGCAGTCCATCATACGTATTAACCGCAATTGGGAAAAACGTAATTAAAACTGTAACAACAACCTTACTCCAGATCGTATATCCAAACCATAAAACGAAAAGCGGAGCAAGCGCTGTAATAGGAATCGTTTGTGAGGCAACTAATAATGGATAAAATGCTCTCTCCATCCAATTACTCGCATTCATTAACATCGCTAGCCCTACCCCAAGTACGATAGAAATAGCCCCCCCTATTAAAACGACATATAATGTTGCTGGCAAATGAACCGTAAATAATATGTCTTTTAGTTTCCATATCTTCATTACAATTGCAGACGGTGACGGTAAAATGTACATTTCATCTACAATTCTTGCGCCTACTTCCCAAAGAGCAAGTAAAATACTAGAAAGTGTAAGAGCAGGTAATAGCTCCTTCAACCGGTTCATCATACGAGTACCTGCCTTTGCAACATACTAAGAAGCTCATCTTTCAGCGCTAATACTTCCGGTTTATATAAATCTTTTCTTGTCCGATTATGATCAAGCGGTACAATCCTCTCGGTTAAAGTAGTTATCGGTTGCTGCTCTACCACTAAAATTCGATTAGAAAGAAACAATGCTTCTTCCACATCATGAGTGATAAATAAAATTGTTTTTTCCCACTCTTTCCATTGTTCAAACAACCATTCCTGTAAAGATGCCTTCGTTAAAGCATCCAACGCGCTAAACGGTTCATCTAACAGCAATATCTCCCCGCCTGTTAATAAAGTTCGAATGAAAGATACGCGTTGCCTCATACCACCAGATAAATCTTTCGGATATTTTGCCTCATACCCTTGTAAACCAAATTTGTGTAACAGTTCCTTTGCCTTTATTTGTGCTTCTTTCTTCTGTACACCTTGGCACTCTAGCGGCAGGGCCGCATTCTCAATAATCGTTCTCCATGGCAGGAGCATATCTTTTTGGGGCATATACCCTACAGGATGGCTCTTTGTTTCTGTTAGTTCTATCTGTCCCGTACTCGCTTCTTCTAAACCTGTAATAAGGCGAAATAAAGTACTTTTCCCGCATCCACTCGGTCCGATAATGCTTACAAACTCTTTATCTTGTATAGAAGCATTTAATTCATTAATGATTGGCTTCTCATCATAATGAAAAGAAACATTATGAAACTGTAGTATGTTCTTGCTCCTCAAATCCCCACATCTCCTTACGGTAGGACATATCCCAGAATAAATATTCAAATCGACTGGAATATAGGAAAATCTCCTCTAATCGATCTAGCTCTTTTTCAGACTTTCCAACTGCCATTTCATTTAATAAATCGATTAACCAAACACAAAGGTTGCCATATTCTTCAGAGCTATAGCCTTGAATCCACTCACCAAAGAACTCATGATCTCTTGCTCCAGGAATATCATTTAAACGCTTTCCAATCTCCCAGTAGCTCCACATACATGGAAGAAGTGCTGCTATTAATTCCGCAAGTGTGCCATTTTGAGATACAGACATCATGTAATTTGTATAAGCTAAATTTTTAGCAGATGGCTTTGCAGACTCTATCTCCTCTATAGAAATTCCAAGTCTTTTTGCATATTGTTTATGGATTGTCATTTCTCCATTTAATATCCCATCAATTTGTTCAGCAAATTTCCCCATAACTTGTGGATTTGTTGCCTTTACAACACCGATCGCATATAACTTTGCATAATCTAACAAGTATAAATAATCTTGAATAATATAATACTGAAACTTATCTTTTTCTAACGTACCATCCCCCATACCTACAACAAATGGATGATTATGACTCATCTCCCAAACTGGTTGTACAGTTTCTAATAATCTATCGCAAAATTTCATTTCTCTATCCCCTTTCAATTTATATATCTAAATAAAAAACCACTTCTAAATAAGAAG
Source organism: Bacillus cereus group sp. BfR-BA-01453 (assembly GCF_022662915.1). NCBI lineage: Bacteria > Bacillati > Bacillota > Bacilli > Caryophanales > Bacillaceae > Bacillus > Bacillus cereus group sp. BfR-BA-01453. Next base: position 5,329 of record NZ_JAKUEN010000021.1, on the reverse strand, counting down.
TGGTTACAGCAAATAAAATTATAATTTATTCGTTGCTCCACTTCCCTTCGCTAGTATTATCTAGATCAGGTCTGTAAGGGTTAAGGATTATTCCTCTCTCAGCACAACAAGCACCCCTAGTGGTTTCAATATGAAATTTTCAAATAAAAAAGCCCCGTTTCTATACGCAAAGAAACGGGGACTCATTATTAGTGTCCGAATTGCTTCCCTACGCTAGCATAATCTAGATCAGGTAATAAAAAGGATCAAAGACTTAAGGTCTTACTCTCAGCTGGCAACACCAGCTCTCCTAGCAAACTATAAAATTATCACTGTCAGTATAACACCGTAATAAGACATCATCAACTGTTTTAATTTTCTCAATTGTCAACAAAATAACAAAACCATATAATACTTATATTCTATCTTAGAAATTATTATCCTAATAAATTGGATAAAAAGGAATCATTATCCTCAAAAAATTTATTTTTATATTGATTTCATATTACATTTATGTGAATACACCCACTATATTATATCTTTATACTATAATAAAATTACAACTATACAACTAGAGGAGGTCTCTATTATATGAATATGAAAGCTACTGCTTTAACAGCAACTACTGTCGCAATTGCTTCTTTACTTCCTTCTATGGGAGAAACAAATGTACAAACAGCCAACGCTGAACAATTATCTAATGTGAAAACTGGATATGTCAAAGTCGATCAAGTAGCCTTACATACAAAAGATAACGCAAATAGCTCATCAATTGATACAATTCGCTTTAATACGAAAGTGAATATACTTGAAACAACTAATGGCTGGTATAAAGTATCTGTTAATAATAAAGTAGGTTACGTACAAAAAGATTCTATTCTACTAAAAAACAAACTTCAATCTAATAATCAATATATCGTCAATGCCAATGCATTAAACGTTCGTTCTGAACCTAATTTAGAATCTTCAATTTTAGATGTATTACCAAATGGGAAATTCGTTACTATTCAAGAAGAACAAGGTGAATGGTATAAAATTTTACATAATGGCAAAACAGGTTACGTACAAAAGGCATTCGTATCTAATGGTTCACAGCCTTTAGTAAAAGGCATCACAGTTCAAAATAATACGAAATACACAGTAGCAACACCTAAACTTAATGTGCGTAGCAACGCTAGTACAAGTAGCGCACTACTTGGTTCATTACAAAATGGTACACAATTACAAGTAGTGGAAACTGTAGGAACTTGGTATAAAATTCGTTTTGGCACAGGATACGGATATGTGGCAAAGCATTATGTAGTGCAAAATCAAACGCAATCACAAGCTCAAACGGCTCAACCTACTTCCATTCCAGCCGTTTTCAAATTCCCTACTCAAGGAAAAATTAGCTCAACATTTGATATGCGCTGGGAACAAATGCATTATGGTATAGATATCGCAGCTCAGGGTAATGTCTCTATCCAGGCTGCGGCGGCAGGTAAAGTCGTGAAATCATATTATTCAGCTAGCTATGGCAATGTTGTGTTCATCGCCCATCAAATAAACGGGAAATTATATACAACAGTCTATGCTCACATGAAAGATCGCACTGTACAAGCTGGTGATCAAGTACAAGCTGGACAATTAGTAGGTCATATGGGAAACACAGGTCATTCATACGGGCAACATCTTCATTTTGAATTACACAATGGAGAATGGAATTTTGAAAAAACAAATGCAGTAAACCCACTGCCATATTTAGTTAGGTAAATTGTATGCCACGCAATATCAATATACCTCTCTTAATTGAATACTTAGCCTTTTTAGGCTTAATCTGTTGCTTAGTAATTTATAATACAAATACTGTATTTTTATCTATTATCATTGCTTTTGTTGCTTTAGAAATTATGATGGAAGCCTTTCAAGTTCAACTAAAACAAAAAATTGCCCATATTTATAATGCCATCTTTCTATTAAGTGCTTTAATAACAAATATTATTAGTAATGGTTTTTATTTATCTACCGTATTTCCCGTATTTTTTATGGCTGTTTTATTATTCATAGCTAGATACATTCATGTCCCTAATAACAAAAAACACGAACAAGAAGCTTAGAAAGAGGAGACACTGTGTACCAATCTTTCAAAGATAATCCGATAAAATATATATTGAATTTATACAAAAAAACAAATACTTTTTTTGGTATACAAGGAAGCTATACGGCACAATTTCTCCTTTATGGAATGTTATTTCTCGTCTTAATTACATTCTCCTTGCTTTACTAATAAAAAAGGATCTCACAATTGAGATCCTTTTTTATTTATATAGAAAGTGCCCTTTATCCACAAGCATATTTTTCATAAATAAAGCTAAGATTATATTTTTTCTCTAAGCTCATTCTTTGTTCATCATCACACCAATAGAACAGAATATCATGAATCGTTGCATAACGCTTATTTTTAAGAAACAGTTTAAAGAAAGATGGTAAACAGTCATGTAATTGTATAAATATATAATTGCGTAATATTTCTTCTTTATATTTAATGCCCTTACAAATATACAATAATTCTTCACAATAATATGCATGTTGTGGAACTTGGATCATTTCAAAAAATGGCACATATGATAATAACTTTCCAATAAAATGATCATATCGATCCATTATCCCTATCGTCATATGCTCCATCATATCTTTCATTACATATAAGTAATCATCTACATGAGTAGTCTTGAGTGGGTCTAATCGATCTGAAATTTGAGAAAGTACAGCCCTTTGGCAAGCTAACACCGCTTGACTAGGTCCATAATATGATAGAAAGTCTGTACACTTACGATACTTTCGTAATAAATCATATGTATATAAGTCATAAACAAAAGTATTACAATACATCGCTAAACTCATCATATCACTATTTAATTGCTCTTTTGATAGTGACTTAGCTCTCTTACACATATAAAAAAATGTAAATTCTAATACTTCTTTATGGGATAATAAATGTTTACAGTCTGTTATACATTTCTCATTAAATTTAACTCTATCCCAAATTTCTACATCTCCATCAGTTAATTCACCAATACGATATTTAATTATTAAATAGTTTAAAGCAACCGCCTGCGTCAAAAGATCCCACGTTTCATATTCCAATGAAGTATGAACAAACTCAGCTAGCCCTTGAGTTACCATAAAAGTATTCGCTTCTTCATACCAACCAATTTCTTGGCATAAGCGAAGAATACGTACTAAAGTTGGAATTTCGTCTTTATGAAATTGCGGTAAATTCTTTGCTTTATTCATTCCATATACGATAAATGCCGCTAAATTTTCTTCTTTATAAAATTCTTTTTCTTTCCACACTAATATAGTTCGTTCTTTCCCTTCACCTTTTGGATGACAAGGTACAAGCAAAGAAAATAATTCAGCGAAATTATTTGGTTCTATATATGTATCTGTAACCAAATTCCAATTTGGATCGCGCTGTACAGCCTTCATATAATTCCCCTTCCCTTTTATCTACATAGGAAATATTAATCCATTATCACATCATTAACAATAAATATTGTTATATTCGAAATCAATCATAATACTTATATCTATCAGTATATCATTTTTTCTCTTATTTATAATTAGGAATGACAAATTTAAATAAACTGTCGAAATTACTAACTGTATACTTATTATATAATGGCTCAGATACATCATGCTAACATATTAGCTTAACCCTATATACTAGAATAATGTATCTGATTTTTATACGTAACGTATTACACTAATTAAAGTCTCACTTCATTCCGTATGCTCTGATATTTCACTTAAAGCAAATCCCGCTTGATCATCTGCCGATTCTTTTATAGCTAAATCTCCTAGTGCTAACATCCCAACGAGTTGACCACTCTCAACTACTGGCAATCGTCTAATTTGATACTGTGCCATTAACTCTGTAGCCTTTTCAATAGGATCATCTGGAGAAACTGAAACAATGTTTTTTGTCATTACATTTGTAATTTTATTAGATCCAGGATGTTTTTCAGCAATCCCTCGAACAACTAAATCTCGGTCCGTAACAAGACCAACAACTTGTTCATTTTCAACAACCGGGATCAATCCAATCGATTCTTCTTTCATCTTTACAGCAGCTTCATATACATTGTCTAACGGTGTACACTGTACAATATGAGTGCTCATCAAGTCTCTCACTCGTGTCATTTGTATCTCCTCCTTTTTATACATACCATAGCTTTTCCTAAATCCCTTTATTTATTTCAGGAAAATCAGTTGATAAAGGAGAATGAACGCACAATAAAAAAGAGTCAGCAATATGCTGACTCTTTTTTTATGACCCGTACGGGATTCGAACCCGTGTTACCGCCGTGAAAGGGCGGTGTCTTAACCACTTGACCAACGGGCCATGGCTCCGCAGGTAGGACTCGAACCTACGACCGATCGGTTAACAGCCGATAGCTCTACCACTGAGCTACTGCGGAATAATATATGGTGGGCCTAAATGGACTCGAACCATCGACCTCACGCTTATCAGGCGTGCGCTCTAACCAGCTGAGCTATAGGCCCATATACTTTACAGGGGCAGTAGGAATCGAACCCACACTGGAGGTTTTGGAGACCTCAGTTCTACCTTTAAACTATGCCCCTAAAGGATGCCGACTAGAGGACTTGAACCCCCAACCTACTGATTACAAGTCAGTTGCTCTACCAATTGAGCTAAGTCGGCATAAAAAAATGGTGGCTCGGGACGGAATCGAACCGCCGACACGAGGATTTTCAGTCCTCTGCTCTACCGACTGAGCTACCGAGCCAAACATAAATGGCGGTCCCGACCGGGGTCGAACCGGCGATCTCCTGCGTGACAGGCAGGCATGTTAACCACTACACCACGGGACCATTTGGTTGCGGGGACAGGATTTGAACCTGCGACCTTCGGGTTATGAGCCCGACGAGCTACCGTGCTGCTCCACCCCGCGATGATAAAATATTTATTTTATAAAAAATGGAGGAGGTAGAGGGATTCGAACCCCCGCGCGACTCTCGCCGCCTGTCGGTTTTCAAGACCGATCCCTTCAGCCGAACTTGGGTATACCTCCATGAAGGAAAAAATATTTTATTATTTATGTCTAAACCATTTTAAAAGAAAATGGAGGAGGTAGAGGGATTCGAACCCCCGCGCGATTCTCACCGCCTGTCGGTTTTCAAGACCGATCCCTTCAGCCGAACTTGGGTATACCTCCGAGACATATAATAAATAAAGTGGAGCCTAGCGGGATCGAACCGCTGACCTCCTGCGTGCAAGGCAGGCGCTCTCCCAGCTGAGCTAAGGCCCCATGTTTTTGGGAATATCGGGAAGACAGGATTTGAA
>NZ_JAKUEN010000020.1:0-56416 GCF_022662915.1 Bacillus cereus group sp. BfR-BA-01453 | reverse complement strand
TATTAGGCATGAGGCAAAGTCTCCTTTCATTTTAGGTTCTGGATAAACCTAGGGGGTACTTTGCCTTATTTTTTGCCTAAAAATGTTTACACATACTTTTATACATCATCAATATATCGACCACAACTCGAAATATATCAGCGATTTTTTAAATATATCGACTTACCGACATCAAACGACAATGATCACCATTTGATGCGCTGGATCTGGAAGTACTCGGCAATTTGCGAAGATCACAATGCGTTACATCGCCAATGCAAGGGCAGGAAGGTGCAGCGGAAATATGGAGCGTATTACGCAGCGCTCTGTCCTATCTTACACTTTTATTTACAATAAAAAAAGACAGTTTAAACACTGTCTTTTTTTATAAGAAGGAAACAAACGGTTTATCGCTGTTTTTCTCTTTTATAACAATTGCCTCAATTTTATTCTCGGACTTTATCTGCAATTGTACTTTTGCATCTTTCGGTAATTGGTCTAACATACTTTGAGCGGCGAGTTGAGTAAGAGCCATTAATTCTGTTTTACCGTTATATTTAATAACAATATCCATATTTAATGTATCCATTTGATTTTTCTTATAAGAAACTTTAGCATTTACTGGGATAAAGTCTCCAGGAGAAAAACCTTTCATTGCCTCAGCAAATTTATTTATTTTTTCATTATCTTCTCCATGTGCTTGTGTAAATTCATCGGAAGGATATGAATACGCTTTTTCTTCAATTGCATTCCAATTTCCAAGGTTCGTATCATTCTTTTGAACGGTAGCACTAGCAATATATGTGCCATTTTTTAAAGAACTTGTACTTTCTTGCTTAAAGATAGCAAACGTAATTGGAGATTTGTTATACTTGTCATTTTTATGAATAGCTTCAATAAGTTGCTTAGCAACTTCAGTCCCCTTAGACATTGCCTCTTCATTGGATACACTTGAAGACATAGCTAACCCAATTACAACGCCAGATAAACTTAATTCATTTGAATTCTGTTTCCCGAAATAGTCTTGTTCTATAATATTTGTCAAAACAGGTGCTTCTACTTTTGCGACTAGTTCATCAACTAACTTCTCAGGAATATACTGATTTAATTGAAGCACATGGTTTTCTGTATCAAATTGCTCTTTTGCAATATTCATTAAACCATTTTCATACTCTGCTAAATCTAATTTAGAATTTGTTTTTACATTAGCTGTATTGATAACCTTTTGTTCTTTTAAAGGAATTACAGTTCTATAATAATCTTTAGAAACAGCAGTTCTCGGAATCATGCTTTTTTCTTTCGTATCTTTCTGTATAACTTCATCCTTCTTACTAATCGTATCATTACTACAAGCTCCTAGTAATAAACTTACGACTGCGAAGGATAATGCCATTTTCTTCATTACTTAAAACCTACTTTCAACAATCTAGTTATTTAGTTTGAACTATTAACAGTTTACCATTAAATATATTTCAACAAAAACAAAAAAAAGAAGCAAGCACCTTTCGCTTGCTTCTTTTTACTTAATATTCTCTTCTAAAACATCTTTTTTAATGTTCCAATGAGACGTATTCCATACTACCATCCCATCTTTTATGTATAACACTTGCGGAGATTCATGTTTCATGCTGTACTGTTCTGCAACACGATTCGAAACATCTCTTGCATCTTGTACGTATAAGTAGTACGCTGGTACCGCTCTTTCTTCACTACAATAAGCTTGAAATTCTGTATAAGCACCATGACTAATAGGACATGTCGTACTATGTTTAAAAAGAACATAAGGCTCGTTTTTTTCTACTAGTACTTCAAACTCTTCAATTGTTTCAAGTTTTGTCATATTCATTACGATTCACCTCTCATACGAAGTCTAGAGCGCTTCTCTTTCTTTTCAGCTTTTTTCTCAAGTCTTTCTAATTTACGCTCTTCTTTTTCAACCTTTTTCTCTTGTCTTGTCGCACGATAATGATTGTATACTTCAATTGCTGCGCTACTCCACTGTACAACTTGCGCTACTTTATCTGCATTATTTTCAATTTCATCCGTAACAGACTCTGATACATTACGAAGTTTCGTATTTAAGGAGTGGATTGTCGTTCCAATTCCATCTACACCCGATACTACTTTATTTAATGATTGTGACTTCTGTTGAATGTCATCAGCTAACGCATTTGTTTTATGTAATAATTGCTCCGTCTCTACGCTAATCCCTTGCATTTGCTTTTCTAAACCTTCTAACGTGCTTGCAACGTTTTCTAACGTCTTCTGAACCGATAACAACGTTCTGCATACATACACTACTAATACAGCGAAAGCAACCGCGATAATAGCTGCACTTACATATAAAAGAACTTGCATTTCATCACTTCCTTTATCTTTTTCATACTTTCCCCTATTATACAATCATTTTCCGTTTCGTTCTAATCCCTATCTTCCCATTAGAATTTTCATACTTATTCGTTAACTTTAACATAAATGATTCAACAAATTCCACTAAGTAGGTTACAATAGGAGAGGATACATAATTAGTAGGGAGGCTTTACATATGAAAGATCCACGCATTGAAAAGTTAGCATACAATTTAATTAACTACTCTATTCGCTTACAAAAAGGCGAAAAAGTATTAATTGAAAACTTTGGCTTACAAAAAGAACTTGTAACTGCACTTGTTAAAGAAGCATATGCAGCTGGTGGTTTCCCATTCGTTTCTTTAAAAGATCATCAAGTAGATCGCTCTTTATTAATGGGTGCTACTGAAGAACATTTTGAACAAATCGCAGCGTATGAAGCAAGCGTAATGAAAGATATGGACGCTTATATCGGTCTTCGCTCTGGCGATAACATTAACGAACAAGCTGACGTGCCAAGTGAAAGAATGCAAATTCACGGTCAAACAGTTGGTAAGAAAGTTCATAGAGACATCCGCGTTCCAAAAACACGCTGGGTTGTTCTTCGCTACCCAAATGCTTCTATGGCACAGCTTGCGAAAATGAGCACAGAAGCTTTCGAAGACTTCTACTTCGAAGTATGTAACTTAGACTACGGTAAAATGGATAAGGCGATGGATAGCCTTGTTACATTAATGAATAAAACAGATAAAGTGCGCCTAACTGGACCTGGGACTGACTTAACATTCTCTATTAAAGACATTCCAGCAATTAAATGCTCAGGTCATTTAAACATTCCAGACGGTGAAGTATACTCTGCACCAGTTCGTGATTCTGTTAACGGTACAGTTTCTTACAACACGCCATCTCCTTACAACGGTTATACATTTGAAAATGTACAACTTAAGTTCGAGAACGGCCAAATCGTTGAAGCAACTGCAAACGATACAGAGCGCATTAACAAAATCTTCGATACAGACGAAGGCGCACGCTACGTTGGTGAGTTCGCAATCGGCGTAAACCCATACATCTTACATCCAATGGGAGACATCCTATTCGATGAAAAAATCGATGGCAGCTTCCACTTCACTCCTGGACAAGCTTACGACGATGCATGGAACGGTAACAACTCGAACATTCACTGGGATTTAGTATGCATCCAACGCCCTGAATACGGCGGCGGCGAAATTTACTTCGACGACGTACTAATCCGTAAAGACGGACGCTTCGTTGTACCTGAATTAGAAGCTTTAAACCCAGAGAACTTAAAATAATAAAAAACGCTCGGAATTTTCGCCGAGCGTTTTTTATTTCTTCCCTACCATTTCTATTTTCACATTTGGATTCTCTTTCTCGATAAGCGCCAAGAATTCAGTCATATGTTGCGGCATCGCAATCATATGTACTTTATATGCATTCGTCGTAATTTCAAGAGATTTCCCAACTTGACGAATGATTCTTATCTCTTTCAATACGATATCGTCATTTAAAACACCGTACTTTAATACACCATTTTCTACTTTATGCTTTTTAATAAACACTTCCCAAACGAGTGGTACATTAACAAGGAAGCATAAACCCATCCCAATTAACGCTGTCATCCACTGCTCTTTATTAGCGATAATCATGACAAGCGGATACACAAACATAAAAGCTAACGTGAGACAAACGAAAATTACTACCGATTTACTTCTTTGAATCGGAAAGTTCATACACGCACCCCTAACCTAAATTATACCACTTTTTCCATTTTAGTTCATAAAAAAAAGGCCATTTCTACATGACCTTCTTAAACGATATATCTATAGAATTTCTTATCCACCTGTAACACTGGAAAACTTTTTGGCAAATCTTCTATATCCACACTTTGAAAACCATTCTTTTCATAAAAGCGATGTGCTGCTAAAAATTTCACTGTCGTTCCTAAGTAAATATCTTTCAGCTTTTTATTCTTAGCCCACGAAATTGCTGTTTGGAGCAACTTATGTGATGCACCCCACTCTTTTCCGCGAAATTCTTTTTTTACGAACATTTTTCTTAACGCTACTTGATGATTCCCAATATCTAATAAAGCTACTGTTCCAACTACTTTACCATCATAAGTTGCTACCCAAAAGTTGCCATGATTCCTTTGATAAAATGTTTCTATTTCAAGCAGGTCTGGCTGCTCTTCTTTCGTAATGGGGACATTGTACTCTTTCTGCTGAATATGAACGATAAGATTTACTACTTCCTCTTGAAATGTACTTTCATACGGAACAATATGAATCTTCTCGTTCATCGAATCTCCTTCCACTCTGAAGCTAATAAACTATATACAGCGATATCGTGGAAGTGATCGTATAGCCATTCTTCATCTCTTAAAATACCATCTAACTTAAATCCTAAACGCTCTGGGATCGCGCGGCTTTTCACATTTTCAACACCGCATCTAATTTCCATTTTATTTAATTTTAAATTCTCAAATGCATAGTGAAGTACAGCCTTTACGCTACGCGTCATAATACCTTTCCCGCCAGCATCTTCTGCAAGATAATATCCGAGACTAGCTGCTTTCTTTCCCCAGCTCACTGGATGAATACCTACCATACCAACGAGCTTTCCTTTATAACGTATACCACTTTCAAAACCGTCTCCCTCTGCAAACTTCTTTAACCACATCGGACAAATCTCATTATAAGCATCAGCAGATTTCGTCCCATCTACCCAAGGAAGCCATCTTCTTAAATGGTTACGGTTTTGATTTATTAATTGATATAGTTCCTCTTTATGATGCTTTTCTAATAACTGTAATTCGATTTCATCGTCTACTCGAAGTGTGAACATGGTTTTTAGCTCCTTTTTAGTTTTCTTATTATTCTAACACTTATAAATAGAAAATACCCTTCTAACATATCAACGATTTTTAAAATATATCGACGATTCGACAAGGGATATCAACTTACCGACTAAATTCGACAACATTACTTACACCCTACAACACAACAAAAAGACGCACAGCCACAGCTATGCGTCTTTTCTATTACTTCTCTGCAACTTGAACTTCTTTTACGTAAGCTGCTTCGAATTTTTGAATGTCTCCTGCGCCCATGAAAATGAGAACGCCGTTTTTATGTTTCTTTAATACATCCGTTGTTGTATCTGTAATTAATTCTGCACCGTCAATACGCTTTTGCAGATCTTCGATTGTTAATTCACCTTTGTTTTCGCGCGCTGATCCGAAAATATCACATAAGTATACTTGGTCAGCTTTGCTTAGGCTTTCTGCGAACTCATCTAAGAACTTTTCTGTGCGTGAGAATGTGTGCGGCTGGAATACAGCGACAATTTCACGCTCTGGATGTTTTTGACGAGCTGCTTCAATCGTTGCATTAATTTCTGTCGGATGGTGTGCATAGTCATCAATAATAACTTGCTCTCCCATCGGCTTCTCATTAAAGCGACGTTTTACGCCTTCAAAAGTTGTTAACTGATGCTTAACTGCTTCTACATCAACGTTTTCATAATGGCAAAGCGCGATTACTGCTAATGCATTTAATACGCTGTGATTGCCGTATCCTGTAATTTTGAACGTGTCATAGTACGTATTACGAACGAATACATCGAAAATAGTACCATCTGTTCTCTTTTGAATGTTACGTGCTTGGAAATCATTATCTTCTCCAAATCCATAGAAAATAACAGGTACTTTCGCTTGAATTTTTTGAAGTTCTTCATCATCTCCACATGCAATAATGCCTTTTTTCACTTGCAATGCCATCTCTTGGAATGCACTGAATACATCATTGATATCTGTGAAATAATCTGGATGGTCAAAATCAATGTTTGTCATAATCGCATAGTCTGGATTGTAAGACAAGAAATGACGACGATACTCACAAGCTTCAAATACAAAATACTTACTATTTTCTACCCCATGCCCTGTTCCATCTCCAATAAGGTAAGATGTAGGGTGTGCACCTTGCATTACATGGGCTAACAAACCAGTTGTTGATGTTTTTCCATGTGCACCAGTTACAGCAACACTTGTGTATTGGTTCATAAGGTCACCTAAGAAGTGATGGTAACGATGTACTGGGATGTTTAATTCTTTTGCTGCTACGATTTCTTCATGCGTATCAGGAAATGCATTTCCTGCAATAATCACTTGTCCTTCTTTTACATTACTTTTATCAAAAGGAAGAATCGAGATACTACGCTTTTCCAACGCTGTTTGTGTAAAGAAACGCTTTTCATAATCAGACCCTTGAACAGTATGCTTCATGTCATGAAGAATTTGCGCTAATGAACTCATTCCTGTTCCTTTAATTCCTACAAAATGGTAAACTGTCATCTTAAAGAACCTCCAACATTTCGAACTAATACAACGGCCTATCTATAAGACAGTATATGAATCTTTTCTTATTTTGGTAATCATCATACATTTTTGATGTAGTGAAGTTATTCTTCCCTTCACTTATCAGGATAAACTCGTACGTACTTCTTTTTTATGTCCATAACAAATCCATTATAGCAAAAAAGAAGCCGCTATACTATGATAACAGAAAAACTGATAGGGTCAATCACCTATCAGTTTTTCTCTCTCTTACATATCTTCTCTTTTTTCTAATTGAACACGTTCTAGACGTGGGTTTGGACGATATTTACGACCAGCTTTCGCTTCCGGTTTTCCATTTAATTCTACGTTATCACCAGTAAAGCCAATATTCATTTTTAATAAGCTACTTCCTACTCCGTATATATCAACAGGTACGTTTTGAGCTTCAAATTCACGAATACGTTTCTCATCAAATCCACCAGTTACAACGATGTCTACATGCTGGAATCCTTCTTCATCAAGTGCTTTACGAAGTGCGAATACAAGCGATGGGTTTACACCACGTGGATCAAATGTTCCAAGTACTTCTGGGTGGCGAATGAAGTATTGATCAATCATCGTGCGAGACGTATCTACACGTACACCTTTTAATGTTGATCCAAATTCACGTGCTACGCGAAGTGCATCTGTAATGACATCATTGTTGTAATCAATTAATACAACTAATTCATCTTCTGGGAATTTCTTATGATATGCTTTTGCCGCTTCCACAACATCACCATTAAACATTTGAATTAATGCGTGAGGCATCGTCCCCATACCACTTTTGCCCCACCATTCATTCATCGCATGCGTCGCTTGTGCGCTCATACCACCGATGTATGCTGCATAACCGTCACCAGCTTGTTGTGTATAATGATCATCACGGTCTCCCATGAAAATAACTGGTTTTTCTTTATCTACGCTACGTGCAGCTTGGACAACGTTATATACGTTTGTCGCAACCGATGTACGACGAGCTAAAATCCCATCAATAACACCTTCTAAAAATCCGAAATTTTCATAAGGACCATGAATTGTTAACACTGTTTCAAATGGACTAATTTTATCGCCATCTTTTAAAGAGTTAATCTCAAGTTCCTCAGGATTTTTAGCGAATGTTTGTAGCAATGCAATGACTTCATCTGTTCCGCAAAGAACTGCATTTTCTTTTTGGAAAAATTGCATCGTTACAACACTTTTCGGGCGAAATTCTTGAATGATTTCTCTAGTCTTTAAAAAGTAAACGGCAGAGAACCAACCTTCTCCAACACGTTCGTCAAATTTAAATGTTTTATTTGTTAGTCTACTTATTTCACCTTTTAATTTTAATTCAATTTCTTTCATGTCGCTTTACTCCCTACTTTACTATCCAACATTTTCTCTTAGTATACAGCAAAACCGTTTACTATACATTTGTTTCCTGCATAGCAGCAAATTCATCCTCAGAAATAAGGACATCTCTTGGCTTCGTTCCTCTTGCTTCAGAAATAATCCCTTGCGATTCCATCTCTTCAATGAGACGTGCCGCGCGATTATAACCGATGCGGAATTTTCGCTGTACAGAAGATGTGGACGCTCCCCCTTGTTCTACAACAAATTGACATGCTTCAAAGAACAATTCATCTTCCGACTCAGCCTGTTCTGTTTTCGCTAATAAATCCTCTTGCTTAAATAAGTAATTCGGCTTCATTTGCTTTTTCACATGATCAACTGTCTTTTCAATCTCATCATCCGATACATATACACCTTGTACACGAACTGGCTTAGACGTACCGTTCCCTAAGAATAACATATCACCACGGCCAAGTAATTTCTCCGCGCCCCCAATATCAATAATCGTACGCGAATCAACTTGAGATGATACAGTAAACGCAATACGCGTTGGAATGTTTGACTTAATTAAACCTGTAATAACATCTACAGATGGACGCTGCGTCGCTACTAATAAATGAATACCACAAGCACGTGCTTTTTGCGCAATACGACAAATCGCTTCCTCAACATCACCAGGTGCTACCATCATTAAATCGGCTAGCTCGTCAATGACAATAACGATATAAGGTAATGTCTCTCCCGGAATTTCTCGCTCACTTACAATCGTATTGTAACGAGTTAAATCACGAGCTCCTGCGTGCGCAAATAATTCATAACGGCGCTCCATTTCTTCAACTGCCCATTTTAATGCAGCTGTCGCTGCTTTTACATCCGTAATAACAGGTGCTACAAGATGTGGAACAGAATTGTATGGTGCAAGCTCAACCATCTTCGGATCGATTAACATTAACTTCACTTCATGTGGTTTCGCTTTATATAAAATACTTGTTAAAATGGCGTTAATACACACACTTTTACCTGAACCTGTTGCACCCGCAATAAGTCCGTGTGGCATTTTTCGAATATCCGTTACAATTGGATCACCTGAAATATCAAGTCCAAGCGCAACCGTAAGCGGTGATTCACTCTTTGTAAACACAGGACTTCTTAAAATTTCACGAAGAAATACTGGCTTACTTTCTTTATTGGGAACTTCGATTCCAATCGCACTCTTCCCTGGAATCGGCGCTTCAATACGAATATCTTTCGCCGCTAAACTTAGCTTAATATCATCACTTAAGTTTGTAATTTTATTTACTTTTACACCTGGATCTGGCTGTACTTCAAAACGAGTTACTGCTGGACCTTGCGATACATTAATAACATGTGCGCCAACGTGGAAATTATTAAACGTTGTATCTAATAATTCTTTCTGTTCTTCCAACCATTCCGTATTATCTAACGCTGCTTGCTGCGGAATCGATAGTAATGTTAATGATGGAATCGTATACGTCGGTGGCGTTTGCAATACATTTCGCACATCATTCTCTCTTTGATTTACAACATATGCTTTCTCTTCTACTTCCGTACTTGAAATTGGCTTTTGTACTTGCTCTGCCACTACTTGTTGTACTGGCTGCACTTCTTCCACTTGTGGCTCTACTACTTGCTGCACTGGTTTTTCTTCCACTTGCGGTTCTACCACTACTTGCTGCATTGACTTTTCTTCCACTTGTGGTTCCACTACTTGCTGCATTTGTTTCTCTTCCACTTGTGGTTTCACTACTACTTGTTGCATTTGTTTTTCTTCCACTTGTGGTTTTTCTTCTACTTGATGTACAGACTTATTCTCTACTCGTTCACTCATAGAAGGTTGCATTGCATTTGTTCTAGCCGCATGTCTTTCCATTAATCGCGTTCTGTCTTGTTTCAACATAACAACATTAAATGGTACGTGACGCTTTTTCTCACGTTTTGGTTCTTCTTTTTGTACAACTGTTTGTTCTTCTACGACTGGTGCTTCTTCTGCAACTGGCTGTTCTTCTACGACCGGTGCTTCTTCTGCAGCTGGTTGTTCTTCTGCAATCGGTGCTTCTTCTGCAGCTAGTTGTTCTTCTACAATCGGTGTTTCTTCTGCAGCTGGTTGTTCTTCTACGACCGATGTTTCTTCTGCAACTGGTTGTTCTTCTACGACCGGTGCTTCTTCTGCAGCAGGTTGTTCTTCTATAATCGGTGTTTCTTCTACAGCTGGCTGTTCTTCTGCAATCGGTGCTTCCTCTGCAACTCGTTGTTCTTCTACGATCGATGTTTCCTCTGCAACTCGTTGTTCTTCTGCAACTGGTTGTTCTTCTGCAATCGGTGCTTCTTCTACAACTGATTGTTCTTCTACGACCGGTGCTTCCTCTACAACTCGTTGTTCTTCTGCAATTAAAACATCCGCAAAGCTTTGAACATCTTTTTTCGTTTGTTCATCAGCCTCAGCAACATGTATGAATTCATTCTTTTGTTCAATTGCTTTATTTAACACCATTTCTTGTTGCATTTCCTCAAGTGCTACAGGCTCAGCTTCTTCTGGTGCTTTTGTTTCCGCAATTACTTCCACTTCTTCTGACTCTTCTGCTTCTGCAATTACTTCTACTTCTTCTAACTCTTCTGCTTCCGCAATTACTTCTGCTTCTGCAATTACTTCCACTTCTTCTGACTCTTCTGCTTCTGCAATTACTTCCACTTCTTCTGGTATTTCTACAACAATTGTTTCTTCAAGTTTTTCTTCTGCTTTGACAATCACTGATTCTTCTGGTGCTTGTTTTTCTACTTCAATAGTAGGTTGTTCTATTTCTGTACTACGTTTAATTTCTTCTGATAATATTGTATCCTCGTGCTCTACTTTAGAATCTACTAATTCCTCTTGTAGAATGTTTTTGTCCACTACATCACTTTCTTGCTTCGTACCTTCCATGCGCTCAGCAATTGTTTCATGAAGTAATTCAGCCGCTGGAACTTCCTGCGGTGCACTCATTTCTTGAACCACTTCTTTTTCTTCCACTATAGGCTCTTGGCGTTCGATTTCATAACCGTTTTTCTCTAGCCATTGATCAACAACTGACTTTTCTTCCTTTTTACTCTCTTCATATTGTTGCTCTCCTTGCTCGTTAGCAGCTCTATGACTAGAAGAAGTCGGTGCTTGTCCTTCTGAGAAATCAGATAATGTATATCCTTTTTTCTCTAACCATGCATCAACGACTGATTTGCCCTCTACAGATATTTCAAGGTCTTCTCTTTCCTTTACTTCCTCCTGCTTTTCTTCCTTTTTCTCTACTGAAGGACGATTATATCCGTAAATTGGCGAAATCATTTCTGTTGGACGAAATGGTCTACGGTTACTTTCTTGCGCTGGTGTAGATGCTTTCTTTACGACAGGTTCTCGCTCCGGTTCATATTGCATTTCCGGCTCTTCATATGTAGAAACTACCTTCTCCACATACTGTCGTCTGCTTCTTTCCACTTTAATTCCTCTTTGAATAGGCGACTCTTTATATGTTACAGCTTGAACAGGTTGTTCTTCAAAACGCCCTGTTTCTATAACATCCTCTTCATCGAACCCATTATCCGGTACTAATGGAAAACGGCATTTACCTGCATTCCTACTTGCCATTTGTGCTTCTCTTGCTTCGGTGTAGTGGTTTACACGAGGAATTTTCGGCTGACTTTCAACTTGCTTTGGTACTTCTTTATTCATCGCTGTTTGTTCTTCCTCTTTGTTAAACAGCTTTTTCATCCAATCTAACATGCTTACCACTCTTTCTACTAAATAGTAACATCCTTTATTGTATCAGCATTCGGCAAAAAGTGCAGGTAAAATTAAGCATGTCATATTTATCCATAATATTCTAATTTACGAGTGTTTTCATATAGAAAAACGCAGCCTTACATGTAAGACTGCGTTTAAGCTTTACTCTTCCGATATTCATCTACACTATCCGTTACACTTTGCACCGGTCTCAAAGTTTTTTATAATTGTTTTATAATCTCATCTATATTTCCAATATGAACGGGTTGCCACAATTCTGTACCACGCTCTGCCGTATACACTGGATACGCATCATCATCGATATTCACGAAAACTGGGTCTCCCATATCTGTTTCATACCCAATAACAATCCATTCATCTTTCCATTTTCCGTGTTCTTCACTTATTAATGAATTTTGATGTTTATCATATCGATAACCAATTTGTCCTTTTTCTAATTCATTTTCACTAAACAAATATATCTCATAAGTACCTAACTCGATATCTTGCTGTTTTGAAGTTTCAATTCGTTTCAGAAGTTCTGCGATTTTTGGTTGTTGTTTCATAAGTCTATCCCCTTCTATTTTTCTAAATTTTAACTATTTTGTTTATAAAACACAATATAGATTTTAAGAAAAAAGGTGACATCCTTATGAATATGAACGATTTTCTACATATATCTATTACAACTCACAATATATCAACGATTCAATAGAAAAGAGAGGTTATCCAAAAGGACAACCTCTCTTTTCTTATATCAATTAAAATTTAAACTCTTGTCCAACTTCAAAGCTATCTTCTAATACAAGAATACCTTTTTCTTGTGGAGCATCTGGAAGCTCTAATTCACGTGCTGAACAAATCATTCCAGCAGAAGGAACTCCGCGAAGCTCAGCTGGCTTGATTAACATACCGCTTGGCATTACAGCGCCGATTTTTGCAACGACAACTTTTTGTCCTGCATCAACGTTTGGTGCGCCACATACAATTTGTAATGTTTCTGTACCGATTTCTACTTTACAGATGTTTAGCTTATCGGCATTTGGATGTTTCTCTTTTTCAGCTACATAGCCTACAACAAATTTCGGAGAAAGATCTGCTTCTACTGTTTCTTCAAAGCCGTTCTTCGCTAAAATTTCGTTGATTTTTTCTACAAGTTCTTTCGTTAACGTAAGGTTACCTGTTTCTTTTACTTCTAAGTAAGAAGATGCATTAAAGATGTTGAATCCTGCTGTTTCGTTGCTTTCACGATCGTATACGCGTGCAACATCTCCTTTGCGATCAAAAGTACGGTTCTCTAAAGTAATATCTTGTAAGGCAACAATTAAAGTGTCACCAATTCCTTCAAGGTTGTAAAAAACGTTCACTTCGTTCATCCTTTCTCTTTTCCATCTGTCTTCTTCCGATTCTTCGCTAAAATAAAGATTGGTTCAAAGTCCCCATCTTCATATACGAATGAAAGTGATGTAATCGGAACATGCCCTTCGGCAAAAAATTTCATTGTCATTTGTGCAATAATATCATAACCGATTTCGTTGACGATATCAGCAATAATTAATACATCTTGGTGAGGAACAGCAACAACCATGTCACCAGAAATCTTTTCACGCATCGATTGTAGTAACGATTCGTTTAAAATACGAGTGGCATCATACCCATCATTTGTGTTTAAAAAGTAGAATGTATTACCTGCTACTGTGTCTTGTTTAAATTCATAACCTAATGAGCGAGCGTTGAATAATGCCATTTCACGTACTTGTTGCTCTGTAAGCCCTAATTTTTGTAATAAACGCTCGTCAATGAGACGATATGTTTTATTCGAATCTAGCGCATAGTAAATACGTGTTTCCGCCGTATGATCCGTCATAATAAACGGATTTCCTTCTTCTGCTTGTTTCGGGAAAGAAGTAGAGCGAATAACAGGTAAAATTTTCGCCGCGCTATTTTCTTCCTTATGCATCGCAATTAACGCTTCTTGTACGTAGTAGGCAACCTCTTCAATCGCCTTTTCTTTATTCACTTCCCATTTTGCTACAACTCCTGGAAGCGATACGTTAATACCTTTTTTTGAGTCTTTCTGTTCTATACGTAGAACTTCTTTCTCACTATCATACTGAAAGTCCCATTCCGGGCGAGATAATCTCTTCATTAACTCGTCTTTCATCTTTTTACTTGTCATCTTCATCTCTTTTTCCTCCCTTCCAAAAAAATAACCTCCCCCGCGAAGGTAGAGGTTGTTTTACAATTCAATTGGCAAATTGCCTTATTTTAAACCTTCAATGAACTCTTCGATTTGTTCTTGTGTTTTACGATCTTTGTTTACATAGCGACCTGTTTCTTCACCTTTATTGTACGCTACAAAGCTCGGAATGCCAAATACGTCTAATTTTACGCATAGATCAATAAACTCATCACGATCTACATAGTAAAATGAGAAATCACTATATTTCTCTTCTACTTCTGGCATAAATGGATCTACGAAGCGGCAGTCTGGACACCATTCTGCTGAGAACATAAAGATTACATTCTCTTCATTTTTTAACTCTTGGAATTGCTCCATGCTTTCTAATGATTTCATCTATATTTCCTCCTCTAACGAGTGCATTTTTCATGTTATAATCTTTCTTTTATACTACCATACATCGCGCACGGTGCAAGGTTTATGCTTGCTTTTCATCATACTTATATTGCCCAACAAGTAACTTAACAACGTGTACAAATAATTCCGTACGGTCCACATAATCATCCGTAAAAATACCGATAGCACCTTCATGACTACGAATATCTTTTCTCTGTACAAACTCTTCCATCACTTCACTTAACTCCTTACCACCTTCAAGAGGTGCTAAAAAATCATCTGGTAACGTAATACGTGCCCCGCCAGCAACGAATGTTTTACCATCACTTGTTGCTAGCGCGCCCCAATTACACATAAATAAACCGTGCTCTGTTTTCATTATGCCGCCTTCTAGTCCAATGCCAATTTGAGCTCCCCCTTCCTCTAGCGCTCGCTTCGCTCTATTGATCGCTCCTTGCATCGTCTCTTCATCTGAAAACGGTTGTGCTGCTACTCCTGAAGGAACAGAAAGAGATGTAATTGTAGCATCTTTCCAAACCTTCTCCACAGCTCCAACCTTCGTTTTATTCTTCGATCCAACTACTACTTTCATTTCATTCACCTCTATAAAAATTTATCATTTTCCCTTAATCAAATTGTTCTTTATACACGGGAGCACGGCCACCACACATCGCTTGTTTGTCTCTTCACTCTAAAAAAGAAGAGTTTTTCTCACAACATTGCGGACCTCGAACCGAAAAACAACCTTACTCTCACTTCCTACCCGAGGTTTTAATCCCCGTACGAGAATCAATTAAGCACTGACCGCTACCATACATCGCTCGAGCATCTATTCAATCTAAAAAAAGAAGGGTTTTCTCACAACATTGCCGATCGCTCCCGCACATCGCCGGGCATCTATTCAATCCAAAAAGAAAGGTTGCTTCCCTCAATTACAGACCTCGAACACAAAAATAGTCTTCCTCTCGCTTCCTACCCGCGCTCTTAATACACCATTCGAGCACCCATTAAGCACTGACCGCTACCATTCATGGATGGGTCATCTATTCAATCCAAAAAAAGAAAGGCTCTTCAGCCCTTCTTCTCTACGCGTTATTCTTAATTGTCTCTAACGTCGTTTTATCCGTTGCTCTTACAAGCTTCGTAATTAGCTCTTTCGCTGCCGCATAGTCATCAACATGTAAAATAGAAGCATGTGTATGAATGTAACGTGCGCAAACACCAATTACTGCTGATGGGATACCTGAGTTACTTGTATGTACACGTCCCGCATCTGTACCGCCTTGTGAAATAAAGTATTGGTACGGAATGTTGTTTGTTTCTGCTGTATCTAAAATGAATTCGCGCATTCCTCTATGCGTTACCATCGTACGGTCATAAATACGAAGAAGAGCACCTTTTCCTAATTGACCGAACTGTGTTTTATCACCAGATGCGTCGTTGGCTGGACTTGCATCAAGCGCATAGAAAATATCTGGTTGAATCATATTTGCAGCAGTTTGAGCACCGCGAAGACCAACTTCTTCTTGTACAGTCGCACCAGAGTACAACGTGTTTGGTAATGTTTCGTCTTTTAATTCTTTTAGTAATTCGATTGCAAGGCCACATCCATAACGGTTGTCCCAAGCTTTCGCCATAATTTTCTTTTCGTTTGCCATCGGCGTAAACGGGCAGATTGGCACGATTTGTTGTCCTGGTTTTACACCAATCTCAATCGCATCTTCATAGCTATCTGCGCCTATATCAATTAACATATTTTTTATATCCATCGGTTTTGCACGTTGCGCGTCACTTAATAAATGAGGAGGAATAGAACCAACAACCCCAATAACAGGGCCATTCTTCGTCATCACTTGTACGCGCTGAGCTAATAGTACTTGGCTCCACCAGCCGCCTAACGGTTGAAAACGAAGCATTCCGTTTTTCGTAATTTGCGTAATCATGAAACCTACTTCATCCATATGACCTGCTACAAGAACACGCGGGCCAGTTTCGTCCCCTTTTTTCAGACCAAATACGCTACCTAAACCGTCTTGTACAATTTCATCAGCATATTTGCTTAATTCTTGCTTCATAAAACGGCGTACATCATGTTCAAAACCTGATGCACCTTGTAATTCTGTTAACGTACGAAATAATTGTAATGTCTCTTTATTCACGAAGTCCCCTTCTTTCAAACCTTAGTAGAATACCTCTTTTATTGTAACGAAATTTTCGAAATGTTTCTAGTTTCTTCTTTTTTAGCTGTATTTGCTTTATAATTATTATCGGTACACTATTTTTATTTTATAGAATTGAGGTGAATATATGAGCTGGAAAGGTTTAGTAGCAGGTCTTGGCGTTGGGTTCGCAGCTGGTTATTTCGTTGCAAACAAAGTACAAGAACAATCCCATATTTCTTCAGAAAAAGCATTGAAAATGGTGAAACAAGCATTAAGTCATAAAGGTGAAATTACTGGCTCTTGGGTACATATGGTTCCAGAGACATTTGAAAAATATGATGTCGCGTATGAAGTGTATCGCGGCGGTCTTACAACGATGTTAAATGATATACAAGAACGATTTGAATTTTTAGTTGATGCTAAAACAGGTACTGTTTTAGAGGTTATAGCAGCATAAACAGGAGGGTTCCCATTAGGTGAACCTCTTATTTTTTAATTATGGGTAGTGTTTGAAATTATATCGGCGATTTTCCGAATATATCGGCGCAACTCAATTTATATCAGCGATTTTCTAAATTTATCGGCGCAACTCGGTTTATATCAGCGATTTCCCAATTATATCGACTTACCGACAAAAGCCGACAATAAAAAAGAGGTCGCTCCAGCAAATATTCTGGAACAACCTGCTCTTTTTATGCTTCTATACTCGTTTTTCTCTCTATCTTTTCTACAATATGCCCTTCCTCATTCCACTTTACTGCACGGTAATATGCGTCATGATAAAATGTAAACCAAGCATCCTTTTCAGCTCCATACTTCATCCACTTTTGCTTATTTTCAATCGATGTCATCGGATAATCATCATAAGCCATGACCCATAATACATTTTGATGGGCGTGCGTCGGCAATAGGTCTGCTAAATGCAGCATCGTTTCCCCTTTGCTTTCTAAAGCGATCACTGCGTGTCCGTCACTATGGCCGCCCGTATGCGCCATTTTTATTTCATCCGTAATTTCTATTTCTTGTTGAAACGTAATAACTTGGTCTACAATTGGCTCCCAATTTTCCTTCCAATATGTATTACGGGATCTAATATTTGGATTTCTCATTTCATTCCACTCTGTTTCACTTACGTAAACTTTCGCATTTGGAAAAGTTGGTACAAGTTGATCACCTTCCCATTTCGTTAAACCAGATGCATGATCAAAGTGAAGGTGCGTCATTAAAACGTAATGAATATCTTCAGGCTTTAGTCCCAGCTTTTCTAAAGAATTCTCAACTGACGACTCTTCCGTTACACCTTGACTCCGCTTCATCTTTTCATTCAATTTACCGTTTCCTATTCCAGAATCAATGAGCATATTACCGTCTTTCGTTTGCAAAAGTAACGGATCTGTTCGTAAATAAATATGATTTGTATCATTATGTTTATATTTACGTGACCAAAGTACTTTCGGTACAACGCCAAACATTGCTCCTCCATCTAAATGTGTGTTCCCACCTTTTAGCCACGTCACTTTTATATCTCCAATTTGTAACTGTTCCATTTTTCATCCCCCTTTTCTTACAATACTAACATAAAATTCTGATTATTTTAGACACAAAAAACCTATGCATTACTGCATAGGCTCTGTACGATATTTTGCTTCTACTCGGTAAATGCGATGACCTTTACTAGAGAATTTCTCTTCGTACTCAGTCATAATGTTACCTTCAAAGTCGCTGTTATGAAGATCTAAGCTTAAGTAAGTTAGTAACATACCATACTCCGCCATACTCATAAGAGAATATTCAAATAAACCTTGGTTATCTGTTTTGAAATGAATTTCTCCGCCTTCTACTAACACTTCTTCATAATTGCGTAAAAACGTTTTGTACGTTAAACGACGCTTCGTATGACGTTTCTTTGGCCATGGATCTGAGAAGTTTAAATACACGCGATCAATCTCACCTTTTGCAAAGAAAACTGTTAAATCTTCAGCATCTTTATTAATTAACTTTAAGTTCGGTAATTCTTCTTCAATTAATTTATCAAGTGCATCTACAACAACACTTGTGAATTTTTCAATTCCAATATAATTAATATGTGGATTGGCTTTTGCCATATCATACATAAAGCGGCCACGACCTGTACCTACTTCGATGTGAATGGGTTGCTCATTTCCAAATACTTCTTTCCAGTTACCAGCGCGCTCCTCTGGGTTTCCGATTACGATATGTGAATACTCATTAATTCGATCCATTGCATATGGTTTATGTCTTAAACGCATAGATGTTTCCCTCTCTTTACATAGCTATTTTAAAGGAATAATTCCTTCTTTCTGTTTTTAATCAATCTACCAAACAAAAAACCAAGTACGTACGAGCACTCGGTCCGTTTCTTTCAAGTATAAGATGTACCATTTTGATAAAAACTACATACAGCATTAAACATTCCATGACGAAACAGCTTTTTCTCTTACTTTTCTAAGAAGAGAAAAACAATCGAAAGGATGATCCGTTCATGCCAATTAATCAACAACATCAATTAGAAGTGCTGAAAGATATTTTAGTCAATCACCAAAGTGATTGTTGCGGGACAGTTTCTGAATGCGAGCAATTAGAGCGTCTCATTCAATCGTTACTCGCAAACGATAATATAAGTAGTGACGCTAAAGCAATGCTAAACGATGTATATTCTTATAGTCAATCGGGTAAATCTTCCTCTAATTTGGACAACCACATTTCCAATAATCAAGAACAACTTACTCAGTGGATTGCTGGAATGGACAATTTTTCTTAAGTATTACTCTGAAGCAAGTAGTTGCTGTAAATATTGATGCCAATATTCAGCTTCTGCTTGCTGCTTTTTTGTTGTATGCCATTGAATAGATAAAATCGTTTGCGCTATCACATACCATCTCATACGTTTAAGCAGTGATTCATCCATTTCAATATCATAATAACCGAGCCACTCACTCCATTCTTGGCGCGGAATGTACCAATATAATAACATACCGAGGTCTAAAGCTGGGTCAGCAATTACAGCTCCATCCCAATCAATTAAAAACAACTCATCTTCATCCGACAATAGCCAATTGTTATGGTTTACATCACAATGGCATACAACGAATTCGTTGTATTCAATATCTTTTAATGAATCCATTAAATATTGAAGACCTTGCTGAATTGTTTCCTCATCCCTTATATCTCCTCTTAAAACGAGTTGCAGCTGTTGTAATAACTCTTGTGCGTGAAGCGGCTGCTTCCCAAGTCTTTGAATCATCTGCACGAGTGCTTTAGAGGAGTGTATTTTCTTCAAAAGTTTCGCAACACGTTCTAGTTTCATATCCTCTGGCTCTAGCTTCTGTCCCGGAAGCCATTTTTGAGCAGAAATTACATCACCGTTCGTTACCCTTCTTGTCCAAAGTAATTTTGGAACAATTCCTTCTGCTGACAATACCGCTAAAAAGGGCGATGTATTCCGCTTTAAAAATAACTTCTGTTGTCCGTTTTGCGCAATATATGCATCGCCCGTTACTCCACCAGCCGGTACAAGACTCCACTCTTTTCCTAATAATTGTTCCAACCATTCCATATTCATTACCCGTTAACAAATCCTTATCTTTTATAGTTATGAAAAGAAAAACCGCAACATTTCTACACATGTTGTGGATTCATATATATTTTACTGTAAATGAAAAGAAAACTTGGCATAAGCCAAAAACTCTCTATTTTATTTTACAAAACCAGCCATAGAATGACAACTTATCAAAATCGTCACCTTTGTCAATTCTACATTTATTACATTCTCATCGTCAAGTAGCGATTTGTCACATTATCGTCAATATATACGTGCTAATCGGAGCGAGCCTAAGTTCCTTTCCTCTAAATGAAGAAATTGGCTCTATTTTAGCTTGCTTTTCGTTTACTAACACATGCCACGTTTCTTCTTTCGGAAGTTGCACCATTTTCGCTTCTAAACTGCTATTAAATAAAACGACAATCTCTTTCCACGATCCAAGCGATTCTACGTGCTCTAAGTGGTATGCAAGTACTTCTGGAGATGTTTGCAAAAAAGTCATGTGCTTTTTTATTAGGTCTGCGTTTTGTAATCGGAATGCTCCGTGCTCTTTACGAATCGCAATTAAACCTTTTATATAGTTAACGGTCTCTATTTCTTTCTCTTTTCGATCCCAATCTAATTGATTAATTTCATCATTTGCATTATAACTATTTTCATTCCCTTGCTTCGTACGATAAAACTCTTGCCCCGCATGTAAGAAAGGGATGCCTTGCGACAGAATCACCATTGCAGTTGCTAGCACGTGACGTTTTTTCAAAATCTCTTCCGACTCTTCATTACTGCGCATTAGTTTATCCCACATCGTCATATTGTCATGACATTCTACATAGTTAATGCTTTGCACAGGCTCTAGAAACAAACCTGTTTCTTTCATACTCAAAAGGCTTCCTGATACTATATATTGCAAATGATTACGGTCTACATGCCCACCAAATGCAAAACCACGTTTATTTATATGAAAGGTACTTCCCTTTATCCCATCACGAAATTGATCATTAAATTGCGCAATATGCGGCATTTTGTTTGCATTATTTAACGTTGCTTTTTCCTCTAGAGGAAGTGGTGTTTGCAAATCCCACCCTTCTCCTAATAGCAATGCATCTCGCTTTATGTTTCGCACTTCTTTTTCTATTATATTTATTGTATCGACATCTAAAATCCCCATTAAGTCGAACCGGAATCCATCAACATTGTATTCCGTAAGCCAATATAAAATAGACTCTACAATGAATTTCCTCATCATTTTCCGCTCAGATGCTATATCATTTCCGACTCCCGTCCCATTAGAAGGCATACCATTTTCACCATGACGAAAATAATATCCTGGGACAAGCTTTTCAAATGATGATAGCTCTCTTTCATACACATGATTATATACAACATCTATAATCACCCTAATACCGTGTTCATGAAATGTTTCAATCAGTTGCTTACACTCTACAATCCTGTTATACGGGTCAGATGGATTTGTAGCATAAAACCCCGTTGGCGCGTTGTAATATAATGGATTGTAACCCCAATTATATGCAGAAGAAGGATTCGCCTCATCTACACCACCGAAACAATATAAAGGCAATAATTCAACATGTGTAACACCTAAATCTTTTATATGAGACAAACCTGTTAACGTCCCATTTCGCCCTGTCGTTCCTTCTTCCATTAGCCCTTTATACGTTCCTTTTTTACTCACTCCACTGCCCTCATGAATAGTAGCATCACGAATATGCAGTTCATACAATATAGCATCTGTCATTGCTTGTAATAGTGGTAATTGCCCTCGCTTTGTTACATTCGTCTTTTCCAAATCAATAACAACGCCGTACTTCCCATTTACAGTCACTGATTTTGCATAAGGATCCACAGCTTCGTTCCATATTAAATTTATACAAACAAGAAATGTATACTTTTCACCGGCTAAATCGCCGTGCAATGTATGAGCCCAAACTCCATTTTCTTCTCTGTACATTTCGTAATCTGTATATTCTTTATCACTTTTATAAATTCTTACTTTCGCAAGCCTCGCAGTTGGAGCCCATACTTTAAATGTAGTTGCTTCCTTTTGGTGTACTGCCCCTAAATCTATACCTTCGTAATAATACTTCTCATCGAAAATCGCTGTTCTTATGACAGCACCTATTTGTAAATCTGTTTCTTCATTCCGTTCATCTCGTACTGTATAATACTTCCCCACATCTAGCGGCTCTTCTATAAAGCACTCATACTTCGTTGCATCCGGAAGCGCAATTGTATGAGCAATCGGTAAATCTTTCACGTTACTTCCTTCTTGCAAACGAAATGTCCGACTTGTTCCATACGCATGTGGGAGCAAAATTGTAATTTTATTCATTTCATCTAAATAGGCATCAAATGGACGTTTTACTTTCAACATAAAAAAATCACCATCATTCTTAAAGTTAAAATGAAACGAGCTGCAAATGATAAGGCTTTTCTTATCAGCGAAGCCCTATACAGTAACACATTGTTCTTTATAGTATATTCACCTGTATAAAAAACGTTTTCATACATTCTATTTTTGTAATTTTATTTCAGCAATTGCTTTATATTTCGGTGTCTCCTTTACGTGAGATTCGTATAAAGTAATCGTATCCGCTTGAAATGATATTTCAGGCACTTCCTTTATATGCTCTAAATCAAACTTTTCTTCTCCTACCCATTTACGGGCAACAGTAATATGCGGATGATACGGGCGCGTTTCTAAAGAAAATCCATTCCCTTCACAAATAGCGTGTACTTGCTTTTGCACTTGAAACAAAGCTTGATTCTCGCTTACCTTCGCCCAAAAAATACGTGGCCTATCTTCCATACCGAACGTTGAAAATCCTTGTAACGTA
The DNA here is from genome assembly GCF_022662915.1 of Bacillus cereus group sp. BfR-BA-01453. Lineage (NCBI taxonomy): Bacteria > Bacillati > Bacillota > Bacilli > Caryophanales > Bacillaceae > Bacillus > Bacillus cereus group sp. BfR-BA-01453. Next base: position 33,429 of record NZ_JAKUEN010000020.1, on the reverse strand, counting down.
AACGAGAGTTCCTTTGTTTCTTTAAGTATTTGTAATCCATTCTGTATTCCTTCTAATTGTTCCTCTGTCGCACTCCCTAAAAATGAAAGGGTAATATGATAGTCTTCTTTATGTACCCACGAACGAAATGGTAATTCCTCCTGCATTTCCTCTCTATAGTTAGATAGCACTTCTTTTATATGATTTGGTAACGTAATCGCGACAAAATAATGCAGTTCCATGTACATCTTCTCCTTCTTTCTATTGTTGCTTTTCTTTCTTATCTCATTCCATTAAAAAGAATCCAACTTCCCTACAAGTCTAACCAAGTTCAGGTCGCGTTAATAGATGAAATGATATCGACATTTCGACAAGGAACATCTGCTTACCAACAAACGACACGTAATAGAAAACCGTCCCAAAGAATGTATCGGGACGGTCTTTTATTATTTATATATCCATTACTTCGCTAATTCATAAATTGCTTGCGCGTAAATTGCTGTTGCTTTTAATAAGTCTTCAATTTCAATATACTCATCTTTTTGATGTGCAAGTTCTTCTTTTCCAGGGAACAATGGGCCAAATGCAACACCAGCTTTTAACGAACGAGCGTAAGTACCACCGCCAATTGCTAATAGTTCTGCTTTTTCACCTGTTTGTTCTTCATATACGCGCTGCAACGTACGAATTAATACGTGGTCTTTATCAACGTGATGCGGACGAGAGTTTGAATAATCATCTACTTCAAATCCATGAGTCCCCACATATTCTTTTAACTTTGCAATCATTTCTTCAAAGTTAGTCGTAACTGGGTAACGTACGTTTAATCCTAAATTGCCACCATTTTCTTTCGTATAAGAAAGGCGACCAACATTCACTGTTAACGGACCACTAACCTCATCTTTATAAGCGATAGTAGCCTTTTTACCATAAATATCACCAATAAATGTTGCTGCTACAAATGTCGCAAACGAAGCCCCTTTTCCATCAAGAGCAACTTTCGTTAAGAAGTTTGCCAGTAATAAACCTGCATTTTCTCCTTTTTCAGGAGTAGATCCGTGAGCTGAAATTCCTTTAATTTGCAACGTTACTGTATTACCTTCTACAATTGCTTCACCTATTTTTTTAGCAGTTTGTAAATACTCTTCATATGCTACTGTAAGTGCATTTACATCTTCTCCTGTAACAACCGCTTCTGCAAAATCAGGAACCATATTTAAACGGCGACCTGACTCAAATGAAACAAGTTCATATGTACCTTTCTTCTCTCCACTACCATTTTGCACAACTTGTATATCAGAAATTCCTTTTTCTGCATTAATAATTGGAAAGTCCGCGTCTGGCGCAAAACCGATTGTTGGCATTTCTTCGTTTTTAAAGTAATGATCTACACATTTCCAATTACTTTCCTCATCTGTTCCTAAAATCATACGAACGCGTTTTGAAAGAGGTAAACCTAATTCTTTCACAATTTTCATCGCATAGTAAGCTGCCATCGTTGGGCCTTTATCGTCAATTGCACCGCGTGCAAAAATCTTTCCATCGCGAATATCTGCACTATATGCAGGAGTCGTCCAACCATCTCCTTCTGGTACAACGTCAACGTGACAAAGAATACCTACTAATTCTTCTCCTTGTCCCATTTCAAGATGACCTGCATACCCTTCTAAATTTTTAGAAGTAAAACCTTCCGTTTCTCCTTTATGTAACATGAAAGATAAAGCTTTTTCTACACCTTCACCGAACGGTGCGCCCTCTTTTGCCGACTCTTCTTCCCATACACTTTTAATTTGTAAAAATTGTTGTGTATCACGAATTAAATCATCTTTTCGTTTTGCAACTTCTTCTGTCCAATTAATTGCTGACATCACGCATCCATCCTTCACTATATTGTTTCTTTCATCATAACAAACCGAAATCTCTTATGCCATACACGAAAACCAAATACCGAACAATTGTAATATTTCAGATATTTCTTATTAGTTTTTCTTTTATTTTTCTAAAAAAATTTGCAGGAATTTGGCGTTTTACGTAGAATTTTATGTGTTAGTTGACTGACCATATATACAATGTCAACTACCAATATTTTTCTATATGAATATTTGTTAAATTTCTGTAAAATTTAAGTAGATTAAAGCATGAATTTTATCATGTAGAGTACAATGGTAGTAACGACCTTCTTTCCTGAATGGGGTCAAAAAAACTAGTAGAGGAGTGGTTTTCTCTTGAAACCTACAACTACTCGTATGCTAACACGCATTAAATCAATTTATATGTACATCAATGAAAACGGAACGGTAACGACGAAAGACCTTGTAGATGAGTTCGGGATCACACCGCGAACGATACAACGTGATCTAAATGTGTTGCAGTTTAATGAACTCGTGTATAGCCCTTGCCGCGGTAAGTGGACAACAACAGGAAAGAAAGTGAGAATGACCTCATAACGAAAAATAATTGTATGTAAATAAATACATACCCCTTTCTAACTCATTAGAAAGGGGTCTTTTCTGCGCCTAAAAATAGCACTATTTCTCAGTATCTACTTGATATGTTTTTAACATCTCTACTTCTTCATCTGTTAGCTCACGGTATTGTCCAAGTTCTAGCTCTTCATCTAACACTAACGGTCCCATCTCTGTTCTCTTTAAGTAGACTACTTTTTTCCCTACCGCTTCAAACATACGCTTTACTTGATGGAACTTTCCTTCTGTAATGACAAGCTCGATTTCAGAAATATCATCGCTTTTTAATATTGTAAGTGCACCTGGCTTTGTTTCATAGCCATCATCTAAAATAACACCTTTAGCAAACTCTTTTACATCCTCTTCTGTTACTACTCCTGCAACGTGTGCATAATATTTTTTCGGCACATGCTTTTTCGGAGATAACAATTGATGTGATAACTTCCCGTCATTTGTTATTAATAAGAAACCTTCTGTATCAATATCAAGTCTTCCAACTGGGAACGGATTAAAAATCGCATCCTCTAACTCTAATAAATCTATTACCGTTTCATGATTATCATCTTCTGTCGCTGAAATAACGCCTTGTGGTTTATGCATCATTAAGTAAACAAACTCTTTATATTCCACAACTTCACCGTGAATCATAACTTCTTGCTCTTCTACATTTACATGAACCTTTGCATCTTTCACTGATATTCCATCAATTTTCACAACGCCGTCTTTCAATAATTTCTTTACTTCTTTTCTACTTCCATATCCCATATTTGCTAATAATTTATCTAATCTCACGTTTTTCACCTTCTTTATTTATCATAGAAAAGGGGACGTAATTACGCCCCTTTTGATTTCAACTTTATTTTGAATCTATTGCCAAGTTTACGTTGGATCTTCTCTAACGCTTCTCCACCAAATACTCTTTCAAGTACTCCTGTGCGAATCGCTAACAATCCGTAAACAAGACCGCCAAGACCTGCACAAATTGCAACTGTAATAAGAGCACCCATTCGGCCGTCCGGCGAAATCACGAAGGATAGAATCCATTGTGATAGTTTTACGACCACAACCATTACAAATGTTAATACTGCAATTTGGAATGTTCTCTTATATACAACACCAAATGAATAGTGTGCGTATTTTTTAATTTGTTGATTTGTGTACCAAACAGAAGCTAAGAAACCAACAGCTGTTGCTAGAATTGCCCCTACTGTACCGAAGTAACGAATAAAGATTACGTTACATACAAATTTCAAAATAACACCCATTATAAGTGCGATAATCGCATGCTTTTGTTGGTTAATACCTTGCAGAATTGCCGCTGTTACCGTAAATAAAGCAAATAACAACGCAACTGGAGCATACCACATTAATACTTGTCCACCTAATGGATCTGAATCGTAAAACGCAGTATAAATCGGATAGGCAAGTGATGAAATACCGACAACTGCTGGCAATGTTAAGAACATATTTGCCTGGAATGTTTGTGTAATTTGTAACTTTAAATAACGGTATTGCTTTTCAGTAAATGATTTTGTAATCGCTGGTACGAGCGTTAAACTAAACGCTGTCGCAAGTGATACAGGAATCATAATTAATTTATGCGTCCACATTGTGAAAATACCGAGCGCTCGCTCTGCAATATCACCTTGGCCAATCGCTTGCATAATTGAGTTAAATGTCAATGTATCAATTTGTTGATATAAAGGAATTGTTAACCCAATTACAACGTAAGGAATCGCATATGCAAATAATTCTTTAAATAATTGAACCGTACTCACTGTCGATTCTGGTACAGTTTGTTCAATTAAATATTGATCCAAATGTTTTTTACGTTTTAGCCAGTACCAAATGAGTACACCGAGCGCTCCAACTGCTGAAACGAATGCAGCAAATGTCGCTACCCCAACTGCTGTTGCAACTGTACCACCAAGTACTTTAATAACGATAAAACTACCCGCTAATAAAAAGACGATACGAATAATTTGTTCAATAATTTGCGAAACAGTAGTTGGTCCCATCGATTGGTGACCTTGGAAATAACCACGAATTAAACTCGCTGCCGGCACAACAATAAGCGCAAAACTTACAAGACGAATAATCGTCGTAACTTCTCCTATATTACTGTGTACACTTTGTTTACCAAGCATTGCTTCTGCAAACAACGGCGCCGTCATGTACAGTACTAGGAATGAAAGAACTCCTGTTACTATCATCATAACCATTCCCGAGCGGAACATTCTCCGGCTCGTTTTATAATCGCCAAGCGCATTATATTTGGAAACGAATTTTGAAACAGCAAGCGGCACCCCTGCCGTTGCAATACTTAAAAAAATCGTATATGGAATGTATCCATATGTATAGAGCGTTCCGCCTTCTGTCCCTACTAATGCATGAAACGGAAAGACGTAAATCATGCCTAAGAACTTCACTAAAAATGTCCCTAACGTAACAATAAGCGTTCCGCGCAGAAATTTCGAATCGGACATACAAAAATCCTCCTACATCTACATAAAGTGAAACTTTAATCAGTGGGTGTTCTTCCCTACTGATTATTAGCCCCCACCAATCGGGCATTTACAGGCAGTTAATCTCCCACTGAACTTTAAGGCGGGAGTCTTACTGCCCGCAAATAGCGGGGTAAAGTGAAACTATAATAAATTGAACTATTCGAGCATTCGAGAACTATTAGACTTCCCCTAACTCATAAGGTTTTAGTCCTATGGCCCACAAATAACAGGATAGTGCTGAACTCTAACTTTTGTATTGTACCACAATTCTCTCCTTAAGCAGTACTTCACTCTATTTTTCTTTTAAGGGAAAACATGCTATTCTTTTAGGCAGGAAATGTAGAAAATGAGGTCGATATATTATGCATTATGATGTTATTGTCATCGGCGGTGGGCCTTCTGGGCTAATGGCTGCAATCGGTGCTGCAGAAGAAGGCGCAAGCGTCTTACTTCTTGATAAAGGAAATAAACTAGGGCGTAAACTTGCGATTTCTGGTGGCGGCCGCTGTAACGTAACGAACCGTCTACCACTTGATGAGATCGTTAAACATATACCAGGAAATGGCCGCTTCTTATACAGCGCTTTTTCTATTTTTAATAATGAAGATATTATTACATTCTTCGAAAATCTCGGTGTAAAACTGAAAGAAGAGGATCATGGCCGCATGTTCCCTGTTTCAAATAAAGCGCAATCGGTAGTAGACGCACTTTTAACACGATTAAAAGATTTAGGTGTAAAGATCCGCACGAATACACCTGTTGAAACGATTGAATATGAAAATGGTCAAACGAAAGCAGTCGTACTAAAGACTGGCGAAGTGCTAGAAACAAATCACGTCGTTATCGCTGTCGGCGGAAAATCAGTTCCGCAAACCGGTTCTACTGGAGACGGATATGCTTGGGCAGAAAAAGCAGGTCATACAATTACAGAATTATTCCCAACAGAAGTACCAATCCTTTCAAACGAACCATTTATTCGAGACCGTTCACTACAAGGACTTGCTTTACGAGACGTAAACTTAAGTGTATTAAACCCGAAAGGAAAAGCTATCATTTCTCACAAAATGGACATGCTCTTCACTCATTTCGGCTTATCTGGTCCTGCTGCACTTCGCTGTAGTCAATTCGTTGTAAAAGCACTGAAAAAGTTCAAAACGAATACAGTTCAAATGAGTATTGATGCGTTGCCAGAAGAAAATAGCGAGCAACTATTCCAGCGCATGCTGAAACAAATGAAAGAAGATCCGAAAAAAGGAATTAAAAACGTGTTAAGAGGTTATGTTCCTGAACGTTACTTCCTATTCTTATTAGAAAAAAATGAAATTGATGGCAGCGAGCAAGCTGGACAAGTTTCTCACGAAAAGATTCGTGCACTTGTGAAAGACTTTAAAGAATTTACTGTAAACGTAAATGGTACGCAGTCAATTGAAAAAGCATTCGTTACTGGCGGCGGTGTATCTGTTAAAGAAATTAACCCAAAAGAAATGTCTTCTAAATTCACGAACGGCTTATATTTCTGCGGGGAAGTTCTTGATATTCACGGTTATACTGGTGGCTATAATATTACATCTGCTCTCGTTACTGGTAGAATTGCCGGAACAACAGCTGGAGAAAACGCGAAAATGCAATATTAAACTGAGAAACAGGGATTCCTGTTTCTTTTTTTATAGGTACATGAAATTATATCGGCGATTTTCCAAATTTATCAGCGATTCTACAACTTATATCGGCGATTTCTCAAATATATCGACTTACCGACAAGAAGCGACAAATATCCGCTCCATGTAACTTCCCATTGCTTTTTTGTTGCTTTATATACCTTAGTACCTTTATATTTTATATTGTTGAATATTTGAAAAAGGGTAAGGGGAAAACATATGAGAAAAAAAGTCATGATGTCTTTAATGCTAATGACGTTTCTTTCTGCGGTAGAAGGAACGATTGTTAGTACAGCAATCCCTCGTATAACGAGTGATTTATCCGGCGTTGAACTTGTTAGCTGGGTTTACGCAATTTACATGCTTGCCACAGCGGTTTCAACTCCCATATACGGAAAGCTAGCTGATTTATTTGGCCGTAAAAAAGTTTTACTTATTGGAGCTACAATCTTTTTAGTCGGTTCTGCACTTTGCGGTGTCGTTACATCAATGGAACAATTAATCTTCTTCCGCGCTCTTCAAGGTATCGGTGCTGGTGCTGTTATGCCGATCACAATGACGATTATTGGAGACTTATATAGCGAAGCGAAAGACCGCGCGAAAGCACAAGGCTGGATGAGTGCCGTTTGGGGTGTCTCAGGTGTTATCGGACCGTTAGTAGGTGGATTTTTAGTTGATTCTCTTTCTTGGCGTTATATTTTCTTCTTAAACGTTCCATTTGGAATTATTGCCTGCTTAATGATTGCCATTTACTACAAAGAATCTATTAAGCCAGCTAAACACCATATCGACTATCTTGGTGCAACAGTCTTCTCATTAAGTACGATTGCTCTACTATACGCGTTATTAACAGGTAGCAGTAAGCAAAACTGGGGAGACATAACAATTATCGGCCTATTAATCTTCGCCGTCGTTTCATTCATTATTTTCTTATTCATCGAGAAAAAATCTCCGGAACCATTAATTCCGCTAGCACTTTTCTCTAACCGTACATTATCTACGATTAATATATTAACGCTTATTGCTGGCGCAATGATTATTAGTATTACAATGTACCTTCCAATTTGGAGCCAAGGAGTATTAGGAAAAAATGCGACAGAAGCTGGACTTATTTTAATGCCAATCCCTGTTATGTGGACATTTGGAGCTATTTTCTCTGGTAACTTAGTAGGAAAATTAAAAACGAAACAAATCATTTTACTTGGGGCTAGCATTTTATCAGTCGCTACGTTCTTATTATTTACATTATCAACACATTCACCATCGTTCCTTATTTATGTGGCAGTCGGATTATTCGGCTTAGGAATGGGGCTTGTAACACCTATTTACATGGTAACAATTCAAGCAGCCGTACCAGCTCATACACGCGGAACAGCCGTTGGTTTAAACACATTTATTAATACATTTAGCCAAACGTTAGGTGCGGCAATATTCGGTACAATCTTCAATACGATGATTCACGCACGTGGTATTAAAAACCTTGATCTTGTATCTGGCGGACATGGAGGTACTACAACAAACGTAGTAACCGAATCGCAATCCGCATTAGCATCAAGTGTACACGTCATTTATATGAGTACTTTTGTATTGGCAGTATGTACATTAATTATCGCTTGGCTTTTATTAAAGCCCGCTACACAAACGAGTGAGCAATAAGAAAGAGGATGACCAAAATGGTCATCCTCTTTTTACTCTTCATTCTCCACAATATGTTTCAACATGGACAATTTATTATCCCAAAAACGTTCATAATACGAGAGCCACTGTTGTAATTCCTCTAATGGTTCTGGATGCAAGCGATATATTTTCTCTCTTCCGCTTTTTCTTCCACTTACTAAATTCGCTTCTGAAAGAATATGAAGGTGCTTTACAACCGCAGTACGACTCATCGGAAAATGATCCGTTATTTTGGAAATCGGTAACTCTTTATCACTTAATAACCGTATTACTTCTCGGCGGGTTGGATCAGCAATTGCTTGAAACACATCATATTTCGCTGCTGATGAGGACACTTAGCCTTCGACAACCTTTTTCAGTTTTTCATTTACAATCGCTACCCAGCCTCCGCTCATTCTGTCGCGAATAATAGAGCTCTTCGCATTCGCTTTCGGAAGAATTTCATCAGGGTGTTTCCAGCCGCCGTGAATTAACGTAAATTCTGTTTTATTATCTCCTAGGTCTTTCAGATGAAATGAAACGACCCAGCCATCTGTATCCCATGAGAAAGATAAATAGTTTGGCTCATCGATTGCTAACACTTTACATGGTGATGGTCCAAATGGTGATTGTACATGAAATTCATGTCCTACCTCTAATAGGAAATCATTTGGCATAAACCATGAGGCAATCCCTTCTGCAGTTGATACTACATTCCACACCTTTTGAATAGACGCGTTAAAAACGATCGTTTGTTTAATGTCAGTTAATGTATGTTGTTGTTCCATTTCCATTCTCCTTTATTCGGCAATCAAATATAACACCTTTTGGTTACACTTCGATAATATAACACCTTTTAGTTTCATGTCAACGCTAACTCTTTTTTATTGTTGAGAAATTCTCAACATTTTTTCAACAGGACAAACACCCTCCGAGCATTTCCTCATAATATACTCACAAAGGCAACAAAAAATAAAAACTTCTCTCAACATGAAACTCCATCATTCATCTTGGAAGAAGCGCCTTACGTATATCATGCGTATTTCGTCTCTCCTCCTTCCCTCAGGGACACTACGCGAAATATGGAAAATCAGAAGGAATATGCCCACCATTTGAGTAGGTAGTTATTTCTCTTCTCCTCAACATTTCCTTAGGAGCGAAATGACTACCGACTCACTTTTTTCAAACAAAAATAAAAAGGGGTTGAACGCTATGTTCTATTGCATTAACTGCTCTGACATTCACCATGAAAAACATCCGAATGATAAAGTATTCAAAAACGGGTTTTATATTGATCCATTTTTAGGTGATCGTTATCACCTTGGTATGTGTAAAGATGCCCAAAATCATCAGACAGGGGAGCCTCTTTTAACTACAAAACAATTAGGCACAACCCAATCTATTATGAACGTATTACCGACACATGTTGTCCCAACATAAAGCATAAAAAAGAGCTGGCTCACCCAGCTCTTTTTTATGCTTTATAAACGATCATTGCTGAAAAACAATAAATTTGGTTTTCGTCATCATTAATAGAAACCCCGACTTGGTACTTAATATCTACAAAGTTACTATCATCAATTTTTTTCAAAAAAACATTTACAGCGTCTTCTAAGTCTTTTTCGTGACTTTCATCAAACACTTTTACACGAATCATGTTAACACCATCCTAGATCGCAGCCCTCCGCCGCTTGATTATTGCCACGGTGCGTATCTATGATGCGATAAAACTTTCCGTCTTCATATATATATCCGTCTTCTAACACATATTGTTTACCTTCAGTATAGACATAAAACTTACCTATCATAAATTTACTCGTATATAATTCCAAATAATCTGGCCTAAATTTAGCTACAACTTTATTTGTAATATCAATTTTTATTGTGCGCCCCACCTTCTCTCCCTCCTTTGCAAAGAACGGATTTAGGTATATTGTATTAGCGATTTTACATTTTATGCTTAAAAATAAGTGGATATGCCTCCTTTCTCCGCCTGTACTATTTTTCTAACAAAATCATCAATAAATAGAAGCAAAAAAATATATATAAAAGGAACTTTTACTTATTGACTCAAATATAATTATTATGGTATTATATAAAATTTGACATTTTAATTAACTTATGCTATCATTAAAGATGGTTACCACATATGGAGGTGGATGATTTGTTTCAAATTGGTGATAAAATCGTTTATCCAATGAACGGCGCAGGAGTCATCGAAGCCATTGAAGAGAAAGAAATATTAGGAACAACACGTCAATATTGTGTAATACGTATCATTAGTAAAGATATGCAAGTAATGCTTCCGATGGATCAATTACAAAAATCAGGTATTCGTTATATCGTAGATAAAGGTACGTTAGATGATATACTTCTTGAATTTCAAAACGGGGAATCAGATACATCACTTTCCTGGAAACAAAGATATACAATGAATATGGAAAAAATGAAAAACGGCAATCTGCAAGATAGTGCAGAAGTTGTTCGAGATTTACTTCGCCGCAATAAAGAGAGAGCTTTAAATGCGAGCGAAAAACAAATGCTAGATAACGCCCGAAAAATGATGATTAGTGAAGTTGCACTCGTACAAAATGTTTCTGAACATCAAGCAACAGAATATCTGCAAGACACTATTAATCACTAAATTTAAAATAGCTGGCCGCTATTTTTTTTGTGTAAAAAAAGGACGAAGAGTTTTATCTCTTCGTCCTTTTCTATTACCCACGCCCAGCTTGAAACGATGGGTATAACGTCATTCCACCATCTGCAAATAGCGTAATTCCAGTTACATAACTCGCCTCTGAGGAAGCGAGCCACGTTGCGACTGCTGCAATTTCTTCCGGTTTTCCAATGTAGCCCATCGGTATCATACTTTCTACGTCAGCACGTTTTTTAGGATCAGCAAACTTTTCTGCATTGATCGGCGTATTAATTGCACCTGGCCCTATATTATTTACTCGAATACCTTTTGGTGCATATTCTAACGCTAACGTTTCTGTCATCAGTTTAATACCACCCTTACTTGCTGCATAGTGCACGAATAAGGGCCACGGAATTTTCTCATGAACACTCGACATATTAATGACAGATCCTTTAATATCGTGTTCTACAAAATATTTAATCGCTTCACGGCTTCCTAAAAAAGCACCTGTTAAATTTGTGTTAATTACCCTATTCCAATCTTCAAGCGGCATTTCATGCGATGGTACCGCATTTTCTATCCCTGCATTATTAATCATAACGTCAAGCGTACCAAACTCTTTTACAGCAGATTGAATGAGATTTACCACATCTGATTCGACCGTCACATCACCTTTTACAGCAATCGCTTCTCCGCCTACCTTTTTAATTTCTTCTAACACATCATTCGCTTCTGACTCCCGTGAGCGATAATTAATCACTACTTTTGCTTTCTCCGCAGCAAACCTTACTCCCATTGCTCTTCCAAGACCGCTTGCTGATCCTGTAATAACGACAACTTTTCCTTCTAAATCACTATACATTTCCATACCTCCTTTAACTTTTTGCTATACCTAGCATAATTCCGGCTGCAATAATAAAAACGATACCGACAACAATACCCGTTAATTGACGTTTCGTTTTTCTTTCACCTAATATAAGAATCCCGCCAAGTGTCGAAATAATAATCCCCATTTGCGATAACGAGAAACTTGTTGCCACTCCAACACGCGGCTGTGAAATGAATAAAAACATATTTCCAGCTGCCCAAATTAATCCTGGAATAATATTTCTTATTGCATATTTATTAAATGGATGATGTTTAAAAGTAAGCAAAATCCCCCCTAACACCATACCAACTGCTTGTGGCAACAAAGCTGACCAACCATCTACTTTAAATAGTCTAATCACTACTACATAAACTAAATAACCGACTGTTGAAATCAATAAAATGATAATGCCTTTTTTAAAATTCCCCGCTTGCTCTGCATTCTTTTCTTCTTCACTTTGAAGCGATGTTAAAATAACACCAATAATAATACAAACGAGAGCTAATACACCAAGGACGACTGATATTGTTGTGGACCACTCATGAAATACGATGACTCCAAATAAAGTCGTCGAAACTAATTGAAGTCCTGTTGAAATGGGCATCGTCCTTGAAACGCCCATTAAATCAATACTTTTTAATTGATTCGCCTGACCGAGAGCCCAAAATAAACCTGACACAATCCCAACTCCGATAACAGTAGGAGTCAATACTGGTTTCATAAAAATATAAACAACAATTGAGAAAATAAGTGCGCCAAACGTTGTACCGAGCGTTTGACTATAAGGCCCTCCGCCCAGTTTCACGTTAAATAGCACAATACTTCCCCAAAATATAGCTGGTAAAATCGCTAAAAATATATCCATCGCTCATTACCTTTCTTTACTAAATGTCATAAGTTATCTCTCTGAATCAGTAGAGTGAGCTTTTATTTTTTCTTTTTCCCTTTCACAAATCTTTTCTGCAATAGCACCAGAAACATTCTTTTCTCGCTCCACTTTCTTTATCTTTACGTGATCTAAATAATCTTCCAAAGTAAGCGTAACTTTATCATTTGGCGGATTATGTGCTCCTTGAAATGTAAGAAATTGTAGCGTCACTTCATATCTAGGAACGAACTCACCATTCTTGCCGAGACGCTTTATATTTATAACTGAAGCACATTCATATTGGTCTTCTGTCACTTGCCTAATAACTGAATAGTACCTATTCGATAATGCACTCTCTAAAAGTTGTTCTCTTGATTCTTTCGCGAAAGAATCACTTGGAGAAGAGAAAAAAGCCACACATAGCATTGTCATAACTGCACATATTTTTTTCATAGTTCCCTCCTTGTTCTATACATTAGTGTTCTCAAAACTGCCATAAAAAAACGACTTTCCCTATGTAGGAAAGTCGTTTTAATAAATCCAATATTAACCACCGCTCACTGGTGGAATAAGTGCAACAACATCACCAGATTGAATCGTATCATCTTCATTTGCATATTCTTCATTAATCGCAACCATAATTGGTGCCGATACTGGCACATTATATTCAGTTGCAACAATATCTTTTAACTCTGCAACCGTAATACTTTCTTTCTCTATTTGTAATTCACTTCTTCCTGCTTCTTCTTGTAAGTTCGCAAATAACAATACTCGAATCATACTTATAGCTCCTTCCCAGGCTCTCCCGCCGGATATGGCGTTTTTTCTAATTGATCGCCAATCCAAGAGTCTCCATCTTCCCAAAACTCTTTTTTCCAAATCGGAACAATTTGTTTTATGCGTTCCATAATGTATTCATTTGCTTCATAAGCCGCTTTACGATGCGGCGTTGAAACAGCCACAACAACCGCGATATCAGAAATTTGCAGTGTACCGATGCGATGTGTAATCGCAACGTGTGTATCTGGCCATTTCTCTTTCACTTCTGATCCGATTTTCTCTAGCATCTTTTCTGCCATCGTTTTATAAGCGACATATTCTAAGTATAATGTACGACGCCCTTTCGTAAACTCTCTAACCGTTCCAATAAATGTTGTAACAGCACCACATTCGCGGCGAATAACCTTATTCGCTACTTCTTCAATTGAAATTTCTGTATCAATTACTTCATAATACGTATGTGTCATTTCGCACTCCTTACCGTTTGTAAAAACCAGTCTATATACAACTCTTCTTCTGTTATATGAAATACTTTATATTCTTCTCGTAAGTTTGCAGGAGCATCATGCCACGTAATAACCGCTACTATATTTTCTACTTTAAGTAAAAGTTCAACGTCTTCTTCAGAACGAAGTAACACCACTTTCGGATAGCTCTCTTTTTTATAGCCCTCAATTAAAATTGTATCCACTTCAAAAAACTCGTATAAACGGATAATTTCTTGCAAGGACCATTCCTCTCTTAATGACGACAATGAAAGTAATCCAGCACCTTCTACACTACTTACGACAGCACCGGCCTTTCTATGCCTTTCACTATCTTTTTGCGCTACTTCTGGAAACCCTCCATGCCCGTGATGTTTAATGGTAGCAACTTTCATTTTCCGTTCAGCTAATGCATGCACAATTTTCTCTACAAGTGTTGTTTTCCCGCTATTTTGATACCCTACTATTTGTAAGAGCGAAGGGGCTTTGCCCATGGCCAATCACATCCCTCAGCGTGCTCTAACAATAATACAGACACTTTCATCCCTGCCTCAAAGCCTCTCGTTCCTCCAGGTAGCACAATAAAAGCATTCGCATCTGCAAGAGAAGATACCGCACTCGATTTATCTAAACCGACCGGCATCGCGTGTAATGCCCCGTCCACGATTGTCACCTTTGCTCTTACAAAACGAGTAAACGGATTTGGTTTTGGAAAATCTTTTTGCAAAATAGCATCTGCTCTATATACGTGTGGTTCCTTCGCATACAAATATGTTTTTATAACCGGATGCACAAATAACTCAAATCCCACATAACAAGCTGACGGATTCCCTGATAAACCGAAAAGTAACTTTCCATCCACTTCAGCTACTGTCGTTACACTGCCCGGTCTCATTGCTATTTTATTAAAGAGTACATTCGCCTGTAACCTTTCATAAATAGCCGGTAAGTAGTCATAATCTCCTACCGACACACCGCCTGTCGTAATTAAAAGATCCACCTCATCTATCGCCGATTGAACAGCTGTAAAACATGCATCTAACTCGTCGGCAAGTTGACCATAATAACGGACTTTACCCCCAGCTTTCATAATTTGAGCGGCAATCATATACGAGTTACTATTTCTAATTTTCCCCGGCTGTAACGACTCATGTACTTCTAACAGTTCACTTCCTGTCGTCACAATACCAACAACCGGCTGTTTTACAACCTTCACAGTACTATATCCAAACGTAGCTAATAAGGCTGCAACACCTGGATTGATTACAGCACCTTTCTTAACGAGAACTTGATTTTGTTTTATATCTTCCCCTTTAAATGACACATTGTCGCCACTATGAAAAGGACGCTTTAACTTCATATATGTTTTTCCGTTCTTCTCAAAGCCTTCCGTCAGTTCTAGCATTACGACTGCATTACAATCCGCTGGAATAGCTGCTCCTGTCATAATACGAACCGCCTGAAAAGATCCTACTGTATCTAGAAAAACAGACCCCGCTCCGATTTCTCCTATTACTTCAAACTCAATTGCATTCTCTTGATTTGCTTCTTTCGTATCTTCCGCTCGAATTGCGAAACCATCGTAAGGAGAACGATCAAAATGAGGAACGTCATGATCAGAGACAACATCTTCCCCAAGAATTCTCCCGTAACTTTCCGTAATAGAAACCTCTTCTACTTCACCAATTTTCGCATATTCCATTACTCTCTCTACTGCCTCAGCAACTTGAATCGGAATTCGTTTTTCTACCATCGTTTCTCACCCCATATTTGCAATTTTTTTTATCTCGATTAAACTTTATATATTAAATAGAAATTACTTCAAGGAGGAATTCCATGTCTTCATTCACACACTTTAATGACCAAGGACGCGCGAAAATGGTTGATATAAGCGACAAAAAAGCAACCGTTCGAACAGCAATTGCGTGCTCTAGCATTATCGTTACAAAAGAAATTTACGATAAAATCTCTCATAATGAAATCGGGAAAGGTGACGTATTAGCAGTTGCACAAATCGCTGGTATTATGGCTGCAAAACGCACTTCTGATATTATCCCAATGTGCCATCCTTTATTATTAAAAGGTGTTGACGTTTCTTTCGATTGGAAACAATCCGATGAACAATATCGATTACTGATTGAAGTAAAAGTTAAAACAGAAGGTAGCACCGGTGTTGAGATGGAAGCTTTAACAGCTGCTTCCGCTACCGCTCTTACCGTGTACGATATGTGTAAAGCTGTTGATAAAGGTATGATTATTGGTGAAACGTACTTACTTGAAAAAACAGGTGGAAAAAGTGGAGATTATACGAGAAAGTCTTAATCTTCTCCCTGTTGAACCTAAAGGGTTTCCCTTTAGGTTCAACCTATATATCTGGCATATAAACGTTTTGCCACATTTATATCATTCGTCCCATGAATAAACGCCCTACCATCTGTAAATAAAACAAAACGAAATTCCTCTACTAAAAACGATACTAAATACGGAGTAGCTTTTACATCCACACTTCTTTGTAAGCGCTTTTTAATTTCTTCTAAATTGAATTCATTCCGCACACCTGGACGGATTTGTACTGTATTTCGTCCGCATAACACTTCTGTTTTCGTTTGCGCTTCAAATGTTAAACTCGGATATGTACGTAATCTTCCGCAAGATAAACACGTGTCTTTTTTCTGTCTATTCACTTTAAATGCCATCTGTTGATTATTCCAAAGATCAAACGATAACATCGTTTCGCGAAGCGCCCCATAGTCTTCTACTAATATTTTCAGCGCTTCCGTTATTTGATGCGCAACTACTAATTGTACTGCTGGCTGTATAATGCCAGCCGTATCACATGTTGCTCCGCTTGCTGGATGCTCCATTAAACAGCGGAAACACGGTGTTTTTCCTGGTACAATTGTATACGTTACTCCGTAGCTTCCGACACAACCACCATATATCCATGGAATATTATACTTTTGTGAAATATCATTAATAAGAAGACGCGTTTCAAAATTATCTGTCGCATCTAATATTAAATCTACACCCTTCACTAACTCTTCCATTTCTTGCACTGTTACATCCGTCACAACCGGATTTATTTCCACCTCAGAATTAATCGCTTTTAAATGCTCTGCCGCTGCTACCGCCTTCGGTTTATACTGCTTCGCATCTTCTTCTGTATATAACTGTTGCCTTTGTAAATTGCTCCATTCTACATAATCACGATCCGCAATTGTTATTTTTCCAACACCTGCTCTAACAATCGCTTCTGCATTTGCTGCGCCAAGAGCTCCCGCACCAATAATAAGCACATGCTTCTCTCTAATTTTTCTCTGCCCTTCTTCTCCAACACCAGCAAATAATATTTGCCTTGAATATCGCTCCTGCATACGATAGCCTCCCTTCTTATCCCCCTATATAAGACATTTCAATTTTCGGACGATTTTTCGCACTTTCTTCTGTCCGTTCATCCGAATACCTATCTTTTCTATTCATCCATACATCTTGTATAACGCTTACTAACTCCTCATCCGAAAGATTTCCTCTAAGAAGTTCCCTTAGGTCGAGTCCCTCTGTCGCAAATAAGCAAGTATAAAACTTTCCATCTGCTGAAATTCTCGCTCTCGTACAAGAGGAACAAAAGGACTCAGAAACAGAAGTAATAAAACCGACTTCAACATTTGTTCCAACGTAACGATATCGCTTCGCAACTTCACCAAAATAATGTGCTTCAGCTGGCTCAAGCGGATACACGCGATGAATCATCTCAATTAACTCTCGCTTCGTAACAACTTGATCAAAATTCCATCCATTTGTACTACCAACATCCATAAACTCAATGAACCTAAGCGGGATTCCTTGCTCTTTAAAATACGCAGCCATCGGAAGTACTTGATGATCATTCATCCCTTTTTTCACAACCATGTTTACCTTTACATCAAGTCCGGCTTCTTTTGCAGCCATAATTCCCTTTATAACAGGATTTGTATTAATATTCCGGCCATTAATAGCCTTAAATACATCATCATCTATTGCATCCAAACTAACATTTACTCTATGTAATCCAGCTTCTTTTAATACTTTTGCTTGCTTTGTTAAATGAATTGCATTGGTCGTTAACCCTATATCTAATAGCCCGTCAATTTTCACGAGACGTGCAATAAGTTTTGCTAAATCTTTACGAAGTAGTGGCTCGCCACCAGTAAGTCTAATTTTTCGTACACCGATGCTAACAAATAGTTTTGCTAAACGCTCAATTTCATCAAACGTCAGTAAAAACTCATCTTTCAAAAAAGCATAATCTGGCCCAAACACTTCCGCTGGCATACAATATGTACATCTAAAATTGCAACGATCAATGACAGATATGCGTAAATCTTGAAGTGGGCGTCCAAAAAAATCTGTAACCATCTCCTGCATCGCCACCCTCCCTTTCTGCCAAATTTCTCTCTTTTCATTCTATTATAATATATTTTCGAACTGCGATGTTTTTGCTCAAGTGAATAAAGTAAAACTTTCCTAAACAATTAGATTACTTACAAATAACGAGATAAAAACCTTGAAGCATAAACGCCCCAAGGTTTTCTTCCTATTAACTTAATCTAATAATAGTTAAAGTAGCTCCTGGCGTTGTCGTAGATAATGTAGCAATTGCAACTACTCCAAATAACTGTAGACTAACAGCAGCTCCAGCAGGTAAATTAGCAATGATTGTCGCATTAAATGAACCTGTAGCTACCGCTGGTGAATTTATCGTTCCTGCAAGCGGACTACCATTTACAGTTATACGAGAACTTACAAGTAAAGAGGCTGTTAAATTTATTGTATAAGCTATATAGTAATTCCCCGCATTCGCAACCGTAAATACAGTATTCCCTCCGCTAACAGTAATTCCTGGTCCAATATTTTGATTGTTCGGCAACGGTACATTTGTACCACCTAATAAAACGGAAATAGCACTTCCTGATGTATTATTCGCAAACGCATACGTTGCAGTTGTACTAACTCCTGTGGCTCCTGTACTTCCCGTTGGACCGGTATCTCCCGTCACTCCTGTACTTCCTGTCAGGCCAGTTACTCCCGCGGCTCCCGTACTTCCCGTTGGACCCGTTACTCCGGTTGAACCCGTATTTCCCGTTGGACCCGTACTTCCCGTTGAACCCGTGACTCCTGTTGAACCCGTATTTCCCGTTGGACCCGTGACTCCCGTGGCTCCTGTACTTCCTGTCGGGCCGGTCACTCCTGTGGCTCCCGTACTTCCCGTTGATCCTGTTACTCCTGTTGGACCCGTATCTCCGGTTGGTCCTGTTACTCCCGTTGGACCCGTACTTCCCGTGGCTCCCGTATTTCCGATTGGTCCTGTTACTCCTGTGGCTCCTGTGACTCCCGTGGCTCCCGTGGCTCCCGTGGCTCCCGTGGCTCCCGTGGCTCCCGTACTTCCCGTCGGTCCTGTTACTCCTGTTGAACCCGTATTTCCCGTTGGACCCGTACTTCCCGTTGAACCCGTATTTCCGGTTGATCCTGTTACTCCGGTTGGACCCGTACTTCCCGTTGGCCCTGTACTTCCTGTCGGGCCGGTGATTCCTGTGGCTCCCGTACTTCCCGTTGGTCCTGTACTTCCTGTCGGGCCGGTGATTCCTGTGGCTCCCGTACTTCCCGTTGGTCCTGTATTTCCGGTTGAACCCGTATTTCCCGTTGGTCCTGTTACTCCAGTTGGACCCGTACTTCCCGTTGAACCCGTATCTCCTGTAGCTCCCGTATCTCCGGTTGGTCCTGTTACTCCGGTGGCTCCCGTACTTCCTGTCGGGCCGGTGGCTCCCGTATTTCCCGTTGGTCCTGTACTTCCGGTCGCGCCGGTTACTCCCGTGGCTCCCGTACTTCCCGTTATCCCTGTCATTCCAGTCGGTACTGGAGGGAAAGTAGGGCCGACAAGATCTGGGGATAACTTAAAATTAGAATTTATCAACCTCTGTATTTTTTGATTTTCATCATTTCCTTCCACTACTCCCACCACCTCCCAAAAATACAACTACAAAATATATTTCATATAAAGTGAAACTTTAATCAACCCTCACCAATCAGGCTTTTACGGGCAGCTCGCCCCCCACTTCTTTACTTTCGCTGAATTTTGAGGTGAGGTCTTACTGCCCGTTAAAGCGGGATAAAAACTCACCTTCTATTTGAATTGTATTTTTCAAATAGGCCTCCAATACTAATTTCCAAACAATTACTTCAATTTTTATGCTATAGATTTTCTTACAAATAAAAACTCCCCTACAATTTTAGGGGAGTCCAGCAACTGAATCCATATTATCTGTATTAGGGACAGCTTGTGCTATACCCGATGCATTTACACTTTGCCCCATATTTGTTCCTGTTACAGTACCAGCAGGAGTACCTCTCGTATACGTTGTTGTGACAGAATCTCCTGGCTGTAAACAAAGCTTCGTCTCCGTCCCTATTACTGTAACAACATCAATCCAAGTACACCCCATCGAACCACTATACGATTTCGAAGCAGTAAATGACGTATCACTCAGATTATCACCAGTAAATATATTCCCAGTGTTATTCACAATAACGAACTCTTTTATATGAGCAGGCATAATTACACTCTACCTTTCTTCTATGAGCCTAATGTACGTGTACTCGTTGCTAATGGCGGAAGAAACACCGATGTTCTAATGACCGCTTCTGGCTGTCTTTTCCCATTTAAAAAAATAGCCGCACTCGATCCTCCAGCACCTGCATACACTTTCGCTACAGCTAAAGGTGAGATATCATAACAATCGCCGACATTAACAGCCCCTGTATTATTTATAATTTTTACTTTCCGTAAGTTAATCCCCATTTACCTATCCCCCTTTTGTACACTGTATGCAAAAGAAAAAAACTTGAAACAGACTCGTTTCAAGTTTTTTAAACTACTTATTTGATTTCGCCTTCATATTGAAGCATACCGCCAACCATGTTCACTGTTTTAAAGCCTTGCTCATTTAAATAATGACATACATTTTCACTGCGCATTCCCGAACGGCAAATAAAGATATATTCATTCTCTTTATCAAAGAAATCTACTTTATTTGGGATATCACCCATTTTAATATGTACAGCTTCTGGAATTTTTCCTGCTGCTACTTCTTCATCTTCCCTTACGTCTACTAAAAATAACGTTTCTCCTTTTTCTAAACGCTCTTGCACTTCTTCTGTAGTAATTGTTTTCACTTCTGTCATATGTCGTTCCTCCTTATATACAATAAAACCTTTAATTTCTTCTTTAAACAACCATTTCTCATCAATTTTAGCATGCGAAAGAAAGAACGCAAAGAATAGGGAATTTATTTCTCAATTTTCTCGTAAAACTTATCCTTTACAAACATAACTCTTGCATTGTATCCTCAATATACTTGTTTTATGAAAGGAGCCAATGAAAATGACACTTTTTCTTTTCATTATGGGCATCATTTTCTTAATCGCTGCAATTATTGCTCTTAGTATGAAAAATAATAGAAAGATAAAATCACCACAAGAAATGTCATTCTTGTTTCTATTGCTTAGTATCGCCTTCTTCGGTATAGCAATTGCCACATATATTTTTCGTCTACAAATCATGTAAAAAAAGGTGCCTATTACATACATTGCACCTTTTTCACATCATTTATTTTCTACACAAAACTAGACACTTTCCGATTTAAAAATTCATAAACTTTCTTTTCAAACAAATGAACATCAAATACTCCCGCCATATGCCCATTTATACTCTCTATCTCATATACTTCCGCATACTTCCCTTGTCTTTGCAATAGGTCTACCATTTTATAATTATAACGTGAAGGCTGAAGCAAATCTTGTTTACACGGAATCATAAGTACATTTGCTTCTATATTAGACAGTGCGTCTTCTAAAGACGAAAATCCATGTGCAATATCATGTAATAAAACTGCTTTTGCAGTGTACATCCACGAATTTGCATCTACTAAAGCTATACTTCTATTTGTCACTTTGTTAATTTCTTTCTCAAATGATGTTAATGCAGAAAATGTTTCATAAGGCTCTTTCTCTATACTATTACGAGGAAATGTCGTTTCGTAAAAATGCTCGTCAAACGCGTTCATAAACATCATTCTATTTGCTAACTGAAGCCCCTTCATTGGCTGCTCTTCTCCATATTTTCCGCCCTTCCAACTTGGATCCAGCTTGATAGCCTCAATTGCATTTTGCGCTACATTTACCGACGTAATAATTGGATTTTGCGGGTTCGTAATAACACCAATCATCCGCTCTACCATATGAGGATAATGAACAGCCCATTGCTGCGCAATCATCCCGCCAGCTGACGGGCCCATTACAGCATGTAGCCTTGCGATTCCCATATCTTTTATTAACTCATATTGCATACGAGCTACATCAAGAAATGTAAAAACCGGAAAATCTATCGCATATTCATCTCCAGTTTTCGGATTAATCGATTTCGGTCCCGTTGTAATTACATAAGGGTTCTTCACCTGCACATTACAAATATTATCAGTGCATATAACGAAGTATTTATTTGTATCAATTGCTTTTCCCGGTCCAATTAAACCATCCCACCAACCAGACTCCTCATCATGCGCTGTATATTTTCCTGCTGCGTGACTAGTTGCACTAAAATAATGACAAACCAAAATCGTATTTGACCTTTCTCTATTTAAAGTACCATACGTCTCATACCCCATTTGAACAGGAATTGTCCTACCATTTTCAAATGTAAACTCCTTTAAAATAAATTTCTCCTTTTTTACAATTTGCACAGACTCGCCCTCTTCTCGTCATAGTATGTACTGCTTACTAAAGGATTTTTTCTATGCAAACCCATCTCCTCCTTCTTTTCATAAATAAATGAATAATATACAAAATTAGCCACAAAATAGCACTATATTACACAATCAAAGAGGGCATACATATGATTTGGAATTGGCTACGTAAGAAAAAAAAATCAAATACAACAGAGAAAAACGAAACAGATAACTCAGAGCAACACCCTAACAATCAAGAGGATAATAGCAAACAACAGACTAGAAGTATGAAACATAATAAAGATAGCAATGGCGAGCAACCAAAAGAGGAGCACAAGGAGTCTTCCAAAGATAAGAAGCAAAACAAATCGAATCAGAAACAGCAACAAAGTGCTAAACAAGACGAATCTTCTCAAGGACAACAACACTCTAAACAAAACAAATCAGATCAACAGCAGCATTCTAAACAAGACAACTCAGATCAAGATCAACAGCAGCATTCTAAGCAAGACAACTCGGAGCAAGATCAACAGCAGCATTCTAAGCAAGACAACTCGGAGCAAAATCAACAGCAACATTCCAAGCAAGACAACTCGGAGCAAGATCAACAACAACAACAACACTCTAAACACAACAACTCAGATCAAGGGCAGCAGCAACAAAATTCTAAAGGTAATAGTATTTATGATTTTACGAAACCAGAAAAAGAACATATTCATTCTCTACAAGATTTAATAGAGAAGCTCAAACAGTCTAGTGATTTTGTTAATTATCACACATCTGACGATGAAACGATGCCTTATTGGATTTCTTACTATCGTCCTTCGCTTGATGGAGAGAAATTACAAAAATATTTAATGCCCACTCTTTTAGAACGACCTTGTGCTTCACTAGAAGAGCTAAAAGAACATATTCCAATGAGTGGCATTACAATTACGAACGACTTACAAAAAATTGAAGATATGGTTTTAAAGGGGCATGCGATTATTCAGTTGAATCAGAAAGATCAAAAATGTATGCTCGCAAATATTGCAATTGATAATTATCGTGCACCAACTCCTCCTTTAAATGAATCGACTGTTATTGGTCCGCAAGAAGGTTTTGTAGAGGATATTGATACAAACATAAATTTAGTACGAAAACGTCTTCCTGTTTTAGATTTACAAACAAAAGAGATGATTATCGGTGAGTTTTCCAAAACAAAAGTTGTCATGATGTATTTAGACAACCTTGCTGAAAAAGATAATGTTGATTTTCTAGAGGAGTCTTTACGTGCTCTTGAATATGATCAAATTAATGATAGTGCTTATTTACAAGAATTGATGGGAGAAAAGTCGATTTTCCCTCTCTATATCAATACAGAACGCACTGATAGAGTTACAAAAGCACTAATCGATGGGAAAATCGCTATTTTTGTGGATGGCTCTCCAAGTGTTTTACTAACACCTGTATCCTATTTCGATTTTTTCATTTCCCCAGAAGACTATAACGTCTCCTGGATGTATGCTACATTTTCAAGGGTTTTAAGATTAATTGCCGTTCTATTTTCAATTTGCGCTACACCGTTATACGTTGCAGTTTTAAATTATCATTATGAACTCATTCCGAGTGATTTACTTGAAACTTTAATTTTATCAAGGGCGCAAGTACCATTCCCGCCTTTAATTGAAGCACTCTTTTTAGAACTCGCAATCGATTTACTGAGAGAAGCTGGCGCGAGGTTACCGATGAAAGTTGGTCAAACGCTCGGTATTGTAGGCGGTATCGTAATTGGGCAAGCATCTGTACAAGCTGGTTTAACGAGTAATATTTTATTAATTATCGTTGCCTTATCAGCACTCGCCTCCTTTATTACACCTATTTATAAAATGGGTAATGCGGTTCGACTACTACGTTTTCCTTTTCTTATGTTTGCAGAAATAGGCGGATTGTTCGGGATTTCTCTTGGATTTATCTTTTTATTTACTCATCTATTTAGACTTACTTCCTTACGTAAGCCGTACGCTTTGTTTTATCCGACAAGACAACAGTCTGTTAAAGACTCTTGGATTCGTTTTCCTTTAACAATGATTGATACACGGGATGTACAAGCAAGGCCACAACATGTAAAAAAAGCAGCGAAAGGAATTTCAACAAAACATAGATCAGACTTTGATGATTAAGAAATGAGGTGCATTCGATGAGTAAAGTTCAAGAAAAATATCAAATATCTCCTATTTTCGTTTTCTTCTTAATTCACGGTGCACAGTTCGGTGCTGGCGTTCTCGGCTTCGCTCGAATCACCGCAAAGGCCGCTGGATACGACGGCTGGATGGGCGTTGTAATCACAGGACTCTGTATCCATCTTCTTATATGGATGATGTATTTTTTATTAAAAGAAACAAATGGAAATTTAATTGATTTACAACGACAAACGTTTGGAAAGTGGATAGGGAATATCTTTAATATCATCTTTGCAGCTTATTTTTTAATCGTCAGTATTTCGGTCATTCGAACGTATGTTGAAATTATTCAAGTATGGATGTTCCCAACTGCTTCCACGTGGATGTTAACACTCTTTTTATGCTTAGTTAGCTATTACATTGTCTCTTCTGGATTTCGTGTCATTACCGGTATTTGCGTCATCTCTGTTGGTGGTACATTGGGATATTTATTTTTAAGCTTATTCGTTTTGAAATATTCACATTGGGAGAATTTACTGCCTATATTCACACATTCTTTTTCAGACATTTTAAAATCCGCTCAAGTGTCAATCTACAGTATGACTGGTTTTGAGATTTACCTCATGGTGTATCCATTTGTGAAAAAGCCTATGCAATCTCATAAATACGCTCAGCTTGGAGCACTATTTTCAAATCTTCTATATGTATTTAGCACCATTTTAGCTTTTGCATTTTTTAGTGAAAAACAATTGTTAAAAACGATATGGCCCCAACTTTCTATGACCCAAGTCATTCAATTACCGTTTATAGAAAGACTCGAATATATTGCAATTTCAGGCTATGCACTCGTTATTATTTCAAGTTTTATCCTCCCTTTATGGGCAGCAACGAGAGCAACACATGAAATATTCCGTGTAAAACAAAGAGGTGTTTTAATCGCTTTTATGTTTATCACTCTCATTGTTTCACAACTTTTAACAAACAGACACGATATTAATAATTTTATTAGTAATGCATCAAAGGGGAGTTTTTGGCTTATTTATGTATACATCCCAATCCTATTTATTATTGTGTGGGTGAAAAGAAAATGGAAAAAATCAAAAGCAAATTAATGCTTATTTCTTGTATAGTACTTTTTAGTTTAACTGGATGTTTACAAAAAAATATTATCGATGACGTACACCTTATACAAGGAACTGTCTTTGATGTAGCAAAAGATAATAAAATAAAGGTAACATTTGTTTGTCCTATTCAGCAAAAAGGTAACAAAGTTCAAGTTTTTGAAGGGACAGCAAATGCGGTAAAACAAGTAAAAGCAGACACATCTTTAGAGTCTTCTCAACCATTTGCCAGCGGACAAATGCGTGTTTCTCTATTTACCCTCCGAATTGCAAAAAAAGGAATGGTTGCTTCCTTCGATACATTAATTCGTGATGTAAATATCGGAAATGCCTTATATGTTGCTTTACTCGACGGCAATGGTACTGAACTTTTAAAAGGAAAGTACACGACTTCATCTAACGTTGCAATTTATATAAAAAAAATGCTCGAACATAATATGAAGACAGGTCCTTTACCAACAGATAATCTGCATATAGGAGCATTCCGTTATTATCAAGAAGGGCAAGACTACTATATTCCAATTCTAAAGAAACATGGTGATAAAATAAAAATCACGGGAATTGGTCTTTTTAAAAAAGATAAATATGTTGGTAAAATCGCGGAAAAAGATATGTTTGTATTTAAAGGATTGTTAGAAGAACATAAGTTAGATTCACATGAATTTAAAGCAGATCCTGGGTACGTAATGATTAACAATATTCGTTCTGTTCCAACATACGATATAAAAATAAAAAACGGAAAGCCCTCCTTTTCCATTCATGTGAAGCTTGATGCCCGTATTCAAGAAGTATCGAAACAAATTAACTTAGAGAATGCTAAGAACACAACAAAGATTGAGAAGGTCGTTCAAAAACAATTAAATACACAAGCTGCTAAATTAATTAAGCAGTTTAAATCTTTAGGCGTCGATCCGCTCGGGCTAGGTGCTAAATATAAGCAACATTATCGCCCATTCAAGTTAGAGGAGTGGAAACAAATGTACAAAGATGTTCCAGTTACTATAAAATACACCGTAAATATTACAAATTCTGGTGTAATTGAATGAGAAATGATTGAACTCCTCTCTCCAGCATGATACAACGGAAAGAGGAGTTTTTATTTTAGATAGAGAGAGAAGATATTTATGGGGGAGCTTATGTCTAAAAAATTAGTAAAGCCTATTTTAAATGGTATTTTATTTCTCGGCGTCTTTTTATTTGCTCATACATATTTAAAAAATGTTTCCTTCACACGTTATTTACTTGTCGTTATACCAATGTTGCTCGTTGGTATGTTTGGCATCGACCTTATTTTATCCATTTTAATAAAAGAAGAAAAATAACGAGCAGGGCCGTCCCAAAAGTATTCCGGGATGGCTTTCTTTTATTAATGGGTTATGTTTTGACGTTTATTCGATATAGTCTTTCCCTATCTTAACTAAAAGCTAAAACTTTTGGACAGTCCCTTTTCATTTCATAATCACCCTATGTTACAATGAGATTCGGACAAAGCGAGAAAGGATGAAACAACATGACAAACGAAAAAGGTTTAGATAAAGGATACGAACTTGTTGCAAAAATGCATAAAGAGTTCGGACACCCTGTGACAAATACTCCAACAAAACTAACAGAAGAACGTGCAAAAATCCGTGCGAGTTTTATGCAAGAAGAGCTAGAAGAATTTCTGGAAGCAACGACTGTTGAAGATCAATATGATGCACTGATTGACCTTATTTACTTTGCATTCGGCACGTTTGCCGAAATGGGCGTACGTCCTGATAAAGGATTCGAAATTGTAAATAACGCAAACATGGCAAAACTATTCCCTGATGGAAAACCTCGATTCCGTGAAGGCGACGGCAAAATTCTAAAACCTGAAGGCTGGCAAGCACCAGAACCACAACTTCGTGCTGAAATCGAACGTCAACGCCAAGAAGCTGAAAAAAACTGCTAGGATTTCCTAGCAGTTTTTTATTATGTCTTTTTTTCTGGCAATCATTAATGACCCACGTGTCCCGCGTGTCCTGCTGCTCCACTAATGCTAGCCGCTCCTGCAGCTGCTCCTGCTGCTCCTGCTCCAATTCCACCTGTCCAAGGAGAAGATTGTTGTTGATACTGTTGGTATTGTTGGTGTTGTTGGTGTTGTTGGTGTTGTTGGCCTTGGTAACCTTGATGACCATGTTGACCTTGGTGGCCGTGGTGACCTTGGTGACCTTGGTGACCTTGATGACCGTGGTGACCTTGATGGCCGTGGTGGCCTTGATGACCATGTTGACCTTGATGGCCGTGGTGGCCGTGGTGGCCATGGTGATCTTGATGAATTTGATAAAGAACAGCCTGCGGATGTATATGATGGTGTCCGTGGTGATGTACTTGTTGTTGATGATGTCCATGATGACCGTGGTGACCTTGGTGGTGATGGTGTCCATGATGGCCATGGTGACCTTGGTGGTGATGGTGTCCATGATGGCCATGGTGACCTTGGTGATGATGTCCATGATGACCGTCGTGGTGGCCATGGTGACCGTAAAAACCTTGTGGATAACCACCTACTCCGCCTGCCACAACACCTACTCCCGGTACCGGAAATCCTGTTTGTACTCCTCCAACGAAAGATGGGAATGTAGTTGGTACGCCTACTGGTACTCCTCCCGCTGCTCCGCCTACAAATGTTGGGATTCCTGTTTGCACTCCAGCTACTGATGATGGAAATCCTCCTGTTAATGTTGGAATTCCAGTTTGTGCTCCAGCTACTGATGTGGAAAATCCTCCAGGCGCTCCGCCCATCCAGCTCGGAATTCCACCGTATCCTTGTTGGCCAGCCCCTCCCATTAACATCATTTGTTCATAACTATCCGATCCACCTCCGAAAAATCCATGTGGTGCATTATTGTCTATCCCTTTCATTCCTTTCACCTCTTCTACTCATTTTAGCCTACCTTTTTTATCATATTTCCTATAGAAAAATAGGTGTTTGTCTGTATTGGAATTCCGCTCTTTTATTTGTACGTATTGGAATAATTGAAAACTTAGACTAGGGTGATCCAGAAATTATTTTCTACACAAAAAAGCTCAGAGTATAAGCGCTCTGAGCTTTTCTTTCATTCATTAGTTTGCAACAACGTTAACAAGTTTTCCAGGAACTACAATTACTTTACGAACTGTTTTCCCTTCAATTTGGTCCTTAATTGCTTCAAGTGCAAGTTGTTCCATTTCTTCTTTTGATGCGTCTTTACTCATTGTTAGTTTTGCGCGAACTTTACCCATAACTTGAACAACGATTTCAACTTCATCTTCTACAAGTTTAGACTCATCAAATGTTGGCCAGCTTGCATATGTGATTGTTTCATTGTATCCAAGTTTGCTCCATAGCTCTTCCCCGATGTGAGGTGCAACTGGTGCAATCATTTTTACGAAACCTTCTACATATTCTTTCGGAAGTGTTTCAGCTTTGTATGCATCGTTGATGAATACCATCATTTGAGAAATCGCTGTGTTGAAGCGAAGCTCTGCATAGTCTTCTGTTACTTTCTTCACTGTTTGGTGGTAAGCTTTTTCAAGCTCTTTATTTGGTGCATCAGTAATTTTCTCACTTAATTCACCATTATCTTGAACGAATAGACGCCATACGCGGTCTAGGAAACGACGAGCTCCGTCAAGACCATTTTCAGACCAAGCGATTGAAGCATCTAATGGTCCCATGAACATTTCGTATAGACGAAGTGTATCTGCACCGTGGCTTGCTACGATATCATCAGGGTTTACAACGTTACCTTTTGATTTACTCATTTTCTCGTTGTTTTCACCTAGAATCATACCTTGGTTGAATAATTGTTGGAACGGCTCTTTCGTTGGAACTACACCGATATCGTATAATACTTTATGCCAGAAACGAGCATATAGTAAGTGAAGTACAGCGTGCTCTGCTCCGCCGATATAAATATCAACTGGAAGCCATTGTTTTACTTTTTCAGGATCTACAAGTGCTTCGCTATTGTTTGGATCGATGTAACGTAAGTAATACCAGCAGCTACCAGCCCATTGTGGCATTGTGTTCGTTTCACGACGACCTTTTTTACCAGTCTCAGGATCAACAACATTTACCCACTCGTCAATGTTAGCAAGTGGTGATTCACCTGTACCTGAAGGACGGATGTTGTCTGTTTTCGGAAGAACTAATGGTAATTCTTCTTCTTTTACAGCTGTCATTGTGCCATCTTCCCAGTGAATAACTGGAATTGGTTCACCCCAGTAACGTTGACGGCTGAATAACCAGTCACGTAGACGGTATGTTACTTTTTGATTTCCTGCGCTCGTTACTTCAAGCCATTCAATCATTTTTGCGATTGCTTCTTCTTTATTTAAACCATCAAGGAATGCTGAGTTTACGTGTTCACCATCACCTGTGTATGCTTCTTTCGTAATGTCTCCGCCTTTTACAACTTCCTTCATTGGAAGATTGAACGTTGATGCAAATTCATAGTCACGCTCATCATGAGCTGGAACTGCCATTACAGCACCTGTTCCGTAAGTTGCAAGAACGTAATCAGCGATCCAGATTGGTAATTTCTCACCATTTACTGGGTTAACTGCGTAAGCACCAGTGAATACACCAGTTTTCTCTTTCGCAAGTTCTGTACGCTCTAAATCACTCTTCATTTTTACAGAATTAATGTAAGTTTCTACAGCTTCTTTTTGTTCAGCAGTTGTAATATCAGCAACAAGTGCATGTTCTGGAGCAAGTACACAGTAGCTTGCACCGAATAATGTATCAGGACGCGTTGTGAAAACTGTGAACTTCTCGTCTGTACCATCGATATTGAAGTGTACTTCGGCACCTTCAGAACGACCGATCCAGTTACGTTGCATATCTTTTAAGCTTTCTGGCCAATCAAGCTCATCTAGATCTTCTAATAGACGATCTCCGTAAGCTGTAATTTTTAACATCCACTGTCTCATCGGACGACGCTCAACTGGATGTCCACCGCGCTCACTCTTACCGTCAATGATTTCTTCGTTTGCAAGTACTGTACCAAGTGCTGGACACCAGTTTACAGGTACTTCATCAACGTAAGCTAAGCCTTTTTCAAATAGTTTTAGGAAAATCCATTGTGTCCACTTGTAGTAGTTTGGATCTGTTGTATTTACTTCACGGTCCCAATCGTAAGAGAAACCTAATGATTTAATTTGGTTACGGAATGTATTAATATTATGCTCTGTAAATTCAGCTGGGCTGTTTCCAGTATCAAGTGCATATTGCTCTGCTGGAAGACCGAATGCATCCCATCCCATTGGATGAAGAACGTTATATCCTTGCATACGCTTCATACGAGATAAAATATCTGTTGCTGTATAACCTTCTGGATGTCCTACGTGTAAGCCTGCACCTGATGGATATGGGAACATATCTAGTGCATAAAATTTTGGTTTTTCTGTCTCATCTGGCGTACGGAATGTTTTATTCTCTTCCCAGTACCCTTGCCACTTCTTCTCAATTTCTTGATGATTAAAGCTCATGAGATACCCTCCTTGAAATTCTATTTATTTTCACCGCCCAAAATACAAAAAACCTCTCATCCCTAGAAAGGGACGAGAGGTTATAGATTCCCGCGGTACCACCCTAAATTAATGTACAAATATACATTCGCTTAGATCCGTAACGTGGATTAACGGCAATTGCTACTATTAATTTCACAACTGCAACTCAAAGGCGAGTTCATAACGAAACGTGGATTGACTTGCACCGACCGTCAACTCTCTAAACCAGCTTCTATTACTACTACTCCTTCTCACTGTTATTACACATATGAGTTAATTTGAACTACCCTCCACTTCGTATCTCTAAAGAGCTTACTTAAAGCGGGGCTTCTCGGTTAATCGTTACTTTTCATAACTAACGAATTCGTCTTAAGACAGCCGAGCTATCTCCCTTGTTCGAAAGGTTGTTTTATTTAAATATATTCTAAAACATGTGAACATGTTCCGTCAAACTAAACTGCAATTTTTTCTTCAACTGTTTCTTCTACTTTTACTCGTTTATCATAAATACTCGTTGCGATAAGCGCTACTACAAGCATTACCATGATTGCTATAAACAATACTTCCATATTGTATAAATCCACAATTGCTCCGCCAACGACCGGCCCGAACATTTTCCCTACAGTCGCCGCACTATTTACAACACCTTGATAAAACCCTAACTTATCTTTTGGCGCAAGTATATTTGCAATCGTTGGAACTGCTGGCCATACGAATAACTCACCAATTGTTAATGTTACCATCGCAACGAGGAACATCGTAAATTGCTGCGCTTGACTTAATACAATGAATGACACTGCAAAAATAAGAATCCCAATCATAATTTGTTGTTTTAACGAACGCTTCATCCAGCGAATTAACATACTAACTAGTGGCTGTGCACAAACGATCATCGCTCCGTTTATCGTCCATAATAAACTATAGTGACGAAGACTAATATTTAACTCTTGCATATGTGTCGCAATTGCTCCTTGCCACTGTACGTATGTAACCCAGCATAAAGCATATGCTACACATACGATAAGAAGTGCTTTGAATCCAGGTGTAAGCGACCAACCTTTTTTCGTTTCAACTTCTTTTTGCACTCCTGGCTCTTTCTTATCTTCCATACCACGGAATCCAATAAAAGCAATTAAGAAGAAAACAAAGTATAAAATAAAGTTTGCTAAGAAAATATAATCAAAACGATACGATGCAACTAATCCACCACACGCTGTTCCAATCGCAATACCAACGTTTTGTCCAACATACATCGCATTAAATGCTCGTCTTCCGCCCTCTGGCCAAACCGTACCAACCATCGCATACATCGATGGGAAGACCATTCCAGAACCAAAGCCGATTAACGCTAGCCACACAACATATAACGGCCAACCGTGGAAGAACACAAGACCTAAAATCGATACGAGTGTAATGACAATCCCTACTAAAGTTGATTTATAACCGCCCCATTTATCAAATAAAACACCGCCGAGCAAGTTTCCGATTACACCAGTAAGCGAGTTGATCATTAATACCATTCCGGCCACAGATAAAGATTTCCCTAGGTGATCATGCAAATAAATTGTATTAAAAGGCCATAAAAAAGAAGCACCCGTGACATTAATAATCATCCCAGCTACTAATAGCCATACTTTCCTTGGCATAGTCTCCCCTCCTATTCTATTTTTTCGTTCATCTATAACAGTAAAATTGTAGTCGTTTTTAAATAGGAAGGCAACTGATTAATAGTTGATGAAATTCAGATAATGGTTTCTCGGTAAATGAAATTATATTAATTGCTGTTTGAAAATATATCAGCGATTTTGGAAATATATCGGCGCAACTCGAAATATATCAGCGATTATCAAATTATATCGGTTCCGTCAAGAAGTCTGTGTAATTTGATAAGGCCCAATACATTGGTTTATCCAGTATGAATTTATAATGATTTGGTATGTGAAAAGTGAAGCTAGCTTCACTT
>NZ_JAKUEN010000019.1:0-58577 GCF_022662915.1 Bacillus cereus group sp. BfR-BA-01453 | reverse complement strand
CATGTATTAGGCACGCCGCCAGCGTTCATCCTGAGCCAGGATCAAACTCTCCAATAAAGTTAGTTTGTCTAGCATCTAAAATAAAAATTGACGTTTCACGTTGTTTGTTTCATTCAGTTTTCAAAGAACTACTTGGTCGCTCATTTGCGACTTCCTTATGTTAACATCTTCGTTTTTTAATGTCAACTAAGTTTTTCAATTTCTTTTTTGTCGTTTTTTGCGTTTCCGCATCAGCGACGGTTATTAATTTATCATATAATATCTATCGACGTCAACACTTTTTAATAAAAAGTTCTTTTTCTTACATAACGAATACATTCTTCTGCATTAGCGACTCTTCGAAACAAACAAAAAATGATTTTATATCTTTCTTCCATTGCCTTTTTTACAACGTCATGAATACGTTCATCTTCAAAATCAAATAAAAGTTCTTCTAACTCTCTCTTCAATATGTATTCCATTTCTTTTTTCTCTTCTTTCGTTAACATAAACCCAAGCAAATCATCACCTCAATCATTTCTTCCAGAGCAATAAAAATTAAGCCCATTTTCATTTAACAAAATCCTACCATCCATTATATCCACTACTTACGATATTAATCCCTTGTTCTCTTTTTTATATTTACAGCATATATGTAACTGAAAAGGATTGGACAAAGGGGCGTAATATTATGTTTTTCTTTTTTATTACGAGTAAAAGAAACTTTAAACACATTAGCTTAATAGTGATACTTTCCTTATTTACAGCATGGCTACTCTTTTTGAAAACATATTCACACGAGTCTGCTTTTTCAACCGCTACAGGACCTAAAGTTATTTACAAAGGCGACACCTCTAAAAAACAAGTTGCATTCACGTTTGATATTAGTTGGGGAGACAAAAAAGCAATTCCAATCCTTGATACACTTAAAGAAAGAGATATTAAGAATGCAACCTTCTTCCTTTCTGCTGCATGGGCAGAAAGACACCCTGATGTTGTTGAACGCATCATAAAAGATGGACATGAAATCGGTAGTATGGGTTATAATTACACGTCCTACACTTCTCTAGAGGCAAATGAAATAAGAAGAGATCTTCTGCGAGCACAAGATGTTTTTACAAAACTCGGTGTGAAACAAATTAAACTATTGCGTCCACCTAGTGGAGACTTTAACAAGGCAACACTTAAAATAGCAGAATCACTCGGATACACTGTCGTTCATTGGAGTAATAACTCAAACGATTGGAAAAACCCTGGTGTAAACAATATCGTTTCCACCGTCTCTAATAATTTAAAAGGTGGAGATATCGTCTTATTACATGCATCCGATTCTGCTCTTCAAACAAATAAAGCTTTACCACTGCTTCTACAGAAATTAAAGAGTGACGGCTATGAGCAAATATCCGTATCACAACTTATTTCCAACACAAGTACGAAAAGTAAAGATGTCCAATAATTTTTTACACATAAAAAGCTCTACTACCTTTCGTTCAGGTAATAGAGCTTTTTTTATCCCGATATTTTCATTCGTACAACTACCCTGCTTAAAAACTCTCTTAATTAGGCCGACTTACTCGTCTTTCCAATTAAACGATGTAATATAAGTAACTGATATGCATTACATAATAAAAGTGGTATCACCATTAAATATAACCAATCTGTATCATTAATTCGAAGTGCTGGTACCCACTCAAGAATTGTTACAACCACCATAAAGAACAAAGCTGGCACAAATGCCTTTTTATTCGTTTCCTTACTTTTTATATAAGCAACGATGGCACCAAACATAAATAACACACCAGCAACAAGTATGTTATTCCCTAATGAAATTTCCCCATTTGCAATCAATACCGATCTTAAATACACAAAATCAAATAAAACGAATGCAATAAAGAAGAGCTGGACTATATTCCATAAAGAAGATGATCGGAACATTCCTAGTCCAAAACGGTGGATTGTTAAATAAGCAAAGAACCCCATTTGACTTATCACACTAAAAATAAATCCTACACCCATCAACCAGAAGGAAACTGCCAAAATTTCCTTTCCGTCGAAATTTTGAAAAAATTTAGCGTACTTGTCCCACTCTAAAACAAATCCAATAATGACTGTACTAACCCCACCAAGAAACAACGTCGTAAAAAATAGTCGTACCCACTTGCGGCTATTCACAACACATCCCCCATTATCCTTATATTTCTAATTAAATTGTATCAATGACAATTTCAAAAAGCTAGCCATGTTCATGTATAAATTCCTTAAAGATATTTATATTAAAAAGAGAGAACTGTGCTGAAAGGAGTTCCAACTTATGAAACGGATGCTGCTCGTTTTGACTTCTTCTTTTCTATTTCTTGTACTTGTAGCATGTGCACAAGAAAAAGAAGCAAAGTCCGAACTTGATTATGATCAAACGAAGAAAATGATTGTTGATATTTTAAAAACCGATCAAGGTAAGAAAGCCATTCAAGATGTGTTAACTGATGAAAAAATGAAACAAGCACTCATACTAGATGAAACAGTAGTAAAGAAAACGATTGAAGATGCAATGGTATCCGATAAAGGGCAACAATTCTGGGAAAAGCTCTTTAAAGACCCTGAGTTCTCATCGAAATTCGCTAAAAGTATGGGAAAAGAACAAACAGCTTTAATGAAAACATTACTAAAAGACCCTGAATACCAAGCAGGCGTCATGGAAATTATGAAAAACCCTGAAGTAGAAAAAATGATGTTACAAACGATGAAGAGCAAAGAATACCGTCAATATTTACAACAAGTACTAACAGAAACTGCTGAAAGCCCACTCTTCCAAGCTAAGATGATTGATATTATTAGTAAAGGTGTCCAAAAAGCCGAAAAAAGTGGTTCTGATAAAAAGGAAGCCGGCGGTGAAGGTGGTTCCCAAGAAGGTAAAAAGGAACAGCAGTAAAAATAATAACGATAATAATGAGTGGACAATATATGTATCATCCACTCATTATTATTTTATTTTTGCGCAACAGTTGTTTTATCAATTACCGTTTCAGCTATTGTGCGGTAAATAAGACCTGTCGTATGCGTATCTTCATATACTGACGGCGCAAAATCTTCTTTATTCCAATCAGGTTGTTGAAGCGGGATTCGGCCAAGTACTTCTGTTTGAAGTTCTGTAGCTAATTTATCTCCTCCACCTCTTCCAAACACATATTCTTTTTCGCCAGTTGTTTTACTTTCAAAATAAGCCATATTTTCAACAACACCAAGAATACTATGTTCTGTACGCAAAGCCATTGCTCCAGCACGTGCTGCTACAAATGCCGCTGTTGGATGCGGTGTTGTAACAATAATCTCTTTACAAGCTGGTAGCATCGAATGTAAGTCTAGCGCAACATCACCTGTACCTGGTGGTAAATCTAAAACTAAATAATCTAAATCGCCCCATTCTACTTCTGTAAAGAAATGATTTAACATTTTCCCAAGCATAGGTCCTCTCCAAATAACCGGTGCATTATCTTCTACAAAGAACCCCATTGATATTACCTTTACACCTAGACGCTCCACTGGAATGATTTTATCTCCTCTTACTACAGGGCGTTTTTCTATCCCCATCATATCAGGTACGCTAAAACCATAAATATCGGCATCAATGATACCAACTTTTTTCCCTAGACGAGCTAAAGCAATAGCAAGGTTAACAGAAACTGTTGATTTCCCTACTCCACCTTTTCCACTCGCCACTGCTAAAAATATCGTTTTCGAATTTGGTGACAATAAAGATTCAGTTTGCTCTTCTTCTTGTTCTGGTGCAAACTGAGCTAATTCCTCTTCTGTAAATTCTGCAAAGCGAAGCCCTACTGTTGCTGCTCCTAGTTCTTTTACTAACTTTACAATTCCAGATTGCAATTGCATTTGTTCCGCGGTACCAGTTTTTACGATTGCAATTTTAACACTTACATGTTCCTTCTCAGGCTTGACTGTTACCTCTTTAATTGCCCCTGTTTCTTTTAACGTTTTATGTAAAAACGGATCTACAATCCCTTCTAACGCTTCCACTACTTGCTCTTTCGTTACCATAATTAGCCCAGCCCCCTGTATGAAAAATAACATAATGTTAATTAAATATATCTCTCTTTACTTTTGAAATAAATGCGTTTACATTTCCAGTATAACATATTTTCGGAAAACTTCGTTAACGAGAGAAACGCAAAAAAATCCTCCTTATTCTGGAGGATTTCCTTTTTCCGTGAAATAACGTAATATACCACGATATACAGCAGCTGCTACCTTTTGCTGATATTTCTCCGAATTTAACATATACCTTTCATTTACATTCGATAAAAAGCCAGCTTCAATTAAAGCACCTGGGTTTTTCGCATACTTTAATAAATACACATGAGAAATTGTTTTAGCAGAACGATTTGTATTCTCTAAACTCGTTCTCAACTCAGCTTGTATAAATTTCGCAGCACGTTCATTTTCAATTGAAGAACGGTAATAGAACGTTTGTGCGCCCTTTGATCCACTACTAGTTAAAGCATTTAAATGGATACTTGCAAAAAAATCTACATCGGGTTTATTAATAATCTCTACACGTTTTTTCAAATCTTCTGCTTTACGTCTACTATATGACTTTGTATCTTTCTGGGCTAAATCATAATCTCCCTCACGCGTTAAAATAACTAGTGCACCTTGCTCTTGTAAATAATCTTGCACCTTCTTTGTAATCTCAAGCGTAATATCTTTTTCTACAATATCCTTGCCACCAACAGCCCCTCCGTCTGGTCCACCATGCCCAGCATCTAATACGATTACTTTCCCTGATAAGGGTAAATTCCAAGCTCGCCACGATTTTGTAATTTGAAATTCTTGTTTGACTAAAAAAAACAAAATAACCGCAGCGAGTGCAAAAGAGATAATTCGAATTCTCTTCATACCTTTCCTCCTCCAGCTAGTCCCTCTAATTACTTATATGGGACAAGAGGAAAGTTTATGCTTGTCTTAATGAAGCTTTAATCGATATCTTCTTTCACCTTTTTCATATCCTTCCTGCCACCATAAGCCGATAAACTGCTGGCAAGATTCAAAAAGTAATTCCTCATCTTGTAACTTAATCTCCCGCATAGTCATACTCGTTAAAAATTGAAATAGTGTTTCCGTTAATTGTTGCTCTTCTTCTAAGGCCCTATATTTCACATCAAAGAACGATTCGCCATAATAACCAAATTTACTATATCTCGCTCCTAATAAATACGATTCTATCCCTAATTCAATGCAGTAATCTTCATACTGACGATGAAGTTCCTGCATCTGAAAGGCATCTCTAATATTTGAACGTAATGTTTTTAATGATAATTCCCGCAGCATCTTCCGCTCATATTTCAACTGCTTTTCTTTTTGTTTTTCTTGTAAGCTGACAATGACATTCATAGTACTTATAAACCTCCCTAATACGTATTAGTCTAAACTTCTAAAGAAGAAGCATACGCGAGAGGATAGCACTAAAATATTCCAAACTACAAAAATTTCAAAAGAGGAATGAAACATAAAAAACCCCAACCAAAATGGTTGGGGTTTGTAGTTCGCAAAAATTAACGTTTTGAGAACTGAGGTGCACGACGTGCGCCTTTAAGACCGTATTTTTTACGCTCTTTCATACGTGCGTCACGAGTTAATAGACCTGCACGTTTTAGTGTTAGACGGTATTCTGGATCAGCTTTTAATAAAGCGCGAGAAATACCGTGACGAATAGCACCAGCTTGACCAGTGTATCCACCACCATTTACGTTTACAAGTACATCGTAGTTACCTAAAGTTTCTGTTGCAACTAGAGGTTGTTTCACTACTTCACGTAATGCAGCAAATGGGATATAGTTTTCAAAATCACGACCGTTAATGATAACGCGTCCTTCGCCTGGAACTAGGCGTACGCGCGCTACTGAACTCTTACGACGTCCAGTGCCATAGTATTGAACCTGTGCCAAAGTAAGCCCTCCTTTAATTGATTATCCGCGAAGTTCGTAAACTTCTGGTTTTTGTGCTTGGTGTGG
Source organism: Bacillus cereus group sp. BfR-BA-01453 (assembly GCF_022662915.1). NCBI lineage: Bacteria > Bacillati > Bacillota > Bacilli > Caryophanales > Bacillaceae > Bacillus > Bacillus cereus group sp. BfR-BA-01453. Next base: position 52,572 of record NZ_JAKUEN010000019.1, on the reverse strand, counting down.
ATGCTCTGCTCCAGCATACACGTTTAGTTTCTTAGAAACTTGACGGCCTAAGCGTCCTTTTGGAAGCATGCCTTTAATTGCAAGCTCTAACATTTGTACAGGGTAGTTTGTACGCATTTCAAGAGCTGTTCTTTGTTTAAGTCCACCTGGGTGGTTAGTGTGACGGTAGTAAATTTTATCGTTTAATTTATTACCTGTTAAATGAATTTTCTCAGCGTTAATAATAATTACATGATCACCCGTGTCAACGTGTGGTGTAAATGTAGGTTTGTTTTTACCACGTAAAATGGATGCTACTTCACTAGCAAGGCGACCTAAAGTTTGACCTTCAGCATCAACCACATACCATTTACGCTCAACTTCGTTAGCTTTTGCCATAAAAGTCGTACGCATGTGTTTCCCTCCTCGTTATCTTTTCCATAGAAAAAATCTATTGTTTATCTTAAACACGATTTCCTTCCGGGGCTAATCGTGGTTTTAGAAACAATACCATATGTTATGATATACTTTTGAGTTTCTAATGTCAAGCAAATGTTACACCAGGATTAGTTGTTATAGTTTACCTGCCATAAATAAAGCCCATGACCAGGAGCCATCTTTCCAGCAAACTGACGATTTTGTTTCGCTAAAATCTCTGGAATGCTATCCGGATCAAGCTTTCCTTGCCCTACGCTCAGTAACGTACCAACAATAATCCTGACCATATTATATAAAAATCCATTACCTACAAAACGAAAAATTAATTCGTCGTCCTGCTCAATTAGCTCGATTTCATAAATTGTTCTCACTTTATCTTTTTTGTCAGTTTTTGCCGAACAAAAAGAAGTGAAATCATGCGTTCCAATAAAATAAGGGATCGCTTTTCTTATAGCATTTATTTCGAGCGGATATGAATATTGATATACGTAATTTCTACGGAATACATCCGCAGTCTTTGATAATAATACACGATAACGATATTCTTTTCTCTCGACACCGTAACGTGCGTGAAATTCTTCTGTTTTTTTCTCTACCTGTGTGATAACAATATCATCTGGTAACATAGTGTTTAATGCATTGCTCCATTGCCACTCTTCAAGAGACAACGGTGTATCAAAGTGTATCACTTGTCCTTTAGCATGAACAGTAGAATCTGTTCTGCCCGATGCCTGAACACGAACAAGTTCCCCTTTATGCAATTTCTGTAAAGCTTTCTCTATTTCTTGTTGAACAGTACGATGCTGCGGTTGAATTTGATAACCACAAAAATGCATGCCATCATATGCAACCGTACATTTTATTCTATCCATTTCTTTATTCTCCATTACGATCGCACCCATGCCAAAATACAAGCTAAACAAAGTAAGCTTATAATCGTTACAGTATCGCTTGTTTTCCAGCGTAGTTGCCTAAATTTAGTACGTCCTTCGCCACTTTGATATCCACGGGCTTCCATAGCAATTGCTAAGTCTTCTGCACGCTTAAAAGCACTGATAAATAGAGGAACGAGTAGTGAAATGATAGCTTTCATCCTATCTTTTATCGGTCCCCCTGCAAAATCAATACCACGTGACGATTGTGCCTTCATTATTTTACTCGTTTCATCCATTAATGTCGGGATAAAACGAAGAGAAATTGACATCATTAATGCGATTTCATGAACAGGAACTTTTATACGCTTCAACGGCTTTAATAACGTCTCCAAACCATCTGTAATCTCAATGGGTGTCGTCGTTAACGTTAATAATGTCGTCATTAAAATAATAACGAAGAATCGTATAGAAATGTATATTCCTTGCTCTAATCCTTTTTCATGTATCGAAAACCAACCAAGCTGGAATAGTACTTCCCCTTCTTTATTTGTTAAAATATGCAGGAAAAATGTAAAAAGAAAAATCCATAGAATTGGTTTTAAGCCCGAAAGTACATAACGAATCGGCACTTTTGCAAAAAATAAAGCAATGAGTGCATATAAAAATAAAAATCCATATGAAATCGCATTATTTGCTAAGAAAACAACAAATACATATAAAAAGACAATCAGCAGCTTCGTACGTGGATCAAGTTGATGAATAAGAGAATTCCCTGGAATATATCTTCCAATAATCAACTGCTGCATGATTCATGACCACCTTTTCGTAACACCTGCACAACTTCATGAGTAAGATCCTCTAAAGATAAGGTAGCCTTTGGGATTGAAATGCCAAACTTCTCTTCAATTGCACGTTTATACTTTAAAGACATAGGAAGATCCACACCAATTTTCTCTAGTTCATCAGCATGTGAAAATACTTCCTCTGCACTTCCTTGCAAAAAGACCGTTCCTTTATGCATGACTACAATCTGCTCCGCATATTTAGCAGCATCCTCCATATTATGCGTTACAAGGATAACTGTAAGGCCTTTCTCCTTATGTAGCTTATAAAACATCTCCATAAGTTCATTTTGCCCTTTTGGATCTAGTCCTGCTGTAGGTTCATCTAATACGAGCACTTCGGGTTCCATCGCTAATACGCCTGCTATCGCAACACGCCTCATTTGCCCACCACTTAACTCAAATGGTGAACGTACTAACAGTTCTGGTTCTAACCCTACAAGTTGAATTGCCTCTCTTGCCTTTTGCTTCGCTTCTTCTACAGATACACCAAAATTAGTAGGTCCGAAGCAAATATCTTTCTCCACAGTCTCTTCAAACAACTGATGTTCTGGGAATTGAAAGACAACACCTACCTTTTTACGTAGTGGCTTTAGCTTTTTTTCTTTCTTTCCTGCCGAAATGAAATGTTCACCAATTTGAACTGTGCCATTTGTCGGCTGCAATAAACCATTTAAATGTTGAATCATCGTCGACTTACCTGAACCAGTATGACCGATAATGGCATAATAGCCCCCACTTGGAAACGACACGTCTACATCATAAAGTGCGCGTCTTTCAAATGGAGTTTTATATTGATAACGATGTTCTACTTTTTGGAATGTAATCTCCAAAGTTCGTTCACCAAGCTTTCCATTGTAAGATGCGTATTTTGCAAGAGAATTTCATTTCTTTTTAATAATTCTGCTATTTTCACTGAAAATGGTACATCTAATCCAATTTCTTGGAGCATATGAGAGGACTTGAAAATTTGTTCTGGAGTCCCTTCCTCTAATATCTCTCCCTTATTTAAAATAATGACACGGTCTGACTGTGCCGCTTCTTCTAAATCGTGCGTAATTGATAACACGGTAATACCTTTTTCATTAACAAGTTGTCTAACCGTTTCTACCACTTCACGTCTCCCTTGAGGGTCTAGCATTGACGTTGCTTCATCTAATATCAAAATAGACGGCTGAAGTGCTAAAACGCCTGCTATTGCTACTCGCTGCTTTTGCCCACCAGATAACGAATGTGGCTCATCATTAAGAAAATCTTCCATACGGACTAGTCGTAAGGCCTGATCTAATCTTTCTACCATTTGTTCTCTCGGCATTCCGATATTCTCTAAACCAAAGACAACGTCATCTTGCACTGTTGTTCCAACAAATTGATTATCTGGATTTTGAAATACCATCCCAATTTGTTTTCGAACATCCCATACCGTTTCCTCTGACAAAACCATTGTATCATTTACTGTAATTGTCCCTGCTTCCGGCAAAAACAAACCATTCAATAATTTTGCAAGTGTAGACTTCCCAGAACCGTTTTGTCCAATAACAGATACCCATTCTCCTTCATATAAGGAGAATGAAACATCTTTTAATGCATAAGTGGCTGCACCAGGATATTGAAATGATATATTTTCTGTCCGAAGTTTCTCTTTTTTCAATACAAGGCACCCTTTCCTTCGCCAAGTAAGCCTATTTTTATATTTAAAAAAAAGGGCCATGACCAGTTTCTTGAAAAGAACTGTCCTGCCCTTTTAATTATCATTATACTAACTCGATAATTACCATTGGTGCTGCGTCTCCGCGACGTGGACCAATTTTTGCAATACGAGTGTATCCGCCTTGGCGCTCAGCATAGCGTGGAGCTACATCAGCGAATAGTTTTTGAAGTGCATCTTGACCAGTCTCAGCGTTAGCTACTTCATTGCGAATGAAAGCTGCTGCTTGACGACGAGCATGAAGATCTCCGCGTTTACCTAAAGTGATCATTTTTTCCACTACAGAACGAAGTTCTTTTGCACGAGTTTCTGTCGTTTGGATGCGCTCGTTGATAATTAAATCAGTAGCTAAGTCACGTAACATAGCTTTACGTTGCGCACTTGTACGGCCTAATTTTCTGTATGCCATTCGTAGTTCCCTCCTTTGTTGATGGGTTTAAATCCTCAGTCGTCTTTACGTAAACCTAAACCTAATTCCTCAAGTTTATGTTTAACTTCTTCTAAGGATTTACGTCCTAAGTTACGAACTTTCATCATATCTTCTTCTGTTTTGTTCGCAAGCTCTTGTACAGTATTAATTCCTGCACGTTTTAGGCAATTATAAGAACGAACAGAAAGGTCTAGTTCTTCGATAGTCATCTCAAGAACTTTCTCTTTTTGATCTTCTTCCTTCTCGACCATAATCTCAGCATTTTGTGCTTCATCAGTTAAACCAACAAAGATATTTAAATGCTCAGTTAAGATTTTGGCACCTAAAGAGATAGCTTCTTTTGGCCCGATGCTTCCATCCGTCCATACATCAAGCGTAAGCTTATCATAATTAGCCACTTGTCCGACACGTGTCTTTTCCACTTGGTAAGTCACACGTGATACTGGAGTATAAATAGAATCAATAGGAATTACTCCTATTGGTTGATCTTCGCTTTTATTTGCATCAGCTGGCGTATACCCACGGCCACGCTTTGCAGTTAAACGCACGCGGAAATGCGCATCTTTTGCTAACGTTGCAATGTGTAAATCTGGATTTAAGATTTCTACATCACTATCGTGAGTAATATCAGCAGCTGTGACAATACCTTCGCCCTGCACATCAATTTCCAACGTCTTCTCTTCTTCAGAGTAGATTTTAAGAGCTAACTTTTTCAAGTTTAAGATGATCGTTGTAACGTCTTCTACTACGCCCTCAACTGTTGAAAATTCATGTAATACGCCATCGATTTGGATAGCAGTAACAGCGGCACCAGGGAGTGAAGATAAAAGAATACGACGTAAGGAGTTACCCAACGTAGTACCATATCCACGCTCAAGCGGTTCAATTACGAATTTACCATATTTAGCATCTTCGTTAAGTTCAACCGTTTCGATTTTCGGCTTTTCGATTTCAATCATTAACTAAACCCTCCTTCAAAACGTCGAAACCCCGGTTAAACAAAGGTATAACCTCTGTCTAACCGAAAGTCCCCCTTAGGCAGTTCCCGATTGTGCACAACAAGCGATGTTTCTGTACGAAATTTCTCGATAATGCATCATATCCATTATAGACAAAAGGGAAAATTCTATACAGAAAAATTACACACGACGACGTTTTGGTGGACGACATCCATTATGAGGAACTGGAGTAACATCTCTAATTGCTGTTACTTCTAGACCTGCAGCTTGAAGAGCACGAATTGCAGCTTCACGACCAGCACCAGGACCTTTAACAGTAACCTCTAAAGTTTTTAAACCGTGTTCCATTGCAGCTTTAGCAGCAGTTTCAGCAGCCATTTGCGCAGCGAATGGAGTAGATTTACGAGATCCACGGAAACCAAGTGCACCAGCACTAGACCAAGAAAGTGCGTTACCGTGAGTATCTGTAAGTGTTACGATTGTGTTGTTGAAAGTAGAACGAATATGAGCTACACCAGCTTCAATATTCTTTTTCACACGTTTTTTACGAGTGTTTGTTTTACGTGCCATTGTTAGTTCAACCTCCTTTACTTATTATTTCTTTTTATTTGCTACTGTACGACGTGGACCTTTACGTGTACGAGCATTGTTTTTAGAGTTTTGACCACGAACTGGTAAACCACGACGGTGACGAAGACCACGGTAAGAACCGATCTCCATTAGACGTTTGATGTTAAGAGATACTTCACGACGAAGGTCTCCCTCAACTTTAATACGATCGATGATATCACGGATACGTCCTAATTCGTCTTCCGTTAAATCACGAACTCGTGTTTCTTCAGAAACACCAGCTTCAGCAAGAATTTTTTCAGCAGTTGTGCGACCAATGCCGAATACGTAAGTTAAAGAAATAACAACGCGTTTGTCACGAGGAATATCTACACCTGCGATACGTGCCATTCTGAATGCACCTCCTTCTGATTAACCTTGTTTTTGTTTATGTTTAGGGTTTTCACAAATAACCATTACTTTTCCACGTCTACGAATAACTTTACATTTTTCGCAGATTGGTTTAACTGACGGTCTTACTTTCATGTCTCGAACCTCCTTAAAGATTACGGAGTGCTATATTATTTAAAACGGTACGTAATACGACCACGATTTAAATCGTACGGAGATAATTCTACCGTAACTTTGTCTCCTGGTAAAATACGAATGAAGTTCATACGGATTTTACCAGAAACGTGAGCCAATACGACATGCCCATTCTCTAATTCTACTTTGAACATAGCATTTGGCAACGTTTCAAGAACGGTACCTTCGACTTCAATTACATCATCTTTAGCCATTCAATAGTTCTCCCTTCTTCAAATCAGTAACATTTTACACTGCTCTGAAATCCCGGAGAGCCAGCTACTTATAAAGTGGTAAGGATTTCGTATCCTGCTTCTGTAAGAGCAATCGTGTGCTCAAAATGGGCACACCATTTACCATCTACCGTTACCACTGTCCAGTCATCAGATAGTGTTTTTACATATCGTCTTCCTTGATTCACCATCGGCTCAACACAGATGACCATTCCCGGCTTTAATCTAGGGCCTCTATTTGGTGGACCATAGTGCGGGATTTGAGGGTCCTCATGTAAGTCTTGCCCGATTCCGTGACCAACATACTCCCTAACGATCGAGAATCCATTCTCTTCAGCATGGGTTTGAACCGCATGTGAGATATTTGATAATCTCTCGCCTGGTTTTACTTGTTCTAGACCAAGATACAACGATTTTTCTGTGACATCAAGTAGCTTTTGAACAGATTCAGAAATGTTTCCAACTGGATACGTCCATGCAGAATCTCCATGGTACCCATTGTATTTCGCACCAATATCGATACTGATGATATCGCCCTCTTTGAGCTTGCGCTTCCCTGGAATTCCGTGTACAAGCTCTTCATTTACAGAAGCACATATGCTCCCCGGAAATCCGTTGTATCCTTTAAAAGATGGCGTAGCACCATATTTTTGAATCGTCTTTTCCGCTATTTGATCGAGCTCTTTCGTTGTAATTCCTGGAGTAATGTGCTGTTTTAACTCTTGATGAGTCAAAGCAACGATCCTGCCCGCTTCTCGCATGATTTCTATCTCGCGAGGAGTTTTGCAGATTATCATTACGCTAAGCCTCCGATGAGAACATCGATATCAGCAAATACTTTATTGATATCTTGCTCACCATTAATGCTTTGTAAGTAACCAAGCTCCTCGTAGAAATCAAGCAAAGGTTTAGTTTGCTTAATATTTACATCTAAGCGATTTGCTACAGTTTCTTCATTGTCATCAGAGCGTTGATATAACTCGCCACCACATTTATCGCACACGTCAGCTTTTGCTGGCGGATTGAATTCTAAGTGGTAAGTCGCACCGCACTCTTTACAAATGCGACGGCCTGTAAGGCGTTTTAATAACAATCCTGAATCCACATTAATGTTTAAAACATAGTCGATTTTTTTGCCAAGATCTTTCATAATCTCTTCAAGAGCTGATGCTTGTGCAACAGTTCGTGGGAAACCGTCTAATAAGAAGCCTCTTACGCAGTCTTCTTGACTTAAACGTTCACGAACGATTCCGATTGTAACTTCATCTGGAACAAGTGCCCCTTTATCAATAAAGGATTTTGCTTGTAAACCCATTTCAGTTTCAGCCTTCATAGCTGCACGGAACATATCTCCTGTTGAGATGTGAGGGATGTTATACTTGGCAACAATCTGTTCGGCTTGTGTACCTTTACCAGCACCAGGAAGCCCCATTAAAATTAAGTTCATCCTTGTTCCCCCTCAGAGTACATGAGCATGTAGGGAAGACAATACTTCCCACTTACTCACTGCTTGATAAACCCTTTGTAATGGCGTTTTACCAGTTGGCTTTCTAGTTGCTTCATTGTTTCTAAAGCAACGCCGACAACGATTAACATACTCGTTCCACCGATCTGTGCAGATGGAGGAAGATTTCCCAGCTTCGTAAAGATAACTGGTAAGATTGCAATCGCTGCTAGGAAAATTGATCCTACAAAGGTCAAACGATACAAGATTTTTGTTAGATATTGTTCTGTATTCTTACCCGGACGAATACCTGGAACATATCCACCTTGTTTGTTTAGATTCTCTGACATTTGCTCTGGATTAACCTGAACAAACGCATAGAAATATGTGAAGGCTACAATGAGCGCAACATATATGATCATTCCCACTGGGTGAGAATAGTTAAAGTTTGCAATAATCCACTGCGATACATCATGTTTCGGGAAGAACTGTGCAATAGTCGGAGGAGTAATTAAGAATGAAACAGCAAAAATTACTGGAATAACACCAGCACTATTTACCTTAAGCGGTAAATGTGTGTTTTGTGCTCCAGCATAACCACCATTTCCTCCTGTTACACGCTTCGCATATTGAATTGGGATCTTCCTAACAGCCTGTTGAATGAAAATAACACCCACAATAACTGCTAGCACAGCTAGTAAAATCAATGCAACTTTAACGATACTCATGAACAATTGATCTCCGATATTTTGAAACTGTTGCTGATACACTTGAGATATAACACTTGGGATCGCTGCGGCAATACCACCAAAGATAAGAATGGAAATACCATTACCTACACCTTTAGCTGTAATCTGTTCACCTAACCACATTAAAAATGCAGTACCAGCAGTCAGTACCGTAGCAATGTATAAATAAGTGCTCCAACCAGGATTCAAAATTAATTGTCCACCTACCATACCGTTAAAACCGATTGACATACCAAACCCCTGAATAAACGCAAGAACAATTGTAAAATAACGCGTGAATTGCGTTAGTTTACGACGGCCCATTTCACCTTGCTTCGCCCATTCCGAAAATTTAGGAACAACATCCATCTGCAATAATTGCACGATGATGGATGCTGTAATATACGGCATGATTCCCATCGCAAAGATGGAGAAGTTTTTCAAGGCTCCACCGCCAAATGTATTTAGAATACCTAAAGCATTTAATTGATCTTGTGCCTTCAGTACGTCTCCATTTGTAAATGGCACGGGGATAAACGTGCCAATCCTGAATACGATTAACATCGCTAAAGTGAATAATATTTTACGTCTTATCTCAGCAACGCGCATAAAGTTGGAGATTGTACGAAACATTAGATCACCTCAACTGATCCGCCAGCTGCTTCAATTGCTTCTTTAGCACTTGAAGAGAACTTGTGCGCTTTAACAGTTAGTTTTTTCTCTACTGCGCCGCTTGCAAGAATTTTAACACCGTCGTTTAATTTGCTGATAACGCCAGTTTCCAGCAATAATTCAGGTGTTACTTCTGTACCATCTTCAAAACGATTTAACGTTGATAAGTTTACAATAGCAAACTCTTTACGGTTAATGTTTGTGAAGCCGCGTTTTGGTAAACGACGGAATAATGGAGTTTGACCACCTTCGAAGCCAAGACGAACACCGCCGCCAGAACGTGCGTTTTGTCCTTTATGACCTTTACCAGCAGTTTTACCGTTACCAGAACCGATACCACGACCGACACGGTTACGTACTTTACGAGAACCTTCTGCAGGTTTTAATTCATGAAGTTTCATTCCCAGGCACCTCCTTATATTAATGAGTTATCCTTAAGCTTCTTTTACAGTTACAAGGTGAGAAACTTTGTTGATCATACCAAGAATAGCAGGAGTTTCTTCCTTAACTACAGTTGAATTCAACTTTTTAAGACCTAAAGCTTCTACCGTCGCACGTTGATCTTGTGGACGACCAATTACACTACGAGTGAGGGTAATTTCTAACTTTTTCGCCATTTGTTTTCCCTCCTTAACCTAGTAGCTCTTCTACAGATTTACCGCGTAATTTTGCAACATCTTCAGCGCGCTTAAGTTCGCTTAATCCGTTCACAGTAGCGCGAATCATGTTGATTGGTGTGTTAGAACCAAGAGATTTCGAAAGAATATCTTGTACACCTGCTAATTCAAGGACCGCACGAACAGGTCCACCAGCAATAACACCAGTACCCTCAGCAGCAGGCTTTAAGAATACTTCACCAGCTCCAAAATGACCGTTGATTGTGTGTGGAATTGTTGTACCAACTAATGGTACAGCGATTAAGTTTTTCTTAGCGTCTTCGATAGCTTTGCGGATTGCGTCTGGTACCTCTTGTGCTTTACCAGTACCGAATCCAACATGACCGTTTTTATCGCCAACTACAACTAGTGCAGCAAAGCGGAAACGACGACCACCCTTAACAACTTTCGCGACACGATTTATCGTAACTACACGTTCTTCAAGTTCTAATTTACTTGGGTCAATGCGATGCATCAATTTTCCCTCCTTTGACCATTAAAATTGTAATCCAGCCTCACGAGCAGCTTCAGCTAGAGCTTTAACACGGCCATGGTATAAGTAACCACCGCGATCAAATACTACTTCTTTAACGCCTTTCTCTACAGCACGCTTAGCAACTGATTCTCCAACTTTCGTAGCAGCTTCAATATTGCTAGTACCGTTAAGAGCAAGGTCTTTATCAAGAGTAGATGCACTTACTAACGTTACACCATTTACATCATCAATAACTTGAGCGTAAATATGTTGGTTAGAACGGAACACGTTTAAACGTGGACGTTCTGCAGTACCAGTAAGTTTAGCACGTACACGCGCATGTCTTTTCTTACGAGTCGCATTTTTATCAGCTTTAGTGATCATTCTTGTCACTCCTTTCTCTCACCTAACGGGTTTACTTAGCAGTTTTACCTTCTTTACGACGAACAACTTCGCCTTCGTAACGAATACCTTTACCTTTGTAAGGCTCAGGAGCACGTACAGCGCGGATGTTAGCAGCGAATTCGCCAACACGTTGCTTGTCGATACCTTTGATTACGATCTTAGTTGGTGCAGGTACTTCAACTTCAAGACCTGCTTCCGGAGTCATTTCTACTGGATGAGAATAACCTACGCTTAATACAAGTTTATCACCTTGTTTTTGAGCACGGTAACCAACACCGACTAATTCAAGTCCGCGTGCGAAACCTTCAGTTACACCTTCAACCATGTTTCCGATTAAAGCACGAGTTGTACCGTGTAATGCACGGTGTTCCTTCTGTTCAGATGGACGCTCAACTGTTAATGTATTCTCTTCAATTTTGATAAGCATATCAGCATTGAAAGTACGAGTTAATTCACCTTTAGGGCCTTTTACTGTTACAGTATTGTCTTCTGCAACTGTAATAGTAACACCTGCAGGGATTTCAAGAATCTTTTTACCAATACGAGACATGTGGTCACACCTCCGTTCGTTTTAAATATATATTACCAAACGTATGCTACTACTTCTCCACCAGTTTGTAATTGACGAGCGTCTTTGTCTGTCATTACTCCCTTAGATGTAGAAACAAGAGCGATACCTAATCCGTTAAGTACACGTGGTACTTCGTCAGCTTTAGCGTAAACGCGTAAGCCAGGTTTACTGATACGTTTTAATCCAGTGATTACACGTTCGTTGTTTGCACCATATTTCAGGAAAATACGAAGGATACCTTGTTTGTTATCCTCGATGTATTCTACATCACGAATGAAACCTTCACGTTTTAAAAGTTCAGCGATCTCTTTTTTGATTTTAGAAGCAGGAACCTCTAATTTCTCATGACGTACCATGTTCGCATTACGGATGCGAGTAAGCATGTCTGCAATTGGATCTGTCATCACCATGTGTTTTACCTCCTTCCCATTTGTGGGTTTTACCAACTAGCTTTTTTAACACCAGGAATTTGACCTTTATATGCAAGTTCACGGAAACAAATACGGCAAAGTTTAAATTTGCGGTATACAGAATGCGGACGACCGCAGCGTTCGCAACGTGTATACTCTTGTACTTTAAACTTAGGAGTACGCTTTTGTTTCGCAATCATAGATTTTTTAGCCACGTTTTCGCCTCCTCTACTTAGCGTTGGCTTCCATTATTTTTGGAATGGCATACCGAATTGTGTTAAAAGTTCACGAGCTTCTTCATCAGTGTTCGCTGTAGTAACGATTACGATGTCCATACCGCGGACTTTGCTTACTTTATCATAATCAATCTCAGGGAAAATAAGTTGCTCTTTAACACCTAATGTATAGTTTCCACGACCATCGAATGATTTCTTAGAAACACCACGGAAATCACGTACACGTGGTAAAGAAACTGATACTAATTTATCGAAGAACTCATACATTTGCTCGCCGCGTAAAGTTACTTTCGCACCGATTGGCATACCTTCACGAAGACGGAAACCAGCGATTGATTTTTTAGCACGAGTTACAACAGGTTTTTGACCTGCGATTTGTGTTAATTCTTCTACTGCGTTGTCTAAAGCTTTTGAGTTAGATACCGCGTCACCAACACCAGTGTTGATTACGATCTTTTCGATTTTTGGTACCTGCATTACAGATTTATAGTTAAACTTGCTCATTAGAGCAGGAGTAATTTCCTTTTGGAACTTCTCTTTAAGGCGATTCAATGAAGTGACCTCCTTTCTTAAGAAAATTATTTATCTAATAATTCACCAGATTTTTTTGCAATACGAACTTTTTTACCATCTTCTACCTTGAAGCCTACGCGAGTAGGTTCACCTGTTTTCGGATCTAAAATCATAACGTTAGAAACGTGAATAGGTGCCTCTTTAGTAATAATTCCACCTTGTGGATTTAATTGAGATGGCTTAGAGTGCTTCTTAACGATGTTAACACCCTCAACGATAACACGGTTTTGCTTTGGGAAAGCCACAAGGATAACGCCTTGTTTTCCTTTGTCTTTACCAGTGATTACCTGTACTTTATCACCTTTTTTTACATGCATCTTAATTCTGCACCTCCTTAGCAAGGCAATACCTTAAATTATAGAACTTCTGGAGCTAAAGAAACGATCTTCATGAAGTTGCTATCACGTAATTCACGAGCTACTGGTCCGAAGATACGAGTACCACGTGGGCTCTTATCGTCTTTAATGATAACCGCTGCGTTTTCATCAAATTTGATGTAAGAACCATCCGGACGACGAGCACCGCTCTTCGTACGTACTACTACTGCTTTAACAACGTCACCTTTTTTAACAACGCCACCTGGTGTTGCTTGTTTTACCGTAGCAACGATAATGTCACCAATGTTAGCATATTTACGACCAGAGCCGCCTAATACTTTAATTGTTAAAAGTTCACGTGCACCAGAGTTGTCAGCAACTTTCAAACGAGATTCTTGTTGGATCATGTTATGAAACCTCCCTTCGGACTAAAAATTCCGATTCGTCTATTTAGATAATAACCGCTTCTTCAACGATTTCAACTAAACGGAAACGCTTAGTAGCAGAAAGCGGGCGAGTTTCCATGATTTTTACGATATCGCCAAGTTTCGCTTGGTTTTGCTCATCATGGGCTTTGTACTTCTTAGAATACTTAACACGTTTTCCGTACAAGGAATGAGTTTTGTAAGTTTCAACTAAAACTGTAATCGTTTTGTCCATTTTGTCAGACACTACACGACCAGTATAAACTTTGCGTTGGTTACGTTCGCTCACTATGCAAACCTCCCCTCAATTTATCGATTAATTCCGATCTCTCTTTCACGAACTACAGTTTTCATACGAGCAATTGCCTTACGCACTTCACGAATGCGAGTTGGATTCTCTAATTGTCCTGTAGCAAGTTGGAAGCGAAGATTAAACAACTCTTCCTTTAAAGCTTTAACTTTTGTTTCGATTTCGGCAGTGGTTAATTCACGAATATCATTAGTTTTCATTAGATTCACCACCATTTTCTTCACGTTTTACGAATTTACATTTCACAGGTAACTTGTGAGCTGCAAGACGTAATGCTTCGCGTGCTACCTCTTCAGATACACCCGCGATTTCGAACATAATTTTCCCAGGTTTTACTACTGCTACCCAGCCTTCTGGTGCCCCTTTACCGGAACCCATACGTACTTCTAGAGGTTTTGCAGTGTAAGGTTTAGAAGGGAAAATTTTAATCCATACTTTACCGCCACGTTTCATGTAACGAGTCATTGCACGACGAGCAGCTTCGATTTGACGGTTTGTAATCCATGAAGCAGCTTGTGCTTGTAAACCGAATTCACCGAAAGCTACTTCAGTTCCACCTTTAGCACGACCACGCATTTTACCACGATGCTCTCTACGATATTTTACGCGTTTTGGCATTAACATATTATTTTCCTCCTTCCTCAGAAGCTTTCTTTTTTGTAGGAAGGACTTCTCCACGGTAGATCCATACTTTTACGCCTAATTTACCGTATGTTGTATCAGCTTCAACTGCTGCATAGTCAATATCAGCGCGAAGTGTATGAAGTGGAACAGTTCCTTCACTGTAAGATTCTGCACGAGCGATATCAGCTCCGCCAAGACGACCAGAAACCTGTGTTTTAATACCTTTAGCACCTGCACGCATAGCACGTTGAATAACTTGCTTTTGTGCACGACGGAATGATACACGGTTTTCTAATTGACGAGCGATGTTTTCGCCTACTAATTTAGCGTTAAGATCAGCTCTCTTAACTTCTAAAATGTTGATGTGTACACGCTTGCCTGTTAATTGGTTAAGAGCTTTACGAAGTGCTTCAACTTCAGTACCACCTTTACCAATTACCATACCAGGTTTTGCAGTGTGAATTGTAACATTTACACGATTTGCTGCACGTTCGATTTCTACTTTAGCAACAGCAGAATCTTTTAAGCGTACATTAATGTACTCACGGATTTTGATGTCTTCATGTAATAATGTAGCGTAATCTTTCTCAGCGAACCAACGAGATTCCCAGTCACGGATAACGCCGACACGAAGACCAATTGGATTAACCTTTTGACCCATCGATTATCCCTCCTTCTTTTCTGATACCACAACTGTGATGTGGCTTGTGCGTTTGTTAATTTGGCTTGCACGACCCATTGCACGTGGACGGAAACGTTTTAACGTTGGACCTTCGTCAACGAAAACTTTCTCAACAACTAGGTTGTTAATGTCCATTTCATAATTGTGCTCTGCATTTGCGATTGCAGATTTTAAAACTTTTTCTACAACTGGAGAAGCAGTTTTTGGTGTGTGGTTAAGGATAGCAATCGCTTCACCCACTTGCTTACCTCGGATTAAGTCTACAACTAAACGAACTTTACGAGGAGCAATACGAACTGTTCTCGCTACTGCTTTAGCTTGCATTGAAGTGCCTCCTCTCATTATCTTCTAGTTTTCTTATCGTCAGCATCATGACCTTTATACGTACGAGTTGGTGCGAATTCACCTAACTTGTGGCCTACCATGTCTTCAGTAACATATACAGGTACATGTTTACGACCGTCATATACAGCGATTGTGTGACCGATGAACTGAGGGAAGATCGTTGAACGACGAGACCAAGTTTTAACAACTTGCTTTTGCTCAGTTTCATTTAGCTTTGCAATTTTACTCATTAAATGATCATCGACAAATGGTCCTTTTTTCAAGCTACGAGCCATTTTGGTGCCTCCCTTCGTGATTGCCGTACGGTTCTCAAAGTGAACCGTACTACAATCCCATTATTTTTTACGACGACGAACGATGAATTTGTCAGACGCTTTGTTTTTCTTACGAGTTTTGAATCCAAGAGTTGGTTTACCCCATGGAGACATTGGAGACTTACGTCCGATTGGTGAACGTCCTTCACCACCACCGTGTGGGTGATCAACTGGGTTCATTACAGAACCACGAACAGTTGGGCGCTTACCTAACCAGCGAGAGCGACCAGCTTTACCGATCTTGATAAGTTCGTGTGACTCGTTACCAACTTGACCTACAGTTGCACGGCAAGCAGATAATACAAGACGCACTTCACCAGAAGTTAAACGTACAAGAACGTATTTACCTTCTTTACCAAGTACTTGTGCAGATGTACCAGCAGAACGAACTAATTGTCCACCACGACCTGGTTTAAGCTCGATGTTATGAACAACAGTACCTACTGGAATGTTGATTAATGGTAATGCGTTACCGATTTTAATGTCAGCTTCAGCGCCAGACATAATTTCCATACCTACTTCTAAGTTCTTAGGAGCAAGAATGTAACGTTTTTCACCGTCAACGTAGTTAATTAATGCGATATTCGCAGAGCGGTTTGGATCGTATTCGATCGTAGCAACGCGTCCTGGAATTCCATCTTTGTTACGTTTGAAGTCGATGATACGGTATTGACGCTTATGTCCGCCACCTTGATGACGTACAGTGATTTTACCTTGGTTATTACGACCAGCCTTTTTGCTTAAAGGAGCAAGTAAAGACTTTTCGGGTCTGTCAGTCGTGATTTCAGCGAAATCATTCGTAGTCATGTTACGACGACCGTTAGTAGTTGGATTATACTTTTTAATTCCCATCTCAATTTCCCTCCTTCTTTAGTAAGAATTAAACGCCTTGGAAGATTTCGATTTCTTTGCTGTCAGCAGTTAGCTTAACGATTGCTTTACGACGACGGCTAGTAAAACCAGCGTGACGACCAACGCGTTTTGCTTTCGGCTTGTAGTTCATGATGTTCACTTTTTCTACTTTAACACCAAAGATCGCTTCTAGAGCATCTTTAACTTCTGTTTTATTAGATTTAACGTCCACATCGAACGTGTATTTTTTTTCAGCCATCATTTCCATAGAACGTTCAGTGATAACTGGGCGCTTAATGATATCACGAGGATCTCTCATTATGCAAGCACCTCCTCTACTTTTTCCACTGCCGCTTTTGTCATGATTAGCTTATCATGATGAAGCACGTCTAAAACGTTTACGCCATCAGCAGTGATTACTGTTACTCCAGGGATATTGCGAGCAGATAACTCTACAGATTCGTTTGCATCAGCAGTTACGATAAGAGCTTTCTTCTCAACAGTTAATCCTTTAAGTACTGCTAGCATATCTTTTGTTTTTGGTGCATTTAACACTAGGTCTTCAAGAACTACAATGTTGTTCTCAACTACTTTAGTAGCTAATGCAGATTTGATTGCTAAACGACGAACTTTCTTAGGAAGTTTGTACGCATAGCTTCTTGGTGTAGGTCCGAATACCGTACCACCACCACGCCATTGAGGAGAGCGGATAGACCCTTGACGAGCACGTCCAGTTCCTTTTTGACGCCATGGTTTACGACCACCACCGCGAACTTCAGAGCGAGTTTTTACTTTGTGTGTACCTTGACGTAAAGATGCACGTTGCATCATTACAGCTTCGAAAAGTACAGCTTCATTTGGTTCGATACCGAAAATAGCTTCAGCTAATTCGATTTCACCAACCTGTGAACCAGTTTGGTTATATACAGTAACTTTTGGCATTGGAATTCCTCCTTCCTATTGTGAATTATTTGCTAACCTTCACAGCGCCTTGAACAACTACAAGAGATTTCTTAGCACCTGGAACGTTACCTTTTACTAGTAATAAGTTGCGCTCAGTGTCAACTTGAACGATTTCTAAGTTTTGGATAGTAACTTGGTCTCCACCCATACGTCCAGCAAGTTTTTTGCCTTTGAATACACGGTTCGGAGCAACTGGGCCCATTGAACCTGGACGACGGTGATAGCGAGAACCATGAGACATAGGTCCGCGAGATTGTCCGTGGCGTTTGATAACACCTTGGAAACCTTTACCTTTAGAAATTCCTGTTACATCAACGATTTCACCTGTAGCGAATACGTCAACTTTTACCTCTTGACCAACCTCTAATCCGTCCACGTCTGCATCGCGGATTTCGCGAATGAAGCGCTTAGGAGTTGTAGATGCTTTAGCAGTGTGGCCTTGTTCAGGTTTGTTAGTTAACTTTTCACGCTTATCTTCAAATCCTAACTGAATTGCGTTGTAGCCATCAGTTTCAGTTGTTTTCTTTTGAAGAACAACGTTTGGATTAGCAGCGATAACTGTTACTGGGATTAACTCACCGTTCTCAGCAAATACTTGAGTCATACCGATCTTTCTTCCTAAGATTCCTTTGGTCATGAGTTACACCTCCTACATTTTTAAGTTATATAAATTATAGTTTGATTTCGATATCTACACCAGATGGTAAGTCTAAACGCATTAATGAATCTACTGTTTGTGGAGTAGGACTCACGATGTCGATTAGACGTTTGTGCGTGCGCATTTCGAATTGCTCACGAGAATCTTTGTACTTATGAACAGCACGAAGAATTGTGTAAACAGTTTTTTCAGTTGGTAATGGGATCGGACCAGAAACTGTTGCCCCAGAACGCTTAGCTGTTTCTACAATTTTCTCAGCTGACTGATCAAGAATACGGTGATCGTAAGCTTTTAAACGGATACGAATTTTTTCTTTTGCCATTATTTTCCCTCCTTCGTTCGCCTATTTCTAAAATAGACCTTCTCCATGGAAATTTCCTCACACCATGCCATGGCAAAGCGGCCGGGTGTGTCAGCAACCTTCCACTTCATCGCAGTCAAAGACCAACATTGTCTATTATACAATGTTATTCGTCTAGATGCAAGCATCTTTTTGTTTGCATCTGCTTTTCTCTACTTTTGCTATTATACATGGCACTTTAAAGAATTTCAAGTTTTCATCTAGTAGAATTCATTTTACAGTTTCTGGATTTCAGTTTTAATGATTTCACATTATTATAGAAGAAACTCGTCAAAACATGAAACAATCATTTTGTTCATTATATAAATGCAAACAAAAACCCCAAGGGAAAATCCCTCGGGGTTTTTTATATCAGTTAAGATTACTCAACGATAGTAGCAACTACGCCGTAACCTACTGTACGTCCACCTTCACGAATAGAGAATTTAGTTCCCTCTTCGATAGCGATTGGAGCGATAAGTTCGATAGTCATTTCTACGTTGTCACCAGGCATTACCATTTCAGTACCTTCTGGTAATTGGATGATACCAGTTACGTCAGTTGTACGGAAGTAGAACTGTGGACGGTAGTTAGCGAAGAATGGAGTGTGACGTCCACCTTCTTCTTTAGATAATACGAAAACTTCAGCTTTGAATTTAGCGTGAGCTTTTACAGAACCGCTTTTTGCAAGTACTTGTCCACGTTGGATGTCTTCACGAGCAACCCCACGAAGTAAAGCACCGATGTTGTCACCAGCTTGAGCTTGGTCAAGAAGTTTACGGAACATTTCTACACCAGTTACAGTTGTAGAAGCATTTTCTTCAGCAAGACCGATGATTTCTACAACGTCACCAACTTTAACGATACCGCGCTCAACACGACCAGTAGCAACTGTACCACGACCTGTGATAGAGAATACATCCTCTACAGGCATTAAGAATGGTTTGTCAGTTTCACGTTCTGGAGTTGGGATGTAAGCATCAACTTCAGCCATTAATTCAATGATTTTTGCTTCCCAATCAGCTTCTCCTTGAAGAGCTTTAAGAGCAGAACCTTTGATTACAGGAATGTCGTCACCTGGGAATCCGTATTCAGATAATAGGTCGCGAACTTCCATTTCTACTAATTCTAATAATTCTTCGTCGTCTACCATGTCGCATTTGTTTAAGAATACAACGATGTAAGGTACACCTACTTGACGAGAAAGAAGGATGTGCTCACGAGTTTGAGGCATTGGGCCATCAGCAGCAGATACTACTAAGATACCGCCGTCCATTTGAGCAGCACCAGTGATCATGTTTTTAACATAGTCAGCGTGACCTGGGCAGTCAACGTGTGCATAGTGACGAGTTTCAGTTTCGTACTCAACGTGTGCAGTTGAGATTGTGATACCGCGCTCTCTTTCTTCTGGAGCAGCATCGATTTGATCGTATCCGCGTGCTTCAGCACCACCAGCTTTTGCAAGAACTGTAGTGATCGCAGCAGTTAATGTAGTTTTACCATGGTCAACGTGGCCGATTGTACCGATGTTAACATGGGGTTTAGAACGTTCGAATTTAGCTTTAGCCATTCTAAATTCCTCCTTAGTTTATATAGGTTATTTTATATTTAGTCTAGAAAGCGAAACTTGCGTCCCACTTTCTAAGCTTACATAAGTAGTTATACTTGAACAATCGATAAAAATCAATTATTCACCTTTATTTTTTTTGATAATTTCTTCAGAAACAGACTTTGGTACTTCTTCATAGTGGTCAAACACCATAGAGAATGTTCCGCGTCCTTGAGTGTTAGAACGTAATGACGTTGCATAACCGAACATTTCAGAAAGTGGAACCATAGCGCGAACAACTTGAGCGTTACCGCGAGCTTCCATACCTTCTACACGTCCACGACGAGATGTTACGTCACCCATAATGTCACCCATGTACTCTTCAGGAATTACAACTTCAACTTTCATCATTGGCTCAAGAATTACTGGGTTACATTTAGAAACCGCAGCTTTAAGTGCCATAGATGCAGCGATTTTGAACGCCATCTCAGATGAATCGACATCATGGTAAGATCCGTCAACTAATGCAGCTTTAATGTCTACTACTGGATATCCAGCAAGTACACCATTTTTAAGTGCATCTTCAAGACCTGCGCCTACAGCTGGGATGTATTCACGTGGAACAACACCACCGACGATCTTGTTTTCGAATTCGAATCCTTTACCTTCTTCGTTAGGTTCAAACTCAATCCAAACGTGTCCGAATTGTCCACGTCCACCAGATTGACGAGCGAACTTACCTTCAACTTTCGCAGCAGAGCGGAAAGTCTCACGGTATGCTACCTGAGGAGCACCAACGTTTGCTTCAACTTTGAACTCACGGCGCATACGGTCAACGATGATATCAAGGTGAAGTTCACCCATACCAGCGATGATTGTTTGGCCAGTTTCTTGGTCAGTGTGAGCACGGAATGTTGGATCTTCTTCAGAAAGCTTAGCTAATGCTGTACCCATTTTATCTTGGTCAGCTTTAGATTTTGGTTCGATAGCTACAGAGATAACTGGCTCTGGGAATTCCATAGACTCAAGGATAACAAGGCTCTTCTCGTCACAAAGAGTATCACCAGTAGTAGTATCTTTTAAACCTACAGCAGCAGCGATGTCACCAGCGTAAACTGTTGAGATCTCTTCACGGCTGTTAGCGTGCATTTGTAGGATACGACCTACACGCTCACGCTTACCTTTAGTTGAGTTTTTCACGTATGATCCAGAGTTTAACACACCAGAGTACACACGGAAGAACGTTAACTTACCAACATAAGGGTCAGTCATGATTTTGAATGCTAATGCTGAGAAAGGCTCTTCATCGCTAGACTTACGTTCTACTTCTTCATCTGTATCAGGAACGATACCTTTAATAGCAGGTACGTCTAATGGAGATGGTAGGTAGTCGATAACTGCGTCTAACAGAATTTGAACACCTTTGTTTTTGAATGCAGAACCACAGATTACTGGGAAGAATTCTACAGAAGTTGTAGCCTTACGGATACCAGCTTTAAGCTCTTCTACAGTGATTTCTTCACCTTCTAGGTACTTCATCATCATTTCTTCATCTAGCTCAGCTACCGCTTCGATAAGTTTTCCACGGTATTCTTCAGCTAGTTCTTTGTGCTCTTCAGGAATCTCAACACGTTGAATGTCTGTTCCTAAATCGTTACCGTACATGTAAGCACATTCTTCAACAAGGTCAATGATACCATTGAACTCATCTTCAGCACCAATTGGTAACTGAATTGGATGTGCGTTTGCTTGTAAACGATCGTGGATTGTTCCTACAGAGTATAAGAAGTCCGCACCAATCTTATCCATTTTGTTAACGAATACGATACGAGGTACGCCATAAGTAGTAGCCTGACGCCAAACAGTTTCTGTTTGTGGTTCAACACCAGATTGTGCATCAAGTACTGCTACCGCGCCATCAAGTACGCGTAAAGAACGTTCTACTTCTACTGTGAAGTCTACGTGACCTGGAGTGTCAATGATGTTTACACGGTGACCTTTCCATTGTGCTGTAGTTGCAGCAGAAGTAATTGTGATACCACGCTCTTGCTCTTGCTCCATCCAGTCCATCTGAGATGCACCTTCGTGAGTTTCACCGATTTTATGAATACGTCCTGTGTAGTACAGAATACGCTCAGTAGCTGTTGTTTTACCAGCATCGATGTGAGCCATGATACCAATATTACGAGTGTTTTCTAAAGAGAACTCTCTTCCCATTTGGTGTCTTGCTCCTTCCATATATGGATTGGATTTTTTATTTTAAGTAGCAAAAAAGCCACTTTATATTGTTACATATGTCAGTATGTCCAGTACTCTCATTATGTAAAACGAGCGCCATTGAAAGGGAGAGGCATTCTCCCTCTCCACACTTCCATAAGCGACAAATAAAGCGGTCTATGCTTACATTTATTTTACGTTGTATCCTACCAACGGTAATGAGCAAATGCTTTGTTAGCTTCTGCCATTTTATGAGTGTCTTCACGTTTCTTAACAGATGCACCAGCGTTGTTAGCTGCATCTAAGATTTCGTTAGCAAGACGCTCTTCCATAGTTTTTTCACCACGAAGACGAGCGTAGTTTACTAACCAACGAAGACCTAAAGTTGTACGGCGTTCTGGACGAACCTCAACTGGAACTTGGTAGTTAGCACCACCAACACGACGAGCGCGTACTTCAAGAACAGGCATAATGTTCTTAAGAGCTTGCTCGAATACTTCCATTGGCTCTTTACCAGTACGTTCGCTTACGATATCGAACGCATTATAAAGAATTGTTTGAGATTTACCTTTTTTACCGTCAACCATCATTTTGTTGATAAGGCGTGTTACTAGCTTTGAATTGTACATTGGATCTGGTAACACGTCACGTTTTGCAACAGGTCCTTTACGAGGCATATTGAGTTCCTCCTTTCATTAAAAAGTTATTATTTCTTAGCCGCTTTTGGCTTTTTAGTACCGTATTTAGAACGGCCTTGCATACGCTTGTCAACACCAGCTGTATCAAGCGCACCACGAACGATGTGGTAACGTACCCCTGGTAAGTCTTTTACACGACCACCGCGAATTAATACTACGCTGTGCTCTTGTAAGTTGTGACCGATACCTGGGATGTATGCTGTTACCTCAATACCATTTGTTAAACGAACACGAGCATATTTACGTAACGCTGAGTTTGGTTTCTTTGGAGTCATTGTACCAACACGAGTACATACACCACGTTTTTGAGGTGCAGAGATATCAGTTGATTTTTTCTTTAAAGAGTTAAAACCTTTGTTTAACGCAGGTGATTTAGATTTCCATACTTTATCAGTACGACCATTTCTCACTAATTGGTTAATAGTAGGCATTTGATTATCCTCCCTTCGCATGTTTGTATGACCACATATCCAGGTGGTTCATTATTAGTTGAAAACAAAGTTTTTGCAAGGGAGAGCAAATGCTCTCTCCTCACAAAAACAGTTTTAACTTATTATTCCTATTGCTGAAGCTCCCACTTGAATCCCCGCAACTTTTCCAAGTTTACGAACTGATTCAACTTTTGTTATGGGTATGTTATGTTGCAATGCAGTACGAATGATAACATGGGTTAACCGCATATCAGCATCTTCTGCAATGACAACTTCTTTAACTATACCATTTTTGATTGCTTCCAATGTACGTTTATGACCAACGACCACATTTTCAGCATTTGACACTTTTTGATAAGACATATAAATATCCTCCAAAGCATCGTTCAGGAGCAACCTTGCTTATAGTAACATTTTGACTCATACAATGTCAACTAGGATTAACTGTTTTTATACAAAATTTACGACGGAAAATTTTACTGTTCCACATAAACTTCATCGTTTTCTACATTCATGTCATCTTGTGTTGTTTTAACAAGATCCACTTTGCGATAACGATTCATGCCTGTTCCAGCAGGAACAAGTTTACCGATAATAACATTTTCTTTCAATCCTAGAAGCTCATCACGTTTACCCTTAATTGCTGCATCAGTTAAGACACGAGTTGTTTCTTGGAACGATGCTGCAGATAAGAATGAATCTGTTTCAAGTGAAGCTTTTGTAATACCAAGTAGAACAGGTCTAGCTGTTGCTGGTTGTTTACCTTGTAGTAACACCTTCGCATTGGCATCAGTAAACTGATGGATATCTAGTAATGTTCCTGGTAATACATCTGTTTCACCTGCATCACTTACACGAACTTTACGTAACATTTGGCGTACCATTACTTCTACGTGTTTGTCACCAATTTCTACCCCTTGCATACGGTATACTTTTTGAACTTCACGTAATAAGTATTCTTGAACTGCCGTAATGTCCGTTACTTTTAGTAATTCTTTCGGATCAATAGAACCTTCTGTTAACTCTTTACCGTGGCTAATTTGCTGTCCTGGAATTACTTTCAGACGAGCACCGTAAGGAATAGCATACGTACGAGTTTCAACTTCACCCTGTACAACTACTTCTTGGCGATCTTTAACATCGTTGATCGCTGCGATAACACCGTCGATTTCACTGATAACTGCCTGACCTTTCGGATTACGAGCTTCGAAGATCTCTTGGATACGAGGTAAACCTTGAGTGATATCATCTCCGGCAACCCCACCTGTATGGAACGTACGCATCGTTAACTGTGTACCTGGCTCACCGATAGATTGAGCTGCGATAATACCTACCGCTTCCCCTACCTCTACGTCTGTTCCAGTTGCTAAGTTACGACCGTAACACTTCTTACATACACCGTGGCGAGTGTTACACGTGAACGCTGAACGAATGTTTACAGTTTCAACACCCGAATTTTCAACAATATGAGCGATATCTTCAGTAATTAATTGATTTTCAGCAACTAATACTTCACCTGTTTCAGGATGTTTTACAGTTTTTCTTGCAAAACGTCCAACAAGACGATCATATAATGACTCGATAACTTCATTACCCTCTTTAATCGCACCAATTAATAAACCGCGATCTGTTCCACAATCATCTTCACGAACGATTACATCTTGTGCAACGTCAACAAGACGACGTGTTAAGTAACCAGAATCGGCAGTTTTCAGTGCTGTATCGGCAAGACCTTTACGCGCACCATGCGTAGAGATGAAGTACTCAAGTACTGTTAAACCTTCACGGAAACTTGATTTGATTGGAAGTTCGATGATACGACCAGATGGATTGGCCATCAGACCACGCATACCAGCAAGCTGAGTAAAGTTCGATGCGTTACCACGGGCACCGGAATCACTCATCATGAAGATTGGGTTGCGTTTATTCAAGGATTTCATCAGTTTTCCTTGGATAACATCTTTTGCATTACTCCAAATAGAGATAACACGATCGTAACGTTCTTCTTCCGTGATTAAACCGCGACGGAATTGTTTAATTACATTATCTACTTTTGCTTGTGCTTCGTGGAGAATTTCATCTTTTTCACCTAATACAAGAATGTCAGATACCCCAACTGTAATACCAGCTTTTGTAGAGTACTTGAATCCTAAGTTTTTCATACGGTCAAGCATGCGAGACGTTTCTGTAATTTTGAAACGTTTAAACACTTCCGCAATGATGTTACCAAGGATTTTCTTGCTGAATGGCGCCACTTCTTCGCGACTAGCAATAATCTCTTTAATGTTCGCACCTTTTTCAACGAAATATTTCGCTGGTGTTTCTTTTTCAAGGTTTGAATTTGTTGGTTCATTAATATAAGGGAACGACTCTGGTAAGATTTCGTTAAATATTAATTTACCAACTGTTGTTAATAGAAGCATACTCTTTTGCTCTTCAGTAAATGTTGCGTTGTTTACTGCGCTTGCAGCTACTGCAACACGTGTATGAAGATGTACATATCCATTTTGGTATGCAAGTAATGCCTCGTTCGCATCTTTGAAGACCATACCTTCACCGATTGCGCCTTCACGCTCAAGTGTTAAGTAGTAGTTACCTAATACCATATCCTGAGATGGAGTAACAACTGGTTTACCGTCTTTCGGGTTCAAGATGTTTTGTGCCGCTAACATAAGAAGACGAGCTTCTGCTTGTGCTTCTGATGATAAAGGTACGTGAACGGCCATTTGGTCACCGTCAAAGTCCGCGTTGTATGCAGTACATACAAGTGGGTGAAGACGGATTGCGCGACCTTCTACTAATGTAGGTTCAAACGCCTGAATACCAAGACGGTGAAGTGTTGGTGCGCGGTTTAAAAGTACTGGATGTTCTTTAATCACAGATTCTAAAACGTCCCAAACTTCAGGTTGTACACGCTCGATTTTACGTTTCGCACTCTTAATGTTGTGTGCTAATCCTTTTTCAACTAACTCTTTCATTACGAAAGGTTTGAACAGTTCAAGCGCCATCTCTTTTGGTAATCCACATTGGTACATCTTTAAGTTCGGTCCTACAACGATTACAGAACGACCAGAGTAGTCAACACGTTTACCTAATAAGTTTTGACGGAAGCGTCCTTGTTTACCTTTAAGCATGTGAGATAGTGATTTTAATGGACGGTTACCTGGTCCAGTAACTGGACGACCACGACGACCATTATCGATTAATGCGTCTACAGCTTCTTGTAACATACGTTTTTCGTTCTGAACGATAATGCTTGGTGCACCTAAGTCCAATAGACGTTTTAAACGGTTATTACGGTTAATTACACGACGGTATAAGTCGTTTAAGTCAGAAGTAGCAAAACGTCCACCATCTAACTGTACCATTGGGCGTAGTTCTGGTGGGATTACTGGTAGAACATCTAAGATCATCCAAGATGGCTCATTTCCAGAGTTACGGAATGCTTCTAATACTTCTAGACGTTTAATAGCACGAGTACGGCGTTGTCCTTGTGCTGTTTTTAATTCTTCTTTTAAGAAGTCTACTTCTTTATCTAAATCGATGTCTTGTAATAGCTTTTTAATCGCTTCTGCACCCATAGCAGCTTGGAATGTGCTACCATATCGATCACGATATGCACGGTATTCTTTTTCAGAAAGTAATTGCTTCTTATCAAGTGGTGTATCTCCACTTTCTGTTACAACATAAGAAGCGAAATAAATTACTTCTTCAAGCGCGCGAGGGGACATGTCTAAGACAAGTCCCATGCGGCTCGGGATACCTTTGAAATACCAAATATGAGATACAGGAGCAGCTAATTCGATATGACCCATACGTTCACGACGCACTTTCGCACGCGTTACTTCAACGCCACATCGATCACAAACTACACCTTTATAACGTACACGTTTGTATTTTCCGCAATGACATTCCCAGTCCTTTTGTGGTCCGAAAATGCGCTCACAGAACAAGCCATCTTTTTCAGGCTTTAACGTACGATAGTTAATTGTTTCTGGTTTCTTAACTTCACCGTATGACCAAGAACGAATCTTGTCAGGTGAAGCAAGTCCAATCTTCATATATTCAAAGTTATTTACATCTATCAAGGGGCCTACCTCCCTTTTAGTCTACAGGTTATCCCAATTATTCCTTAGTTGTCTCAACTTCGACATTCAATTTGTCTGCTGATTGATGATCATCGTCATCTTCCGTATCACGCATTTCAATTTCTGTATCGTCGCTAGACATCATTTTAACGTCCATACCTAAACTTTGCAGCTCTTTAATCAATACTTTGAATGATTCAGGAACGCCTGGTTCTGGAACATTTTCGCCTTTAACAATTGCTTCATACGTCTTAACACGTCCAACAACATCATCAGACTTCACTGTTAAGATTTCTTGAAGAGTATAAGCAGCACCATAAGCTTCAAGTGCCCAAACCTCCATCTCACCGAAACGCTGTCCACCGAACTGAGCTTTACCTCCAAGAGGCTGCTGCGTTACAAGTGAGTATGGTCCAGTAGAACGAGCATGAAGTTTATCGTCAACCATGTGCGCAAGTTTGATCATATACATGACACCAACAGATACACGGTTATCGAATGGTTCACCAGTACGTCCGTCATACAGGATTGTTTTCGCGTCATTTGCCATACCAGCTTCTTCAATTGTGCCCCAAACATCTTCCTCACGAGCACCATCGAATACTGGTGTTGCAATGTGAATGCCAAGGTATCTTGCTGCCATACCAAGATGAAGCTCTAATACCTGACCGATATTCATACGAGATGGTACCCCTAATGGGTTTAACATGATATCGATTGGCGTACCGTCTGGTAAGTAAGGCATATCTTCTTCTGGTAAAATACGAGAGATAACACCTTTGTTACCGTGACGTCCGGCCATCTTGTCACCTTCAGAAATTTTACGTTTTTGAACGATATATGCACGCACAAGTTGATTCACGCCTGGTGGCAATTCGTCGCCATCTTCACGGTTGAATACTTTTACATCTAAGATAATACCGCCACCACCGTGTGGTACACGTAGTGATGTATCACGTACTTCACGCGCTTTTTCTCCAAAGATAGCATGTAATAGACGTTCTTCAGCTGTTAATTCTGTTACACCTTTAGGTGTTACTTTACCAACAAGTAAATCTCCATCTTTTACTTCCGCACCAACGCGAATGATACCGCGCTCGTCAAGGTTGCGTAATGCATCTTCCCCAACGTTTGGAATATCACGTGTGATTTCTTCTGGTCCAAGCTTCGTATCACGAGCTTCTGACTCATATTCTTCAATATGAATAGAAGTGTACACATCATCTTTTACAAGGCGCTCACTCATAATGATCGCATCCTCGTAGTTATAACCGTCCCAAGTCATGAAGCCAACAAGCACGTTACGTCCAAGTGCTAGTTCACCTAATTCCATAGAAGGACCATCCGCAAGGATTTCACCTTTTACAACTTCATTTCCAACACTTACGATTGGACGTTGGTTGTAGCAAGTTCCTTGGTTAGAACGAATGAATTTTTGCATTTTGTAGCGATCTAAGTCGCCTTTTACTGTTTGACCGTCAACTTCTACATAGCGACGTACCCAAACTTCACGTGCTTCTACGCGTTCAACAACACCAGGGTGTTTACAGATTACTGCAGCACCTGAGTCTTTTGCTGATACGTACTCCATACCTGTACCTACAATCGGAGATTCCGGATTCATTAACGGAACCGCCTGACGTTGCATGTTCGCTCCCATAAGTGCGCGGTTAGAGTCATCGTTTTCTAAGAACGGAATACAAGCTGTCGCTGCCGACACTACTTGTTTTGGTGATACATCCATGTAGTCGATGCGTTCTTTATTTGTGACAATGTTTTCACCGCGGAAACGAGCTACGATATCTTCATCAAGGAATTCTCCTTCTTCAGATAATTTCATATTCGCTTGGGCTACAACATAATTATCTTCTTCATCTGCTGTTAAATAATCAACATGCCCTGTTACAAGACCAGTTTCTGGGTCAACACGACGGTATGGTGTTTCAATGAAACCAAACTCATTTACTTTCGCGAACGAAGATAATGAGTTAATCAAACCGATGTTTGGTCCCTCTGGTGTTTCAATCGGACACATACGACCATAGTGAGAGTAGTGAACGTCACGTACTTCAAAGCCTGCGCGCTCACGTGTTAAACCACCAGGTCCTAATGCAGATAATCTTCGTTTGTGAGTTAACTCTGCTAACGGATTTGTTTGGTCCATGAACTGAGATAACTGAGAACTTCCGAAGAACTCTTTAATAGATGCAATAACAGGACGAATATTAATTAATGCCTGTGGTGTAATTGCATTTGTATCTTGGATCGACATTCTCTCACGAACAACACGTTCCATACGAGAAAGACCGATACGGAATTGATTTTGTAATAGTTCTCCAACAGAACGCAGACGACGGTTTCCTAAGTGGTCGATATCATCTGTATCCCCTACTTTATATAGTAGGTTGAAGAAGTAACTGATAGAAGCAAGGATATCACCTGGTGTGATGTGTTTTACATCGCGAGTAATATTTGCATTACCAATTACGTTAATTACGCGCTCGCCTTCTGACTCAGGAGCATAAATCTTAATAGATTGCAGCTCAACATCGCCTTCTACCACTCCACCCATTGGTTTCGCTGTTTTGAATCCAATGTTTTTCTCTAAGTAAGGTAAAATGCGATCAAGTGTACGACGATCTAAGATTGTTCCTTCTGCCGCTAAAATTTCACCAGTTTCTGGATCCACTAATGTTTCAGCTAAACGTTGATTAAACAATCTGTTTTTAATGTGTAACTTTTTGTTGATCTTGTAGCGACCTACATTTGCTAAATCGTAGCGCTTTGGATCAAAGAAACGAGACACAAGTAAGCTCTTAGCATTTTCTACTGTTGGTGGTTCACCAGGACGTAGACGCTCATAAATTTCAAGCAATGCTTTTTCTGTGCTATCTGTGTTGTCTTTTTCCAATGTGTTGCTTAAGTATTCGTTATCACCTAAAAGCTCGGTGATTTCTTGATCAGAGCCAAACCCTAATGCGCGTAACAAAACAGTTACAGGAAGTTTACGCGTACGGTCAATACGCACATATACAACATCCTTAGCATCTGTCTCATACTCTAACCAAGCTCCGCGGTTTGGAATTACAGTAGCAGTAAAACCACGTTTTCCGTTTTTATCCACTTTGCCACTATAGTATACGCTTGGAGAGCGAACTAACTGGGAAACGATAACACGTTCTGCACCGTTAATTACGAATGTTCCAGTCTCTGTCATGAGTGGGAAATCTCCCATGAACACATCTTGTTCTTTTACTTCACCAGTTTCCTTGTTGATTAGACGCACTTTTACACGAAGTGGTGCTGCATACGTCACATCACGCTCTTTGCATTCGTCTACAGAGTATTTAGGTTCACCTAAGCTGTAGTCGATAAATTCAAGCGATAGATTTCCCGTAAAGTCTTCAATCGGAGAAATGTCTTGGAACATTTCTCGCAAACCCTCATCAAGAAACCACTGATAAGAAGAGGTTTGAATTTCGATAAGATTTGGTAACTCTAATACTTCACTAATACGGGCATAACTTCTTCGTTGGCGGTGGCGTCCGTATTGAACTAGTTGACCTGTCAACTGCTTCACCCCTCAAATCATGAGTATTATAAATGCACAAAAAAATTTGTGCAAAATCACAAATAAATACAACTACTGCTATTTAGCGTAGTCTTTTTCTCTTAAAGATAAATACGTTGAGTCTTTCTACCTGTTCAAAAAAGAAAAATGGCTTCTATAAGAAAACCATCATTCTGTTTCATAATCTGCTGATTTTACTATCTTTTCCAAGAGAAACAAAAATATACATCTTTCTCAACGCAGAAAATCATATATTGGCATTGTATAATGTTAACATAGCCAAAAATAACCGTCAACGTTTTTTTGATTTTATGATATAATATCCTTTTTTCTTTTCTACAACTTCGACTTCAGAAAATACTTCTTCTAGTTTCTTCAGCGCAGATGGTGCACCTTGTTTCTTTTGAATAACAATCCACAACTCCCCACCTGGAACTAAATGTTCTACAGCTTTTTCTAAAATCTCATGCACGATATCTTTACCTGCACGAATTGGAGGATTAGATAGAATAGCAGCATACATACCATCTACATTTTCATAGACGCTACTTTGAAAAATGTGCACATTTCCAATTCTATTGTTAGCGGCATTTTCTTTCGCAAGCTCAAGTGCCCTTTCATTCACATCCACCATGTGAACTTTACGGTCTTGAAACTCTTTCGCCAACGATAAACCAATTGGTCCATACCCACAACCTACGTCTAATATGTCACCTTTAATATCTGGCACTTGAAACGCTTCAATTAAAAGACGAGAACCAAAGTCCACTTCGTTTTTCGAGAACACCCCACGGTCAGATAAGAAAGTAAATTGAGATCCACGAAGCGTAAATTCCCATCGCTTACGATCACTTTTACTAGAAGGGTCGTTAGAAAAATAATGGTCTGCCATATGGCCACCTCTTTTCTTTACAGTTAAAAAAAAAGCTCGCATGAGAGCGAGCTTTTTTTAAAGCATCAAAAGTTAATTACTTAACTTCTACAGCAGCGCCAACTTCTTCAAGTTTAGCTTTGATTTCTTCAGCTTCTTCTTTAGCAGCAGCTTCTTTGATTACTTTTGGAGTGTTGTCAACTAATTCTTTAGCTTCTTTTAAGCCAAGACCAGTGATTTCACGAACAACTTTGATAACTTTGATTTTTTGTGCACCAGCGCTAGTTAGTTCCACATCAAATTCAGTTTTCTCAGCAGCAGCTTCTCCAGCGCCACCAGCAACAGCTACAGGAGCAGCAGCAGTTACGCCGAATTCTTCCTCGATAGCTTTTACTAAGTCGTTAAGTTCTAATACAGTCATAGATTTAACTGCTTCAATGATTTGTTCTTTAGTCATTGTAAATATCCTCCCTTAAATAGGTTTGTATTGTTTTATCGATAATACGTAATTATCTTTTAAAAAATTAAGCGCCTTGCTCTTCCTTTTGGTCTGCAACTGCTTTAGTAGCAAGTGCAAGGTTACGGATTGGAGCTTGAAGAACGCTAAGAAGCATAGAAAGTAAGCCTTCACGTGATGGAAGAGTAGCGATAGCTTTAACCTCATCAAGTGTTACAAGTTTACCTTCGATTACGCCTGCTTTAATTTCTAAAGCTTCATGATCTTTAGCGAAGTCGTTTAATACTTTCGCAGGAGCAACTACATCCTCGTTACTGAACGCGATTGCGTTTGGTCCTGTTAAGAATTCATTTAACTCAGCCATTTCAGCAGATTCTGCAGCACGACGAGTTAGAGAGTTTTTGTAAACTTTGAACTCAACGCCAGCTTCACGTAATTGCTTACGTAATTCTGTTGCTTCAGAAACTGTTAAACCACGGTAGTCAACAACGATTGTAGATTTACTAGCGCGAAGTTTGTCCGCGATTTCAGTTACAACTTGTTGTTTAGTTTCGATTACTTTGCTCATGTTATTACACCTCCTGTAGATTATATAGAAGATGTACCGAAAGTGCACTAAAAACCTCCATGCCCAACTTGTAGACATGGAGGCATATAGTCACAGAAAAAAATTCCGCTTCGTATATTAACACCTAGGTAGGAAATTAAGTCTATTGACACCTACTGTCTACGGTACACTAATTAAATTCACAACATAAATGATTATATTAAAACTTCTTTATGAAGTCAACTTCCAAAATTTACGCTAATGTAGAAACGTCTACACGTACGCCAGGTCCCATTGTAGAAGCAACTGTTACGTTCTTCATGTAAGTACCTTTTGCAGCAGCTGGCTTAACTTTTTGTAAAGTGTCAGCGATTGTTCTGAAGTTTTCTACTAATTTAGCATCTTCGAAAGATACTTTACCGATTGGAACGTGGATGTTACCAGCTTTATCAACGCGGTATTCAACTTTACCAGCTTTGATTTCGTTAACAGCTTTAGTTACATCAAAAGTAACTGTTCCAGTTTTAGGGTTTGGCATTAAACCTTTAGGTCCTAATACGCGACCAAGTTTACCAACTTCACCCATCATGTCAGGAGTTGCTACTACTACATCGAAATCGAACCAACCTTGTTGGATTTTACCGATGTAATCAGCATCGCCTACGAAGTCAGCTCCAGCAGCTTCAGCTTCTTTAGCTTTTTCACCTTTAGCGAACACTAATACACGTTGTACTTTACCAGTACCGTGTGGAAGAACAACTGCACCACGGATTTGTTGGTCAGCTTTCTTAGGGTCAACACCTAAACGGAATGCAGCTTCTACAGTTGCATCAAATTTAGCTGTGTTTGTTTTCTTTACTAATTCTACTGCTTCTGTTGCAGAGTAAGCAGCTGCACGATCAACAAGCTTTGCAGCTTCTACGTACTTTTTACCTCTTTTAGCCATTTTTATTTCCTCCTCGAATGTGGTTTTAGCGGAATAACCTCCCACGTTTACGCTTATTTTCAGGTATAACCTGAGGATGCGCGCCACCCATTTATTTAAAAACGATAATCATTTACGATAATAAAGGTTGCGAATTGGAATTCCAGACCCGCAACCTTTTTTAAAAAACAAATCGAATTAGTCTTCGATAACGATGCCCATACTGCGTGCAGTACCTTCAACCATACGCATTGCAGCTTCTACGCTAGCAGCGTTTAGGTCAGGCATTTTAGTTTCAGCGATTTCGCGTACTTTATCACGCTTAACAGTTGCCACTTTATTACGGTTTGGTTCACCAGAACCAGACTCAATACCAGCTACTTTCTTAAGAAGAACAGCAGCAGGAGGAGTTTTAGTAATGAAAGTGAATGAACGGTCCTCAAATACCGTAATTTCAACAGGGATGATAAGACCAGCTTGATCTGCTGTACGAGCGTTAAACTCTTTACAGAAGCCCATGATGTTAACACCTGCTTGTCCTAATGCTGGACCAACTGGTGGAGCTGGGTTAGCTTTACCTGCAGGAATTTGAAGCTTTACCATTTTAATTACCTTTTTAGCCACGAGACACACCTCCTTAAGTCCGTGATGTGGTCAATTGGACAGTGATTTGCCCTCCCACGTCATATTTTATCTCTAAGGATAAAATCTTTCAAAAAACGTCTCCGATAACGAAGACGTACTGACTTAAAAGATATTATCACTTTTTACAATTCATTTCAAGTTTCATTTTATAATTTTTCAATTTGATGGAAGTCAAGTTCAACTGGAGTCTCGCGACCAAACATGTCCACAAGCACGCTAACCTTCTTCTTCTCCACATCAATTTCTTCGATAGCACCTGTATAATCTGCGAATGGTCCCTCATTTACACGTACTGTCTCATGAAGTTCAAAGTCGAAATCAACCACCTCGTTGTCCATTCCCATATGTTTCATAATGGTAACAACTTCCTCTTCTAATAGAGGTGATGGTTTAGATCCAGAACCAGAAGAACCAACGAACCCAGTTACACCTGGCGTGTTACGTACAACATACCAAGAGTCATCAGTCATGATTAATTCTACTAATACATAACCTGGGAACACTTTTCTTTTCATTAATTTTTCTTTACCATTTTTCATTTCTACTTCTACTTCTTCCGGGACAACAACACGGAAAATTTTATCTTGCATACCCATTGATTCTACACGTTTCTCTAGGTTTGCTTTTACTTTATTTTCATATCCAGAATAAGTATGGACAACATACCAACTTTTTTCCATTCATTTAGGACGAGCGTCCTTCCCTCCCTGACGTACATTTTTTTGCGCAAATGAAAAAACCCGTTCACCGGGCTTTTACACAGTTCTTATAAATAACATTATATCATGGATAAGTGCTTCTTATTCAAGAATTAACCAAGAATTAACCGAATTAAAGAAGAAATGCCCATATCAACAACTGCGAAGAAAATCGCAAAGAAGACAACTGTAGCGATAACAGTCGCTGTTGAACGGAGTAATTCATCTTTTTTAGGCCAACTTACTTTTTTCATTTCGCGACCTACATCGCCGAAAAAGTTCGTTAAACGCATCTACGGGACCTCCAGTGTATTATTTCAATTATTTATTTTGTTTCCTTGTGAACTGTATGCTGATTGCATGTTTTACAAAATTTCTTTATTTCAAGTCGCTCTACTGAGCTCGTATCTTTCATCGTAGAGTAGTTTCGATTTTTACACTCTTCACATGAGAGTACAACTTTTTTCCTCATTAGTTACACCAACCTTGTAACATTATGTCCCTAAAAATGTATCATACAATAAAAGACAATGTCAATGTCATGCCTTTTGTACTCCCTACAAAAAGAAAACAGGTGATTTTTTACACCTGTAGTACTTGTTATGAATTTAAAGTGGTACTCTCTCTCATTTCCATATATCGTTCCAATTTCCGCTTCACCCTCTGTAAAGCGTTATCAATAGATTTCACATGTCTATTTAACTGTTCCGAAATCTCTTGATAAGAACGGCCGTCTAGATATAAAGAAAGCACCTTTCTTTCTAAATCGCTTAATAATTCAGATATTTTAGATTCTATGTCTGTATATTCTTCCTGACTTATAATCATTTCTTCAGGATCAGTTACCTTCGCTTCCGAAATAACATCTAATAATGTCCGATCAGATTCCTCGTCATAAATCGGTTTATCTAAAGACACATATGAATTTAACGGAATATGCTTTTGCCTGGTTGCTGTTTTAATAGCGGTAATAATTTGTCGAGTGATACACAGTTCAGCAAATGCTTTGAACGAAGACAGCTTGTCCTCCTTATAATCACGAATCGCTTTAAACAATCCAATCATACCTTCTTGAACAATATCTTCTCGATCGGCACCCACTAAGAAATAAGATCTCGATTTCGCGCGAACAAAGTTCTTATATTTGTGAATCAAATATTCTAGAGCGTCAGTATTACCTTTTCGAACTAACTCAACGATTGCCTCATCTTCTAAATCACGAAATGTAACGTCGCCTACACTTACGAAGCCTGCTTCCACCTTGATCCCTCCGACCGCTATTTATTTAGAAATATTATACAGTAAAAAGACAAAGAGCGTCAATGCTTCAACGCTCTCCTCTTCTTAATTTTTCTAACTTTTCTGTAATATCTTTACTAAATATCTTTCGCATGGCGGGTTGCTTTTCTTTTGCGTCTTGTGTACGCCTTCTTACTTGTTGCTCCATCGCTTGTACTTCCAACTCTAATTCCCGCGCAGATTTCCGGAGCGCACCTTGAGCAAATATAACCCATTGTTCCGTATAATCAGAAGTCGCAACATATATTTGCGTATTTATATTTCTAAGTTCAATCGCAAGTT
Source organism: Bacillus cereus group sp. BfR-BA-01453 (assembly GCF_022662915.1). NCBI lineage: Bacteria > Bacillati > Bacillota > Bacilli > Caryophanales > Bacillaceae > Bacillus > Bacillus cereus group sp. BfR-BA-01453. Next base: position 15,696 of record NZ_JAKUEN010000019.1, on the reverse strand, counting down.
GCTCTATCTTTTCATCTGCCGTTTGATTCTTCCTCGTGAATATAACTTCCACACGCGATTGTTTCATCTTTTTTTCAATACCGTGGACTGTATACGCATCAAAAACTATCATTACCTTTGTCCCTGTGTAACCTTGGTAATCCGCCATCTTATCAATCAGTGCATCTCTTGATGACTGCAAATCTACATCCCGTAGTTTCTTCAAGTCTCCCCAAGCTCCAATAATGTTGTAACCGTCAACGATTAAAATATCGTTCATTTTTTATTTACCAATTTCGTTACGTTTACGATATACCTCATACATTAACAAACTCGCGGCCACTGAAGCATTTAAGGATGTAACTTTACCAACCATCGGTAAAGTAATTAAGAAATCACATTTTTCACCAATAATACGACTCATACCTTTTCCTTCACTTCCAATTACTAATCCAATTGGCATTTTCCCATCTAAATTACGATAATCCGTTTTCCCTTTTGCATCTGTACCAGCAATCCAAAGTCCACGTTCTTTTAATTCATCGATTGTACGAGATAAATTCGTTACGCGTGCAACAGGAATATATTCAATTGCCCCAGTAGATGCTTTCGCAACTGATGCAGTAAGTCCCACAGCTCTTCTTTTCGGAATTATAATTCCATGAGCTCCTGTCGCATCCGCAGTACGCATAATAGAACCGAGGTTATGCGGGTCTTCAATTTCATCTAAAATTAAGAAGAACGGATCTTCGTTACGCTTCTCTGCTACTTTGAATAGATCTTCTAGCTCAGCATATTGATATGCGGCCACTTGAGCAATTACACCTTGATGGTTCCCCTCAACTAATTGATCTAACTTCTTTTTTGGTGCATGTTGCAAAATAATTTTATTTTCTTTCGCTAGTGCCAGTACAATTTGCACTTGTCCTTTGGCAGCACCTTCTGCGATCCAAATTTTATTAATATCTCTCCCTGATCGTAACGCTTCAATTACAGGGTTACGTCCGATAATATATTCACTACTCATGATGATGTGCCCCCTTCCTTTTCTTCTAGAACAGCAATTGCCTTATATACAATTTCGTCTAATCTTTCACGATTATTTAATAAGTGATGATAGCCAATTAACGCTTCAAAGGCTGTACTATGTCGATATGTTTGTACATCTGTATTTTTCGGAACAGTACCTGAATTTGCATTACGCCCTCTTCTTAGTACTGCCTCTTCTTCCTCAGTTAAAAATGCTGTCTCTAATAAATGATAAACAACTTTCGCCTGTGCTTTTGCCGAAACAAAGCTTGTCCCTAATCGATGCAACTGATTAGGACGAACCTTCCCTTTTTGAAGTAGGTGATAGCGGATATATTGTTCATATACCGCATCACCCATATATGCTAACGCTAAGCTGTTTAATTGCTTTGCATCAATCATTCTTATCCTCTTTTCCATCTTGTACCTTGAGCGGTATCTTCTAAAATAATATTACGGTCTTTTAAATCATCGCGAATTTGATCTGATAATGCAAAATCACGATTTTTACGAGCTTCAATACGTTTTTGAATAAGCGCCTCAATTTCTTCATCTAGTAACTCTTCTTGTGCTAATTCTAACCCTAAAATATCAAATAATGTTTCAAGTTGTTTTACGTATGCTTGAATTACCACTGTAGACGTATGTTCTTCCAGTAAATATTGATTTGCATGATTTGCTACATTATATAACTCAGTGATTGCATTAGCAGTATTGAAATCATCATTCATCGCTTCTTCAAATGCAGTTTGGAATTTTTCCAGATCAGCTAACCATTTCTCATTATGATCTGTTAAATCCGTACTACTTTCCATACGGTGTTTCAAATTACCGTAAGCTGTTTTAATTCTTTCCAGTCCGTTATTTGTGCTTCGTAATAACTCTTCACTGAAATTAATTGGGTGACGATAATGTACTGATAGCATAAAGAATCTAATTAACTGCGGATCATATTGCTTAATGATATCGTGAACTAAAATGAAGTTCCCAAGTGACTTAGACATTTTTTCATTATTAATATTAATATATCCATTGTGCATCCAATAACGTGCAAATGTTTTTCCTGTTAGCGCCTCAGACTGCGCGATTTCATTCTCATGATGAGGAAATGCCAAGTCTTGACCACCGGCGTGAATATCAATTGTATCCCCTAAGTATTTACGTGCCATTGCCGAGCATTCGATATGCCAGCCTGGACGCCCTTGACCCCAAGGGCTTTCCCAGAAGATTTCTCCTTCTTTCGCAGCTTTCCATAGTGCAAAATCAAGAGGGTCTTGTTTCTTTTCTCCTACTTCAATACGCGCACCGTGACGTAAGTCCGCGATCGGTTGATGTGATAACTTACCGTACCCTTCGAATTCCTTCGTTCTAAAGTACACATCCCCTTCTGATTCATATGCATATCCTTTATTCACAAGTTCTTGAATAAATTCAATAATAATATCCATATTTTCTGTTACACGCGGATGAACTGTTGCATGTTTGCAACCTAATGCCGTTACATCTTCAAAGTACGCTTCCACGAAACGGTCCGCAATTGTCGGCACATCTTCGCCTAACTCATTTGCGGCTTTAATTAATTTATCATCTACGTCAGTAAAGTTAGATACATACTGCACATCGTATCCTTTATATTCTAAATAACGGCGCACTGTATCAAATACCATAGGTGGTCTTGCGTTCCCGATGTGAATATAGTTATAAACTGTAGGTCCGCATACATACATCTTTACCTTATTTTCTTCTAATGGAATAAACTCTTCCTTTTGACGTGTTAACGTATTATAAATGTGAATAGTCATTTTTATCCTTCCTTTCTACCTTTACTTCAAGTTGTTTTTTCAATTTATCAAGTTCTACTTCCATGACCTTTAATTTATCAAAAATTGGGTCTGGAAGGTCGGAATGATTCAATTCTTGACCAATCTTTACGCCATTTTGAATAACGACTCGGCCAGGTATACCTACAACTGTAGAATGTGCAGGGACTTCTTTTAATACGACAGAACCTGCTCCAATTTTAGAATTCTCTCCAACTGTAATAGAGCCTAGTACTTTAGCACCTGTTGCAATTAATACATTATCCTGAATTGTAGGGTGCCTCTTTCCCTTTTCTTTACCCGTACCACCTAATGTAACTCCTTGATAGATCGTTACATTGTCACCAATTTCGCACGTTTCTCCAATTACAACTCCCATTCCATGGTCAATGAAAAAACGACGACCAATTGTTGCTCCTGGATGAATCTCAATACCAGTAAAGAAACGACTAACTTGTGAGATCCAACGTGCAATAAAGAAGAAATTCTTTTTATAAAAAGCATGTGCAATTCGATGGGCCCAAACTGCATGTAATCCAGAGTAAGTCAAAATGACTTCGAAATAACTTCTTGCCGCTGGATCCTGTTCAAAAACGACTTCAATATCTTCCCGAAGCCTCTTAAACATCGACGTTCCCTCCCCTTTATGGGCTGCTTTTTCGAGTGAACTAACTCCCTACTTATCCCCCTAAATCTTTATACACGTGGATAAAACTTATACTCATACCCAATTTTACGGTATAAAAAAAGACGCCTCTGTCATATTGACAGAGACGCCTTATAAGCGCGGTTCCACTCTGTTTAGGCTAAAAAAAGCCTCAAACTCATCTCTGATAACGGTGTACACCGCTTCTGCTTACTTTACGTCCTAAGACGTTTCGCAAAACAATTTGCTGTTCAGCAGAAGACTCGAAGGGGCATTTCAAAAACCCGCTTATAAACCACTTCCAGCCTAAGGTGGTTCTCTCTGTAAAAAGCCTGATTTTCTACTTCTCCTTCTCGTCGCTTTTCCTTATTAGGTTTTAAGTATACTTATTATATTTCTAAACCTAGAAAATGTTAACCAATTACTTTTTGAAGACGATTTAAAACTTTTTCTTTTCCAAGAAGTGCAATAGCATTAGGAAGCTCCGGGCCGTGTGTTTGACCAGTAGTTGCAACACGGATTGGCATAAATAGGTTTTTACCTTTATGACCTGTTTCCTTTTGAACTGCTTTAATAGCCGCCTTAACTGCTGCCGGTTCCATAGCTTCTAGTGCTTCTACTTGACCAGCAAATGCACGAAGTACTTCTGGTACTTGTTCACCTTTTAATACTTCTTGTCCTTCTTCTTCATAATCAACATGATCTTTGAAGAACATTTCAGAAAGCTCTACAATTTCAGCTCCAAAGCTCATTTGTTCATGATATAACGCAATTACATCACGAATCCAAGCTTGTTCTTGTTCACTTAAAGTTTCACCTATACGTCCAGCTTTCACTAAATGCGGTAAGCTTAATTCTACCACCGTATCTAAATCTTGCTTTTTCATATATTGGTTGTTCATCCATTTCAGTTTTTGAGAATCAAATAATGCAGGTGATTTTGATAAACGAGCTGCATCGAACATTTTGATAAACTCTTCTTGAGAGAAGATTTCTTCTTCTCCTACTGGCGACCAACCTAGTAGTGCAATGAAGTTAAAGATTGCTTCTGGAAGATATCCAAGTTCTTTATATTGCTCGATAAATTGAATAATAGATTCATCACGCTTACTTAATTTTTTACGGCTTTCATTTACAATTAAAGTCATATGACCGAATTGAGGAATATCCCAACCGAAAGCTTCATAAATCATCATTTGTTTTGGCGTGTTTGAAATATGGTCATCACCACGAAGTACGTGTGTAATTTCCATTAAGTGATCATCTACTGCTACTGCAAAGTTATAAGTTGGAATCCCATCTTTTTTCACGATAACGAAATCACCGAAATCATTTGAATGGAATGCAACTTCATCTTTTACAATATCTTTAAATGTGTAATCACGGTCAGCTGGTACACGGAAACGAATACTTGGAATACGTCCCTCAGCTTCAAATTCTTTCACTTGCGCTTCAGTTAAATCACGATGGTTACCTGCATAACGAGGTGTTTCACCACGAGCGATTTGCCCTTCGCGTTCTGCTTCTAGCTCTTCTTCTGTCATATAACATTTGTAAGCTAAACCACGCTCTAATAAATCTTCATATAACTTTTTATAAATATCTAAACGCTCTGTTTGACGATATGGTCCAAATTCACCACCAACATCAACACCTTCATCCCAGTCCATACCGAGCCATTTCAAGTATTTTAATTGGCTTTCTTCTCCACCAGCAACATTACGTTTTACATCAGTATCTTCAATACGAATAATAAACTTACCATCTTGATGACGAGCAAATAAATAATTAAATAATGCCGTACGCGCATTTCCGATATGTAAGTGTCCTGTTGGACTTGGCGCATAGCGCACTCTCACTTGCTTTTCCATAATTGGTACACCTTCCATTCTTAATGTCAACACATTCTATAATTGTACACCAAAAAAATGTGATTATCCATCTTACGAATTAAAAACCATTATTTTTTCTGTAATAAAACAACTGCTTGAGAAGCAATTCCTTCTTCTCTACCTGTAAATCCTAGTTTTTCTGTTGTTGTTGCCTTTACATTGATATTATCAATAGACGTTTCTAATAGTTCACTAATGCGTTTACGCATACTTTCAATATGTGGTGCCATTTTTGGCTTTTGAGCAATAATTGTACAATCTAAATTCCCTAATTCATAACCTTGTTCACGCACAAATCCCCAAACCTTTTGCAATAATATAGCTGAATCAGCATCTTTAAAGGCGGGGTCTGTATCAGGAAAATGTTTTCCAATATCTCCTGCTGCAATTGCACCTAAACACGCATCCGCGATTGTATGTAACAATACATCTGCATCAGAGTGACCGATTAATCCTTTCTCATGTGGAATTGTAATTCCGCCAATAATTAACGGTCTACCTTCCGCGAATTCATGCACATCAAAACCTTGTCCAATTCGAAACATTTTTTACATCCTCCTCGAGCTAAACTACTGAGCTTTATGATTCTATATTATATCGCTATCCTTATAAAGAAAAGCCCGGCCTTTGCCGAGCTTCTCTTCGCTATAATCATTGCTATCATTTCTTTTGAACGTGAAGAAAACTTTCAGCAATTAGTAAATCCTCTGGAGTCGTCACTTTAATATTATAGTAACTCCCCTCTACTACACCTACTTGCTTCCCGATACGTTCTACGAGACTTGCATCATCTGTACCAAGGAAACAACTCTGCTTCGCACTTCTATGAGCTTCTAACAAAAGAGAAACAGAGAACCCTTGCGGTGTTTGTACAGCTGTCAGCTGAGATCTTTCTACTGTTTCTACAACAACACCCTGCTCTACTTTCTTAACAGTATCTTTCACTGGCACCGCACAAATGGAAGCTCCATATTTTTCTGCTGCAGTTAATACATCTTGGATCACTTTATTCGTTACGAACGGGCGCGCACCGTCATGTACAAGAACATACTCAACATCACTCGTATGCTGAATCGCATTATATACACTATCTTGTCTTTCAGCTCCACCTTGAATAAATTGTACTGGCTTTGCAACCGGATACTTCTGCATTAACTCTTCAAAATACGGACGCTCTTCTTCGTTAATTGCCATAATAATATTTTTACATGCTTTATCCTGTTCGAAAGCACGTAACGTATGCACAATAATCGGTACTTCATTAATAAGTAAGAACAACTTATTTTTGCCAGCACCCATCCGCTTTCCTTGACCAGCTGCCGGAATAATTAATGTATACATATTAATAATCCTCTACTTATAATGCTTTTTCTAATAATTTACGTTTGGCAAAAATCATGCGCCCAGCCGACGTTTGTAACACACTCGTAACGAGTACATCGAGTTGTGAGCCTACATATTCTCTACCATCTTCTACTACAATCATCGTGCCGTCATCTAAATATGCTACACCTTGATTTTGTTCTTTTCCATCTTTTACAACATAAACACTTAGTTCTTCACCTGGGAGTACAACAGGTTTAATTGCATTAGCTAAATCGTTAATGTTTAACACCGTTACCCCTTGTAATTCAGAGACTTTGTTTAAGTTGAAGTCATTCGTTACTACCGTTCCACCAGTGATTTTCGCTAACTTTACAAGTTTGCTATCCACTTCTTGAATATCGTCGAAATCGCCTTCATAAATTTCTACCGGAATCGGCATCTCTTTTTGAATACGATTTAAAATATCTAATCCTCTACGACCACGATTACGTTTTAAAGCATCAGAAGAATCGGCAATGTGCTGAAGTTCTTCTAACACGAATTGTGGAATGACAATTGTTCCTTCTAAAAACTTTGTTTGGCAAATATCAGCAATACGTCCATCGATAATTACACTTGTATCGAGAATTTTCCAATGCGCTAAAGATTCTTCTACCTCATTTTCTGGTTCTTCATTCTCACTATTATTATTTTTCTTTTTCCCACGTTGTGGTAATGTAAATAATCCTAGCAATTCATTCCTCTTTTTAAACCCTACTTGGAATCCTAAATATCCTAGTAAAAGAGTAAAGAACACTTGCAACACTGTACTAATAACTGGAATTGTAAATTCACGAATTGGTATTAAAATTAAATACGCAACAATAAGCCCAGAGATTAAACCTAATGTACCAAACAAAACATCTGCTACAGGCGCTTTTACAAGAGCCTCTTCAATATGCTTAATAAGTTGAACAATATAATCTACAAGCCAAAATGTTGTTAAAAATAAAATAATTGCACCAATAATTGCACGAACATACGATCCTTCCAATAATGGAACAGCACCGATGTCTAATACATTAATAACTTTTGGGATTAAGTAAATCCCTAACGCTCCCCCGATTACTAAAAAGAAGAGCTGTACAATCCGTTTTAACATCCAACCACCTCCTACTCATTATTAACCATTGTTTCGCTAATCAAAACGCCGAATGCAAAAGCGGACGTGTTTTTTTATAAATAGTTTTATTTACCAATATATCATATCATATACCAAAAATGTTCTAGTGTCGTTATATTATAGAATCAATGTAATATTCTTAATTGTGTCTACTCATATAGAGATGCTCTTGAATTCTTTTTAGACCTTCTCGTATTTTCTTCGCCCTGACTTCCCCAATTCCTTCCACATCATCTAATTCATTAATAGTTGCACGACAAACACCTTGCAAAGTTTTAAATCGATTAATTAAATTTTCAATGATAAGTGGTGGAACACGCGAAATTTTGCTTGTGATTCGGTATCCTCTCGGCGTCACACTTTCTTCTAAACTCGTTTGTCCCGGGTATCCGAGCAATTTAACTAAATCACTGTCCTCTAGAAGTTGTGTATTCGCAAGTTCTTGTAACTTTTTCAAAATTTGATGATGGTCTTGTGTTTTTTCTTGATAGTAATCTTTAATTAATAGCGCTGCCTCTGCTTCTAAGTCGGCTAATAGTTCCGTAAGTTGTAAACGAATTAACCTACCTTCTGTTCCCAATTCATGAATATAGCTCAATATTTCATTTTTAATACGTAGTACCATTTCAACACTATGTAAAACATGGACTACCTCGGACATTGTAACAACCTCTTCAAATTCTAGAATGCCCAAATTCGTAATCCCATCATTCCATACAGCCTTATATTTTTCTAACGTTTGGATAGCTTGATTCGCCTTTGTTAAAATAACGCCTATATCTTTTAGTGTATAACGTAAATTCCCTTGATATAGCGTAATTACGTTACGTCTTTGTGAAATAGCCACAACAAGGCTGCCTGTCTGCTTTGCTACACGCTCCGCCGTTCGGTGGCGCATACCTGTCTCAATAGAGTCAATAGATGACTCTGGAACTAACTGTGCGTTCGAAATCAAAATTTTACTTCCAGTTTCATTTAAAATAAGTGCCCCATCCATTTTTGCTAATTCATATAAACTAGCTGGAGAAAATGCACAATTAATATGAAAACCTCCATCAACAATACTTTTAATCTGCTCATTATATCCAAGAACAATTAATCCCCCTGTTTGTGCGCGAAGTACATTATCTATCCCTTCGCGCAGTGGTGTTCCCGGGGCCACAAGTTGTAAAATATTAATCATACTTTTGACACGTTGCTTGTTTTCTTCCATAGCCTAGCCTCCTAATGTCAAACGAAGTGCTTCTCCTAAATTAGATACACCAACTACCTCAATCCCATCTGGAATTGTCCATCCTCCCAAATTTTTTCTAGGAATAATAGCGCGTTGAAATCCTAATTTAGCCGCTTCTTGTACACGTTGTTCAATTCTTGATACTCTTCTTATTTCTCCAGTTAATCCTACTTCTCCTATTACTGCATCGGTTGGTGCCGTAGATTTATCTCTAAAACTTGAAGCTATACTTAAAGCGACAGCTAAATCAATTGCTGGTTCATCTAACTTCAAACCACCTGCTACTTTTAAATATGCATCCTGATTTTGCAATAATAAGCCTGTTCTTTTTTCTAGCACTGCCATAATAAGCGATACACGGTTATGATCAATTCCCGTTGCCATTCTTCGAGGGTTTCCAAAACTAGTAGGGGAAATTAATGCTTGTATTTCTACTAAAACTGGTCTTGTTCCTTCCATTGAGGCAACCACTGTTGATCCCGCAACCCCAACTGGTCTTTCCTCAAGGAAAATCTCAGAAGGGTTTAATACTTCTGCAAGACCAAGTTCTTTCATTTCAAAAATACCCATTTCATTCGTAGAACCAAAGCGATTCTTTACTGCTCGCAAAATACGGTATGTATGATGACGGTCTCCTTCAAAATAAAGAACTGCATCGACCATATGTTCTAACATACGAGGTCCTGCAATCGCCCCCTCTTTTGTCACATGTCCAACGATAAAAATAGGGATTCCTTTTGTTTTTGCAAGTTTCATTAATTCCGCTGTACATTCACGAACTTGTGCCACACTTCCCGGCGCTGATGTTACTTCAGGTAGATGTATTGTTTGAATAGAATCAATAACAACAAAGGCTGGGTTCACCTCTTCAATATGTGTTGCAATTCGCTGTAAATCCGTCTCTGATACAACAAATAGATTACTACCATTTACATGTAAACGATCCGCACGCAGTTTAATCTGTTTTGCTGATTCTTCACCCGATATATATAGGACATCATATGAAGAATCTGCTAATTGCGATGATATTTGTAATAGTAACGTTGATTTTCCAATCCCGGGGTCTCCACCAATCAGTACTAAGGATCCATCTACAATCCCGCCACCAAGTACACGGTTAAATTCTTGAAATTTTGTTTCAATACGCGCCTCAGACTTTGTTTCCACTTCTGTTAGACGTCTTGGTTTTGTTACTTCTGTTTGAATTGCATTGGCATAATTAAGGCGCCTTGATGATACAACCGGTTCCATCTCTTCAACAAGCGTATTCCATTGACCACATCCAGGACATTTCCCCATATATTTTGGTGACTGATACCCACACTCTTGACATGTGAATTTTGTTTTCTTTTTAGCCATATCGTTTTATATCTCACTTCACTTTCATCTATAAACAATTTATCCTTGTCGTACAAGAAAGAGGGCTATCTCGTAGCCCTCTTAGTTTGTCTATACTTATTTTACCTTTTCAGCACTATGAATGACAAATGATTCTCCTTCAACATCAAAGATAACTTTTTGTCCTTTCTCAATAGCACCTTTTAAAAGTTCTTCCGATAGTCTATCTTCTACATGTTTCTGAATTGCTCTACGAAGCGGACGAGCACCGTACTCTCGGTCAAACCCTTTATCAGCAATGGCCGAAATTGCTCCTTCTGTTAATTGCAATTCAATTTCTTGCTCTTTTAAGCGATTTACTAACTGATTTACCATAAGTGTTACAATCTCTTGAATATGTTTTTTCTCAAGCATATGGAACACGATAATTTCATCAATACGGTTTAAGAATTCTGGACGGAAGGCTTTTTTCAGCTCATCCATTACTTTACCTTTCATATCCGAATAATCGCGGCCCTCATCTTGTACGTTAAATCCAAGATGCTTATTACGTTTTAACGCCTCTGCACCAACGTTAGATGTCATAATAACAATTGTATTGCGGAAATCAACTGTACGCCCTTTCGAATCTGTTAAGCGACCATCTTCTAATACTTGTAGTAAAATGTTAAACACATCAGGATGAGCTTTCTCTACCTCGTCTAATAGGACAACTGAATATGGCTTACGGCGAACTTTTTCTGTTAATTGTCCACCTTCTTCATATCCAACATACCCTGGAGGAGATCCAACTAAACGAGAAGTAGAATGTTTCTCCATGTACTCAGACATATCGATGCGAATCATTGCATCTTCATCACCGAACATAGATTCTGCTAACGCTCTTGCTAACTCCGTTTTACCTACACCTGTTGGTCCTAAGAAAATAAACGAGCCAATCGGACGTTTCGGATCTTTCAATCCTGCTCTAGCACGGCGAACAGCTTTTGCTACAGCTACTACCGCTTCATCTTGACCAATAACACGATCGTGAAGGATGGATTCTAAGTTTAATAATTTATCAGTCTCTGTTTGTGCAAGTTTAGAAACTGGGATACGAGTCCACGTAGAAACAACATTTGCAATATCTTCTACTGTCACTTCTGAGTTTTCTTTTCCTTGTTGCTCTTTCCATTGACGCTTCGTATCTTCTAACTTCTCACGTAAACGTTGTTCCATATCACGTAAGGAAGCAGCTTTTTCAAACTCTTGACTTTGTACAGCTGCATCTTTTTCTTTTCTAATTTCCTCAAGCTTCACTTCAAGCTCTTTTAGATTTGGTGGTGTTGTATAAGAGCGTAAGCGAACCTTTGAAGCAGCTTCATCAATTAAATCAATTGCTTTATCTGGTAAGAAACGATCTGTAATATAACGATCTGAAAGCTTTACAGCTGCATCAATTGCATCATCTGTAATAGATACGCGGTGATGTGCCTCATAACGATCGCGTAAACCTTTCAAAATTTGAGTTGATTCATCTAAACTTGGCTCATCAACGTGAATTGGTTGGAAACGTCTCTCTAAAGCTGCATCTTTTTCAATATATTTGCGATATTCATCTAACGTTGTCGCCCCAATACATTGTAATTCCCCACGAGCTAAAGATGGTTTTAAAATGTTCGATGCGTCAATAGCACCTTCTGCTCCACCTGCACCAATTAATGTATGAAGTTCATCAATAAATAGAATGATATTTCCTGCTTGGCGGATTTCATCCATTACTTTCTTCAAACGGTCTTCAAATTCACCACGGTATTTCGTTCCGGCTACCACTGTACCCATATCTAGTGTCATAACACGCTTATCTCTTAAAGTTTCAGGAACTTCATTATTTACGATTTGTTGTGCTAATCCTTCTGCAATTGCCGTTTTACCTACACCAGGCTCCCCAATTAATACAGGATTGTTTTTTGTTCTACGGCTTAAAACCTCAATTACACGTTGAATTTCTTTACCACGTCCAATAACAGGGTCTAAACGATTTTCACGTGCAACAACTGTTAAATCACGTGCTAAGCTATCAAGTGTTGGTGTATTTGCATTTGTTGAAGAACCACCTTGATGACCTGAACTTGCTTCATTACTTCCAAGAAGTTGCAATACTTGTTGTCTTGCCTTATTTAAGCTAACACCTAAGTTATTTAAAACACGTGCTGCTACCCCTTCACCCTCGCGGATTAAACCAAGTAAAATATGTTCTGTTCCAACGTAAGAATGACCTAATTTACGAGCTTCATCCATAGACAGCTCAATAACCTTTTTAGCACGCGGTGTATAATGTACGGTTTGAGAAGCTTCTGTTCCGCGTCCAATTAACGCTTCTACCTCTTTTTGAACTTTCTCCGGGCTTAATCCAAGAGCAATCAACGCTTTTGCTGCAATTCCTTCACCTTCGCGTACAAGCCCAAGTAAAATATGTTCTGTTCCAATATTGTTATGCCCAATACGAATCGCTTCCTCTTGAGATAAAGCTAATACTTTCTGTGCTCTTTCTGTAAATCTTCCAAACATCATAGAAATCGCCTCCTACTTGCGCTTAGTTTTTTTCAATACGTAATCGCTCACGGATTAAGGTTGCTCTTCGATAATCTCTTTCTTCTGGCCCTAAAGGTCCTCCCGCATATTGTTGTAAAATGCCTGGTTGTGTAAGAACCATTAGCTCAGTCAAAATATTTCTCGATATACCTTTTATATATCCTAAATCAATACCAAGTCGTACATCTGATAAGCAATTGGCTGCTTCCGCAGATTGAATTAAACGACTGTTAGCTAGTATGCCATAAGAGCGATAAACTTTATCTTCAAGCTCAATACTTGAATTTTGTACAATTAATTCTCTAGCCATCTTTTCTTGCTGTATGATTTGTTGAATAACACTCTTTAAATCTGCAATAATATCTTCTTCAGATTTTCCTAGCGTCATTTGGTTTGACACTTGAAATATATTACCTAACGCTTCGCTACCTTCACCGTATATTCCTCTTACTACTAACCCTAATTTTTGAATTACTTGTATAATACGGCTAATTCTTTTCGTTAAAACGAGCCCCGGTAAATGGATCATTACGGAAGCCCTAAGTCCTGTACCAACGTTAGTAGGGCAGCTCGTAATATATCCAAGTGATTCATCAAAAGCATATTCAACCTCTTTCTCAATCCAATTATCTATTTGATTGGCACTTTGAAGGGCCTCTGATAACTGCAATCCTGAAAATAAGCACTGAATCCGAATATGGTCTTCTTCATTCAGCATAACACTAATATGTTCGTTTTCTGACAATAGACACGCTCCATATTCTGTTCCTGCAAGGTTGGGACTAATTAAATGCTTTTCAACTAATACTCTCCTTTGAAGAGGCGTTAATTCATTCATTTTTAATAGTTCAAACTCTCCAAAAGGTTCTACTGTTTTATTTATAAATTCCTTTTTAAATAATTCTTGAATCTGTTTAGCTTCTTCTTCGTTTTGCATAGTAGAGAATTGATATTTTTTAAAATTACGAGCCAAACGAATTCGACTACTTAAAACAATATCAGAATCAGGGCCATCCCCCTTCATCCATGGACTAATCGCTTCATTCATAATTTTGTCCAGTGACATAGAACTATTCCCCCTCTCTATGCTCACTAAGCTGATTTTCAAGGTTTCTAATTTTATCCCTTACTTCAGCAGCTTTCTCAAATTCCTCTTTCTGTACATATTGTTTCAGAATGAGTTTTAGTTCATCTAATTCTTTCTTTAAGTGAATATTTCCTTCTATACGCTCCGGAATTTTTCCACAATGATCTGTATGCCCGCCGTGAAGACGTTTTAATAATGGCTTTAAATGTTCCTTAAATGTATCGTAACAAGAAGCACATCCAAAGCGTCCTACCTTTGTAAGTTGCTCATATGTCATTTTACAATCTGGACATCTCAATATATTTGTGTTCGAAAATCCGCTTTTTCCTTCTTCAAACATTGTTGATTCACCGTGTAATAACCCAGCAAATAAATCATGGAATGAAAAGTTAGACTGCGATGATTGAAAGAAAGACGTATAGCCACTTTGTTCTGCACATTGCTCACAAAGATGAACTTCCGCCTTCTTTTCGTTAATTACTTTTGTATAATGTAAAGTTGCTGGTCTTATATTACAGTTTTGACAAGTCATCACTATCCCCACCTTTACAACAGGAACGATCTATCTCATAGTACTTTTCATACATTACTAGACTGTTCACTTTCCTTTATTCGTTTACAAAAGTGCGTGTTCTTTTTTCAAAACTTCTACAATATTTAACTGCCTTATCTTTTAGTTATTATTCTTTTACAAAAGCTGTATTTATTTATATTTCAGTGTTCTTAACATTGCGCATAATATTCGAGCCCTAAGTTCATCTCGAGAAGGAACATCCATTGATAATACAGAACGATCTAGTACGCTTAACATAAGTTTAGCTTCACGATTCGTTATGATTCCCTCTTCTATTAAACGTATAATCATACTCTCTGCATTTCCTTGCGCAACGCTATGATCAATCATATGAAGCATTTGATCAATAATGTCTATATCGTCATGCAGTTTGACTTTTATAATGCGAATGTAACCTCCTCCACCACGTTTACTTTCTACTACAAATCCTCTTTCTAACGTAAAACGGGTATTGATTACATAATTGATTTGAGATGGTACGCACTCGAATCGATCCGCAATCTCATTTCTCTTGATTTCAATCACATTATTATTACTTAAGTCAATAACTTGCTTTAGATATTGCTCAATGATATCAGATATATTTCTCATTTATCCGCCACCTTTATTGACTTTGACTATCTTTGACTTTAATTATATACGTATTAATAAAATTTGCAACTGTTTTGCTTATTTACTATCCTAGCCACATTCCCCTGTATTTAATCAAAATAATAATTATTTAAATACATTTTTTATTACTATGGATTATAAAAGAAAACACGAAAAAACACGAGTCATTTGACTCGTGTTTAGTTGCTTGGCGACGTCCTACTCTCACAGGGACAAGGTCCCAACTACCATCGGCGCTAGAGAGCTTA
This sequence comes from Bacillus cereus group sp. BfR-BA-01453, assembly GCF_022662915.1. Lineage (NCBI taxonomy): Bacteria > Bacillati > Bacillota > Bacilli > Caryophanales > Bacillaceae > Bacillus > Bacillus cereus group sp. BfR-BA-01453. Next base: position 175 of record NZ_JAKUEN010000019.1, on the reverse strand, counting down.
ACTTCCGTGTTCGGTATGGGAACGGGTGTGACCTCTCTGCCATCATCACCAAACTATTGAAGGCATATTCCTTCAAAACTAGATAACATTTGCTACATATTATATGGTTAAGTCCTCGATCTATTAGTATTCGTCAGCTCCACATGTCACCATGCTTCCACCTCGAACCTATCAA
>NZ_JAKUEN010000018.1:0-71557 GCF_022662915.1 Bacillus cereus group sp. BfR-BA-01453 | reverse complement strand
AACAGAAGCAAAAGAAATTCCAGGATATAAGTTAGTAGAAAAACCGAAAAATGCCGAAGGTAAATATGAAGAGGGAACAACGGAAGTAATCTATGTATATGAAAAAGTAGAAGAACTAAAACCAACACCAACACCAAAACCAGAGGTAGGAGGAAATGTCGTAACAAAGTACGTTGATCAAGATGGGAATGAAATTGCCCAACGTAATAAAACGACAGGTAAGATCGGAAACGAGTATACAACAGAAGCAAAAGAAATTCCAGGATATAAGTTAGTAGAAAAACCGAAAAATGCGGAAGGTAAATATGAAGAGGGAACGAAAGAAGTAATCTACGTATATGAAAAAGTAGAAGGAAATGTCGTAACGAAGTACGTGGATAAAGAAGGAAACGAGTTAGTTCCGGGAACAAGTACAACGGATCAAGTAGGAAAAGACTACAAAACAGAAGCAAAAGAAATTCCAGGATATAAGTTAGTAGAAAAACCGAAAAATGCCGAAGGTAAATATGAAGAGGGAACAACGGAAGTAATCTATGTATATGAAAAAGTAGAAGAACTAAAACCAACACCAACACCAAAACCAGAGGTAGGAGGAAATGTCGTAACAAAGTACGTTGATCAAGATGGGAATGAAATTGCCCAACGTAATAAAACGACAGGTAAGATCGGAAACGAGTATACAACAGAAGCAAAAGAAATCCCAGGATATAAGTTAGTAGAAAAACCGAAAAATGCGGAAGGTAAATATGAAGAAGGAACGAAGGAAGTAATCTATGTATATGAAAAGGTAGGAGAATTGAATTCCTCAAAGGAACCGAAAGGTTCAATCGAACCAAAAGAGCCAATGAAAGATGAATCTTTGAATAAAGAAAAACCTATGTTACCAAACACAGGGGCAAAAGAAGATTCGTTACTATGGGCAATTTTATGTATTATATCAGGGTTATTAATGATTTCTTATAGGACTAAAAAGAATTTCTAACATATGAGGGTTGAAAATATTTATGATATGAACCGTAATCTTACCGAATTGGTGGGGTTATGGTTCTTTTGTTTTTTAGTTTTATAAAATGCTTAAGTTGATGAGGCAGTACCCCTGAAACAGAAAATAAAGAAATGGTTATGGATGATAAGCAGATAGATACTATAGCTGCTCGTAAACGTCCGATTGGTGAGTTTCTATTAATAAAATCATTTTATTCAAATCTTAATATGTTTTGTGTTTCTATACAGACCTATTGTAAGATTATATAGAGTTCTCCTAATAAGCTGTTTGAATGGATTTTTTAGGGATTTAATATTTATAAATCTTAAATAATTTTTTATCTAACTAAGTTATATTGAAGTAGAGGTGAACCATCGGTGAGGCAGGTGTTAGTAATTAAGAATGAACGGTCTTTAGCAAAGAAAATCGTAAGCGGTTTAACGCAAGAAGGCCATTTCATTTTAAAACTTCACAATGAAAACGAAGGTTTAAATATAATATATGAACAAGATTGGGATATTATCATATTAGATTGGGATTCATTAAGCATACCTGGACCAGAAATTTGCAGACAAATACGACTTGTTAAAATGACACCGATCATTATTGTTACCGACAATATTTCTAGTAAGGATTGCGTGGCAGGGTTACAAGCAGGAGCTGATGATTATATAAGAAAACCATTTGCGAAAGAAGAACTAGTAGCAAGGGTGCAAGCTATCTTAAGGAGAAGTGACTGTAACCAGCAAAATGAAACAACCTTTTTTCAGTTTAAAGATCTCTTTGTTGATGCATCTAGCAATATTGTGAAAAAAGCTGGTAAAAATCTCTCGCTTACGAAGCGCGAGTACGATTTACTTGTATTTTTAATTAAGAATAAAAATACAATATTGAGCCGTGAAATGCTTTTGAATCAAGTATGGGGATATGACGTAGTAGTAAATCCGAATGTAGTAGACTTATATATTGGGTATGTAAGAAAAAAGCTAAAGTGCGAGAAGAAAGACAGATATATTCAAACGATACATGGCAGAGGCTATTCAATGGTTGAATGATAAAAATAAGATAATAAAAGTAGTTTATGTGAAATATTAGCTATTACTGTGCGTATTTTGTAAGGGAAGGTCTCTGTCTCGTATTCGTTGAGACAGTATTTAATGAAGGTTAATCAACAGTCCTGATCGCACATATTACTTTTTTTGCTTGATTTTATGAATTCACACCATTCACAAGATTTTCACAGAATTAATGACTATACTTATTAACAGGATGTTCAAATGAAAATGATTATCAATAGCAGTTTGGGTACATAAAAGTTACTGTCTAATTTAATCTATCGATGTTATCATTTTCGAACTAAATTACATTATAAGGAGTATACGTATGAAAAAAACTATGCTTTTAAAATTAGTAAGTATTCTAGCAATTTTCACTTTAATGTTAGTAGCTTGCTCAGATTCAGGTAAAGAAACTTCGAAAGCTACTAAAGATAATAGTAGTGATAAGCCAAAAACGGTTGAAATCACTGATGCACACGGAAAGGTTACTGTTCCTGTAAATCCAAAGAATGTAGTTGCTTTAGATAATAGAACGTTTGAAACTTTAGCTGATTGGGGAATTAAATTAGCAGCTGCTCCAAAGGATATCATGCCTGCGGATTCAGCATATAAAAAAGATGATTCAGTTAAAAATATCGGGAATCACCGCGAACCAAATCTTGAAATTATTGCAGCGGCAAACCCTGACCTTGTAATCGTTGGTCAAAGATTTGCTGATCATTACGAAGAAATCAAAAAATTAGTTCCAAATGCAGCTGTTATTGATCTTAATGTTGATGTTTCTGAGAAAGCTACTAAGCCAGGTGAAAACTTAGTAAAAGGGCTTAAAGACTCTACAGTTACTTTAGGAAAAATCTTTGATAAAGATAAAGAAGCTAAAAAATTAGTAGCTGATTTTGATAAATCTATTGAAAAAGCAAAATCTGCTTATAACGGAAAAGATAAAGTTATGAGTGTTATTGTTACTGGTGGAAATATTGGCTTTGCTGCGCCGCACTCTGGTCGCGTTTGGGGACCTATGTATGAAATTTTCGGTTGGACTCCAGCATTAGAAGTTTCGAATTCTACTGCAGGTCATAAAGGTGATGACGTTTCTGTTGAAGCTATTGCACAAACAAATCCTGATTGGATTTTCGTATTAGATCGTGATGCTGCAACATCTGATGCAGCTAAGTCAACACCTGCTAAGGATGTTATTTCTAAATCACCTACTCTTCAAAACACAACTGCTGTTTCTAAAAAACAAGTTATTTATGCACCAGAAGATACTTACACAAATGAATCAATTCAAACTTATATAGAGTTATTTGGAAATATGGCAAAAACTTTAGCTAAGTAGTGTAAAGGAGTACGAAACAGTGTCAAAAAATATAATTTCTAGGGTTGAGAATATTTCTCAACCCCAGTTTTATAATCACAATAAATTATGGACAAAACCTTTTATAATAGCCATTATAGTTGTCATAATTTTAGGGATTATATCACTGTTTACTGGCGTTTATGATATACGTGGACAAGAGGACGGGACAGAGATGTTTTTCATCACTCGTGTTCCGAGAACAGCTGCATTAATGCTTACTGGAGCTGCGATGGCGATGGCAGGGCTCGTCATGCAACTTATTACACAAAATCGTTTTGTTGAACCTACTACAACGGGGACTATTGAATGGTCAGGCTTAGGCCTGCTTTTTGTGTATTTATTATTTCCTGCCCCGACTTTAGTTCAAAGAATGACTGGTGCAATCATTTTTTCTTTTATAGGAACTATGATTTTCTTTCTATTTTTAAGAAGAGTTAAGCTTCGTTCGTCTTTAATTGTTCCGATTATTGGATTGATGCTTGGAGCAGTAATTTCTGCAGTGTCTACTTTTTTAGGACTCCTTTTTCAAAAGACGCAAAGTATTGAAACTTGGTTTGTAGGTTCATTTGCTAACATTCAGGTGGGAAGATATGAATATTTATGGCTGATTGTTATCATTACTTTTCTTATTTTTATGTATGCGAATAGATTGACTTTAGCTGGACTAGGAGAAGATGTCGCAACAAGTCTTGGCGTTAATTACAATAGAATTGTTCTTTTTGGGACTGCTCTTATCTCTGTTGCAGTTGGAATTGTTGCAGCTGTTATTGGACACTTACCTTTCTTAGGATTAATTGTGCCAAATATCGTTTCCATGTTTAGAGGTGATGATCTTAGGAGTAATTTACCTTGGGTTTGTGTGATCGGAATGGGATCAATAACTGCCTGTGACATCATTTCTCGAACAATTATACAGCCTTTTGAATTACCTGTTTCTTTAATACTTGCAACAGTGGGAGCAGTCGTGTTTATTACTATTTTATTGAGACAAAGAAAACCAAGGAGGCTACGATGATCACATTAGAATATAGAAAAAAAGAAAATGTCGAAATCGATTCTAGCCTTCATAATGAAAGTAGATCAGCTAGCGCTTTTCGGTCTAAGAAGGAAGCAAGACATTATTGGATTTTACTGATAACATTGATTGCTTTAGGTCTTCTTTCTTCATATGGACTTTTAGTGTATAACAATCCAGTTCCGATAGATTCACCTTCTTTTATCCCAGTCGTTAAGAGAAGGATAGTAGCTATTGTTGCAATGATTATTGCTGCGGTTTGCCATAGCTTGTCGACAGTTGCTTTCCAATCTATTACGAATAATAAAATTATTACTCCTTCGCTTTTAGGTTTTGAATCACTTTATTCAGCGATACATACGAGTACAATATTCTTCTTTGGTGCTAGTGCATTAATCAATTTTAATGGAATTGGATCGTTTTTATTTCAAGTCGTTGTTATGGTCCTCATGAGCTTGATACTTTATGGATGGTTACTTTCTGGTAAATACGGAAATTTACAACTTATGCTTTTAGTTGGAATTATTATTGGCACTGGACTGAATTCTATGTCAACTTTCATGAGAAAGCTACTTGCGCCTTCAGAGTTTGATATCTTACAAGCAAGATTATTTGGTTCTGTTAATCATGCAGATCCTGCATATTTTCCTATTGTAATTCCTATGATCATAATTGTAGCGGTATTGATTTTTGCTCATTCTAAGAATTTGAATGTTTTGTCACTAGGGAAGGATGTTGCTACTTCTTTTGGAGTTAAATATCAACCTAGTGTAATTTATACGCTTGTATTAGTGGCTATTTTAATGTCTATCTCAACTGCTCTAATTGGACCACTTACGTTCTACGGCTTTTTAGTGGCAACTTTGAGTTATCAGGCGGCGGCAACTTATGATCATAGATATATTTTCCCAATGGCTTTTGCTATAGGATTTTTGATTATGACGAGTGCATACTTCTTAATGTATCATGTATTCCATGCTCAAGGTGTAGTTTCAGTTATTATTGAATTATTCGGTGGAATCATATTCTTAACTATAGTTTTAAGGAAGAGGGCTTTATGATAAAAATTGATAATGTTAAAAAGTTCTATACGGATAAGGTAAAAATAGGACCTTTGGATATTGAAATACCAAAAGCAGGCTTTACTTCTTTAATCGGACCAAATGGTGCTGGAAAGTCAACGACACTTTTGATGATTGGTAGACTTTTAGATATGGACGAAGGTCAAATCCAGGTAGCAAATATGGATGTTTCTGAATCTAAATCAAAAGACTTAGCAAAAGTTTTGACTATATTGCGACAAGAAAATCATTTTGTAACGAGGCTTACTGTTAGACAATTAGTTGGATTCGGGCGCTTTCCTTATTCAAAGGGAAGATTAACGAAAGAGGATGAAGCTATCATTTCTAAATATATCGACTTCCTAGATTTAACTAATTTAGAGAATAGATATTTAGATGAGCTTTCTGGTGGTCAAAGACAGAGGGCATACGTAGCGATGGTATTGTGCCAAGAGACTGAATATGTACTTTTGGATGAGCCTCTGAATAACCTGGATGTTGCTCGTTCTGTTCAAATGATGGAACATTTGAGACGTGCGGCTAATGAATTTGGAAGAACAATTTTGACTGTCATGCATGATATAAATTTTGCGGCTAAATACTCTGATAAAATTTGTGCGATGAAAGATGGACAAATTGCTGCTTTTGGAACAGTAGAAGAGGTTATGGACTCAACACTTTTGACGGATATTTTTGAAACAAAAATAGAGATTATTAATGGTCCTTATGGGCCGATCGCCGTTTATTAGTTAGAAAATGTATACTGTAGCTGCTGCCTGTATTTTATAGGCAGCAGCTTTTTTGTACGATTGCCTGTGATATTTATTGGTGACGCTTTGAGCGCTCACAATATGAGGTTGCATTTATTCCACTATTTGACGAGCGGTAAGCCCCCTACTGATTAAAGTTCACTTTATAAAAAAGCTCTTTTACATACGGTGAATGTTATTTTACCGTTTTTAAAATGTCGTAATCAAGAGGGGGGATTAATATTATGCTTACAGTGCGATTTTCGGTGTGGTGATATAATGTTTATGAGTGTTTGTTGTGTCGGTTTTTGTCGGTAAGTCGATATATTTCGAAAATCGCTGATATAATTGGAGTTGCGCTGATATATTTCGAAAATCGCCGATATAATTGGAGTTGCGCTGATATATTTGAAAAATCGCTGATATATTTTGGAGGGGGATAAAAATGATTGTGAAAGAGCGGAAAATGCCTGTACATTTGCTCCAATTAGAAGCTCTACTGAGAAGATTGCCTGCTCATCATTCAAAAAGAAATGTGGTGGTTGAAAATCTAGCGAAATTTATGGCCGGCTATAAAGGAGAGCAGTCGATTGAATATCCACTTAGTTTCTTACCCGAAACGGAATACAGTATTTTACATGATATTAGGTTGTTTGATCAGAAACATTATTTTCAAATTGATACCCTCATAGTTTCCTCATGTTTTCTTCTTTTTCTTGAAATAAAAAATATTGTTGGTACATTAATCTTCGACGCCAAGTTTAATCAGCTCATTAGAATATCAGATGGCACCTTGGAAGAAGGTTTTCCAGATCCATTTTTACAAATAAAACGGCAAGAGATGCAGCTGAAAAAATGGCTGAGTCTACATGGTATATATAATCTTCCAATTGAATCCCTCATTGTAATTAGTTCACCTCGTACAATTATTAAAACTTCAGATGAAATACTTTCTAGTAAAATTATCCACAGCGCAAATTTACCTAATAAAATAAAACAGATTAAAAATCAATATAAAGAAAAAGTGGTTAGCGATATAAATGGGTTTATAAATAAAATTATGAATGGGCATTCTTCACAGCGACAAAATATTCTTGCTCAATATAAAGTGAAAAAAGAGGAATTGCTAAAGGGCGTGCAGTGTGAGGAATGTTTTATAATAGCAATGTTAAAAGAAAAACAGGGATGGCGTTGCTCAAACTGTAATAGTACGTCTAAACATGCTCATTTACGTGCTTTACAAGACTACACACTTCTGTTTGGAACGATAACTACTAATAGTAAATTGAGGGACTTTCTTAATATGCAATCTAGTTCTGCGGTCAAAAGACTCCTCCAAACAATGAACATCCCCCATACCGGCACCAACAAAGGTCGGAAATATGATTTAACCCACCTCCAATTATAATTTTGCTATAATAAATGAATACCTACACGAAGGGGAGCTAAAAGAAAACATGAAGTCGTTTAATATTGATCATTTTATCGCAAGCGTTTTACAGTGGATATTAAACATAGCGTTAATTATATTATCCATTGTCTTATCTATTTTTTTAATTAATGAGACGATTACTTTTATTCAATACATATTTTCAGCGAAGAAGTATACGTCATATAAGTTAGTTGAAAGTATTATTGTCTATTTCTTATACTTCGAGTTCATTGCATTAATTATTAAGTATTTTAAATCGAACTATCATTTCCCGTTACGTTATTTCATCTATATCGGAATCACGGCATTAATTCGTTTAATTATCGTATCTCATGAAGAACCGATGGAGACGTTATTATACGCAGGAGCAATTCTTGTTTTAGTCATTGCGTTATACATATCAAATATGAGAGATTTGAGAAAAGAGTAGCAAAAAACCCCTAAATCTAGGGGTTTTTACTTTATCCCGCATTAACGGGCAGTAAGACCCCCATCTCAAAATTCAGAGGAAGCAAAGAAGTTAGGTGGGGGATCAACTGCCCGTAAAAGCCCGATTGGTTCAACTAATAATCAGTGGGGGATGAACAAAACCCCACTGATTAAAGTTTCACTTTATATAATATGAAATCCAATTAATAAAATAACGATGAACGTGATAGCGAATACGCCCCACCATAACGTATGAGTTTGTCCTCTTCTTTTCCTTGCTACGAGGATTTCCATCGACATAATAAGGATAAGAGCGAATACAGCTTTTATCATAGAAATGACAGGGAAGTTTTTAATGACTACCATTCCAATTCCTGAACCTAGCATAAGAACATAAAAGGCACGTTGTCCCCACAGTGTAAATTCTTGTTTGTTAAGCATGTAACTCATAATAAATAAGATGATAAGAATTGCCCATGATCCCGCGTGAATTTGATAAAACATATTAAGCATTATAGTTCACTCCCGTATGTATGTTGTTTTTTTGAAAATAGGATTACGAATCCGATAGAAAGCATCGTCATCATGCCTCCTACTATGAAAGATACTGCCCCTTGTGATGTAAATATCATTGTGAAAAATATTGGTCCGATAATTCTTCCTAAACTATCAAATGAATAATTTAAGCCTGAAATGGTACCGTGATCGCTTTTTACTTGTTTTGTTAAAAAGGATAGATTACAAGTTCGTACGAGCGCGTTTCCAGCTGTGAAGATGGATAAACAAATGCCGGCCCATAGTAAGTTCGTAATAAAAGGGATTAAAAATAGGCCTGTTGCAGAAATGATTTGTCCGATTATAATGTAGCGTTTTTCATCTCCGTTACGAATGTAGCGTATGAGTCCACCTTGTATACATGCATCTACTAGGCCGCTTGCTAAAAAGATTATGCCGATTTGTAATGGTGTAATGCCGATTGCTTGTTTGCCAAATAGTTGATAGGTACCTTCTAACCCAGCTAATGCCATAGAAATTGTGAAAGTAATGAAAAACAAGCCGATTGATGAAGCTGGTAAATGAATAAACTTTTTAAATGGATTTCCCGCATTTTTTTCACCTGCATTGTTTAAACTCTCTTTAAAAGTAAAGCATGTATAGAGAAATAAAATGACAAGAAGATTGCTAGCAATTTGGAACGGAACTGCATTTCCAAAATGGCTTAGCATCCCGCCAATTGCTGGACCGACAATAAAGCCCATCCCGATACAAGCACCCATCATTCCGATATAACGATTACGCTCAGTTTCATTTGTCATATCGACAATGGAAGCTGTTGCAGCGGTGTATAATGCACCGGCAAACAATCCATTTAGGCTTCTTGCGATGTATAAGCCAGTTAAATTATTAATCAGTAAACCTGTTAAGAAAAAACTAATGGAATACCCGAGTATGCCAATTAGTAGTACAGGACGCCGACCTGCTCGATCAGAAATCTTTCCCCAAAGTGGAGCTGTTAAGAATGAAGCGAGCGAATAAGAAGATAACAGCATTCCTAAATGATGCGACGGCACATGTAAATTTGTAATGATTTCTGGTAGAACAGGGATAATCATACCGAATCCTAAAAAGATGAAAAATTGAACGATCATTAACGGAACTATATTCCTTTTCATCATATCCTCCTTTACTCTTATTAATTAAATGACATATGACTAAATAGTCATATGGTTATGATAATGGTTTATTAAAAGGAGTACAATCGATATAATGAAATTGAAACAAATTATTCATAATTTAAAAGTCCAGTTAGGAGAATTTAGAATGTCTATTCGTTATGCATTACTTGGACTACTTTCAAAAAAAGAACAAACTGGTTATGACTTGTATCATACTTTTCAAGAACAACTCATTTATTTTTGGAATTCAAGTCATTCACAAGTGTATAAAGAATTATCAAAAATGGAGCAGGATAACCTGGTTACGTTCGAATATATTTATCAAGAAGGAAGTCCAAATAAAAAAATATATTCTTTGACGAAAGAGGGCGAAAAGGCTCTTGTTGAATGGATTATTCATTCGAAAACGAAGCCTCAACGTATAAAGGATGAGTTTTTATTAAAAGCCTCAAGTTTTAATGTTATTTCAGTAAGTGAAGCTATTTCACTATTACAGAAGGTAATTGATAGAGAAACACATGTAATGCGGGAAACTCAAAAATGGAAAGATTATAGTTTTCCGGATCAGTCGTCTATTCGTAAACAGGTGATCGGAGAGTATATTACTGTTGAATATGGAATAAGGTATTCAAAAATGTACATCGACTGGTGTGAATGGGCAATTGAAGTGTTAGAAACATTACGAGAAGAAGAGTAAGAGTAAGAGAAAGTAGTGCACACATAAGTTTGCACTACTTTTTTTATATCTTGACCTTAAAGTCACTTGAGACTTTACAATGAAATTAGGGCGTTTGAAATTGAAAAAAATTGAGAAATTAAGTGAAGAGGTTTCTTTTACTTGGAGGTTATAGAAATGAGTCAGGAATTGAAATTGCGTCCATTAGAGCGAGAAGATTTAAAGTTTGTACACGAACTGAATAATAATGCACATATTATGTCGTATTGGTTTGAAGAGCCGTATGAGGCATTTGTGGAGCTGCAAGATTTATACGATAAACATATACATGATCAAAGTGAACGCCGATTTATCGTTGAAAAAGATAATGAAATGGTTGGATTGGTTGAGTTAGTGGAAATCGATTATATTCACCGTAGAACGGAATTCCAAATCATTATTGATCCGAATTATCAAGGATATGGTTATGCAGCGGAAGCGACGCGTTTAGCGATGGATTACGCTTTTTCTGTATTAAATATGCATAAAATATATTTAGTTGTGGATAAGGAAAATGAAAAAGCAGTACATGTTTATAAAAAGGTTGGATTTATGGTAGAGGGTGAACTGTTAGACGAGTTTTTCGTTGATGGTAACTATCATAATGCGATAAGAATGTGTATGTTTCAGAAGCAATATTTTGAAAATAAGTAGTTGAAAGATTTGGAAGTCATGTTGACGCTTCATAAAACTGTATGCTAAAATCCCTTTTAAGTATTAAGGAAGGTGTAGAACATGCTTTATATAAAATTTGTAAAACTCATTAGAAAACTTTGCTCCGCACAAATGTATACGGTGAAGCGTTGTACGGAGCTTAATCAAGGGGTATAACCCCCTATATTCATCGGCTGAATAATTTTTGAAAAAAGTATAGTCTACCTATGCTTATTTCGTTATGGTTATTTAGCTGATGTATAAAATAGATTAAGGGGCCATAGACAATGCTTTGTCTATGGCCCTTTGTGTATATTATTCCAATGAGCTTTTACTGTAAATTGGATTAGTATGGAAAAAACCACGAAGCAGAGGGCTAGTGTCGAATGACGCTATCTCTCTGCTTTTTTTAATTTCAGGAAAAGAGGAATAAAAATGAGTTTACTTAAAGTTGAAAGTTTATCACATAGTTTTATAGATAAAGTATTATACGAAAATGCTTCTTTTGATTTGCATAAAGGGGAACATATGGGGATTGTTGGACAGAATGGTGCAGGAAAAAGTACGTTACTGAAAATATTGGTGGGGGAAATTATTTCTGATAAGGGGAGTGTTAAGTGGCAACCTAATATTCAGATTGGACATCTTGATCAATATGCAGAAATTGATGGGAGCTATACTATTTCACAGTATTTAAAACGAGCTTTTTATGATTTGTTTGAAATGGAAAAGAGAATGAATAAGTTATATGAAGAAAGTGCGATGACTGGAGGTGAGAATCAACTATTGAAAGCAGCTGAAATACAAGAGCAGCTTGAGGCTCGCGGTTTTTATTCAGTAGATAGCATAATAAACAAGGTGGCAGCTGGTTTAGGTATTGATGCTATTGGGATGGAGCGTATTATTGGTGAATTAAGCGGAGGACAACGGGCAAAGGTAATTTTAGCAAAGCTTTTATTAGAAGAGCCTAATATTTTATTACTAGATGAACCGACAAACTTTCTTGATAAAGAGCATGTTGAATGGCTTGCTAATTATTTAATGAATTTTGAAGGGGCGTTTATTGTCGTGTCTCATGATTTTGATTTTCTAGAAAAAGTGACTTCTTGTATATGTGATGTAGAGTTTGGAACGGTGAAGAAGTATTACGGAAAATACTCGGATTTTGTAAGACAAAAGGAGCATTTGCGAAAAGATTATATTCGTCAATATCATGCACAACAAAAGAAAATTGAAAAAACGGAGGAGTATATTCGTAGAAATATTGCTGGGGTCAATTCAAAAATAGCACAGGGACGTAGAAAGCAGTTGCAACGTATGGAAAGAATTGCGCCACCAAGTTTTACTCATAAACCGTCTATTCATTTTCGGGAACTTCCCATTTCAGTTCAGACAGTTCTGGAAGTAAATAATCTTGAAGTTGGTTACGATTTTGCTCTCTTACCAAAGTTGAATTTTTCAGTAATGGGTGGGCAAAAACTTGTGATTACAGGTTTCAATGGAGTAGGGAAATCTACTTTGTTAAAAACAATCGTTGGAAATATTGCTAGTATTTCTGGAGAGTTTCACTTTTCAGAGCAAATAAAGATTGGATATTATGAGCAAGATTTAAATTGGAGCAATGATTCTTTAACGCCGCTTCAAATTATTTCAGAACAGTTTCCTAAACTGAATAGGAAGGAAATACGCCATCATTTAGCTGCATGTGGTGTGAAGGATACGCACGTTTCGCAAGAAATTCGTACGTTAAGTGGTGGTGAACAATCGAAGGTGAAACTGTGCGGATTATTACTATCACCTTGTAACTTCTTAATTTTAGATGAGCCGACAAACCATTTAGATGCAGAAGCGAAGGAAGCTTTGCAAAAGGCACTAATTAAGTTTAAGGGTAGCATTATACTCGTATCTCACGAAGCAAGTTTTTATCTTGATTGGGCAGATAGCATCTTTCATATAGAGACGGGATTAGTTAAGGGGGTGTGAAACGTATGAGTGAAAACAATTGGAAAACGAAAATTATATTATTTTTGACCGCTCAAACGATTTCGTTATTCGGTTCCTCTCTCGTGCAATACGCGATTATATGGTATATCACCCTTACAACATCATCGGGGATGATGTTGACCATTTCAACTGTTTGCGGTTTCCTACCACAAATCGCAATTTCTTTATTGGCAGGTGTTTGGATTGATCGTTACGACCGTAAAAAAATGATTATGTTATCAGACGGGGTTATAGCAATTGCTACGTTAGTTTTAGCAGTTCTATTCTTAACAGGATATAAAAGTATTTGGTTACTTTTTATAGTACTACTCATTCGTTCAGCTGGGACAGGGGTACAAACGCCAGCTGTGAATGCATTAATCCCACAAATCGTTCCGAAAGATTACCTTATGAAAGTAAATGGGATGAATAGCAGTATTACATCTTTAATTATGTTTCTTTCTCCAGCAGCAAGTGCTGCAATTCTTTCTATTGCTAGCATTGAAATGACATTTTTTATTGATGTTATTACGGCTATGATCGGAATTAGTATTATGTTTATTATTCAAGTGGAGAGACATGTAAATGCAGAGAGTAAGCAAAAATCTAATCTACAAGGCATAAAAGAAGGCTTTGCTTATTTAAAAGAAAATGTATTTATTAAAAGGCTACTCGTTTTATTAATTATTGTCATGATTTTAATAAGTCCAGCTGCCTTTTTAACACCTTTAATGGTAACCCGTTCTTTCGGTGCAGAAATGTGGAGACTTACTGCTAGTGAGATGACTTTTAGTGCGGGAGCGGCAGCTGGTGGCATATTGATTGCAGCGTGGGGTGGTTTCCGTAATCGTATGCATACAACAGCGCTAGCTTGTGCGTTATATGGACTGCTTATGATTGGACTAGGGATCGCTCCGGTATTTATTATGTATTTAGTATGTAACTTTTTAATTGGTATAACAATGCCGTGCTTCAATACACCGGTTAACGTGTTATTGCAGGAAAAAGTAGAAACTTCCATGCACGGACGAATGTTTAGTCTTGTACAAATCGCTAATTCATGCGCCCTTCCTTTAGGAATGATACTATTTGGCCCATTGGCTGATATGTTTAGTGTAGAAATTTTGTTAATTTATGCTGGGATATTCGTGCTGTTATGTGCGATATATGTTGTAGTAAGTAAGAGGTTTGAAGTGTAAATATTCATGATTAAAAAGGTTTGTGAGGCAATTTAAGGTGCTTCATAAACCTTTTGTTTTAATTACAAATCAATAATCATTTATTGAAAAACGATAAAAAAATATTGACTTATAGTTTTGTTGAATTTATTATGATGGTAGTAAAAAGGAATACAAATAAATGAATTATGAAGTTAAAGGAGAATATATTATGGAAAATAAATTTTTATTAGCTATCGTACTGCTATCGTTAGGAGTTACTTGTTTATTAATGCACGGGGCAACTAGTAAAATAGCGGATAATGGTTTGCTTGTAGAGCCTTTCTTTTTCCTAGTACCGATAAGTTATGTATTGTTCTTGAGTGGTATTGGTGTATTACTATTTGAAGTTATTACTTCGAAGTTGAAAAAGCAGTAATAGACAAAATAGAACTTTAGTCTGTGGGGCCAGCCTGATAGGTTATTAGCTTACGGCAAATGGAATTTTATGAGCTAAAACACCTACTATGAAATAGAAACATATAATATGGAAGAAAAATAATAAGTGAGTTGAATCATGATGAATCATTATTTTTATAATGATAGACGAATAGGAGCAGCTATTACTTTGGCTGGGGCACAGGGAACTATCCATGCTGTGAATCAAGTGATTCAAATGCAGCAACAAGCATATTTGGCACAAATGATGCAAGGACAGTATATGCCATACTCACAACTTCCAATGCAAAGTGTGCATTATGATGTGTATCCAGCGGGTTTACTTTCCATTCCATATGGCGGGACTTACTTCTTATAAAAAGAAAGCGACTGATAAGAGTCGCTTTTTTTATATTCCGCCTAGCTTCATTCCAAGGAATGCAAAGAGGATACCAATGATATAAGTAGCACTTAAATATAGGAATAGTATGCTAAGATTTTTACGATTGAAAAGCTGAATGGACTCTAGCTTAAATGTTGAAAACGTCGTGAAGGCCCCCATAAATCCAGTGCCTAACAATAATTGCCAACCTGTAGTGACTCCGTTGCCAATTATATATCCGAGTAAAAACGCTCCTGTTATATTAATGAGAAATGTAGCGATTGGAAAGGAAGTTTTAGTTCTTTTTTTAAACCAATTGCTAATTGCAAATCGTGTAATCGCACCGAAAAATCCTCCTGTTGCTACTAATAAAGCTTCTATCATAAATGATCACCTTCCGTAAGATGTTTCTTAATTAAGAAAGCACCTAATGTATAGCCAAGACCAGACATAATGAGACCACCAAGTATGCTGCATGATACATATAAGAAGGCTATGCTCCACTCAGAATGATTGATCAATTGAATAGTCTCTACACTAAATGTTGAAAACGTCGTAAAGGAACCGATGAATCCAGTCCCGATGCCTGTGATAATTTCTGAAGGCAAGATGTTAAGCTTAGCGATATACGTAGTCAGCCAAGCTAGTAAGAAGCATCCGGCTAAGTTAATAAGTAATGTAGCTAGTGGAAATGTATGATGCCAAAATTCATGAATAGTAAGACCTAAATAATAACGAGAAAGGGCTCCTAATATACCGGCAATGCCGACCATAATATAAATCAATTTTCTCACCTCTTTAAATAGCTTGCTCAAAAAAATAGACTCCTACCAGTAGTTATACTGGTAGGAGTCATTAGCTAAGTAGCGTTTATGGCGAACTCCATCACCTATGATTATTACATATAGTGTACTAAACATTACGCTTGATTTCCAGTGAAGGAGTTGGGGCGTTTTGTATTTTTGATAATGTAAGAGTAAGAAATATCGCTTATAAACTAAATATAGTGATATAAGGTTTTTGTTGTGATAAAATATTTCGTATGTTGTCATTCAGTTTTAGTTAACTGAAAATAAAGATAATTAAGTTGTGTGTTTTAGAAAAGGGGCGTTTATTTGAAGAAATTATTAAAAATAGTACTTATATGTATTTTAGTAGGGGTGGGAGTGGTAGGTGGTTTTTTAGCGTATATGACACTTACTAAAGAACAGCCTGCTGATGTTATAAGTTTGAAGGTAGAAAAGAATAAAGAGCGCGTATTAGCGACAGGAAATGAATTTAAAGTTACAACATTTAATATTGGATATGCTGGATTAGATAAGGATCAAGATTTCTTTATGGATGGGGGAAAGGGATCTGGTTCAAGCAGTAAAGCGCAAACGGAAACGAACTTAAAGAGTATGCTTTCGTTTTTACAAAATGAGAATAGTGATTTTGCGTTATTACAAGAAGTCGATATAAAATCAATGCGATCTTTTGATGTAAATGGGCATGAATTTTTGAAAAAAGGATTACCTGATTATGCTTCGTCGTTCGGGAAGAACTATGATACAAAATGGGTTCCCGTTCCAGTTACAAGTCCAATGGGATATGCGGAGGCTGGATTAAGTACATTTTCTAAATATACAGTTCAAACAGCGAAGAGATTCCAGCTCCCTGGAATGGAGCCTTGGCCGAAGCGTTTATTCGATTTAGATCGAGCGATTGTTGAACATACAATCCCTGTTAATAATGGAAAGCATGTTAGACTTGTAAACTTACATTTGTCTGCGTACGATGAAGGCGGGAAAATTAGAAAACAGCAAGTAGAGTATTTAAAAGCATATATGAACAAGCATTATGAAAAAGGTGATTACGTAATAATGGGCGGAGATTGGAATCAGTTAGTTTCTGACGTTCAATTAAGTGATCCGAAGTTTGTGAAGGAGCGTCCTGAGTGGTTAGTAGAGTTACCAAAGGACTTTACTGATGGTGGCTTTAAATGGGCTGTAGATCCGTCTGTGATGACGGTGAGAGACGATGTGAAGAAATATGTAGAAGGTGAAAACTTCGTCACGATTATTGATGGCTTTATCGTTTCACCGAATGTTGAGATTGTAAATGTGCAAGGAAAAGATTTAAAGTTTGAGAATAGTGATCATAACCCAGTAAGTGCGGTATTTAAGTTGAAGTAATTAAAGGCAGAAGGTGGGACTGTATATATGGAATGGTTAAAGAAAACTTGTTTTTCTAACCTTGAGAAAGAATCACAGAAAAATCATTTATTGCTGTTTATTACAATTTGTAGTTTCTTCCTTGGAATCATCGCGATTGGGTATTACGGATATATTTTTACAGAGAGAGCAATCGCGTTTTGGGTTTGTGGTATTTCTGTCGTTCTATTTGGAACGCTTCTGACTTTTATAGAAAGCATGGAAGCGATGTATAAATATGTCATGACATTTATGTTGCTTATGATGTCTTTCATTATGGTACAAGCTTTTAATGAAAGTCCGGCTGTATTTCAAATGGTTTATTTTACACTAGCGGTTTCACTTATTTATTTAAGTGAGCGTCTCGTTGTAATTCTCGGCGGAGTGGCAGTTGTTCTTACATTTATCCTTTGTAGTTATTGGCCGGAGCAATTTTTTGCTTATACAGCTGCATCTGAAGCTGCAAACTTCGCAAGCTTGTTAGCGATCGTTACAATCGCTATGTGGGGCGTCACGAAAATTGGTTCTAACCTACTGGCTCGTTTAAGTGATGAGAAGCAAGAAGTAATGAGAAAAGCTCAGGAGCTAGAAGAGACGCAAAGGCTTATTGAAGAAACAGTTGTGAAACTAGATAGTAATTTTAATTATTTAAGAGAAAATATGAATACATCGATGGAGTCGATGAGTGACATTAATTTTGCTTTTGAAGAGGTGGCAGTTGGTACACAATCACAATCAGAGATGATGTCACGTTCAGTAGAAGTATTGAAAGATATGGAAGGAAATATTGAACAAATCATTTCTCAAGTAAGAAATGCATCGATTCGTGTTGATGAAAGCTTAGAAATTTCAAAGGGTAGTGTACATACTCTACGAAATTTTGAAGCGAATATGAGAAGTTTAAATGATGTTGTTTCACAATCAGGAATTATATTTAGAGATTTAATGATGCAATCGAAGCAAATTAATGAAATTGTAGATGTAATAACAAATATTTCAAGTCAGACGAGTTTACTAGCTTTAAATGCAAATATTGAAGCTGCAAGAGCAGGCGAACATGGAAAAGGATTTGCTATTGTAGCGAATGAAGTACTAAAGCTTGCTGAGGAATCGAATCGTTCTGCTGGAAGAATTCAAGGGATTTTGAAGGATTTTAGTAATCAAGCAAGTAAGGTAGAAGTGCAAGTAGAGAAATCAGAAAGAGTACAAGAAGAATGTAATGAAATGCTAGTAAGTGTTTTAACAAATGTAACGGATTTAGGGAAATTTATTGATGAAATTAATGATGTAATGAGAGAAATCGTTGGTCATCAAGAAAGTTTCCAAGTTAAAACGACGAATATCGTAAAGGATGTTACACATGCTTCCAATGTAATCCAGCAAACTTCTGCGGCTACAGAAGAAGTGTTAGCAAGTGTGGAAGAAGAAAAACATCGAAATGATACATCTGTGAAGACATTACATACTGTTAGCGAGCAAGTGAAATTGTTAGAAGATATTTTAGAAAAGTAATATCACTTAAAAAGGGCACAACGTTTGAGCCCTTTTTTCATTTAAACGAAGACTTGCTCGGATTTTAATTGCTTTTCTGCTCGTTTTCTGCCAAGCTTAAGAAGATGAAATTCAGCTAATAGCGGAATTAAAATACTTCAAAGAAAGAATTAAATAGGTGACGTATATGATCGAAGTTAAGACTTCTGAACTTAGTGATGGAGAATTTAATAGAGGTGTATTTGCAACTCGTGATATTAAAAAAGGTGAGTTGATACACGCAGCGCCAGTTATCTCTTATCCGAATGAACAGCATGAACACATTGAGAAAACATTACTTGCTGACTACGCATTTGAGTATGGGATTAATCATACGGCAATCCTTTTAGGATACGGCATGTTATTCAATCATTCATATACACCGAATGCGACGTATGATATTGTCTTTGAGAATCATACATTTAACTTCTATGCTTATAAAGATATAAAAGCAGGAGAAGAAATCTTAATCAATTATAATGGTGAAGTGGATAACGATGAACTGTTATGGTTTGATAAAGAAAAAGAAGAGAACGAAAAGTAATTTAAAATAAGTAATGAAAAAGATGCCTTTACCTATGTAAAAGCATCTTTTTTTGTTGATGAAAATAAAGTAAAGATTACAAAAAAATACCACTTTATTTTCGTGTGGTATAGTAAGATACTGAAGGGTAGTGTTTTGAAAAAGTAATATATTTTACAAATTGTTGTCTTTCTGATGACATGTCAAGTTTAGTAGCCCATTTGGGTTGCTTTATTATGCAATATATATTTTAATATGAGTGGCACCTCTTATAAATTAAGAGGTTAATAGGTGTCTCGAATTGATTTTGGGTACACTGTATCCACCACTTTAGGTTCATTTCATGTATGTGGGGATATTATGGGCCCGTATAACGGGATAAAAAGAATATAGAAATAGAGGAATCGTAAAATGAATATGCAAGAGGTTTATGAATATTTAAGTACGGTATTGCCTGAAGGTCATGTGAAACAAGATGAAATGTTAAAGAATCATACGCATATTAAAGTTGGCGGAAAAGCAGATGTTTTTGTTGCGCCGACAAATTATGACGAAATTCAAGAAGTTATTAAATATGCGAACAAATATAATATTCCAGTTACGTTTTTAGGAAATGGATCGAATGTTATTATTAAAGATGGTGGAATTCGCGGGATTACAGTAAGTTTAATTCATATTACAGGTGTTACTGTAACAGGAACGACGATTGTAGCACAGTGCGGTGCAGCAATTATTGACGTATCACGTATTGCGCTAGAACATAACTTAACGGGTCTTGAGTTTGCTTGTGGTATTCCAGGTTCAGTTGGCGGAGCATTATATATGAATGCAGGTGCATACGGCGGTGAAATTTCGTATGTATTAACAGAAGCTGTCGTAATGACAGGTGATGGAGAGCTACGTACTTTGACGAAAGAAGCATTTGAATTTGGATATCGTAAGAGTGTATTTGCGAACAACCATTACATTATTCTTGAAGCGAGATTTGAACTTGAAGAAGGTGTACATGAAGAAATTAAAGCAAAAATGGATGATTTAACGTTTAAACGTGAGTCAAAACAGCCTCTAGAATATCCTTCATGTGGTAGTGTATTTAAACGCCCACCAAATAACTTTGCTGGTAAATTGATTCAAGACTCAGGGTTACAAGGTAAGCGAATTGGTGGAGTAGAAGTTTCTCTAAAACATGCTGGATTTATGGTGAATGTTGATAACGGAACAGCACAAGATTACATCGATTTAATTCACTTCGTACAAAAAACAGTTGAAGAGAAATTTGGCGTGAAGTTAGAGCGTGAAGTAAGGATTATTGGAGAAGATAAAGAATAACATATACGTATGAAACTGCGAATTATTTTAAAATAATATTTGGGTATTGTTGACAATTTGTTTTCAATTCAATATAATGGCTAATAATTTAACAAATAACATACGTTGAAAGAGCCCAGTAGCAGTTTGTCACTGTTAACGAGAGAGCTAGGGGATGCTGGAACCTAGCACAAACAAATTTGCGAATTACACTCTGGAGTATCTTAGGTAATGCTAAGCGGATTGGCAATCGATATTATTGCTAAGAGTGGTATGAGTAGCTATGCTATTTATACAAACTGGGTGGTAACACGGTGAATCATCGTCCCTATGTCATAGACATAGGGATTTTTTGTTTTTAAAAAATAAAGGGGATGACAAAAGATGAACATTATTGATGAATTAGAATGGCGCGGCGCCATTAATCAACAGACTGATGAAGAAGGTTTACGTAAGCTAGTAGAAGAGAAAAAGATTTCGCTATACTGCGGAGTTGATCCGACTGGTGATAGTATGCATATCGGACATTTGATTCCGTTTATGATGATGAAAAGATTCCAGTTAGCTGGCCATCATCCAGTTATTTTAATTGGCGGGGCAACAGGAACAATTGGTGATCCGAGTGGACGTCAATCAGAACGCCAACTTCAAACGTTAGAAGTAGTTCAACATAATGTGGATGCGTTAACAGCACAAATGAAAAAGCTATTTGGTTTTGGCGGAAATAGCGAAGTAAAGATGGTAAATAACTACGACTGGACACATGAAATAAATATTATTGAGTTTTTACGTGATTACGGGAAAAATTTTAGCATTAATAGTATGTTAGCAAAGGATATCGTAGCAAGTCGTTTAGATACAGGAATTTCTTTCACAGAATTTACGTACCAAATCTTACAAGCGATGGACTTCCATCATTTATACACGAAAGAAGATGTTCAACTGCAAATTGGCGGTAGTGACCAATGGGGAAATATTACGAGTGGTTTAGATTTAATTCGTAAGTTAGAAGGGCACGAAGCAAAAGTATTTGGATTGACAATTCCGTTATTATTGAAATCAGATGGTACGAAGTTTGGTAAATCAGCAGGTGGTGCCGTTTGGCTTGATTCTGAAAAAACAACACCGTTTGAATTTTACCAGTTCTGGGTAAATACAGATGACCGTGATGTCGTTAAATACTTGAAATACTTTACGTTTTTAACGAAAGAGCGCATCGATGAGTTGGCAGTGAAGGTAGAAACAGAGCCTCATAAACGTGAAGCGCAAAAAGTATTAGCGGAAGAAATGACGAAATTCGTTCATGGAGAAGAAGCATTGCTGCAAGCTGTGAAAATTACAGCAGCGTTATTTAGCGGAGATATTAAATCGTTAACAGCTGATGAAATTGAGCAAGGCTTTAAAGAAATGCCAACATTCCAGTCCTCAAAAGAGACGAAAAACATCGTAGAATGGCTAGTTGATTTAGGAATTGAACCATCTAGACGACAAGCGCGTGAAGATATTAATAATGGAGCTATTTCTATGAATGGCGAAAAAGTAACGGATGTAGATACGGATGTTACGGTAGAAAATTCATTTGATGGACGATTTATTATTATTCGTAAAGGGAAGAAGAACTACAGCCTTGTGAAGTTAGGATAATGAAGAAGGTTTAAAAATTATATCGGCGATTTTCGAAATATATCAGCGATTTCTCCGATATATCGATTTACCGACAAAAAGCGACAATAAAAGCTGTTCCAAAACGGGACAGCTTTTATTATAAAAAGTCAGTATATTTAGATAAATTTAAAGGGTATATCATTTTTTTGACGAATAAATAAGTTAGAGAAAATTTCGGATAAAAATAGCCCGAACCATGCAGGGCATGATTCGGGCTTATATTCAGATTAGTAAGCTAAGCTGAATAGACCTTTAATGTGTGATAAGTAACGAACGTTACTTGCTTCTTTCATTAATGATGCTGGTAAGCCTTTAAGTGGAGTATTGCTTGCTCCGATTGTAGCAACAGCATCTTTACGTCCTAGACTAGCAAGTGTTCCAGAGTTTACAGGTGCGAACTCTTCGAATGCTTTGCCTTCTAGTGCTGCGTATAAGTTGTATCCAATTAACTCACCCATTTGCCAAGCGATTTGTGCAGTTGGTGGGTATGGACGTCCGTCTGGAGCGAAGACAACAGCGCTATCTCCAGCAACGAATACGTTTTTGTGAGAAGTAGATTGTAGGTATGCATCAACTGTTGCACGACCACGGTTTACTTCAAGACCTGATTCACCGATTAGTGGGTTACCTTGAACGCCGCCCGTCCAAACGAATGTGTTAGCAACAAGTTTTTGACCGTCTTTTAAGTCGATTTCATTGCCAGCAACGTTTGTTACAGGAAGACCAGTTAAGAATGTAACGCCGCGTGCTTCTAGGCTAGTAGTTGCACGTTCGATTAAGTGGTCTGGTAATACTGGAAGGATTTTTGGACCTGCTTCAACAAGAAGAAGTTTCACTTCTTTTGGATTTACGCCGTGGCTTTTTGCAAGTTTAGGCATAATGTCAGCAAGCTCACCAACTAGCTCAACGCCAGTTAATCCGCCACCACCGATTACGATTGTAGCATCAGCTTCGTTTTTCGTTTTCGCGTATTCACGAATACGGTCTTCAACGTGTTTGTAGATTTTGTTTGCATCAGCAGCAGATTTTAATACCATGCTGTTTTCTTCTAGTCCTGGAATACCGAAGTAAGCAGTTTTACTTCCTAAAGCAACTACAAGTGCATCGTAAGATAAAGTAGTGCCGCCAGCTAATTTGATTTCTTTGCTATCAACTGAGAATGACTCAACTGTTGCGATTTTAAGATCGATATCTTTACCTTTGAAAAGCTTTGTAAGTGGCATTGCAACTGCTTGCTCAGACACGTTACCAGCTGCAAGGCGGTGTAGTTCAGTGATGATTTGGTGTGTTGGGTATTGGTTAATCACTGTAACTTGTGCTTCTGATTTGCTGTAATATTTACGTACGTTTAAAGCGGCAAGAAGACCGCCATAACCAGCGCCTAAGATGACAATTTGTTTTGACATAGTATGATATCCCCCGTCTTTACTAATTGTTGTTATAAGTTAACTTATTTATTGTTACGTTCTGCACTAATTTGAAGATATGCGTTCACAAATCGGAACATTTTTTGTGCTTGTGGATCTTTTAATAATTTCAATAGACCGAACAGGCCGATAACCTCGTTGCTTTCGTCAGCACGATCTTTCGCTTCGATTGCAGTTGCAGCCATGCTTTTCACTGTATCTTTTACAGGTTCTACAAGCTCTGTGATTGCACCAACAGTGTCGCTTTTTAATACTTCATCAGTAGCAACAGTTTGAGCGAAGTCATAAGACTTAGTTAAAATGTTAACAAGCTCAGTTAATTTTGGAAGCTGTTCTACTAGTGTTGTTAATGATTCTTGTACCTCAGGTTTTAACAACTGATCAAGTACATCAAGTTGTCCTTGGCTAGCAGAAATTTGTACAGTTTCTTGTTCTGGCTTTGTTTGAGTCATAGTTTCTGGCATCTCCAATTCTCCTTTACGATAGCAATACTCTTATTTTTGATAGGTAAGATAGTAAACGCTTGCGAAACTTTATACAAAGTTTCACAAAACACAATAAAATGCCTTTAAATTTATGTCAGCAAGTAAGCTGAAATCATAAACCCAAAACCATAATGTCCTACCTATTATTTATGAACTGTCCGATACATGGCTTGTCCGCATAATGGAAAAGCTCCGTTACCGGAAAGTGTATATAATATATATCCTATATTATATACTATATACACCTATGTTAACATAAAAATGATTCCTAATTATTTGATATTGCGTGTATAACGTAGTACTGCCAAGGCATGAAAGCGCATAAATTATTTTGTTAAGCTTAGAAATGTACGTATATACAAATAAAAAAAGGAAAAAATGGACAAATTTATGTTCATTTTTTCCTTTTTTTATTGTTCACCTTCTGTTATTAACATCGATGTCTTACCTTCTTTTTCAAGGTGGCATTCGCCCCAAGAACAAAGAGAATCAAGAATGGATTCTAAAGACCAACCGTAATCAGTAAGGGAATATTCTACTTTTGGTGGGACTTGATTGTATACTTTTCTTTGAATAACGCCGTCGTCTTCTAATTCACGTAATTGCTGTGTTAACATTTTTTGTGTAATACCAGGCATTAAACGTTTTAGTTCACTCGTTCTCTTTGTACCTTTCGTTAAGTGACAAAGGATAACAACCTTCCATTTTCCGCCGATAACTTCTAAGGTCGCCTCTACAGGAATATTGTATTTCTTCATAATAAAGCCCTCCTTTTGTGAGTAAAGTAAGCTAAGTCATACAAATGTTACTTTTTAGTACCTATAGCACTTTAAAGTACGTACTTTTTATCATGTTAAATATGTTTCATAATAGCACATGTAAGAGGCAAATGAGTAGTACGGTACTGAAAAGTGACTATGTTACTTTTTGGTGCCTATCGTACTTTAAAGTGCGTTCTTCAAAAAAAGAATGAAACCATTCATAATAGCATTTGTAGAGATTAAATATATTTTTAGAAGATAGAAGGGCCTTTTTATCGCACTATTATGATTGGATTTCTTGCAATAAGGAGGAATTCAATTGAGTTCATATACAGTACCATCTTCGGAAGTTCAGACGAATCGAAGAAGTATGTTTGCTTTATTAGCACTAGCAATTAGTGCGTTTGGGATTGGTACAACCGAATTTATTAGTGTCGGTTTATTGCCATCCATTTCAGAGGATTTACATGTTTCTGTTACAACAGCTGGTTTAACTGTTTCCCTATATGCATTAGGTGCGGCAGTAGGAGCTCCTGTTTTAACAGCGCTAACGGCTAGTATGTCGAGAAAGACATTATTAATGTGGATTATGGTTATCTTCATTATTGGTAATGGTATTGCGGCATTAGCAACAAGCTTCACCATATTAATTATTGCAAGGGTTGTATCTGCATTTGCACATGGTGTGTTTATGTCAATTGGATCTACAATCGCGGCAGCAATCGTACCAGAGAATAAACGTGCTAGTGCGATTGCTATTATGTTTACTGGATTAACAGTTGCAACTATTACAGGTGTGCCAATTGGAACGTTTATCGGTCAACAGTTTGGCTGGAGAGCGTCATTTATGGCGATTGTCGTAATTGGAATTATTGCTTTTATCGCAAACAGTATACTAGTCCCATCTAATTTGAAAAATGGTGTACCTGTATCGTTTCGTGATCAATTCAAACTAATTAAAAATGGAAGACTATTACTTGTTTTCATTATTACTGCACTTGGATACGGCGGTACATTTGTAACATTTACGTATTTATCACCCCTATTACAAGAAGTAACAGGGTTTGAAGCAAGTACCGTTACGATCATTTTATTAGTGTATGGAATTGCAATTGCGATAGGGAATATGGTCGGCGGAAAATTATCGAACCATAATCCAATTCGAGCGCTATTTTACATGTTCTTGATTCAAGCGATCATATTATTTGTTTTAACATTTACAGCGCCATTTAAAGTAGCTGGATTAATCACAATTATTTTCATGGGACTATTCGCGTTTATGAATGTTCCGGGGCTACAAGTATATGTAGTTATATTGGCAGAGCGCTTTGTTCCGAGTGCGGTTGATGTTGCTTCAGCAATTAATATTGCCGCATTTAACGGAGGAATCGCTTTAGGTTCTTATATAGGTGGCCTTGTAACGAATTCGTTAGGATTAATCCATACTGCTTGGGTAGGTGGTCTTATGGTAGTAGCTGCTGTTATTTTAACAGCGTGGAGTATGACATTAGAAAAAAGAGATCGAGTGAAATAAAGGAGAGAAAATATAATGAAAAATTTACAAAGTACAACAACATTGCATAACGGTGTAGAAATGCCTTGGTTCGGCTTAGGTGTTTTTAAAGTAGAAGATGGACCGGAACTTGTAGAAGCTGTGAAATCTGCGATTAAAGCAGGATACCGTAGTATCGATACAGCTGCGATTTATGGAAATGAGAAAGCTGTGGGAGAAGGAATTCGCGCAGGTATAAAAGAAGCAGGCATTTCTCGTGAAGATTTATTCATTACTTCAAAAGTGTGGAATTCGGATCAAGGATATGAAACGACACTTGCTGCATATGAAGAAAGCTTAAAGAAATTAGAACTAGATTATTTAGATCTATATCTTGTTCACTGGCCTGTAGAAGGAAAGTATAAAGATACATGGAGAGCGCTAGAAACACTTTATAAAGAAAAGCGCGTACGTGCAATTGGCGTAAGTAACTTCCAAATCCATCATTTACAAGATGTAATGAAAGATGCAGAAATTAAACCAATGATTAACCAAGTAGAATACCACCCTCGTTTAACACAAAAAGAATTACAAGCTTTCTGTAAAGAACAAGGTATTCAAATGGAAGCATGGTCACCATTAATGCAAGGTCAATTATTAGATAACGAAACATTACAAGAGATTGCTGAGAAACACGGCAAAACGACAGCGCAAGTGATTTTACGTTGGGATCTTCAAAATGGAGTAATTACAATTCCAAAATCAACGAAAGAACACCGCATCGTTGCGAATGCCGATATATTTAATTTCGAATTAACGAAAGAAGATATGGAAAAAATCGATGCGTTAAACGAAAATCACCGCGTTGGTCCAGATCCTGATAACTTTGATTTCTAAAATTAAAGTAAGAAAGAAGAGTGCGTAAAAGCACTCTTTTTTTGTGCATAAAAATATTTTCTAATTAAATACTACTTAGTATCAAGTTTGTTATAAGGGGCTGTAAACATGAATATAAAGCAATCGTTCAAACTTTTAGCTATGTTTTTAAGTATTTTATTTGTGTTATTCCCACTTCAAAAAGCATTTGCAGAAGTTATGGACCATACAAAGTATCAAATGGATTGGAGTTATAGTAAGTCTAAGAAGAAACCAATCCGAACAGAGCTTATTAAAACGGCAGATGGCAAAATTGCTTTTTGCTTAAATGTAGATTTAAAATCTCCAAGCGGTCAAGATTTACCGGAAATGGGGAAAGTGGATATTAACGTGTACCGCGTATTATTGAATGGATATCCACAAAAGAGCCCGCAAGAATTAGGTGTTTCTGATTGGAGAGAAGCTCATTATGCAACGCAGCTTGCAGTATGGAATGCGTTAAAACAAATCGATATTAATGATTTAGACTTCCGCAATAAAAATGTAGAAAAGGTAACGAAAGATATCGTTGCAAAAGCAAGTGCTAGTGAAGAGTTACAAGAAATTACAATGAGTGTAACTCCTACAGAAGAACAAGAAGCAGTATTAAAAAATGATTTCTTTGAAACAGGCTTATATACAGTAGAAACAAATGCAAAAAGCGGAACGTATAAAGTGCAAGCAACAGGTGCACCAGTGGGAGCGAAATTTGTAAATGAAAAAGGCGAATCAAAAACAGAATTTAATGTAGGGGAAAAGTTCCGCATTTTAATTCCGAAACAAACACCAGCTGGTGGATTTAGCTTTAAGGTAATCGGGAAATTAACGAAGCTACAAGGGATTGCACATAAAGGTACACCGACAATTCAAAATGCAGTCGTATTACTTGAGCGCAGTGAAGAAGAAACAAGTCCGGAGTTATCAGTGAGCTGGAAAAAAGGAAATGGTCATGATAATAATAAACCACATACTCCGAATGAACCACATAAACCGAATCAAAAGAGATAACGAAAAAGCATTGGCGTGTGCCAATGCTTTTTTTACGAACTGAAAATTATATCAGGAAAATTAAATGAAAGATAATAACACTATTTGTATAGCGTAAACTTCATTTTGGAATAATATAAATATAATAAAATTCTAACGTTACGATTAATAGATTGTATTCACAAAATTGTAACATTATTCTGATTGGAAAGGCTATCAAACAAAGTGTAAAGCGTGTAAAATTCAGTTGAAAAAACTACCTATAGATGGTCATATATGAAGAAAATGTAAGGTTCTGTTGTTATTTGCAACTTTAGATGTATAGATGACAATACTGAAATATATCTTTTACTATTCTCTTTTTATGTAGAGAGAACTCATCACAAATAGAGAGAAGTGAGGAGGATACAGTACATAAAAATTTTATAATGTAAGAAAGCGAATACATGGAGAGGAATGCGGTAGTAATTGATACAGGTGCGCGAGGTGTTAGTCTATTCATTAAATGTTTTTATGAAGATAATAGGATGCTTTATTAAATGAATATATAGGATGTTTTTTCTAAATAAAGGAACAGGGGACACAGATTATGTCGAAGAAAAAGACGAGTAGGGTATTAGTGGCTGGAATATGTATATCTACATTATTATCGCCAGTAGCTTTCGAAGCATCGAAAGGATATGCAGCACCTTTGGAAGAAAATAAAGGTGGGAAATTAGAAGAGGTTACAGAGAATAAATTTGAGCAGAGAGTATTTCAGTTGCCGGGGAAAGGCAGTGTAGAAGAAAATAGAGATCGTTTAAAGATGCAATTTGCCTTTTCACCTAATGAACCGACTGGAATTTATGCAAAACCAGATGAAGAAATTAAAGTTGAAATAAAAGGAAATCAATCCATTAAAGCGTTTATAGGCACACGAGCTTATGACAAAGAGTCACCGGAAGAATTTGATTTAAATCCTGGTGAAAATACTATTTCCTCAAAGAATGGGGGAATTTTATACTTTTATAATATAAATCGTACAGGAGAAGTTACAGCGGCTGTTACAAGTGGTGGTACTCATTTCCCTTTATTTATATTAGGGAAACATACGAAAAAAGATTGGGATGAAATGTTAGAAAAATATAAAAACCCTTATGCGATAGAGTTAAAGGGTGATAGAAGTTTAATAACTACAAGTTATGAAAAAGTAGAAAAAAATATGAAAAAGACTGATCCGGCAGAGTTAATGAAGAAGCATGATGAAGCAATTCGGATTGAAAATGCATTATCTGGATTATCGGAAGATGGGATTGGGGTTGCGAATCCAGGGAAACATTACATTCAATTTATTGAAGCGAGATATCCAACTAATCCATATATGTATGCAAATAATTATCTTACAGGGTATGCGAAAGAATCGATAGAGTATGTATTAGATATAGAGAAGTTTACAACTGATGGGTGGGGACCGTGGCATGAAGTAGGACACGCACATCAACAAGTACCTTGGTTATCTAAAGGTATGGGTGAGACGACGGTTAATATTTACAGTTTAGCTGTTCAGCTAGCATTTGGAAATGAATCACGAATGGAAGTAGATGGGCGTTATGAAAAGGCATTTGCATATTTGAATCAACCAGACGATCAAAAAGACTTTGATACATCAGATCCGATCATTATGTTCTGGCAGTTGCATTTAGTGTATGGCGATCAATTCTATCCGAAGTTACATCAAATGTACCGAGTGCTATCTGATACAGAATATTCTATGTTCGAGACAGATGAGGTTATTTCGAGTAGAGAGAAAAAGCAAATGTTCATATATATGGCTTCAAAAGCATCGGGACAAAATTTAATTTCTTACTTTGCGAAATGGGGATTACATGCAGAGGAGGACACGGTAGAAAAAGTAAATAAACTACAATTACCTGAACCGAAAAATGAAATATGGTTATCAAGAGATAGTAATCCGATTCGTGAAAAACAAGTTGAAGCATACAAAGTTCCTTACGGTGAAGCGGTTAATACCGTACCGGATATTTTTATAGGCACGGAATTTGATGAGAAAAAGGCAAGTGAACTTGTACAAAATTTAGGTGAAGGTGTAAAGGTAACAGGGAAAATAGCTTGGCCTAAACAAGAAAATGGAAAACAAATTGTAGATGTAGAAATTGTGGATGCAGAAGGTAATGTAAATGCAATTCCTGTACCAGTTAACGTTGTATATGGGGATAGTATGGCATTTAAAACATATTGGAATACAAATTCTGTGTTGACTTTAGATCATAAGGAGAAAAAATTTAATACGACATTAGTAAGGAATATATTAGAACATAGTTATCGAAATCAAAAATATGTAAGTGTTACGATCTACGATGCAGACGGAAATGAAAAGAAGAATGTTTCAGCAGAAGGACATGAAGGATTAAAGAGCTTTGTAAAAGAGCTAGATGGAATGTCGTTCGAATATGGTGATATTTTGAAGGTGTATCATATCCAACCTAAATATTTAGAGTGGTATCATGAAAATAAACTTGTAGATCAAGGTACTGCAAAAAGTAAGAAAGAAAAGTTCTTTAAAATTACAGAACAAGGATATGAGTTAGTAGATGGTTTGCAAGAAGTAAAGGCAGTGCCGCAAAAAGTGGTAGTTGGAACGGACGCTGCGACACTAGACGCGAAAAACTTTGTTGAAATAAAAGATGGAGAAGTAATTGGATTTGTAGAGAAACCAATTACAACAAAAATCGGTGAACAAAAAGTAAAAATAGAAACAAAGGATCGTTTTGGAAATAAGCAAGTAACAGAAGTACCGTTAGAAGTAACATATGGAGATAGTATTGTATATGTAGGATATAACAATGAAATCGCGTCAGTGGTAACATTAAAGCATGAAGAGAAGAAATTACATGCGACTGATATGGATGAACAAATTCATGAATACTTTGATAAAGAACAATACATGGGAATCACGTTATATGATCAAAACGGAAAGGAGAAAAAGCATGTAACAGCAGAAGGACAAGAAACTTCAAAGAACTTTGCAGAGCAAGTGAATGGACTGCAGTTTGAGTATGGAGATGTAGTGAAAGTATTCCATGCAGAACCAGACCGCTTAAAATGGTATCAAAATAATAACTTTGCTGGCCAAGGTGAGAAAAAAGGGGCAAAAGAACTATTCTTCAAAGTAACAGCAAAAGGTTTTGAGAGAATCGAGACGCAACAAGAAGTAAAAGCCGTGCCACAAAAAGTAGTAATCGGAACAGATAGCGAAACGTTAGACGCGAAGAAGTTTGTTGAAGTGAATGATGGAGAAGTAGTAGGTTTTGTAGGGAAACCAGATACAACAACAATTGGTAAGCAAACAGTAAGAGTAGAAACGAAAGATCGTTTTGGAAATAAAAAGGTGACAGAAGTTCCTATGGAAGTAACATACGGAGATAGCGTAGTGTATCAAGGTGTATCTAATATAACCCGTTCAATCGTTACGCTAAATCATGGAGAAAAGAAATTACATGCAACATTTACAGATGAGACAATCCATTATCGATTTGTAAATGAGCAGTATATAGGTCTTACGCTTTATGATTCAAATGGTAAAGAGAAAAAGCATGTAACAGCAGAAGGACAGGAAACTTCGAAGAAGTTTGCTGAACAAGTAAACGGAGCAATGTTTGAGTACGGTGATGTGTTGAAAGTGTATCATGCGGAGTCAGATCGTTTGAATTGGTATAATAAGAATGAGCTAGTTGGAAAAGGGAATGCGAAGAAGTTTAAAGAAATTTCTTTCAAGATTACTCCGAATGGTTTAGAACAAGTACAATAATAGAAAAAGCTCGTAAAACATAACGTTTTACGAGCTTTTTTATTATTCAGCTTCAGATACTACTGTGAAGCGTTCGTTTACATGTTTTGGATTTTCGATTTCATCAAGTGCCGCAACTGCGAAGTCTTCGTAACTTACGTAGCTATCACCTTTTGAGTTAACAAGAAGATTATCTTTTCCAGCTTTGTAAGAACCAGTGCGTTTTCCTAATGCAAATAGTGCAGAAGGGCTGATGAATGTCCAAGTAATATCGTTAGTTTGTTGCAAGATTTCTAAGTTTTTACCTTGGTTTTGAGCTGTTGCAAGGTATTCACCTGGGAAACCTGGCGTCTCAAATACACGTGTTGTTTTCTCTTCGTCTACAAATAAGCTTCCAGCGCCGCCAACTACAAGTAATTTTGTGTTAGGTGCACCTTTCATCGCTTCAATAAGTACGTTTCCTGCATCTACATGAAGATGTTCTTCTCCTGCTGGAGCGCCAAATGCATTTACAACTACATCGAATGCTTGTAAGTCATTAGATGTAAGAGCGAATACGTCTTTCTCTAAAACCTTTACGTTTTCTTCTGTAATTTTTGCAGCGTTTCTTACGATTGCAGTTACTTCATGTCCGCGATCCAATGCTTCTTTTAAAATACGACTTCCTGCTTTACCAGTTGCTCCGATAATTCCGATTTTCATAATAAATCCCTCCAAAGTGTTTTGTTAAAGTGTATATCTGAAAGTGAATGAATGTGTTGTAATTAAGTTTGTTACAACTTGTTGTAATCATTATAGTTACATGTTGGTATTTTTGTCAATAGTGTTGTTTGTGAATTTATTTTTTGTTTTAGTATGCACAGTTAGAGGGAGGGTAGTCATAACGAGATTGTTACTGCGAGCTTGGCTAATATTTGGAAATTGCAAATTGTCGAAAAATGTTGATTTTTGAATGTTTTTTAAATATAATTCGTTTTATGGAGAAAAGGAGGGGTTAATTGTATGAATATTTTAGAACAATTTATTTCATCAACAAATACAATTCTTTGGTCATATATTCTTATTGCGATGTTAATTGGTTTAGGTCTTTATTTTTCTATTAAATTGAAATTCGTACAAATTACTCATTTAGGGGAAATGATTCGATTAATGAGTGATGGATTAACTGGAAAGACGCGTAAAAAAGGTAGTGTATCTTCTTTCCAAGCGTTTTGTATGAGTTCAGCAGCTCGTATTGGTATCGGTAACTTAGCTGGTGTAGCGTTAGCTATTTCTATGGGAGGACCTGGCGCAGTATTTTGGATGTGGGTGATTGCGATTATCGGAGCGTCTTCAAGTTTTGTAGAAAGTACGCTTGCCCAAATTTATAAAGTAAAAGATGGTAGTGGCTTCCGTGGTGGTCCTGCTTATTATATGGAAAAAGGTTTAAATAAACGTTGGATGGGAATTTGGTTTTCTATTCTTATTACAGTTAGTTACGGTTTAATTTTCAACTCAGTACAAGCAAATACAGTTACATTAGCGTTTAAAAATGCATTTGGTTTAGAACGTTATATTGTTGGTATTGTATTAGCTGTATTAGTTGCAGTTATTATTTTTGGTGGTGTAAAAAGTATCGCACGTATGTCGGAAATGATTGTTCCGCCAATGGCGCTTATTTATATTGCGGTAGCTATTTTCGTTGTCATTAAAAACTTCTATTTAATACCAGATGTGTTTACAGAAATCTTTAAAGGTGCATTCGGCTTAGATTCAGCTGTAGGTGGCGGTATCGGTGCTGCGATGAAATATGGTATTCAGCGCGGATTATTTGCGAACGAAGCAGGTATGGGTAGTGCGCCGAACGCGGCAGCAACAGCTGATGTAACGCATCCAGCAAAACAAGGTTTTATTCAAACAATTGGCGTATTAGTAGATACATTCTTAGTATGTACATCAACAGCATTTATCGTACTATGTTCTGGTGCATATAAAGCAACGAATTTAGAAGGTATTGAACTAACACAAAATGCATTAAGTTCACAAATTGGCCCATGGGCAAGTAGCTTCTTAGCGATTATTATTTTCTTATTTGCGTTTAGTTCACTTTTAGGAAACTACTATTATGGTGAAACGAATATTGAATTCATTAAACAAAGTAAAACTTGGTTAACAATTTACCGTATTGCGGTAGTGGGAATGGTATTATTCGGTTCTGTTGCGACGCTTCAAGTTGTATGGAATATGGCAGACTTATTTATGGGTCTAATGGTAATCACAAACTTAATTGCGATTACACTTCTTGGCCGATTTGCGTATGCGGCATTGGCAGACTATGTAAGGCAAAAGAAACAAGGAAAAGATCCAGTCTTCCGTGCAGATTCTATTCCTGGTTTAACGAATACAGAGTGTTGGGATAAGTCAGCGGTAACTGATAAAGAAAAAGCAGTGTAAATGAAAAGGCGAGCATCGAGTTGAATTCGATGCTCGCCTTTTTTGTTGTAGTAAAGGATGAAAAGGGTGAGAGGTAATTGTTAATATAATTTTTGTTTGTTCATTTCTCATATTATTTGTAGGGAACGTACTGTCTTAAAGGTATGGCTGGTCACATAGGATGAGTGATTTAGTATTGGATAAATGCGCGTACTAGTTATAATTTTGCGTAAAAAAACACATGTGTTAAGTAAGTTAACTTGCTCGTGTTAGAAAACCTAACATAAAGTTCTTGATTACTAAGAGTTTTTAGAATATAATTTTCTTATTGTTAGGAAGAGGGGGCAATGCAATTATGGATTTTTTAGCTAAGGTAATTGGGGATATAAATAATGTCCTTTGGTCATATATCATTATTGCGATGTTAATTGGGTTAGGACTTTACTTTTCATTTCGTGTGAAATTTGTCCAAGTTCGTTACTTCGGTGAAATGATTCGATTGCTTGGGGATGGGGCGAGTTCGAAAACGAGGAAAGCACAAAAAGAGAAGAGTGGTGTATCATCATTCCAGGCTTTTTGTATGAGTACAGCTTCTCGTGTAGGTACTGGTAACTTAGCTGGTGTAGCTATTGCAATTTCAGCAGGTGGTCCAGGAGCAGTATTTTGGATGTGGTTAATCGCGGTAATTGGGGGTGCTTCTGCATTTGTCGAGAGCACATTAGCGCAAATTTATAAAGTGAAAGATGGGAATACGTTCCGTGGTGGTCCAGCGTATTATATGGAAAAGGGTTTAAATAAGCGCTGGCTTGGAGCTATTTTCTCTGTATTAATAACAGTAAGTTTCGGATTAATTTTTAACGCTGTACAATCTAATACTGTAGCAGCTGCTTTTGATGGGGCATTCAAAACAGATAGTAGATTAGTAGGTCTTGTAATGGCTGGTTTACTTGCAGTTATTATTTTTGGCGGAGTAAAGCGAATTGCACGCGCGGTTGAAATGATTGTTCCAGTGATGGCGATTATTTATGTAGCAGTAGCATTATTCGTTGTTGTAACAAACATTACGGCAATTCCGTATGTATTTAAAGAAATTTTCTTACATGCTTTCGGAATTAAAGAAGTAGTGGGCGGGGGATTAGGTGCTGCGATTTTATTAGGGGTAAAACGCGGATTATTCTCAAATGAAGCAGGTATGGGTAGTGCGCCGAACGCAGCTGCGACTGCAAACGTAACGCACCCAGTTAAACAAGGTTTCATTCAAACTTTAGGGGTATTTACAGATACATTATTAATTTGTAGTTGTACAGCATTTATCATTCTTTTATCAGATGTGCATAATGCAGCTGATTTAAATGGTATTCAATTAACGCAACAAGCATTAAGTCAACATATCGGACCGTGGGCATCTATATTTGTAGCAGTTGCAATCTTCTTGTTTGCATTTAGTTCATTAGTAGGTAACTACTACTATGGTGAGACGAATATTGAATTCTTAAATGGAAGTAAAGTGCTATTAACAGCTTACCGCATTGCTGTACTTGGTATGGTTATGTTAGGGTCTGTCGCAACAATTCAAATCGTTTGGGATTTAGCAGATCTATTCATGGGTATTATGGCTGTTATTAACTTAGTTGCAATCGTATTCCTTTCTAAGTATGCTTTTGCAGCATTATCAGATTACGTAAAGCAAAAGAAACAAGGGAAAGATCCAGTCTTCTATGCAAATTCTATTCCAGGTCTGAAAAATACAGAGTGCTGGGAAGAGCAAGTAGCAGATAAAGAAAAAGCGGTATAATGGAATGGGCATCAAGTGAAACTTGATGCCCATTTTTTTGTTTTATTCAGCTATTTGCAGATAGTAAAAGACGAACATTAATAGATGTTTTATAATAAAATGTAATTTTTTTAAAGAAAAGTGCGGATATGAGTTGTGATTTATGTTAGAATGGAAAATGCCTTTGAAACAAGAGGTTTTATGATTTTTCCTATCCGATTGAAGGTTTTGAAGGAGAAATGGAAAGTTCGGATTATTTCTCGTTTTGAGTGGTCAGACGTTCAACGTTAATGAAGAGTTAAATGGAGGATTTTATTAATGAAGTTTGTTATGTTTCTTGTAGGATTACTCGTTGTATTTGTACTCGGTTTTCTTATAAGCTCCGATCGAAAGAAGATTAAGTATAAACCAATCGCAATTATGCTTGTTATTCAGCTAGCACTATCTTATTTCTTATTAAATACGCAAGTTGGTTATATTTTAGTAAAAGGAATTTCAGATGGATTTGGCGCGCTTCTTGGATATGCGGAAGCTGGAATCGTTTTCGTATTTGGTGGTCTTGTTAATAAAGGAGAGGTTTCATTCTTCTTAACAGCGTTATTACCAATCGTATTCTTTGCCGTTTTAATCGGAATTCTACAACACTTTAAAATTTTACCGATATTTATTCGTGCTATTGGTACTTTGTTAAGTAAAGTAAATGGTCTAGGAAAACTAGAATCATATAACGCAGTAGCAGCTGCTATTGTTGGGCAAGCGGAAGTATTTATTACAGTAAAAGATCAATTAAGTAAAATCCCAAAACATCGTTTATATACATTATGTGCATCTTCCATGTCGACAGTATCAATGTCAATCGTCGGTTCTTACATGAAAATGATCGAACCAAAATATGTAGTAACAGCACTTGTATTAAATTTATTTAGTGGTTTCATTATTATTCATATTATTAACCCGTACGATATTACAGAAGAAGAAGATACACTGAATTTAGAAAATAAGAAAAAACAGTCATTCTTTGAAATGCTGAGCGAGTACATTATGCTTGGTTTTACAATCGCGATTACAGTAGCAGCGATGTTACTTGGTTTCGTAGCATTAATTACAGCAATTAATAGCTTGTTTGATTCCATGTTCGGTATTACATTCCAAGCTATTTTGGGATACATTTTCTCACCATTAGCATTCGTAATGGGTATCCCGCAAGCAGAGATGGTAACAGCAGGACAAATTATGGCAACGAAATTAGTATCAAACGAATTTGTTGCGATGCTTGATCTTGGAAAAGTAGCGGGTGATTTATCAACTCGTACAGTTGGAATTCTTTCTGTGTTCCTTGTATCATTTGCGAACTTCTCATCTATCGGCATTATTGCAGGGGCAACGAAAGGTATCGATGAAAATCAATCAAATGTTGTATCATCATTCGGTCTACGCCTTGTGTACGGTGCGACATTAGTAAGTATTTTATCAGCGATTATCGTTGGTGTTATGTTATAAAAAAGATGGTCCTAGCTCATAGTTAGGGCTGTTTTTTTATGGTAAATTTGCATAGAAAAACCAATTAATTAGGAATATATTAACATATAAAAATCTTTTTAAATTTATATTGCTTTTCAGTTAGATAACGCTTACAATTTGATTTGTAGGTGGTATCAATTTCAGACTTTCAAGTATGGTAGGAGAGAAGAGGCTACCTTTAATAAATTGCAATTTATGTAAACGCTTACTGATTTTAGATAACAGTTGAATAGTATTTAGGGGTTTTAAATTTTTTTAACATCAATGGTCAGACGTCATTCGTTATACGACCAATAACTCGTGGGAGAAGTGGAGGATTCACATATGAAAATAGTAATGTTTCTAGTCGGTTTACTTGTAGTATTTGTACTAGGTTTCCTTATCAGTTCAGATCGTAAGAAAATTAAATATAAACCAATTGCACTTATGCTTGTCATTCAATTGGTACTTGCATATTTCTTACTAAATACAAAGGTCGGATTTGTATTAGTAAAAGGAATTGCAGATGGGTTTGGCGCTATTTTAAAATTTGCGGAAGCAGGGGTTAATTTCGTATTTGGTGGTCTAGCAAATGATGGACAAGCACCATTCTTCTTAACAGTATTATTACCAATTATTTTCTTAGCAGTATTAATTGGGATCTTACAACATATTAAAATTTTACCGATTATCATTCGTGCAGTCGGTTTCCTATTAAGTAAAGTGAACGGTTTAGGAAAACTAGAATCATATAATGCAGTAGCAGCTGCGATTGTTGGTCAAGGGGAAGTATTCATTACAGTAAAAGATCAATTAAGCAAATTACCGAAAAATCGTTTATACACACTTTGTGCATCTTCCATGTCAACAGTATCGATGTCAATCGTCGGTTCTTACATGAAAATGATTGATCCAAAATATGTAGTAACAGCACTTGTATTAAACTTATTTAGTGGATTCATTATCGTTCATATTATTAATCCATATGACGTGAAAGAAGAAGACGACATTTTAGAATTACAAGAAGATAAAAAGCAAACATTCTTTGAAATGTTAGGCGAATATATTATGCTTGGTTTCTCTATCGCTGTAACAGTAGCGGCGATGTTAATTGGTTTCGTAGCATTAATTACAGCAATTAATGGTGTGTTCGATTCAATTTTCGGAATCACATTCCAAAGCATTTTAGGATACATTTTCTCACCATTAGCATTCGTAATGGGTATCCCAACATCAGAGATGCTAACAGCAGGACAAATTATGGCAACGAAATTAGTAACGAACGAATTCGTTGCAATGCTTGACCTTGGTAAAGTAGCTGGTGATTTATCAGCTCGTACAGTAGGTATTTTATCTATCTTCCTTGTATCATTTGCGAACTTCTCATCTATTGGAATTATCGCAGGTGCAACGAAGAGTATCGATGGCAAACAAGCAAACGTTGTATCATCATTCGGCTTAAAACTTGTATACGGTGCAACATTAGTAAGTATATTATCAGCGGTTATCGTTGGGGTTATGCTTTAAGAATAAGAAAAGCAATGAGCGTATGGGCTCATTGCTTTTTTTCGTTTAGCTTGCTTTATCTAAGTTTCTTTTAAAACGTGGTTTCTCCAAATAAGTTCCAAGCCTCCATATATATTCAATAGGCCCCATTCGGTATTTCCGCAGCCAATATGTGCTAGCAAATAATTGAATTGTATAGATTACAATCGTTAAAAGAATACCGAAGAAATATCCTATTTTTCCGAATAAGCCAAAACCGTATGCATAAAAAATTGTTGTTGCGATAATGGACTGGGCTAAGTAATTACTAACCGACATTTTTCCCATATTGGCCATGTATGTTAGTAGACGGGTTGCTTTTTTGTAATGGAATAATAAAATAATTGTGCTTCCGTAAAAGAAGGTCATGGTTACTGGTGTAAGGCCATCTTGTAACATAATTAAAATTGGATGCTTTACGAACATGGCTAAGATTTTAATTGTAAAAGAGAAAATACCAGTGATAAGCCAAATCTTTTTGATAGAAGGTATGTGTTTATCAATCTCAAATAGCCAGCCCTTTTTTCCTACATACATTCCGAGTAAGAAAAGTGGGGACATAAAAATTATTGCGAAAATTGATATGAAAACTAGTCCGAAGAAACCGTTAATCCCAATATAATCGAAAGGACTTTCAGTTAACCTAAAGTTGACATGATCCATATAGCTTCCAGTTTCATGAACTTTATGCTCTTTTTCAATATAAGGAGCAAAATCATTAATATTTGTATTTGGATCAGTTTGATAAGACATAAGTGTAATGAGTGCGAGTAGAATAGTTGCCCAAATCAATAATGTTTTTGGTTTTCTATTTATAAACATCATTAAGAAAATCCCGATAAGTCCGTATGCAAATAAAATATCTCCGGACCAAATAAAGGTACCGTGAATGAAACCTAGTAGTAAAAGAATGCTAATACGTCTTATATATGTGGGGAAAAACTTTTTTCCTTTTGCGATAATACTTTTTTGTAACAAAATAATGCTAAGCCCAAATAAAAAAGAGAATAGGGAAATGAAATTTTGTGTGCCGAAAAATTGAATAAACCAATTAGCACTTTCATCGAGTTTTCCGAAAATATAAGTGGGTTTTTCATTAGCGAATAACCCGAATTGAATTAATGTTATATTAACAAGTAAAATGCCAAATAAAGCGAAACCACGAATTGCATCAACAGCTTCTACACGTTGATTCATTTTTTCTCTCCTCACATATTGTTTTATCCAGCATTAACGAGCAGTAAGACTCCCACCTCAAAATTTGCCGGGGGCAAAGAGATTAGGTGGGAGTCTTACTGCCTGTAAAGACCCGATTAGTTCAACTAATAATCCGTGGTGGATGAACGCCCCCCACGGACCAAAGTTTCACTTTATATTGAAAATAATACCATTTTTTAACTAGTTCTATGTCAAATGCTAGGAATTTTAAGGTGATTTTAAGATAGAAAGCAAATAAAAAAATCACCTTAATCCATTCATTAAGGTGATTGAAATACTACTCAGCTGGAGGCGTAAATGTACGTTTCTCTAATTCAGCATCTAGCATAAATAATGCGTTTGAATCGCTTGTAATACGTTTTAATTTTTGGATGATGCTATCGAATGAAGCTTCTTCTTCTACTTGCTCATCGACGAACCATTTTAAGAATGTAATTGTTGCGTGTTCACGCTCATCCCAAGCGATATCAGATAAGTTGTAAATACGTTTCGTTACTTCACGCTCATGCTCAAGTGCCACTTCAAAAGCATTCAGTACAGATTCATATTCGTTATTCGGATTATCAAATCCAGTAATAATAGCGCGCTCACCGCGGTCATTAATGTAGTTGTAAAGCTTCATTGCGTGGAAACGTTCTTCTTCAGCTTGTACAAGGAAAAAGTTAGCGAATCCATCATAGCTCTCCGCCGTACAGTAAGCAGCCATCGCCATATAAGCGTGGGCAGAGTAAAATTCAAAGTTCATTTGATCGTTTAGTGCGTCGTGCAATTTTTTAGATAACATAAAATCCCCCTTAGTATTGTGACAAGAATATTATACCATAATTGATAATATTCTCATTTGGATGTCTCGAACCTTTTCGAAAGCTTTGTGACGTGTGCGTCCATAATGTCTTGTAAGTCTAAATCATATTTTTGCGAAAGAATAATAAGGTTAGATAGTACATCACCAAGTTCTTCTTTTAGTTCTTGTTTTAGCTCTTCTTCTGTTTTCGCGTCTTCATCAGGACGATCACGACCGATTTCAATTGCGCGAACAACGCGTGAAACTTCCCCAACTTCCTCTGTTAAGAAATTTAAGCGAATAAAAGCATTATACTGTGACCAGCTTCGTTTTTCGTAAAATTCCTCCACCCATCTTTGAAATGCGACGATATCCATTTCTTTCTCATCCCCTCAATATGTTGTACAATGTTCATTGTATCATAACAATATATAGTTTTGGGGTGTAAGGATGAGAAAGATTTGTGTGTTTGCAGGTTCCAACTTAGGGGAGAGACCAGAGTTCAAAGAGCAGGCAATAGCGTTAGGAAAAATGTTTGTTGAGAACGAGTATGAGCTTGTATACGGTGGTTCTTGCGTCGGATTAATGGGAGAAGTAGCAAACGAAGTTCTTCGCTTAGGTGGCCGTGTAACAGGTGTTATGCCGCGCGGTCTATTTCGAGGAGAAATCGTTCATACAGGGTTAACAGAATTAATTGAAGTAGAAACGATGCATGAACGTAAAGCGAAAATGGCAGAGCTTGCGGATGCTTTCATCGCACTGCCAGGCGGATATGGAACGTTTGAAGAGCTATTTGAAGCAGTATGTTGGTCACAAATTGGTATACATAATAAGCCAGTTGGTTTATTGAACATAAAAGATTTTTATGGACCAATTTTGCAAATGGTTGAACGCGCAGCGGAAGAGGGATTTATGAATCCATCGAATAAAGAGTTAATCGTTGCCGCTGAGACGGCAGATGCACTCATTCATAAGATACAAAATTACGAGCGTCCTGTTTTAGGAACGAAGTGGAAGCAGTTATCATAATACAATTGTATAGATATTTTTGGAAACACATGTCATTTTATCTTGAAAAGGCATGTGTTTTTAATTTGGTTAAATATGTTAATGTTAAGGTGTAATGTTTTGGGAAAAGGAGAAATAAATGGAGGAGTTCGTATTTTTAAGGCCGGTTTTTAAATGTATTTTAGCAGCATCTATTCTTGTTATGCTAATTATTTCAACACAGAAGAAAGAGCGAATTAATGAATTTTCGCTTTGGTTTATTTCGATATTGTGTATCGGTGTTTCTGCGATTACGTTGTTTATGATTGGGTTTATCGTTGATGAGTATAATTTAAGTGGAGATCCACAATCGTTTTGTATGTTTATTGCGATTGGTTGTATTAGCGGTTTGAATTTTATTATTTATTATAGACGGCAATAAAAGAAGGCATTCCGTATTACTTTGGAATGCCTTTATCATTTTGATTACTTTGTTTTTTATACAAGTACCAGCCACCCCAGCCGCCACCAATTGCTAAGACAATGAGGAAAGCATAGTCTTTAACCTCGATACGTATATTGAAAATATTAGCTATAAGTAAGACAATCCCAACTGTTATTAACGCAAAAAATGCTCTAATTAAGTAGTCTTTCAACTGAACCACTCCCGCCATTTAAGTAGTAAATGATGAATATGGAAAAGCTTTTTTGGATCTATTTTACTAAAGGGTGTTACCTATATTTTAGCATAAAAGAGATTGTAATATATTGATGAAAGTGGGGGATGGGGAGGTGCTCATATTGTCGTGATTTGTCGGTAAGTCGATATAATTGAAAAATCGCTGATATATTGGATGAAATCGCTGATATAAATTTCATGTACCAACAAAAGCGACCATTTCATAGAAAAAAGCGACTCTGAGCAAGCCGCTTCCGCTTTTTGTATTATCCAGCTCCAGCGGCTAGAACAGTCGGTTGTTTCACTCCTTCATTCGAGGCAAAAAGCGCATCGTAATCAGGAGTTCCAACACCCTCCTGTTCTGAACGAGCCGCTTCCGCTTTAAATGATATCCAGCTCCAGCGGCTAGAATCTCCGGTCATTTCGCTCTCTCGCTCGAAGCAAAAAGCGCTTCAAGGTCGAGAGCTCCAATGCCCTGCGATTCTGAGCAAGCCGCTTCCGCTTTAAAGTCTATTATTGATTCAAGAACGCGCGTAGCATCCAAGCGTGTTTTTCTAGTTCTGTGTAGATGCCTAGTAGTAGGTCAGATGTCATTTCGTCGTCAGAGTCTTGAGCGATTTCCATGCCTTTTTTCAGTTCGACTAGCATCATTTCGTAGTCTTTCATGATTGCTTCGACCATCCCTTCTGCAGTTTCTCCGTATGCTGCTTCTTGAATAGAAGATATTTCTAAGTATTCTTTCATTGTTGCTACTGGTTTGCCGCCAATTGCTAAAATACGTTCTGC
Source organism: Bacillus cereus group sp. BfR-BA-01453 (assembly GCF_022662915.1). NCBI lineage: Bacteria > Bacillati > Bacillota > Bacilli > Caryophanales > Bacillaceae > Bacillus > Bacillus cereus group sp. BfR-BA-01453. Next base: position 27,706 of record NZ_JAKUEN010000018.1, on the reverse strand, counting down.
AATTTCATCGATGTGAGTAGCTGATTCTGTGTAAAGTTCTTCGAATTTCTCATGTAATGTGAAGAATTGAGGTCCTTTTACGTACCAATGGAAGTTGTGTAATTTTGTGAATAAAACGCTCCAGTCTGCTACTTGTTTGTTTAATACTTCGATTACTTGTTTGTTCATTATGATCAATCTCCTTTTGAGTTGTTATGTGATATCAATTACTAATTTATAATAATTATAATGTAGTAATTCGTATAAATCAACCCTTTTGTTGGAATTAATTTGAACAAATTATGAACTGTTGTACATAAAAATCCCTATTACGTTGAAGTAATAGGGATTTTGTTTGATATATAGCTGTTGTTCTAAACGAGCTGCTTCCGCTTTTAGGTGATATCCAGCTTCAGCGGCTAGAATGTTCGGTGGCTTCGCTTTTTCCTGCGAGGCAAAGAGCGCCTCTACGTCAAAAGCTCCATCCCCCTCACATTCTGAGCAAGCCGCTTCCGCTTTTATTTGTTACACAGCCTTCTGTTTTTCTTCTACATCCTGTCCATCCCAGCACTCTGTATTTTGTAAGCCAGGGATAGAGCTTGCAATGAAAACAGGATCTTTTCCTTGTTTCTTTTGCTTCATATAGTCTACTAATGCTGCATAGGCGAATTTGCTTAGGAATGAGATGGCAATTAAGTTTGTCAATACCATTAGTCCCATGAATAAATCAGCTAAGCTCCAAACTGTTTGAAGGGCAGCGATTGATCCGAAGAATACCATTCCGACAACTGCAACGCGATAAATCATTAACCATGTTTTGCTTTCTTTAATAAATGCGATGTTTGTTTCACCATAATAGTAGTTTCCTAGTAAAGAACTGAACGCGAATAGGAAAATAATAATTGCTAAGAAAGTACTTGCCCATGGTCCGATTTGTGAACTTAATGCATTTTGTGTTAATTCGATACCTTGTAAATTTGTTCCTTTGTAAAGTCCAGAGCATAATACGATAAATGCTGTTGATGTACATACTAAGAACGTGTCTACGAAAACACCTAATGCTTGAACAAGTCCTTGTTTAACAGGGTGAGATACATCTGATGTTGCGGCTGCGTTAGGAGAGCTACCCATACCTGCTTCTGTTGCGAATAGACCGCGCTGAATTCCGAACTTAATTGCTGCTCCAATACCACCAGCGATAGCTTGGTCTAAGCCGAATGCACCATTAAATATTTCCATAAAAATGCTTGGTAACATAGTAAAGTTGTTAATAACAACAAAAATAGCCACACCAATATAAATGATTGCCATTGGAGGAACAATCATTTCCGTAATACGTGAAATGCTCTTAATACCACCGAAAATAATAACTGCAACTAATAAAGCTAATAGAGCTCCTACGATCGTTCGCTCTAGTCCAAAAGCATTTTCAAATGCTATTGTTACTGTGTTTGCTTGTACAGAGTTGAAAATTAATCCGTACGCAACTGTAATAAGAAGTGAGAACCAAACACCCATCCAGCGTTTGTTTAATCCTTTTTCCATATAATATGCTGGGCCGCCACGGAATCTGCTTCCATCTTTTACTTTATAAATTTGCGCGAGCGTACATTCTACGAAACTAGTAGCTGCTCCAAGGATAGCGATAAACCACATCCAAAATACTGCGCCAGGTCCGCCCATTGAGATAGCTAATGCTACACCAGCTAAGTTTCCGATACCGATACGTGCAGCTGCACTTAAGCAAAATGCCTGGAACGGGGAGATACTATCTTTCTTTTTTTCTTTTCGATTAAATCCTTTACTAATTAAACCGACCATCTCACCGAAATGAGTAATTTGGACAAACTTCAATTTAAAAGAGAAATAAAGACCGAAGCCGATTAGCATTGCAATAAGAATATATGACCATAAAATATTATTCGTTACCTCAAGGAATCTGCTAAAGATATCAACCATATAATACACTTCCTTTTTTCCGTAATAAGAAAATTATATGCAAAAAATATACGAGAATCAATTTTTCTAAAAAATTATGTTACTTAAAGTTATTTTATGTTATGATTATGTTACATCGTAATATTTTTAGAATTATTTACATTTTAAAAAACTAAATGTAAAGCGAGAAAGAGGGGATGATTTGAAAGAAGAAACTTTATGGAAAGTAAGCCTTAAGAGTTTGAAAATGAGAAGTAATATATTTTTTATCATTACATCTTTAAGTATCTTTTTAGGAGCCACTTATTATTACAATAAAAGATTTCCAAATCATAGGTATCCTGAATGGTTAGAGTTTCTAAAGTTGATTGGATGAATAAAAGACAGAAAAACAGAAAATTTAAATAAAAATGTTGTGGAGGAGCTAAATATGAATATTAGAGAAAGTGAACTTCCAGGTATTGGTTATAAGTTTCAAATCGTTACGAAAGGTAACGAGAAGATGGTGATTGTTATTCATGATGACGGGCGTAGAGAAATGTATCATTTTGATTCAGACCATGAAGAAAGTATCTCAAGTATTTCATTACGTGACTCAGAGGCGAGACAAATTGCAGCAATATTAGGTGGAATGGTGTATAAACCTAGAGCATTAGAAAATGTTGAAATGGTCTTTGAAGGTTTAGCGATTGAGTGGTTTAAAGTAGAGAATGCAGCGCCAGCAATTGGAAAAACAATTGGTGATCTTGAAATAAGAAAAAACTATAGCGTAACGATTATTGCAGTTATGAAAAAGAATATGAAAAAGCTATTTAATCCAGGACCAGAAACAGTAATTGAGGCAGGCGATATGCTTGTAGTTTCAGGCGAGAGAGAAGAAATTAAAAAAATTATTAATGAGTTACTTTCGAATAGGGGGACTGACTAGATGGATACGTTAATTTTTGAAGTGGGTACAGCGTTAGTATTAGTTGCAATTGCGGCAGTAATTGCTGGAAAGTTTAAATTCTCAGTCATTCCGTTTCTAATTGTTCTTGGAATGTTAGTGGGGCCACACGCGCCGACAATTGGTGTGATCGATTTCAAATTTATTGAAAGTGCAAGTGTCATTTCCTTCCTTGGACGGATTGGCGTTCTGTTTCTTCTGTTCTATCTAGGACTAGAATTTTCGATGAAAAAACTAATTAAATCTGGACGTTCTATTGCGATTGGCGGAACGATCTATATTTTAATTAACTTTTCACTTGGGTTATTGTACGGATTTATAATGGGATTCCCTTTACTAGAAATCTTAATTATTGCGGGGATTATTACGATTTCTTCTAGCGCTATTGTTGCAAAGGTGTTAGTGGATTTAAGAAGAACTGGTAATAATGAGACCGAATTAATTTTAGGAATTATCATGTTCGAAGATATATTCCTGGCTGTATATTTATCAGTCGTTTCTGGATTAGTTCTAGGGGATCACGCTTCATTCTTGGGTGCCCTTACTTCAATTGGAATTGCTTTAGGATATATGCTTCTATTCTTTATTGTAGCTAGAAAGGCGACGCCGTTATTAAATAAATTGCTCAATATTAGTTCGGATGAAATTTTCATTATTGTAGTATTTGCTTCATTATTCTTTATTGCAGGATTCTCGGAAACAATTCACGTTGCTGAAGCAATTGGAGCACTTCTTTTAGGGTTAGTTTTCTCTGAGACAGAGCATAGTGACAGAATTGAACATCTCGTTGTTCCATTTAGAGATTTTTTCGGAGCTATTTTCTTCTTCAGTTTCGGATTAAGCATTGATCCGTTCTCACTGGGCGGAGCGATATGGTTAACGTTAGGTGCTGTCCTTCTTACAATCATCGGAAACTTTATAGCAGGGATGATTGCAGGACGACAAGCTGGATTATCTCATAAAGCGTCAACAAATATTGGATTAACAATCGTTTCAAGAGGAGAATTTTCCATCATTATGGCCAATATCGGTATCGCTGGTGGTTTAATGTCAGTCTTGAAGCCATTCTCAGCACTATACGTGCTTATACTATCTATCTTAGGTCCACTTCTGACAAAAGAGTCAAAAAATGTATATAAATTTTTAAATAAAATCTTTAAGTGGGATACGAAGACTAACTAAATTAAAAAAATAAAAGTAAAAGATATGTATGAAAAAGTGATTACGGAAAAGGAATCTATGACGACATAGATTCCTTTTTGATTGGCATTTTTTCAAGGATGAAAGAATACGTTTAATATTTACCATATTGTGGCATACATATAGAAAAAGGTGCTTGGAAAGGGGAATAAAGAGAAATGGAACTCCAGTTTCAAAATGTATATCAACAAGTGGAGAATTGGTATGTGTTGGATTCGGAGCTTCCTTGGGATGTCAAAAGGCTTAGAGACGATTTATTTTCACTGATTGAAGTCTGTAAAACACCGGTTATTTTTTGTGATACGTGTGATGTGAATCATGTCCTTTTATCACTAGGAGAAGAAGAAGAGGAATTTTTATTCCCGGTAGGTGGTTTTTATCATAAAGAAAAACAATTAATTTTTATTTGTATGTGGGAAGAGTATGAGCAAGTCCTTAAAACACTACTGCATGAATTTCGTCATGCAATGCAGCATAAGAGCGAAGTATTGTATGTGGGAAGTGAATTGTACGAAGATAGATGGATTGAGAAAGATGCGAGAAAGTTCGCGGAGAGGAAGCTGGATGAATATAAAAATAGAAAGTTAATGTAAAGCATAGTGGAGAAATGACGCTGTGCTTTCTTTGTTTCTTACTAAAAATAAGTAATTGACTTTTATAAAGTTTAGTTCTAAACTAATGGTATAAAACGAGCGAGGTGATGAAATGAAAACAGAAGATAGACTAGGTTTACTACTATGGTTTCGTTTATCACGTTTTTATAATAAAAGTATTCGTGAGACGAATCAGCATTTGAAAGAATGGAATGTATCTGCCGCGCAGTTTGATGTACTAGCTCAAGTTGGAGGGCATGATCGTTTAACGCAGCAAGAGCTTGGAAATAAGCTATTTGTTACGAAAGGAAATATCACGCAGCTTTTGAATAAAATGGAGCAACTCGAGTGGATTCGTCGTGAACAAGAAGGTACTACAAAATATATTTCGTTAACAGAAAAGGGAAGAGCTTTATATGAAGAAATCGTCCCGCCTCAAGAAACATTCCAAGCGGAGCAGTTTCAAAATTTAAACGTAGAAGAACAACATCAATTACTACAATTACTAAAAAAGTTATAGTGAGAAAAATTTTAAAATAAATCTCGAACTCGAGATAATATGAGGTGAAGGGTATGTTTAGAAAAGTTGATCATAAAAATATGGGAAGAGCAAATCACGGTTGGTTAAATACACATTTTCATTTTTCATTTGCAAATTATTATAATCCTAATAACATGAACTTTGGTGCATTACGTGTAATTAATGATGACCTAGTAGCACCGCAAACTGGTTTTGATATGCATCCACACCGCGATATGGAAATCATTTCGTATGTTGTAGACGGTGCTTTAACACATGAAGATAGCATGGGGAACCGCGGAACAATTGAGCGAGGACATGTTCAATATATGAGTGCTGGCACAGGTGTATTTCATAGTGAGCATAATTTAGGAAATGAAACACTACGTTTATTACAGATTTGGATTTTACCAGACCGTGCAGATCATAAGCCAAACTATGGTGAATTTAAATTTGATTGGAGTAAGCGTGAAAACGAATGGTTCCATATGGTATCTCCATTAGAAGGAGAGGCTCCAATTCAAATTCATCAAGATGCGAATTTATATTCTTTATCGTTAGAAGCAGGAAAAGAAATTCATTTTCCTGTGAAAGAAGGTCGTCAGTTGTATGTTGTTCAAATTGAAGGAAGTAGTGTAATCAATGGTGAGACACTTGTTATGCGTGATGCGGCAGAAGCGATTGAAGAAGATATTCATATTGAAGCGAAAGAGCAATCACACTATTTAGCAATTGAATTGAAAAAGCAATAAAATGTTTATAAAAAAGAGGACGTCCGATAGGATGTCCTCTTTTTTTGAGTGGAATTGTCAGAAAAAACTTTCTCAAATTATGGAAAAAGGTATTAGCTAAAAAAATAAGAATTGTATAAAAGTGTCAAAAATCTTTAGGGAATGGGGAATGTTATAGTGAAAAAGCAAGTCATTTCATCAGCATTAGCGTTAACTGTTATCGCCGGGGGATTTGGAACATTTGGAGCAACGACAACGAAAGCGGAAGAACAAAAAATTCAATACCATCAAGAATTTAAAACGCCTGCATACATAGGTGAAGAATGGAAAGCACCGGAAGGACTAGATAAAAAAGAAACGGTCTTTCAATATTTAGAGAGTAAGAAAGATATGTTCAAATTAGCAGGAAATATTGATAAACACTTTAATGTCGTTGGGGAAGAAAAAGATGCTGAATCCGGTACAACACACGTGAAGCTAGTTGAGAAACATAATAACATTCCTGTGTACGGTTCAGATCAAACAGTTACACTAGATAAAGAGAATAATGTAAAAGCATTCTTCGGACAAGTTATTCCGAATTTAGAGGATAAAAATATTCCTGAGTTTGCAAGTATTAGCGCGGAACAAGCAGAAACGATTGCAAAGGCAGATATTGAAAAAGAAGTTGGTAAAGTAAAGAATTATGACGGTGTGAAAAAAGATTTATATGTGTATGAAAAAGATGGAAATTACTATCTTGCATACTTAGTGAAAGCATCGATTTCAAAGCCAGCTCCAGGGTATTGGCATTATTTTGTTGATGCGACAAATGGAAATGTGATTGAGAAATATAACGCTGTAGATAACATTACTGGATTTGGTTACGGAGTATTAGGTGCTAGACAATCATTTGAAATTGCTCAAGATACGAAAACAGGACAATTCAACTTATTTGATGGTAAGCGAGGACAAGGTATTCATACATTTGACGCAGAAAATATGGATGAAAACTTGTTTAATTTATTCTCGCAATGGCTTGGATATACAGGAGAAGAAGTTGAAAGTAAATCTAAGTTCTTCGAAGATAAAGCGGCAGTTGATGCGCATGTAAATGCAGGGAAAGTATATGATTACTATAAAAAGACATTTAATCGTAACTCTTTCGATGATAAAGGTGCGAAGCTAATTTCTACTGTTCACGTTGGAGAAAGCTGGAATAACGCAGCTTGGAACGGTGTGCAAATGATGTATGGTGATGGCGATGGTAAAACATTCATTCCATTATCTGCTGGACTAGATGTTATCGGTCACGAATTAACGCATGCTGTCACTGAGCATACAGCAAATCTTGTTTATAAAAATGAGCCGGGTGCGTTAAATGAATCGTTATCTGATATTATGGGTGTTATGGTTGAGAAGAAGAGCTGGGATTTAGGTGCTGACATTTATACACCTGGTAAACCTGGTGATGCACTTCGTTCATTGAAAGATCCAGCGTCTATTCCAAACCCATTAAAACCAGGTGAAGGTTACCCAGATCATTACAATAAACGCTACACTGGAACAGCTGATAATGGCGGCGTTCATATTAACAGTAGCATTAACAATAAAGCTGCATACTTAGTATCTGAAGGCGGGGAGCATTACGGCGTGAAAGTAACAGGAGTAGGCCGTGAAGCGACAGAAAAAATTTATTACCGTGCTCTTACGAAATATTTAACTGCAAACTCTGACTTTAAGATGATGCGTCAAGCAGCACTTCAGTCAGCTGAAGATTTATATGGTAAAAACTCTAAAGCTGTACAAGCTGTAACGAAAGCTTATGATGCAGTAGGCGTAAAATAATAAGAGAAAAAGACCTGACTAGGATGTCAGGTCTTTCTTTATCCCGCTTTTATGGGCAGTGGGGATGAGGAACCCCCCACTGATTCAAGGTTCACTTTATTTAGTCGCGAATACCTAATGCAATTTTCGCCATACGTGACATGCGTTCTTTCGACCATGGTGGATTCCAAACGACATTTACTTCTATTTCATTGACTTCAGGTACGTTCGTTGATAATACTTTTTTAACGTCTGATACAATTTGCCCAGCCATTGGACAACCGATAGAAGTCATCGTCATCGTAATGATAGCATTATTATTTTCATCTGCTGTAACGTCATAAACTAATCCAAGATTAATAATATCAACACCGAGTTCAGGGTCAATAACAGCTTCTAAGTTTGCATATAACTTTTCTTCAAATGCTTGTTGTGACATGTGTAGCACCCCCTACATATTAATGATATCGATTCTCATTATAACGGATATATGTATAAAGTGCAGGAAATGAGCTCAAAAAAATATTCCTCTTGGAAGAGGAATATTTTTGGAATGGCTATTCAGTTTTAAAATGAGATACGAGTTGATCTAATTCTTCAACTGTTTGTTTCATTTGTTTAGCTGTTTGTGTCATTTCATTCATCGTAACGACTTTTTTCTCAGCAGATTGTGCTGTTGCCGCTGTTTCACTAGATACTTCAGTAGAAATAGAAGCGATGTTATTCAGTGAAGCGTTCATTTCTTCAGCACTTGCAGCCATTTCTTCAGCAGTTGCTGAGATGTCTTGCATTTGAGTAGATACTTTGTTTACTTGTTCTACAATTGTTGTGAAAGAATTGCCAGCTTCGCGAATAACATGAATGCCTTCAGATGCTTCCGAACGGCCTTGTGACATCATAGAGTTAGCAGTTTCAGTGTCTTGTTGAATTTGATGTAGTAGCTGGTTAATATCTGTTGCCGCTGTTTTAGATTGTTCAGCAAGTTTTCGAACTTCGTCAGCCACGACAGCGAAACCTTTTCCTTGTTCGCCAGCACGAGCTGCTTCAATAGAGGCGTTTAAAGCAAGTAAGTTTGTTTGTTCTGCAATATTAGAAATAGATTGTACAGCTGTATCAATATATTTTGTATGAGTGATTAGACGTTCGACCACTTCTGATGTAGCATTTACCGCGTCGTGTATCGTTGTCATTTGTGAAACAGATTTTTGAATAACAGTATTTCCATCGTTAGCTTGTTCAGATGTAGCTACAGCAAGTTCAGTTACAGATGAAGCAGATTCAGCAATGCGCTGAACACTTACTGTCATATCGTCCATTGCAGTTGAGCTTTCTTCCATGCTAGCAGATTGTGATTGAATACTTGCATTTAAGCTAGACATCGAGCTTTGAACTTTTATTGTTGCCTCACGTGATATATTCGTCTTTTCTAGCATATTTTCAGAAGCGCTTTGTACTTCTACAGATGTTTTTTGAACACGGTTAATGATATGTTGTAGGTTTTCTAACATTTTATTAAATGATGTTGCGATCGTACCAATTTCATCATTACTATTTACTTGTAGGCGGGCTGTTAAGTCACCTTCTTGAGATGATAATTCTTTTAGTTTACCATCAATTTGTTGAATTGGTTTTACAAGTTTACCAGAGAACCACCATGCAAGAATCATAGCTACAATAATACAAATAACAAGTGATAAGAAAATAACATATTCAATTTGTAGTGAAGATTGATCAATTTTTTTAATAGATTGATCACGTAACTTAGCTTGTTCATTACTGTAATTTGTGAAGTCACCAATTACTTTATATACAGTACCATTTTCTGCATAAGCTACTTGCAGGGCCTCTTCCCACTTTTGTTCTTTTGCAAGAGTGAAAACTTTCTCTTCAATGAATTTTCTCCAAGTGGATCCTGATTCCATTGTATTTTTTACAGATTGAGAAAGGTTAGGATAAGAAAGAAGCTCATCTTTCTTATCTTCAAGAAGTTTACTCATTTCGTTAAATTTGTCTAATTCAACTTGATCATGTTGTAATAAATACCCTCTTAAAGCAGAGAGCTGTACTTGATAAGCATCCCCGCGCTCTTTTAATTGTGTTGCAAGGGGGGAAATCTCTTTTTGTAATGCTTCAGCTTGACGAGATTGATCAATAGCAAAAAACAAAATAAAAGCTAAGGCGATTCCAAATAAAGCGCAAATCGTTCCCATCATGAACATTAGTTTTTTTCGAATGCTAATAAAACTCATATCATAAAATCCTCCTTTGTGAAATCATAGTATTAGAATTAATTAATGTAAAAAATTGAAAGAAAGCTTTACTCCGTTTGGAATAAAGCTTTCTTCTTTCCTTTAGGAATTATAGCAGACGGAATGAGAGATAGAAAGAGATATTTTAAAGTGAAAAAAGAGAGATTGTAAATCTCTCTTTTTTCACTTTAAGCATTTGTTTTAAAATGGGAAACGAGGACTTCAAGTTCTTGTACGGTCGTTTTCATTTCAGATGCTTTTTTAGCAACGACACTCATTTTGTTTACTTGGTCACCAGCTGAAGTTGCTGTTTGTGATGTTTCGGCGGCAACTTCATTTGAAATAGAAGCGATGTTATTTAAAGCTGCATTCATTTCTTCAGAACTTGCGGCCATTTCTTCAGCAGTTGCAGACACCTCCTGCATTTGTGTAGAAACTTTGTTAATGTGGTTAACAATTTCTGAGAATGAAGATCCAGCAGTACGAATGACTGTAATGCCTTCAGAAGCCTCTGACTGACCTTGCGTCATCATTTCATTTGCTATTTTTGTATCTGCTTGAATTTGATGAAGTAAATGGTTAATATCAGTTGCTGCTAGCTGAGATTGTTCAGCAAGCTTTCGTACTTCATCGGCAACAACAGCGAAGCCTTTTCCATGTTCACCAGCACGAGCCGCTTCAATGGAAGCATTTAAAGCGAGTAAATTCGTTTGTTCCGCGATATTAGAAATAGATTGAAGTGCAGTATCAATATGATTTGTATGTGTAATGAGTCGTTCTACTACTTGTGATGTAGCGTTCACAGCTTCATTAATGGTATGCATTTGTGTAATAGATTTCTCAATGACTTTATTCCCACTATCAGCTTTTTCTGAAGTAGTAACAGCTAGGCTAGCAACAGAAGAGGCGGATTCTGCAATACGTTGAACACTCGTTGCCATATCGTCCATTGCAGTTGAACTTTCTTCGATGCTGGAGACTTGTGAACGAATATTATGCTCAAGAGCATTCATAGTTTCCTCAGTTTTTGCTGTATTTTCCATAGAAGCAGTTGTTTCGATAAACACATTTTCAGATGCTTCTTTTACACTTGTTGATGTTTGTTGCACTTGTTTTATTATACGTTGTAAATTAGCGAGCATTTGATTAAAGGAATTGGCGATATCACCAATTTCATCTTTACTCGTTACATGCAATCTAGCAGTTAAATCACCATCTTGCGAAGCTAATTCTTTTAATTTCTCATCAATTTGTCGTATTGGTTTAACAAGCTTACCAGAGAACCACCATGCTAATAAAATAGACGTTACTGTACATGTAATGAGTGAGAAGAAGATAATATATTGAATAAGGGATGAAGAAGATTCCACGTCAGCAATTAATGCGTCACGTTTATTATTTTCTTCATTCGCATATTTCGTAAAACGACTTAAAAGGTCGTTTACGTAATCAGTTTGAGCTAAAGCGATTTTAGATGCTTCGTCCCATTTTCCTTCTCGAGCGAGAGGGAGGACTTCATTATCTATGACGCTTCGCCATTTTCCGCCCATTAAAATGGCTTCTTTCATTCCTTCTGGGAGTTTTTTATCACTTGTTACTTTTTCTCTCGTATCAGCTAGTTTTTTTCCTTCTCGGTTGAATTTATCCAATCCTTTTTGATCATGTGATAGTAAATATTCTTGTAAACCAGCAACTTGTGCTTGGAACCAATCACCGCGTTCTTTTAAAATCGTTGCTCTTTTGGATACGTCATTTTTTAACATTTCAATTTCGCTCGCTTGGCTCATAGCGAATGAAAGAATAACAATAAGAGCAATGCTAAATAAAGAAGAAATGCTTAAGAGTGTGAACAGTAGTTTTTGTCGAATACTAACATATTTCATCGTTACCCCTGCCTTTTAAAAACTGTTTATTATAATTTATAAATATTTAGAGCAGAATTAATAAAAACATCATTATGAAGTTATTAATCTGTTCAATAAAAATTATAGCAGATAATGGAATATGGCAGATTCATATGAGTAAATGTTCTTAAAATGTATACATTTGTATATCAAAAAATTCATAAATAAAAATGAGAAATGCTATTGTAATTTGAAATAACATCATGTATACTTCTAATTAGTTGATAACGATTATCAGTATCAACTATAAACATTACTCTTCGTTATGTTGGTCATACCCCTTTTTGACGACGTAAGTCAGAGACGAAATGTTGAAATATCTTGTGTCCTATTCTACAGAATTATGGTAATCTCCAACCTCAACTTATATGCGTGAGCATGCAAAAAGGATCCTATCCGTGAAGGGATCCTTTTTTGCATGCTGTCGCAATTAATGTATAGAGACCCGGCACACGCTCTTCCATTCCTTCCGGTGCAGTAGAAGGGAAGACCCATCTTTGATGAGGCCCGTGTTCTTCAACTAGTTTTTCAATTTTAAAATGTTCCCCCGCAAGTGTTGTAATAATTTCTCCTAGCGTCCAGCGACGGATGGTTGTTTTCGGTAACGATTCTTTCTGCGCTTCTGTAAGAAGGATGCTATAAGCAACATCCTCTTCAATTAATTCTTTATCAAAATAATTTCCATTGGCCCGAAATGATGGATGGTCGACTCCTAATAATTTCGTGTAAACAGGGTGATAGTCACGAAGGATCAGCATTCCATCTTCTTTAAGTAAAGTAGCAATTTTTTGAAAGAGCGGTTTTAAATCTAAAAAATAATGGAGTACACCGAGTTCCAGCAATACGATATCAAATGATTCGGAGAGCTGCGCATGTAATACATCAGAAACGACATACTGTATAGAGACACCTGCTGCTTCTGCAAGTTCATTTGCATATTTTGCATTACTTGCTGAAATATCAACAACTGTTACGTCAGCTCCTAAAAGAGCGAGAGCAACAGCTTTATTCCCTTTTGATCCGAGTAAATTAATAATACGTTTTCCTGTTGGAGATTGTATGTAAGGTAAATAGTGATTTACCTCGCGCATAGGGTCTTCCATGATTTTTTTCGCATAATCAGCTGGTGCCCCGTGGCGATTCGTCCAAGCTTCATAAGCAGCTGCATTCCAGCTTTTTTCATTACGTGCGCTTAGTTGTTTTTGATTCAATCATATCACTCCTTTTGTGAACGTATAGTTATTCGGCAGGGGGATGGGATTTCCTTTTCTTCCTGAATAAAAGTTTGATTTTTCTGTTATTAAGTCGTGAAATACGTGTTATATACAAAAGCGTTGAAAAGGAAAAGTAGAATGAATGCATTCTGTCCAGAGAGCTTCGGTAGCTGAGAAGAAGCAAGAATATTCATTTGAACAATGGCCTTTGAGCTTCGTCCTGAACTTATCAAATGATAATAGTAGGCGGCGCGACGAGAGTTGGTACTCGTTATCAAAACCACAGTATAAGAGCATATAGCTCCGTATTTGTTAAGGCTAATTATGTGAGTAATTGGCGAAATAAGGTGGTACCGCGACTGTTTATACAGCCCCGCCCTTATCTTTTTTTAGATAGGGGCGGGGCTTTTTATATTTAAAAGGAGGAATGTAAGATGAGTATTTTTATTGGAGGCGCTTGGCCGTATGTAAATCTCCTTGAACCGTTTTTACCATTTTCAAGTGAAAGAATTAGAAACACATTATCGATTGTGAACCGAAATTGGGAGCCTCAAAACACGTTGCCGAATAGAATTGATAGCGTGCAGCCACTATTTGAGCGAATTGATGTAAAACAAATTGAGCATGAGGTAGAGAAATTATATGGAGCAGTAAAGTGAGATAGAGAAAAAGACCTTTCAAATACATGAAAGGTCTTTTGTTATGCAGTAGGATTCTCTTTCTTATCTTTTAAGAAGAACAGCACAGCAAGGATTACGAGAATAATAGCTGCAATATCATATGTTATTTTGAATGTGGTATTAAAGTTTAAGTACTCTACTAAAGGAGTTTTGACTGCCCCAGCATATATGCAAATGGGAATGAGGAGCACATCGTAAAATTTCTTTTCTTTCATATATCTTATTAGGAAGAAGATACACATAATAGCAAAAAAGGCTACGCTTAAAATAGTCATTTATACCTCCAAATAGATTTGAAATTATATCACATTGTAACTGCATTTACATTTATATGCAAGTTGCTATTTTCATGCGCTATGCACGCTACTCTGATTCTTTTCTTTCCTAGCCGTAAGTAACTGAGGAGTGAAAATCCCAAGTAGTATAAAGATGATCCCAATCCACTGCATAAACGTTACGACTTCATGTACAAGTGTAATAGAAGCGATAATGGCGGTTGGTAATTCAGCTGCTCCTAGTATTGTACCAAGTCCTGTTCCTACTTTCGGTACGCCAATTGAAAAACAAATGACAGGTACGACAACACCGAACAAACCGAGGAAGAAAGCATATTTCCATAGGCCAGCTTGCAGGGCACCATCTGTTAAAAAGGTTGGCGGGAAGAATAGACATACGATAAGAGTAGCGCTTGTTGTCATAAGAAAACTTTTCGTATAAGGCGGAACTTCTGTAGCGACACGCCCGCTTGCAAAAACATAGAATGAAAAAGAGACAGCGGCTAATAGTCCAAAGATAATTCCTTTTGTAGAAAAACTTTGTCCGAGGCCTTCAAATACACCGCCAGCAAACAATGTACCAGTAAATAAAATAATGATAGATATGACCTTTTCACGGCTCGGAAAAGTTCGATTTGCAATTGCTTCAATGACTACACCAATCCATGTGAATTGGAAAAGTAGGACGACAGCGATAGATGCTGGTAGTTCTTCTACAGAAATAGCGTAGAAGATACCGGTCATACTCATCGTTGTGCCAACTGTTAGTAAGGAAAAGAATTGCTTTTTTGTTACTTTATGACGTGAAACGAAAAGAACGAGCAGAAGAAGACCGATCCATCCGAAGACATATTGACCTCCTAATAGTTGATGGGCTGAAAATCCATCAATGAATCCGAGTTTGAAAATAGTTGAAAGTACGCCGTAGCTACAAGCTCCGAATAAAACGAGTAATGAATACTTAAATTTCTCCATGAAAATCCTCCTTTTACATAATAAAAAACGCCCGCTATCTAAATAAGGATAACGGGCGAACGAAACAGAGTCATATACTCTACAAAATTCCGCCACTCATACGAAGTATGAATTTGGGATATGAAATTGTAGTAGGTTTTTACATTGCTTTTGGGAATACAATAGAACATTTTACACCTTGAGGCGTGTTTTGTATACCATAAGGAAATTGATGTTTATCTAGTATTTGTTTTACAATGTATAACCCAAGACCACTGCCTTGTACTAAGCCATGTTTGTCAGGGTTTGCGCGATAGAATGGCTCAAATAAATGGGCAAGTTTATCCTCATCTATTTGTGAACCTGTATTTAATACTTCTAATGCGTAACCGTTTGGCTTTTCATAAAGCTTTATATATACATGCTGATGGTCAATTGTATAATGAATTGCATTTGAAATAATGTTAAAAATGGCAGTTTGAATAAATTTAGGATCAGCTAAAACTTGTACATCTTGTTTAATGTTAGATTGAACATTTAACTGCTTTACAGATACGAAATAATCTACTTTCTTCATAACGTCCTCAATAATATTAGTTAAGGAGATAACTTTTAAATCAGGTTTAAATTGAGGGTTTTGTATTTTGGATAATTCCGACATTTTTTCCGTTAATATGTTAATGTCTTGCATCATTTCATAGGAACGTTTTAAATATTTATCTCTATCTTTATAAGCTCCAATTCCGTGAATCATGCCATCTAGTTGTCCCATAACGGCTGCGATTGGTGTTTTTAATTCATGGGAAACCATAGACATAAATTCTTTACGAGATTGTTCTAATTGTTGTTCCTTTTTGAGTTCATTTCTTAAATCTTGATTGCTTGCATGTAAATTCTTCACTATATTTGGTACTTGTGAAGCAGCTACTTGTAAATCAAAATCTGTTTGATCCGTATTTTTGTTGAGTAGCTTTTTATCTGAGAAATCAAGATTCATAATATCTTTTAAAGCATCACTCATATATTGAAAAGGTTTAGCAATTAGTTTTGCATAAATTAAAGATCCGAGCAAAGATAATGCAAGCATTGTCGCGCCAATATGTGGAGCTAACTGCTGCAGTGCGTCTGTTAATTTTGGATCATCTTGTGCATCATTTGCTTTACTTGCTGCATTTTGTTTATGTAAGGCATCATTAGTAGCGACTTGCTTTTCCGTTTCTGTAGATGGAGCAGAAGCGCTATTTTTCCCCGAAATATTTTGAGTATGTTCTTTTGCTTTTGCAGTTTGGCTAGGCTGCAAAAGATGGTTGATAGCTGTAGAGAGAGAATTATAATCTATAATAGAAGATTGGAAATTAAACATATCCCCCTGTGATACAGCTTTATTTTGATTCATTTTACTTTGGTCGTTTTGTTCATCTGAATCCGCTTGTTCTGTAGTATGCGTTCCATTTTCTTTCGCAAAACGTTCTTTATCGTAGTTTGAAGCTAAGAAGTAAATAACTTGATAAAGACAAAGTGATAAAAGAATACAAAATAATAAGGTTTTGATGAAAATATTTTTGGTGATGTTGTCTTTGCTACGATTCGATTTTGTAGCCAATGCCTTTCACCGTTTTAATATAAGGAATTCCTAATTTTTTTCGTAAGTTTTTAATGTGTGTATCTATAACTCTTACATCACCATAATGTTCATAGCCCCATACCTTATTCAACAAATCACTTCTTGATAATACTTTTCCTCGATTTTGCAGTAAAGTATAAATAATTTCAAATTCTTTTGTTGTCAATTCAATTTGATTACCATGAACATAAGCGGCGTATGCTGTAGAATTTAACATCAATTCATGGAATTGTAGTATAGTCGCAGCTTCGGCTTCCTTCGTTGCTGCCCTTCTTAATACAGCTTCTACACGTTTAATAAATACGGTGTAATGGAACGGTTTCGTAATATAGTCATCAATACCTAATTCAAATCCTTTAATTTCACTTTCTTCATTATGTAAGCCTGTTAACATAATGATTGGTACATCAGATTGTCCTCGCATAATTTTACAAATACTATAGCCATCTATATCTGGTAACATCACATCAAGGAGGACAAGATCGTATGAATTTTTTTGGAAAAGAAGTATACCTTCTGTTCCAGCACCAACGACATCAACAGTAAAGTTTTGTGCCATTAGAAATTCACGAATTAGTTCTTGTATATCTGGGTTGTCTTCAATCACCAGTATATGCGTCATAGTAACACCTCCTAAATAACGCTTTTAACTGCAATATTCGAATTCATCATTTTTCCGATGACTCAGATTGTTTATACATATAATAAGCCCCTGCCATAAAATAATCATGAAAGTAGCAAGGGGAGTTGTTTAGTGAAACTGAATATTTAAGAATTACAGTAATTCTATTATAGTATGTATTATAAAATTTATAAAATATTATAACTGTATAATTTTAATATCCATGTTTATCAATGTTTGGATGTTACCTAACACAATCTATTCCTATTATATATGTAAATACAGTTGTTTTGCTACTGTAAATGAAGAAATAAAATAAGCCAAGACATAAAATTCTTGGCTACACGTAAATCGCGCTTTGAGGTTATTTTACAGTGACAGTAGCTTGCTGGGGAATACGCTCAAATAACCAGTGTATATCATTGTTATACATACGAATACAACCTAGTGTTGTCCACTTACCAATTGCCTGATTATTGTTCGTACCATGAATCGCATAAGTTGTTCCGTAAGTTCCTGCCATGTTTAGTCCGAGCCAACGGTCACCAAGCGGATTACGTGGATCGCCGCCTTTAATTTTGCCTGTGTAATAAGGGCGATTTTTAATTTTATTTACGATTTGAAAAGTACCTTTAGGTGTAGGAGTAGCTGCTTTTCCAGTAGCGACAGTAAAACTTTTTATGAATTTTCCGTTTTGATAGTAATCCATTTTATTTAACTGTGTATTCACGATAAGCTGGTCATTTGTTGTAGCTGCCTCAGCATTTGTGAATGGAATAGTTAAAACTCCTAATGATAATAGTGCGCTTAATAATAGTTTTTTCATTTTATTCTCCTTTTTACTATTGTAATAGTCTTACATACAATGAATTTGCAATCCTCGTAATACTTTATTTACATTTTCATCTAATGTTTCAAAGAAGGTAGTAATTTTGGCATTGTGTTTGTTGTTTTTATCAATAAGTAATCTTTCATTTAATAAAAGTTCGCCATGTAGTCCAAAACTTTGAACTTGAATATTTAATTCATCTTCCGTTTCAGAAATAATTGGTAAGAAGTAGTGAAAAGCTTTCGTTGGAATGATGTAGCTTTTGCCAATCATGCTTTCTTGATTTGAATTAATCCATTTTTTCGTAACAATCTTAATGTTCTTTTTTGAAACGATAAAAGATAGTGTTGTAGACTTTGTTAAACTTACGTCAAATTCATTTGTTTCACATATGTGTAAATTAAAAACGGTTTCATTTTGGTGAGATTCAACATTTGTATTAATAAAATCGTGCATTTTATAAGCTTCCATTTTTTATTCACCCTTTTTTCAATTTCGAAAAGCGATTAATATTTATTCAAATTAATGTTTAGTCATATATTGGTTAAATTTTTCAACAAATTCCGATATAATCTTACAATACGTATATGAAGCTAATATGAAGTTAGTATGAGTTTGTAGTGGTTTTTTATTAAGAACAAAATATAACGATTTTCAAGTGTTAAAAAATGGATAAAAAGTGCATATTAAGGCCCTCATTTTTCGCAGTGTATACTTGTTAAATTGTTTTAAAATGAGAGTACATAATGAACGTAAAAGTTTAGTGAGAGTCTTACAAAAATGTAATAAAAATGTAAGCTATTGTGATAGTTATTTCGACAATTTTTTTATACAATATTAGTAAGAAGTTGCACGTGATTGAGAGGAGAGATGACATGGAATGGATTCATGAATTATTTCAGCAATACGGGTACTATGTTGTACTTGTTGGTTTGCTGTTAGAATATATTGCACTTCCGTTTCCGGGAGAGCCAACGTTAGCATATGCGGGATTTTTAGCACATAAAGGTGATTTAAGTTTACCGATTTTAATTATCCTATCCTTCATTGGGACAAGTGTAGGAATGACGATCCAATACTTTTTAGGAAATAAATTAGGAATGCCCTTTGTTCAAAAGTATGGGAAATACGTATTTTTAACACAAAGAAAAATCGACTTAACGAGAATGTGGTTTGATAAGTATGGATACTTCTTGATTTTTATCGGTTTCTTTATTCCTGGTGTACGTCACTTTACAGGATACTTTGCAGGAATTATTAACTTACCATTCCGCCGTTTTGCAATTACAATTTACTCAGGTGCTCTATTTTGGGTATCATTCTTCTTAATTGGTGGTTACTGGTTAGGTGGAAACTTGCATGATATTTTTGGAGCGCTAGAAGGTCACATCGGTAAAATTATTTTTGGAGTGATTGCGATTGTAGCAATTACGTTAGGAGTTCGTTTCCGCAAACAGTTAAAACGAGTATTCTTACAAAACGCAAGTTAATATGGAATCCATTCTATGTCCAAAATTAGGGAGGCAGTGCAGATGCACTGCCTTTTTTATTTGATGTTCCAATCTATTTTCAACTTTCCTTTTAATTGATTTCCGCTAACTATAATGTAATAAGTACCTGTCTTAATTGCTGCGAAATGGTACGTATTAGGACCAGCTGGAGCTAAATAATTTTCTTCCTCTTGAAATTCACTAGCCATTTTTATGTCCCCTATGTAGCCATTCAAATTATCAGTTCGTGATTCAATAGTGAATTCTAATATATCACCTCGTTTTAATTCAATTGGGACTTTATGTTCACCACTAAAATGTTGAAAAGATGCTTCGAAAGAGTTATCGGTTTTTGTTTCGACCCATTGTTCTTTTGATGTTCCAACCCTTTCTATATCTACTAAGTGAATTGTGATAAATATAATAAACATAATGCTTGGTACGAAATACGGTATCCACTTAAATTTTGTTGCTATGACTGTACATAAATAGAAAGAAAGAGAACATACTGCTCCGATTGATCCGAGGAACAAGAACTGTATTAGATCAGCTTCTTTAAATATTAAAAAGGGAAGAAAAAATAAATAGCCGCAAAAAATATAAAGTAATAATGTCTTCAGTCTTGTATGTGTTTTTAATTTCAATTTATCTATGCAAATAGAACAAAAAATTGCATATACCGCAAGGACAGGAACGAAGGGAACATATAGTAGTTCTCGTAATCCAGCTAAGAAACTATATAATGTTGGTTGACTAGTTGTTAAGAGAAGCATGCTTATAAGTGATAATAAAAAGAAAGTCGCTGTAAGTTTAGTAAGAATATAGAAAAAAGTAGATGTTTTACTCATAGGTCACTTCCTTTGTTTAATATTTCACATTCATTATATAGGTTATTTCCATCATAATATATCTTTATTTTTGTCAATTATTAACGTCAAAATGACAATTATAATTGACAAAAATAAGGGTATTATTTACAATTTGATTAAATAAATGAAAAAGAGGGAAGACATGAAGCTTCAAAATCGAGTGAGAGAATTGCGGGCAAAGCATCGTTTATCACAAGGGGATTTAGGGAAAGCGATTGGATCATCGCGGCAAACGATTAGTTTAATTGAGCGCGGGGATTATGCACCATCTATCGTATTGTCGTTAAAAATTGCACAAATTTTCAACGTACCGGTGGAGGAAATATTTGAGTTGGTGGAGGGGGAAGAGTAAAGTGAAGGGGAAACAATCAGCAATAGTAAAGTTGTTAGTGGGAGCGGTTTTTGGTGGATTTATAGGGTATGTAGGAGGAGATATTGCGACAACTAGTACTAGCAAAATGCCATCTGTTATAAGTATTGTTATAATGATGCTACTTGGAGTAGGGGCGATATATTATATTGGGAAGCGTACAAGGGCGCTTTTACAGACAAGAGATGAAGAAGAAAGTAGTAGCGGACGAAGGCTTGGAATCGCACTCATTTATTTACGAGTAATGGAAATTGTCGTTATGTCCTGGTTCGTTTGTTCTGTTATTTCTGTTTATAAAGTGTATGTGGCTGCGGGGAATTTATTTTGGGTGATCGTCAGTTTAACGCTGTCTACAGTCGGCTTTATGATAACGACTTGGTTAGGAAGTGTAACGAGAAAGAAATATAACACGTTATACCCAGAACAGAGTGTAACGTATTCACAGTCAATGGAAATGTGGGCGAAAAATGCAGATGAAGGACAACAACAAATTGTACATGAAGCGGGATATAAAGCATATCGCTATACAAATATGACACTTGTTTGTGCATGGTTTGTAGCGATTGTGTATGCGCTGTTAGATGGGAAGGACTTCCTTATGGTTATTATGATTTCATTTATTTGGGTTTTACATGTTGGAACATATATGTACGAAATGCATAGAAAAATGATTTATTAAGGGGAGAAAAAGGTGGATATTTTAAGAAGGCCAGCTGGCTCAATGACAGTGGCGCTAATTCTGTCCATTTTATACGGAGTAATCCGAACTGGGAAATTAGAAGTAATTTTGAACCTATGGGCAATAGTTGGAATTGCATTGTTAGTGTTAACCATTCATGAGCTAGGACATGTAGTAGTTGGTTTAATAGGCGGTTTGAATTTCAAATTTATGACAGTAGGGCCGATTACTTTTCAAAAAGAGAAGGGGAAAGTACGCATTCGAGAAAATAAATTGTGGATGTACTTTGGAGGCGTGGCGATGTTAGTGCCTCCTTCTATAGAGACACCGAATCTTTCAAAAAAATGGGCATGGATGACTTTAGGTGGACCGATTACGAGTTTATTATTTGGTATTACTTCCGGTTACATATACATGGTGAGTTATTATCAATATCTTTTATATTTTTCTGTTTTACACTTTGTCATTTTTGCAGCTACAATCGTACCGATAAAAGGAACGTTTTTGAGTGATGGCATGCAATTTCTTATTTTAATTAAAGATGATGAAAAGGCTAGGCAGCATTTATATAACATTCAAGTATCGAGTGAATTATTTAGTTATAAAAGGCCGAAAGATTGGGATGAGAGATTAATAGAGCTTAGTGAGGAAAAATTAAAAGAGGATAAAAGTATAAGAGATATAATGAGTGGACTTATGCTCGTTTTTTATGCTAGAGCTGATCAAGAGGGAATGGAAAGAGCGATACTGTATGTAGAAACAATTGTTCAACTACCTGTAACGAAAGAAAATAAGTTTTTCGTTAGTAGTTTTCATAGTTGGTATCTTTTATATAAAGCTCTTTATGAGATGGATCGTCTTTCTTTGCAAGAAGCAAAGGAACGTGGAAAGGCTATTACAAAAATAGACTTACATGGGTATTATCGTACACAAGGAATTGTGAAATATGTAGAGGGCGATATGGAAGCTTCCAACGTTTATATGAGGAAAGCCGATAAAGAATTGAAGAGCGCTGAGAAGAGTGAAATGGGATATTTACAATTAGAGAGAGAATGGTTTGAGCAGCTGAAAGAGAGGGTATCTTACGATGGGTGAGGTATCCTCTTTTTTCTATGTCGTCTTATGCCGTTCCATAAAAAGTGTGGGGCGAGTAAAATAAGATGTGAAGAGCAAAGCTTGGAGGAATTCTAGATGGAAATTTTAACGATTATTTTAATCGTCTTGCTCATTTATGCTGTTTTTAAAGTGGCATATGTAGCATTAAAAATACTCGCGATCTTATTAATTATCTTTTTAATCGTAGAGTTCGGCAGTAAATTGCTTGGGGGATAGGGTATGTTGAGCGTCTTAATTGTCGAAGAATGTCGGTAAGTCGATATCCTGTGTCGAACCGTCGATATAATGAAAAAATCGCTGATATAAGTGGAGAAATCGTCGATATATTTGAAAAATCGTTAATATAATCCGGTTGATACTGGATGGGGTATATGGAAAAGAAGTTACCGTGAAGGTAACTTCTTTTTATTTGTTTATAAATTGTTTATTTTTACCTTCTATTCTTAGAGTAAGGAGGCGGTAGAGATGAAAAAAGCGGTTTTAGAAGTAAGAGATGTGACGAAAAAGGTGAAGGGGAGAACGTTGCTAAGTCATATGTCTTTTTCTGTTTATAAAAATGAGATTTGTGGTTTTGTTGGGCCAAATGGTTCTGGGAAGACAACTCTTATTCGAACAATTATGGGGTTAATTCGACCAAATGAAGGAGAGATATTAGTTAATGGTATTAGCGTACAAAAAAATCGGAAAGAAGCTCTTCAGCATGTAGGTGCAATTGTAGAAGCTCCAATTTTTTTCCCTTATATGTCAGGACGAAAAAATTTGCGGAATTTAGGGAGGATTACGTTACGTACTGGTGGAGAAGTTCTTGAAAATAAAGTGCAGCAAGTATTAGAAATCGTCGGTTTAGAAAATCGTGCTGACGATAAAGTTGGTACGTATTCGTTAGGGATGAAGCAGCGTTTAGGGATTGCACAGGCGCTTCTTGGGAATCCAGATTTTATTATTTTGGATGAACCGTCTAATGGATTAGATCCAGTTGGAATTAAGCAGCTTCGTAAAATTGTACTCGATTTACAGCGTGAGAAGGGAATTACTTTCTTTATTTCTAGTCATTTAATTCGTGAATTGGAGCTTATGTGTGATTCATGGGTCATGATTCGAGAAGGATCATTAATATGGCGGGGAACGACGGAAGAATTGCAAGGAAGGAATAAAGAATTAGAAGATATTTTCGTGGAGATGATGAGCTCATGATGATGTTAGTACGCTCGGAATGGGAGCGGCTTTGGGCGAAGAAAGTAACATGGCTTTGTTTTTTGATGATACCAGTGATGTTACTTGGGGCTGCTAAGTACTATTTAAAACATAATCAAGAGGTCGAAAGGATAGCGGTTGATTATACATATGCGAATTCGTTCCCCGTCCTTGCATTATCTGAAATGCTTATGAGTATATGTAATCTTGTTTTACTCGTTTTAATTGTTCTTGTGTTTGCTCAAGAGTATCATAGCGGTCAAATTAGGATGGTAATCCAAAGATCATATACGTATTCGGAGGTTTTGATTGCAAAAATAATTACGATAGTAGCGGTAAGTTTGCTATTTATAAGTGTTTATTTTATTTGCAGTTATTGTATTGGCTATATTTTCTTTGAGCATGAACCGAATATTCTTTTGTTTTATCATACGGAAAAAACGAATGCACTTGGCGTGTTCTTATACTGTATTTCTTATTACGGAATTGCTTATCTTACTTTAATAGCAATGGCTAGCATATTAATTATGCTGTCGGTTATAAGTAAATCGACAACAAGTGCGACTCTTCTTGGTATGGGATTCATTATATTTTCCTTTGGATACCCAGCGATGGCGTTAGTGATAGGCCAATCCCCGACTTTTCTTTATATTAATTATTCTTCTTTAATTAAATTGCAACATGAAGGAATTGCTATATCTTTATCTGGTAGTTCAAGAATGATTCTTTTTGGATCTGTAGTTTTACTACTATACATTGTTGTTTGTAATACTGTAACAGTTTATTGGATAGGGAAAAAAGATAATTTTGTGTGAGGTGTGAAGAATGAGACAAATACTTATAAGTGAATTTGAACGGATTTTTAATAGAAAAAAGACGAAAGCATTAATAGTTATTTTTGGGCTGCTACTTATTTTGCATAGCGTATGGGTTCATACTTTTGGAGTTGCCATTTATGATACAAAAGGAACAGAAGCAATCTTAAGTAATTTAAACTTTCCTGTCGCAGTTACAAGAGAATGGTATTTTACGTTATTCTTATTAATTTTTCCAATCTTATTTATTGATAGTTTTAATAGTGAAATTTCATCTGGTGCGTATCGGCTTGTTATGATTCGTCCCGTAGGTAGATGGGAATTATTATTGGCGAAATGGATTACTCAAATGAGCATTGTAAGTTTGTTTTTGTTAATGGCATTCATTGAGAGTTATATATATGGAACATTTTTTATAAGGCGTGCAGAAGAGACATTCTTTTTAGATAAACAAGTCATTTATAGTGCGAATGCTTCTATTTTATATACTGTAAAATATTATTTAATACTATGGTTTATAGCAAGTGCTTTAACAATGTTGAGTAGTTTTGTAAGTCTGTGGTTTCAAAACGCTATCATTACGTATTTTGTAATAGTTGGTTTATTAGTAGCAAGTTTATATGTGAATGAAGAATTAAGTTATTTTGTAATTGGAAGTGGATCAATTCTAAGAATATTAAGTGAGGGGAAAGGAACATTTTACCTGATAAATGGTACAATTTTAGGAGGATGTGCAATAGCGGCTATGTTTAGTTGGTGTAAAAAAGATATATTTAATTAGGGGGGACTTGCCGTGACGAGCAAAATACTACTTGTAGACGATGAACCAGATATTCTTACATTTATTGAAGATAGTCTTGTCATGGAAGGATATGAAGTAAGAAGTGCATTAAGTGGTGAAGAAGCTTTGAAGAAATTAGATAATAGCGTGGATCTCATTATTTTAGACGTTATGTTGCCAGATATGAATGGGTTTAAAGTTTGCGAGAAGATGAGAGAGTCTTATGCATGCCCAATCTTATTTTTAAGTGCGGATAGTAGTGAACGGTCTCGGATAGAAGGTTTATTGATTGGTGGAGACGATTATATTAGTAAGCCATTTAGTTTAAAAGAGTTGAAAGCAAGAATTGTTGCCAATTTGCGCCGTACGACAGATTTAAGAATGGTAGATCAAAAGGAATTTCTACGCTATGGAAGTATATTAATAGATTTGCAAAACTACGAAATAATGAATGGGAAAGAAAAAATTCATTTTACAAAGAAAGAGTATGAAGTTGTGAAAATGTTAGCACTTCATGCTGGTCAAGTTTTGACGAAAGAGCAGCTGTTTGAAAAGATTTGGGGATATGATAGTGAAAGTGATGTCTCTACTGTAGTTGAGCATATAAAGAAAATTAGAACAAAGCTTAGTGTATATGACAGAGAAAATACATATATTCAAACGGTGTGGGGAATTGGATATAAGTGGAGTGTACAGAATTGATGCAAAGGTTAAGGATTAAACAACAGCTAGTAGCTGGCTTCTTAATAGTTCTACTTGGTAGTTTAATACTAACGGTTTTAACAGCGGCTAGTGGTTGGTATTGGCTAACGAAGAATGGGAAAGTATTTCCTGCGAATTATTATGAACAGAAAATCCCTATGATAAAAGAATATGTAAAAGATAAAGGCATACTATTGTTAAATGAGAAAGAGCGAAATGGATTAGAGAAAATTGTCCCTAAAGAGGGAATTAAATATCAAATTGTTAATAGGCAAGGAGATATTTCTTATGGTACATATAACAAGAAATTAATAACAAATGAGAGACCGATTTCGAGTGTTATTAATACAAATATTTATGGTGAAGAAGATGATAATGAAGTTACGACATATCTGCCTTTAGTAGATAGGAATGGAGATTTACAAGGAGCGATAGGGTTTAATTATCATTTAACAATATCTACTGCTTCGGCAGTTGATTCCTTTTTTGTAATCTTATTTTTAGCTTCACCCTTTATATACATTACAATTTTGTCCTACATTATTTCAAATCGAATGGGAAAAAGAATAAAGAAACCACTAGTTGAACTATCAGAGGCCTCAAAAAGAATTCAAGAGCAGGATTTAAATTTTCATTTAGAGTACAACGCGAAAAATGAAATTGGTGAATTAGTCAGTTCGTTTGAAAATATGCGTGCAGCGCTAGCTACTAGTTTGTCACGACAATGGGAGTTAGAAGAAGAAAGGAGAGAATATATTAGAGCTATTTCTCACGATTTGAAAACGCCATTAACGATTGTGCAAGGTCATACAGAAGGTTTGCAAAGTGGTTTATGGAAAAATGAAGATTTGTTACATCGGTATTTACAAACGATTGAAAGAAACACAAACAGAATGACAAAGCTTCTTGAGGAGTTCCAAATAGTAAATGAGCTAGAGAGTTTCTCATTTCAATTACGTTTAAATAAAGTACATATAAATTCATTCTTTCTTAAAAAACTAGAAGAATATGAATGCATAGCTAGAAAAAAAGAAATTGATTGGGATGTCATCTTTGAAAATAATGAGGATATACAAAGCTTAGTATTTGATCAAGAGCGAATCAGTCAAGTAATGGACAACATCGTAATGAATGCAGTTCGATTTACTCCGGTGTCAGGGAAGATGCTTTTGAAAGTATGTGCTTGGCATGAAGCAATAGAGTTTCATGTATATGATTCAGGGCCTGGTTTTCAAGAAGGAGATTTTAAAAAAGTATTACAACGTTTTTATCAGGGAGATCAGTCGCGTTCAGGAAGCAAGGAGCATTTTGGACTCGGGTTATATATTACTAAGACAATCGTTGAGAAGCATGGTGGTAAAATTCAGGTAGAAAATAGTGAGGTGAGAGGCGGGGCACACGTTTCGTTTCGGATTCCGAGCGGAGGTATATAGATGAAAATTGATTGTCGAAAAATGTCGGTAAGTCGATATTCTGTGTCGAATCGTCGATATAATGAAAAAATCGCTGATATAAGGGTTCCGTCAAGAAGTCTGTGTAATTTGATAAGGCCCAATACATTGGTTTATCCAGTATGAATTTATAATGATTTGGTATGTGAAAAGTGAAGCTAGCTTCACTTTTCAC